>CAZXHT010000032.1:0-59381 GCA_964640665.1 uncultured Myxococcales bacterium
GAACTTTCCGGATCTGGCCGGGGTGGACGAGGACGGGGAACTCATGGACGAGTTCACCTTCCTGCAGGACTCGGCCATGGTCGAATCGGCCGCCCGGCACCGGCAGAAGATTGGCCAGAGCCCCTCTTCCGTAACAGTCATCACCCGCCGCGACATACAGGCTTCCGGCGCCACGACCTTCGAGGATCTGCTGCGCATGGTGCCGGGCGTGGGCATCATCAGGTCCACAGTTGGCTTCTCCGCCGCCGTGGGGCGGTTGCCGTGGACAAACGAGAACATTTACTACCTGGTTTTCATCGACGGCCGGGAAGCCAACATGGAGCTCATGGGTTACACGCCCTGGTACCTGCAACCCGTCTTCATCGAGGACATCGAGCGCATCGAGATCATCCGCGGCCCCGGCTCCTCGCTGTATGGGGCCAACGCGATCGCCGGAGTCATCAGCGTCACCACCCGCGCCGTGCAGGAGCAGAAGCTCTCCGGGTGGGCCCGGCTGTCCGGCGGCGAGCCGGGCCGCATTTCACTGGGTACCCGCGCTTCGGCCCGCATGGGTGACTGGGGGTTTTCGCTGGGCGGCGGGGGCGAGCTGATGGGAATTTACACGGATCCCCGCGCCGCGGGCAGCCGGACATGGAAGGTGCGGGCGGTGGCGGAGTACCGCTGGTCCGGGTCGGAGAGACTCACGCTCGATCTGGGGCTCTCCGGGGCGACCTCGGAGTTGACATCTATGGTTGGAATGGTCAAGGGAACACAGCAGATGCGCTCCGCGCAACTTTCCTACCGCTCGGAGGCCCTGCGTGGATGGCTCGTCTGGTACCAGATGCCGTCGAACATCGATATCAGCTTCCCGCTGGAATATGCGGGAATCAAGCTGGCCACCTTCGAGCCCATTTACGTAAACAGCCACACCATGGACGGCGAGATGCAGTGGACGGCGCCCCGCTTATGGGAACCGCTGCTGGTAATCGTCGGCGGGGGCGGGCGCGCCGCCTGGCTCGGATCTCAGGATCTGCTGGATGCCGAGAGCTTCACAGATCTCGAAAGCCCCGACTATCACAAGCCGGGCATCAGCCACTGGGAGCTGCGCGCCGGCGCCTTCGTGCATACCGAACTCGCGCCCACGGACTGGGTGACGCTGACCGCAGACGCGCGCCTCGACTACAACACGGTGACCGATTTCTTCATCAGCCCGAGGCTGGCCGCGGTCTTCCAGCCGCTGAAAGACCAGTTCCTGCGCCTGGGCGCGGCCCGGGCCTTCCGCAAGCCCGCGTTCGTAGATACGGGGGTCCACCCGATGGTGTCATTCCCGCCGGACGGCCCCATTGCCGGCCGTGACCGGGAGAAGTTCCTTGAGTTCATGACCCGGGTGAGTGGGAACGCCGATCTCGACAACGAGGAGCTTTGGGCCTTCGAGGCCGGCTACCTGGGTCGTTTTCTCGACGGGAGGCTGAGCGTCTCGCTGGATCTGTACTGCAACCTGCTCGGCAATGAAGTCCGCTTTGAGACGCACATCGTCCCGGGTGAACACGGGCTTCCCGACCTGGAAAACAGCAGCGCAAAGAGCGTCAACCGCGACCGGAACACCATAATAGCCGGCAGCGAGCTTTCCTTGCGCTTCGACGTCTCCGACGGGCTGACGCTGCAAGGCTACTGGGATCACCGCGAGTTGTTCGGGTCCGCATCCGGCACCTCCCCCAGAAACTTGCTCGGCCTCGGGGGGCGCTTCGAGAGCGCCTCAGGCCTGGTGGGAAGCCTCTTCATCTTCACCCGCTCGGAGTTCATCGACGATGGTGTCCAGAACCCGGCCGGGCTGTTCGCCGAGCCGCTCGCTCAGAAGATGGGCAACGTGGCGATCGTGATGGGCAGGCTGGGCCTGCGCTGGCGCGCGGGACCGGCCGCGGAGCTTCAGGCCGGCCTCAAGCTCTTCCTGCCCGTCTCGCCTTTCACTGCGCCGCATTTCCGCTTCCGCGATGAAGGCGGCGGCACGACCGCCTCGGGAGAAGCGTACGGGGGCGTGGAGCTTGCCCGCATGCTGACGGCCTATCTGGAAGGCTCGTTCTGATGCGCTAGCGCCCGCGGAGGAATTTCATGCTCTCGCCGGTATCGTGGAACGAAAACGGAGTGCATATCATCGAGCAGACCCGGCTTCCCGGCCAGGAGCGCTGGGCCGATCTGAACACCGTCGAGCAAGTCGCCCGGGCCATAAGAGTGCTCGACGTCCGCGGGGCGCCGGCCATCGGCATCGCCGCCGCCTTCGGCATGGCCTTGGCGGCCAAGAATCAGCCTGGCGCCGACGCGGGCGCTGTGGCCGCAGCCGTCGAGCGGGCCGCCGAGACCCTGGCCGGCACCCGGCCGACCGCAGTCAACCTCTTCTGGGCCATCGAACGCATGCGGACCAAACTTGCTTCGCTGTCCGGCGAAGAGGCCGGGAAGATCCGCGCCGGACTGCTTGCCGAAGCCGAGAAGATCCGCGCCGAGGACATCGACTACTGCCGCGCCATCGGCCGTCACGGAGCCGCCCTGCTGCCCGAGACGTGTACCGTGCTGACCCATTGCAACGCAGGCGCTTTAGCCACCGGCGGCTACGGCACCGCCCTGGGTGTGATCCGCGCCGCCCTGGAGGCGGGCAAGAACATCAGGGTGATCGCCGACGAGACGCGGCCGCTGCTTCAGGGGGCCCGCCTGACCACCTGGGAGCTTTTGCGCGACGGGATTGACGTACGCTTGATCTGCGACGACATGGCCGGGACGCTGATGAAAAGCGGCCAGATCGACGCCTGCTTCGTTGGTGCAGATCGCATCGCGAAAAACGGCGACGCCGCCAACAAGATCGGAACCTACCAGGTGGCCGTGCTCGCGAAATACCATGGAATACCCTTCTACGTGGCCGCACCGACCTCCACCGTCGACCTGTCTGTAGCCACAGGCGACGAGATTCCCATCGAGCAGCGCGATCCGGCCGAGGTCACGACGCCCCGTGGAACCCGCTTTACCCCCGAAAACGTTGCGGTTTTCAACCCGGCCTTCGACGTCACACCTGCCGAGCTGATTACAGCAATCATCACAGAGCTTGGCGTCGCCGATCACCCCGAGCTAGCTAACAAGCTCTCGAATATGGTGCGGCAAGCCACTAAAAAATCTTGACATCCACCAGAAAAGCCAATATTGTTCGGCGTTCCTGGAGCAATATCAAGACCTTCAGGTCACTAAGGAGCGATCGAGTCATGTATGCCGTGGTAAGAACTGGTGGAAAACAGTACCGGGTTTCAAAGGGCGACAAGCTGAAGATCGAGAAGATTCCCGGCCAAGCGGGTGAAGACGTAAGCTTCGACGACATCCTGATGATCGGCGGCGGCGAAGACGTAAAGGTGGGAACTCCGCGTATCGACGGGGCTACGGTCTCGGCGCGCATCCTGGAGCAAGATCGTTCCAAGAAGATCATCGTCTTCAAGTTCAAGCGGCGCAAGGGTTACAAGCGCACCCACGGGCACCGGCAGTTCTACACGCGGGTCGAGATCACCGGCATCCAGCCCAGCGCCTGAGGAGACAAGCTCATGGCACACAAGAAGGGACAGGGAGCAACACGCAACGGCCGCGACAGCCCCGGACAGCGGCGCGGCGTAAAGATCTACGCCGGGCAGAAGGTCCGTGCCGGCAACATCCTTGTTCGCCAGCTTGGCACCAGGATATACCCGGGCCGCAACGTGGGCATGGGCCGCGATTATACCCTTTTCGCCAAGATCGACGGCATCGTGCAGTACGGCCGCAAGGGACGCGACCGCAAGCAAGCCTGGGTCGAACCGGCCACGTCGTAGGCTCTTTTCATATCGTTTTTTCCGGGCCACGGTGTCGACACCGTGGCCTTTTTAGGTCGAGTCGGCCATGAATTTCGTAGACGAAGTCGAGATCGAGGTAACTTCCGGCAATGGCGGCGCTGGCTGCGTTTCATTCAGGCGGGAACGCTACGTGCCTATGGGCGGGCCCGACGGGGGAGACGGTGGCCGCGGCGGCAGTGTGGTGCTGCTGGCCAACGGGCAGTTGACCACCCTGCTCGACCAGCGCTACACCCGGAACTACAAGGCCCGCAACGGAAGGCCGGGAATGGGCAGTGACCGTTACGGCGCGGCCGCCGAGGATCTGATCATTAACGTGCCCGCGGGCACCGTCGTCTTCGACGCCAAAAGCGGCGAACTGCTGGGCGACCTGGACACAGACGGCGCCCTGCTCACCGTTGCCCAAGGCGGACGGGGTGGACGGGGAAATATTCACTTCAAGAGCTCGACCAACCGCGCCCCGCACAAGGCCGAACTGGGCGGGTCCGGCGAGAGCCGCGGGCTGCGTCTCGAATTAAAGCTACTGGCGGACGTCGGAGTGGTAGGCTTTCCCAACGCTGGAAAGTCGACCCTGGTCGCGCGTCTCTCGCGCGCGCGGCCCAAGGTAGCCGACTATCCCTTCACCACGCTGATGCCCACACTGGGCGTTGTCGAACTTCACGATCACCAGAGTTTCGTAATGGCCGACGTGCCCGGCCTGATCGAGGGTGCCCACGATGGGGCGGGCCTGGGCCAGCGCTTCTTACGGCACGTCGAGCGCTGCAAGATCCTGGTGCACCTTGTAACCTGGGAGCCGGGCGAAGCGCCCTCGGTAGAGCGCCTGATCGAGCGTTTCGAATCCATAGAGCGCGAGATGCGTCTGTTTAATACTGCCCTGAGCGACAAGCCCCGCCTGGCCGCCATATCAAAGATCGATCTCGGCGAGGTGCGTGAGCTTGTCGACCCGCTCACCCGGCAACTGGAAGAGCGCGATCTCACGGTCGTGCCCATATCGGCCGTGAGCGGCGAGGGCCTTGGACAGTTACTTATCGAGATCGAGAAGCTCCTGGCCCATTAACGGGTTCGGTGTCGCGCAGACCGAGAAATTGCTCTCCATTGCATCGGTCTCCTTTCGTAGACAGGTGTTCATGACAAGGATGTGCCCAGATTCATGAGAAGCGTTCTTAAGCACACCTTCACGAGCTTGACTCTTTCCTCTGATCTTTTATGAACTTATTTGCAATCCAAGCATAACCCCTATCAATAAAACGATTCGACAAAATAATAATTACAGGAATAAGAAATGCTGGCCACCAACTGCCTAGCACAATCGATGAGACGACCAGAAGGGAAACCGGGAAAATCAGGAAAACAAAAAGCATGCATATTACCATTACTATAAACCAAGAACGTTTCAATTTAGTGAATCCTCCAGTTTGCTACGGGAAAGGCAGATTGCCACCAATGTACTTGAATGTGCCAGGGAACCAGGTTGACACTATTCGCCCAACAATGGTTGACGTTGGAATTGCGAGCTGAGCTTGAATAGATGCAGCACCTTGAAGCAATGCCATTATTGAACTTGAAAATCTTGTCAAGTAAACTCCAGAACCATAGCAACCTTTCTGACTTGCCACGATGGTTCCTGAAGTGATTATTCTTGCTGCACCACTCCACGACGTGAAGTGGTACAATACATCTGGTACCGAATAAATTTCGATTCCAAAAGAAACAAGACCTGCTGTAAATACTGAAGTAGCACCTGCTAACAATCCGCCCATAGCAAAATCCCATGAGAAATTTTGCAAATCGCCGACTGGAACTCCAGATGGCGGGAATGATCCAGGCGGCCAAAGACCTGTGGGATCTATAAAATCAAGAGGGTCATTTGACGTATAGCCATAAAGACTCTTTTTACTAAATATAAAACCTATCGGATCTTTGCTTGTCCATCTTCCAAGCTCAGCATCATAATCACGCGCCCCGAAACGAACCAGTCCAGTACCCGGGTCATAGAACCCCCCTGCAAACCCGAACGGCTGGAAGCCCGGGTTCATGGCTATATTCTCAAGCCTGTACTCCTGCTCCGGGGTACTATATCTGCCTATGCCAGGATCGTAATACCGATTCAAGTTGTAGTACAGCTTGTCGCCCAGCAACAACTCGTCCAGCCGGTCGTCATACTGGCCAGGGTAACGCAGGTTGTTTTCAACAGGCAATCCGTCTCTGTCCACGTCCCTGTCCTCGTCGATCTCTCCATAAGGCCGGTAACGCGCCAGCCAGACTATTTTGCCGTCCTCGTCCGTCATATATAGCGGCGCGCCTCGATGGTCGTTGTGGTAGTAAAAGTAGCCGCCGCCGAACGTATACGGCACGCCGCCGTTCGGTCCGTCGTTCGGTCTGCACGTCGAGACCATCACGGCGCAGGCAACCACCCCGCCCGAGAGCAGCAGAACCAGACACAGGCGCCAGGCGCGTCGACGCCAGAATACCAGCGCCAACCCGAACGGCAGCAATATGAGCGCAAGACCCGTCATGGCGTGGCCGGCCGATGTCGAACACCCCGGAACGGCCCCGACGGCGGGTATCGCCAGCCCCTTCCACATCGAAAGCGGCTGCCCGCCCAGATAGTAATACTCGGTGGTCCACAACCCGCCAGGCAGCCCCTGGCGATGAGTTGTCATGCCACCTCCCACACTCCTAGAACACAAAAAGGCAAAGAACCGTAATCCATAAGGTTGGCCTTGTGCATAAATTTCATAGCGGTATCAATGTCATCGAACAACCCCCATTTGTTCAGATATCTTGGAAGATCTGGTGCAGTTTCATTCAGGCCAGGTTGATAAATTGCCGAATGAAAACCATCATATAACGCAGCCACGTCGTAGCCCAAGAAGTTTGAATTCTTCGGTGGCCCAGACAACATGGACTGTATCGGTTCGTAAAGAGCAATATCTTTTTTTTGTTCTTTTTCCCATAGCTCACCACGTGGATAACTGCTTATATTGTCAGGACTTCTTTCAATCTGGGTATATATTATCTCGAATTCCATTCCATATTTCATGAACTCATTTTTTATCTTCCTTGCAAGTCGAATATCATATCTAAGTTCATCTTCTGCATCTATATACCTCTCCCACAGGTTTGCAAGATCACCCTTGCCCTCACTCCTCATTTTTTCTAAAGCAATAACATCATAGCCATAGCTGTACTCCGCCCAAAGCGGTCTATTAACTCCCCTATATGGAACACTTGGCCGTTTATAACATGTAATAGTGGTGTTGCACAGATAATAGCCTAGATATATCTTTTTGTTATATATATTACTAGTCATTGATGATCAACTATTATTATAGTTCAAATCCAGGTGGTACTGGAAAATATATTTTACCACTACCTGGATACTGAAGATGAATATGTGGTCCTCCCGCCCATTTTGTTTCTATGCCAGTGACAACCTCATATCCAAGTTCTTTTGCGCGCTGCAGTATACGATAGGTGTCTGCCAGTGTTCTTGTGGCGCCCCCTGCTTTCATGGCTTCACCACTAATTCTACGTATAAATGACTTAAATATCTCTACGTTCTGCGTAGAAAGAACGTCAGAAAGAGATCTGCCTGCTACAGTTTTACATGGATTCGAAAATATGTTCTGCCATATAGAACTTAGCCTCTGCCACAGAGAGGAACCTGCCATAATAGCATACGGCGCAAGCTCAAGACTTCCTAAAATTCCAAGACCAATAAACGCGCCGATACCAGAGTATGTCTGTTCTCTGACAATCTCATCATTTGTGGCTAACCCAAGAACTTGACGCCACATATCTGCTTCGCCGTCCCCACCAAATGGATCAAGGGCATTTCTATCTATATAGGAAAGAGGATTCGACATGGCATAGGTAAAGTTGTTAGTATCTATATTCTCCAGCCTTTCTTCCACTTCGGGGGAAATATATCTCCCCATGCCCGGATCGTAATATCGATTCATGTTATAATACAGCTTGTCGCCCAGCAACAACTCGTCCAGCCTGTCGTCATACTGGCCTGGATAGCGCAGGTTGTTTTCGACAGGCAACCCATCTCCGTCTACGTCCCTGTCCTCGTCGATCTCTCCGTACGGCCGGTATCGCGCCAGCCAGACTATTTTGCCGTACTCGTCGGTCATGTACAGCGGTGCGCCTCGATAATCGTTGTGGTAGTAAAAGTAGCCGCCGCCGAACGTATACGGCACGCCGCCGTTCGGTCCGTCGTTCGGTCTGCACGTCGAGACCATCACGGCGCAGGCAACCACCCCGCCCGAGAGCAGCAGAACCAGACACAGGCGCCAGGCGCGTCGACGCCAGAATACCAGCGCCAACCCGAACGGCAGCAATATGAGCGCAAGACCCGTCATGGCGTGGCCGGCCGATGTCGAACACCCCGGAACGGCCCCGACGGCGGGTATCGCCAGCCCCTTCCACATCGAAAGCGGCTGCCCGCCCAGATAGTAATACTCGGTGGTCCACAACCCGCCAGGCAACCCCTCGGCGATGAGTTGCCCTGCTCCATCGTATGCAAACACTGTCGGGACGCCCATTACAGTCTTATTCGTCCTGCGACCCCATGCGTCATAGGCGAACTCGGCCACCACGATCATTGCAGTACACTGCTCCCCGGCCCCGGGGCCCAACGGATCTATTCCGGGCGGCAGCAAACCCACCCGCGCAAGCCTGTTGTCCGAGCCGTACTGGTAGCAGACGCTTCCCTTACGCACCATGTTTCCAACTCCATCATATTCCACCGGAGTCAGAATCAATCCCTCTTCTCCCAACTGCCTGACCCCAACCTCGATATCGACCGCCTCCGCCGCGTCTATCACCGCCCCGACAAGCTCGCGATCCTCGCTCGTCCAGCGCGGCCCGTTCATCGCCCGGCGGTTCAACAACTTGGCAAGAAGCCTGTGAAAATTGACATTGCCGAGAAGTAACCTGCGAATCACACGCTGGTGGAGCCCATAGCGGTTCATTATTGCATTGATGCGACCAACAATCGAATTATATCTCCTGGACACATTCTTCTTCCACCCGGCATCGCCCGGTTCCAGGTCGCCAAGTGGAATTTCGCTCAATAGATCTCTCAACTCCTCCAAAATCGCATGAAAATCCACGCCCAATCCAGTGAGATCTATATTGTCGGGTACTCCATCACCGTCTTTGTCGTTTTTCTTCGTCTGGCCCGGTGGACCGTACGGCGCGCAAGAATGATGACCGCGACCATTGCCCTTCTCGTGTCCATGGCCGTGCTGATTCTGCTGAGGATCCTCATCATCGCAATTCCCTTCCTGTTCGTCGTCGAAAACCGGATCGGCAATGCAGGTTATGCGGTTGCTCGTCTTTGGGGGGCGATTGTCCGGGTCGAAGGACGCCGCGTCGTAGTCAGCGCATGTCAAAGGATCGTAAAGATAGGCGAATGTCTTGTCCTCGCGTTCCAGGAAGTCCCGGTTGCCGTCCGGATCAAGAAAATAGTTCTCGACAAATGTCCCGCCATGCTCCCAGCTACCACCATCCGCGCTAGCGCTTCCCATGGCCGCCGTCAACTGGTGCAGTGGATCGTAAGAATAGCCGTAGGAGAAGTCGTATGTCTCTGAAACCGTTTTAATAATATCAAGTGAGTAGCTAATATTGCTCACTTCGTCATATGAATATGTATGGTTTGAGTAGCTGCGCCCACCAACAGTAAAATACAACGTATAATCAGTACGATATTTGTTGTCGTATTCATTTTGTCTGCGGATGCCATTACCCAGGTCATATTGCCTTACCGGCCCAAAAGGCTCGTATTCAATGTTGCTTGCGAGCAATTGCTCTTCGTTACCATCGGATACACGCACCTTTATAGGCCGATCTCGGAACTGCTGTATGCCGTAATCGTCAGTGTCATATACGTAACTGAGTGTTCTGCCAGAAGGATAGGTTGTTGATTTCAGGTTTCCATTGGCATCGTAGTCATAAACAATATCATAGGAAATGCCTTCGATGCCCAGAGCCGTATACTCGTGGCGCTCCTTTTCGAGCAGTCCGTCAGAACGATAGGAAAAGTAAGTTGTGCCACTCCCGTCCACTACGGCTCTCAGGTGACCCTTCAGATTATCTACAAATCCATCGGGCTGCGATGGGCATAGGTCACCGGCAGAAGTCTCGTCGTAACAATAGAGAATAGAAGTCCCATCATCATGTAATACCTTAACAAGCCTGCTGAGCGAGTCATAGGAGTAGCTCGTAGTCCCGAGTGCCGTCCATCGCTCTATTAGATTCCCGGCTGCATCATATGCAAGATACGTGTCGCCCGTATCAAGCGATTCTATCTTAGATATCCGTGAAAAGCCGTCACGCAGGTATTTTGTCGTTTTATTTCCGAAATCGATCGTCTTTTGCAATCCGCCGAACATATCATATCCGTATTTTCGTTGATGAAAAGGTTCATCGCCCTCCCATGAAGTATGCGCCTCGACTCCGGAAATCCTGTTTAATCCGTCATTTTCAAATGCGAGCGTACGCACACCGTCTTCTCTCGGATGCGCCTCGTCCCACATTTCCGAAAGATTTCCCAATTCGTCGTAGTGAAATATTCTGTACAAAAGATTGCCATCGTCTGTCATGCTCATGATCCAATGAAAAATACCACTTGTATCCCATTCTGTTTCAAGAAAAGACTGGTAGCGATAACGCTCAGATCCACCCGCACCTACATATGAAAGCATCGCCAATAGGCCCCTAAATGCGACCTCCTGTCGAGCGGTCTCTTTCGCCGCCGAATTTTCGCTATCTCTCCTCTGAACTGTTTGAACTAGACCCCATATATCAATGCCCAATTCTCTGGGCCCATATTCAATGACATTGCCCTTTGGTAATACAACCCTACTTAACCTTCCATTCTCATATTCGATCGTGTATTCCTGGTTCTCGCCGCCAGAATCCGGCTTTCTGAAGCTAATCAATCTACCCCTGCCATCGTACTCCATACCCCAGACATTTCCATTGAAGTCAGTAATATGTTTCGGCTTTCCGAACATATTGTAATCAGAATATGTTATATCGAGACCTGAGCCCATGTAGCGAATCTTGTTGAGATAACTAGAATTTGGCCCTTGAGTATAGTATATAAATTTGATGATATCTTCGACGTCATCTCGAGGCCCATCTATGGTATCAACCTTGCCGTCAAGGTAGCCTATCGTTGTTACCTCTGCCATGTTTGTATCACAATGATGTGTGCCACTTACACTGGCAACGATGCCGCAACCCTTCCTGATGATTCTCTGTATCCTGTCCTGCCCCCCGTAATCAAAGATAGTTTCTGATGTTGGGCATATCCCACCGCATGCCGAATCACCGCCAGAGCCTACGTGAGGAATTAACTTTATCGATGTCGGTGTCATTCTTTCCGGATTGTCATACTCGTAATCTATGATCTGTCCTTCCGGAAGTATAGTTTGAGACGCAAGATCTTCGTTGTTTGAGGCAGTGCCGATGTATGCCTTTGTTGTTCGTCCTTGCTCGTCGTGTTCATACACCGTGTATACAGGATCACCCGTACCGGTCTCGCCGGATTTCATCCATTTGACCACCCTTCTGCCCCGAACTTTACCCCAGCCGATCTCTCTCACCGGACCGCACCCGCAGTTGCCATATATTACTTCTCTGTCTCCCATGAAATTAACAGAGTAATTAAGAATAGGCCAGTGGCCGAAAGCATAACCCAAGACTTGCACTTCATTGTCACTTGGAAAATGATATGTTTGCCTTTCATCCGGCTTTATTGCAGCGATTGCCGTCCCCTTCTTAACTTGTGGGTGATTCCAATTTACATAGCTTATACCCTCTAGCCTAATTCCGTCTTCGTCTCTAACCGAATCTAGCCATGAATAATCCTTTGCTCTAGCCGCCTCCGAATAGGCACATAGACTTTCCTCGCCCCAAAAACCTTTCAACAGATACGATCCGCCTGGATGACTGCACAAACCATCAAGTGGTTCAGCTTCCGGAACGCAAATCAAGGACGTAATAGCATTGGTGCTATCAAGATGACAACCCGTGTCGCACAATTTATAACGTGGAGGACTACATTCTGTACTGTCCTCATCGGATATACAAACACCACCCTCATCCAGTTCAGGCACCGCCGTACAACCATCTTGACAGTTTCCACCGTCATCCGGTAGCGGGCATATGCCCATACCCGCTATTAGTTTGCATTCTCCTCCTGTGTTAATGCACCATGGTTTACAAACTCCGTTTTCTGGTGGGTCACAAACACGCCACAAAGGAAGACAATTGCCATTCTCGTCCTCACCGCAGATCCATTCGCATTCTCCGTTTGCAAGTCTCTTGCACGTGAATGCCTCGACTGGCGCTGGAACATCCTCAGTCCCTATTTCGTAATCATATTGCAAGACACCATCAGCCTCGCATTCGGGACCTCTGCCATCCTGATACATAACCTGAGTTAGGTTTCCATAAATGTCATAACCATATTGCACTATGCAGCTGGAGGAATCAGTAGACATTAATCTGGACAGTCTTCCTTGATCATACTTAAACACGACTCCTCTCTGGCCATTGCTATCGTCAATAATGATCTTGCACAAATATGGTATAGACTCCAGATCTCTTTCGGGGCAGCTTGAATTATTGCAGTCTGTATCGTCACAATAGAGAAGATCTATCCCTCCAACTTCGTCTCCATCTCCTTGTGGTTTGTAGGCTTCTATTCGCCTTAATCGGATGTCCACTGGCTGAGTATTTGCGAGATCACCATCTTGAATCTCGAACACGTGTCTCTCGCCTGATGGCTTGACAATTACTATATTATTTCCCTCTCGTACAAGTTGATCACGCCCCGAATCTGCGTACCATTTATCGTTTGTTGACAGGAACCTGTACTTCGTTGCCACACCATCCGAACGATAGTATATTACAGGCTTTTGATTTAGCATTTCAGCGAATGGATCGGCCTCATAGCCGTTGAAAAACTGGGGAAGAAGGATACGTATTCTTTCCTGATATCTATGACGCCAACCATAACCCAAGAAGCTCGGATATTGTGCTCTCCAGATATATCTTGGATCCCTGTCCAGTCTGAACTCGATCTCCGAACGGTTACTATTATAGTACCTGTCAATATTGATATCTACTCCATTACCAACTATCGTAAGATCATGGTCTTTTCGTGTATAGAATCCACTCTCATAATATACTGAGTGCCCAGACTTTTGATAGCAACATCCTTCATCGCCTTCCTCTGGATTACATCCGCAACTTCTATCGGCACCCTCTGTGCTTCGGCCCGATGAACCATCACCACAGTCATCCCTAACTGCATCTTGACCAGATGGGCCACATAGTTGATCACCCGTATTTAGTTCATCCAGATTACACGGAGGTCCAGGTGGGCCACCCCCATCACAGTCACCAACACCAATATTTTCGTTTCTAAGGAACTTCCCCGTCACCGCGTCGAAGAAATCCACATTAAATGTACAATCGTCTGTATTATTGTCGGCGCAATCAGCTCCCACACCGACATAAATCATTATCTCGTCCATTGACGTTGTGTCACACCCAGGCCCCCAGCGACAACCGCGGTGAGGTGTTTCACCTGTATCGTCTTGCGCTCCGCCCGTAATACCACAGATACCGACGTATCCTCCGGCGTAAGTCTGCTCTTCAAAGAAAAGGATTATTGTCAACAGAAGAAAGACAGGAATAATAATGCTTGCCATTAGTCTATTTACCATTCCTTCAATATTCATCTCGACCTCCCGCCTTAAGATAGCCAGTCATGTTTACCGTAATGTCAAAAACATACTTGCTCATATTTCTTTTCCAAGCATTCGCCTCTTTATATCTTTTGCCGCTCGACATGCCAGGGCCTGAATAGTCAGGGCAATGTTTCCGTGCATGCCACCAACCAGGACGCTCGCATCCACAATATATAGATTATTAACTTCATGTGCCATGCAATGCGAGTTCACTACGGAGTGTTCAGGATCATCACCCATTCTACATGTACCCCTTGGCTCTACGCCCATCCTCGCCACGTATGACGAGTTGGCATGCTTGATTTCGAATGCGCCGGCTGCACTTAAAACTTCATTCATTCTTTTGAACATCGCATTCAACATTAACAGATCGTTCTCACCAAGCCAGTTGAGCACCTTCACAACGTGCTCGCCCCGGCAGTCTTTCCTGGCGGGATCGAGAACAACCCTATTTGACGAGCTTGGCAATTGTTCTCCTGCTGCGTGCAAAATAAATGCTTGGCCAAAACGTTCTCTCATGAAATTCTCATGCGGGATTCCCCAGCCGGGAGCAATTTGCAGCGCATAGGAAAGCGGCCCAAGCAGATTCATGCCCGCTACGCTTGCAGATAGCGTGAATCCACGGGCGTAGTTCTCATTGCGCCTGGTCGCTGCAAAGTCCATTATCACATTATCTATTGCGGGACCTTCAATTGGCGTGAGTGGCTCATTGACCAGTCCATAGCTCGTTGCAACAAGCGTTTCTTGGTAATTACGACCCACCTGCCCTGAATCATTCGCTGCTCCACGTTTCCATTTTCCAGCCGACGATGAAAGCAGGATTCTTGGCGTCTCTATTGCCCCGGCTGCGAGCACAACCAGCCTTGTCCTGGCAACATGTCTCACTCCTGCTTCATCAAGGAAGATTACACCGGAAACACTCCCGTCCTGATTTGTATCGAGGCGCAGACAACGACAGCCGGTACGAAGTTCCATTCTTCCCGTACGGAGGGCGGGTTGGATGAAACAAATATCCGTGCTGCCTTTTGCCCCGTATGCGCAGCCCAACATACAACACCCACATCTTTTGCAGGCCGGGCGTCCACGGTATGGCAGAGAAGGCGTTGCGAGGGCCTGTGAATATACTCTTAAGTTGAGTTTGTTCGCGGCATGTTTCAGTAACAGCGCGGCCTTTCCGAAACGATGCGGCGGATTGGGGAAAGCCTTACTACGCGGTGGTCCAGGCATCGCCGGATCGCCAGAAACGCCCAGAATATCCTCGATTGCATCGTAGTCTTCCTTGATATCTTCGTAGGAAAGCGGCCAATCGGCCCCGACACCGTCAAGGGTATGCTCTCGAAACGTTTCATTTCCATACCTGGTACATTGCGCCTCGTATACGAGCGTAGTTCCGCCGACACCAAAAGCCATCTGCAGCCGCTGACCGAGCCTGAATTTATTTTCGATCTTTCTTATCTTCAAATCCGGTTCTGTTGTATCAGTGTAGTCTGGCACGAGATGCTTGAAGCGGTCGTCCAGTTTCTGTCTTGGACCTCCAGAAAAAGGATATCCGGCCGAGCTTCCCAGCAGCGGACTTCGCTCGATCTCCCATTTTGCGTTCGTGGCAATGAAATCTCTTGGTCTCTGAAATACCTTTCCGCTCTCGATCAGCAGTACTCGTATGCCAGCTTTTGAAAGCTCGTGAGCAACAACGGCACCGCCAGCGCCCGAACCAACCACGCACACATCATAGTTGGGATATCTCGTCTCATTGTGGCCTAGAATGTTGAGCGGTTTAGTCGGCGCGTATCGTTGCGGGGGGCCGCTGTACCCAACGACATCCCATCCTTTTTGTGTCGAATAGAACCCTCTGTATGCGTGGTAGCGAAACTTCTGGAAGAATATTTTACCTGTGTCAGATGGATCTTCGATGTCATCTATTTTCTTTTCATTTTTGCCTGAGATTGCTTGGATGATCACATGCTGTCTCGGGCGAGCCAGCTTGCTAAAAGTCATGCCAAAGATCTTTTGCGACACTTCATCCAACCAGGCAAGACCTTCGTGAAATAATTCATTACCAGGACCCACTCCTACTTCCTTCTCGATCCATGCGGTAACATCAAAATCCTTACCATGGCCGTTGTATGCCGCCGGAAGCACCTCTCTCGCCAGCGCGTCGATCGTCTCTCTTTCATGCTTTCTGAAAAAATGTCTCTCGCTCTTCGCTCTTGACATGCTGGCTGGGCTCCTGGCAGAGCCTTCACAGCCCCAAACTGTTGTCGCAGCCGTGGCAGCAATCAGACGCAGTAGTTCCCTGCGAGTCATTCTGGAGTCGGCCAGTGAAACTTCTGCGGACGAACTCCTGAGACCAGGTGCCTGCCGATTGGAACCCTCCCACATGGCCGATGCCTTCCAGTCTCTTGCTTGGATACCTATTAGTATGATAGCATTTTGAAGTCAGCCATTCAAGCTTTTCTTCACCCAGCTTTTCTTAACCCACCGCCCTCAGGGGCTTGTTCCTGCGATGATATGCCCATCAACTTGTAATGGTCACCTTGGTCAGGCCGCGCGGCTTGTCCAGCGGGCAACCACGGGCGGCCGCTAAGTGCATGGCGAACAACTGTCCCGGAACTACCATGAGCAGGGGGCTCAGCCATTCGGGCAAGCCGGATCCGCAGGCCAGGGGCGTTGTGGCTTGGGCTCGCAACCTGTCGTTATCGGAAATGACGATCAATTCTGCACGGCGTTTCGAAAGCGCCCCCGCCAGAGCCCGCATGTCGGCCAGCGTCTTGCCGCTCGGCGCTATCAACATGACGGGAAAACCTTCCTCGACCACGGCTATCGGCCCGTGGCGAAAATCCGCGCTGGAGAACGGCTCGGCATTCAGGTAGGCAAGCTCCTTGAGCTTCAAAGACAGCTCGAAGGCAGTGGCGTAGTTGTAGCCGCGCCCGATGACTGCCAGGCGCTGCATGTAGCGATAGCGTTCCGCCGCCGCGGCGATTGGTTCGGCTCCATCCAGTACCGCCTGCAGCGCTTGCGGCACTCGCGCGAGTTTCTCGATATCTTTTTCGCTGCCGCGCAGAGCAACGCTCAACATGGCAAGCGCAAGCAACTGAGCCGTGTACGACTTGGTTGCGGCCACGCTGCGCTCGACCCCGGCATGAAGAGGAATGACGTCGTCAGCCAGATCGGCAAGCGGGCTGGCGGGTGTATTGGTGATGACAATGGTTCGGTTCCCCTGACGGCGCGCCTGATCGAGCACCTGACTCAGGTCTTCGGAAGCGCCCGACTGGGATATCGCCAGTACCAGGCAACCGGAAATATCCGGGGGTTGTTTGTAGAGGGTGAACAGCGATGGCGTAGCCATGGCCGTGACCAGGCGGTTGCGCGCTCCGAACAAGTACTTGCCGTACAGACCGGCGTTGTCCGAGGAACCCCGCGCCACCATGAACACCGTCTTGACTTTTGAGGCCCTGATCGACTCGGCGATCCTGCGCACGCGCTTGCTCTCCCTGGCCAGCAATCTCTCGAGCACAACAGGCTGCGAGTAGATTTCTTTCTCGATATGGCTCATGGATATAAACTTACTCAGAGCCAGGCAGCCAGGTCAAGGAAGCTCGTGCATTACACGGCACACCCGGTCAACATCGGTCTTCGTAAGCTCTGCGTGCATCGGCAGGAAAAATGATGAGCGGCCCAGCATTTCCGCTACCGGCAGTTCACGGCGGGACGAGCCGCGATAGGCCGGATGCAGGTGGATGGGTACGACCCCCGCCTGACAGCCGATTCCACGGGACCCCAGGTACGAAAGCAGACGCTCGCGGGAGAGCGGTGCGTCGGTGCGCAGGCGGGCAACGTATGATTGGAAAACGGTCGTGTCATTATTTTCCGGAAGATCCAGCCAGTTGATGCCGCTAAGTCCGGCCGTGTACCATTCGGCCACCTGCCTTCTTACGGCCATAAGTTCCGGCAACCTGCCGAGCTGCACGCGCCCCATGGCAGCGGCCGGTTCGCTCATGCGAAAGTTGTAGCCGGCTTCCTGGGCCACACCGTCTTGCAGGCCGTGCGAGCGCAGGCTTCTCAGGCGGTCGGCCAATCCGGCGTCAGCGGTCGCGATCATTCCACCTTCGCCCGTGGTAATCACTTTGCGGGGGTGAAAGGAAAAGCAGGCCGTCATCCCGGCCGACCCATCGACCGCGCCGACCGCGCAAGCGGCGTCTTCCAGAAAACCGACCCGACCGGCAATCGAATGCAAGGCCCCGGTATCAGCCAGCCGGCCGAATTGATGCACGGGCACGATCAAGGCCGTGCGTTCGCCGAGTGCGCCGCCTGTCGAGCGCGGGCAGATATTGTAGCCGTTCTTCTCGACATCCACGGGAACTACGCTCGCGCCCCGCAGGGCGACGGCGTTGGCCGTGGCGACGAATGTGTAAGCCGGCACGATCACCTCATCGCCCGGTCCCACTCCAAATGCGTGCAGCGCCAACAAGAGGGCCGCGCTTCCCGAACTGACCGCAACCGCATGCCGAAAACCGGTCTTCGCGCAGAATTCGTGTTCGAACGACTCTACCTCGGGCCCGGCCGTGAGGCAGCCCGAGTGAAGGACGCGCCCGAGCGCTAGCTCCTCACCCTCGCCCAGCGACGGCCGCCAGAGCGCGAGCGGATGCTCACCAGATGCTTTCCGGGACATAAACGATATCGCCGGGTCTCAGGGCGAAGTTCTTGGCCTTGCCCTCGGCGATGGCTTCGACCGGAACCGGGAACTTCTTCTCGTCGCCTTCGACTATGCGGGTGATGCTGGTGTCGTTCTTGGCCGCCAGCTTGGTGAAGCCGCCGGCCATACTGACCGCCTGGATTACCGTCATGCGATCTTCGAACCTGAAGGTGCCGGGTTTATTGACCTGGCCGAACACGGATACCTTCTTGGAGTTGTACTCTTTCACCAAGATGCTCACCTGGGGATTCCTGAGGTACTTCTCCCCAAGCCGGGACTGGATCAGATCGGCCGCGTCGGAACCGGCCAGGCCGTCCACCTGAACCTTACCGATCAGCGGGAAGCTGATCGAGCCGTTTGATGAAACCCGGTAGATGCCACTGAGATCCTTTTCGTCGTAGACCTTGACCTCGAAGACGTCGCCGGGCCCCAGCGTAGAAGCGGGCCTCACGGCGGTCAGCGACACCTTGGGAGTCTCGGGCGTCCGGGAAAACCAGCAGGCCGAAAGCCCAACAGACAACACGACACTCGAGATCAGCAAACGTCTCATCGAACACCCTGGTTAGAAATATAATGCCGCCGGGCTCAGTAGTCCACCCCGATGTGCAGGGTGAACATGTGCTTGTAGTAGTCCACTCCTCCAGCGCCGGCCAGCGGCTGCTGCCAGCCGGAGAAGCGGGCCTGGATCGCGTAGGCCAGGCCCAGCTCGAACCAGTCTAGGATGTGGTAGTTGAAGTCCAGCCCGCCGCTCAGGACGTGATCCGAGCGGCCGCCCTGGTTGGCCAGGTCGGCTGTCACGCCGTCTCCGTACGACAGGTAGTCATAGGCGACATCCAGAGACAGGCTGAACTTGCCGGCGATTTGTTGCCGCAAGCGCGCGTAGGCGTGGTCCTGCCCGAACCAGGCGAACAGCACCACCGGCTGGAAGTTGCGCGAGTAACCGGCCTGGATGAAGGTCGTGGCGGCGCGATAGGAGATCTCGGCCTGCCCGATGGCCGAGCGGTAGTTCGAGCCGCTGTAACCGGTTCGCTCGGGCAACAGGCTGTCGCCGTAACCGGCCCTGATGGCGACTGCGATGCAGGGCGTGATCTGACCCAGCAGGCCGACCGTTGCGCGGATGGCGTTGACGTCCATGTTCTTGTCGCCGCCCGAATAGCTATTGGGGTAGCGCCTGATGTCGGAGTCGAAATCGACGCTCAGCGCGGTCTTGGGCAAAAACTTCCACTTGCCCGAGAAGTAGGCCCGGTGCGCGTAGCTGGAAAGAGCCTTTGATTCGGCCCCCGAGTCGTCAAACCAGTCGATGAAGAAACCGTAGGCCAGATCGAACATCAAGGCACCGCCGCCGGGTTTGATCTGCAGGTGTGCCTTGGCCTCGTTGTCGGTGCGGTCGTACTTGCCCGAGAGCGAGTTGTAGCGCGGATCGCTGGTCCTCGAGAAGTTGTCCTCGACGAAGAAGCTGACCTGCCCCTTGGGGTTGAAGCCGACCTGCATGCTCGCCTCGCCGGCGAAGGTGCTCAGGTCGCTGGAACGGCTTTTGTCCACCCCGAAGTAGTAGTCGTACCCCACGTGCGCGTCCAGTTCGAAGGAGACCTTCTCTGAGGGAAAGCTCAAGGTGAGGCCGGGCCTGATCCTGAGAGCCAGGTCGAAGAAGCTGTTGCTGGTGGCATAGCTGGGGTTGGAGTCGTAAACCAGATCGAGGTCGAGTGCCGGGTGCAACCGGCCTTCGCCGGCCTTGATTCCCAACCCGCGAGCCTCACACAACTGGCTCCCTCCCACAACCATCAGAATAGCGATCAGAAAGCAATGCATGGCTTTTATGCAGGTCTGTTTCATGGTTGTCGTACCCATCCAGGATTCGGTCCCGCGTATTTTTCAGCGTTGTCTAGACACTAGAGAAAATCAATTCAATGTAAGAAATCCCCGCCCTCACTGGTAGGGGCTTGCCGCCGGCGGTCGGATCACGGGTGTCTCGGGCAATTTCACGTCAGTCGGATCCTGCTCCGGGACCTGATCCTTGTCCACCTCCACCTCGACCGTCGTCTTGCCCACCGCGAAGGCCAACTCACCGACGCACTGCTCGGCCTCGCTCCGGAGCACTCTTATCTTTTGATGTGAAATGGAGATCTTGTGGAACTCGTGGGACGCGGTGTCTTTCTCCCCCTTGGCCAGCGCTTCCTGAAGCGTCATCCCGGCCTGCTCGGAAATGCGAATCAGGCCCTTGATGCTGGTGAGCTTCTCGTTGACGCAGTTGACCTTGATGACGTCCTTCTCCTCGCGCGCTTCCTTGAGCAGCTTCAGCACGTGACCTAAGACATCTCGCATCTCGTCCAGGTACGATCTCGCCCGGTCTTGTTTCTCGGCACCCGAGAGACTGGCCGCCTTGGCAAAGTCGGTGTCGTCGGCGCCTGCCGGCTTGTCTTGCGCAAATACAGTGGTTGACAACAAAACCACCAATGCCAGCGAAACTATCCTCATCATTCGCGCACCTCCATCGAGCAATCCAAAACCCCGAAACAGCAGATCATAATTTCCTACACGGTGCCATGATATTATAGACTCCCAAACGTCATTGTCAACTCTTTTGAGAACCAATAGCAGTGACTTGTATCACATATAATTTACTATTATTTCAAAGAGTTGCTACTTTCGGATAACCACTTCAGCGCTTTGGACAGGCTTACTCGACCGTGATCCGTCGCTTGCCGACACCATGCATTGCCAGATGTCGTTGACACCGGTCAAGCGAGCGGGAACCCTATCCGTCTGTGGCGCGAAGGATTGTTTCAGGCCGTCTTTATACCAGGCGAAGTTGTATCTGATCCGGTCGCCGTCGGGATCCTGTGCCTTGTTCTCTATCGTACAACGCAACTCATCGTTATCGCAGGGATCGGCCGGTACTACTCCCACCCTCGGCGCGCTCGGTTCGGCGTTGGCGATGTCGACAGACGCCTCGGCCGGTGAACCGCCCAACTCGCCGTCGGACGCAGTTGCGCGACACAGCCAGCGTTGTCCTTTTCTGGTATGCGAAGCAGCCAGCAGGCGGCCCGTCTGAACCGGCTTGCCGAGAGGGCGTCCCTTTCCCTTTAACCGGAACCAGGCGTAGCTATGCGTCAGGCTGTCTCCGTCCGGGTCGGGAGTCGGACCCGCCAGATGGCAGAGGAGATCGTCGGATGACAGCGGCCTGCGAGGCCGAATCTCCACACGGGGCAGCCCCGGCGGCGAGTCGGCGACGACAACCGTGGCGTCGACAGGCTTGCTCGAAAGCTCACCGTCAGAGGCTGTCACCTCGACCCGCCACTTCTGACCCTTTTTGAGCAGCCCGGCCGGGATCGTGCCGCTTGTCCCGGCTGAGGCGAACTTCCGGCCGTCGGCGGTCCATAAGTAATGCAGCTCGACCTTGTCTCCGTCGGGATCCTGCGCCGCCCGGGTTACCCGGCAGGCAAGAAAATCCGTGACGCGTGGCCGATCGGGTTTGAGGACGATGGCCGGGGCCGGCGGAGGCCGATTGCCAATCTCGATCTCGGCTCGACAAGCGGGACCGTTCGATTCGCCATCGCCGGGAGTGACCACAACCATCCAGCGCTGGCCTCGCTTCACCAGACTGCCGGCAACCCTCTCGGATGCCGGATTCATCGTCATGGCCTGGTCATCTTTGTACCAGCGGTAGCGCATCTCCAGGCGGTCCCCGTCCGCATCACTCGATTGGCCCGTCAGCTCGGCGATTAACGCCTGGCCGCTTTTAGGCTTGGCCGGTTTGATGGCAATCCGACAGCCCGTGGGGGGAGAGTTCTGCACCTCGAACCACTGACTCGCCTCCGATCCTGCTGTCGTACCATCCGAGGGAATCACTCTGGCCAGGTAGCGGGTGTTCTTGCGCGTCTTATTCGAAGGCAGCCTGAACAACCCCGGGCCCCTTTGAATCTCGTGTCTTACGCCTTTCGCGTTTACCCGGTACCAGATCACCTCCTGGCTGACCTTGTCACCATCGGGATCGCCGGCCGGCTTGACGATTTTCAGCGCCAGGTCCGAAGTGGTTTTCGGCCTGGGATCGGCGGCCGCGAAGACAGCCGGATGCGGAGGAGCGTTGACGATCGTCACCTTGGCCCGGACAGGCTTTCCCCGGCTTTCGCCGTCCGTGGGCGTGACCGAAACGCTCCAGTCTTCGCCCTTTTGCGTCTCGCCGGCGGGCAGCGAGAAATGCCGCGCCTGCGAGCCGCGATAGGGCTTCCCGACCCTTCGCCAGGCGACATCATAGCTAAGCCGGTCATGGTCATCATCGACGGCCTGGCCCGTTAGTTCGACCGTCAGGTCATCGAGCGTCGTCGGCGAGCCGGGCAAGATGCGAATTTTTGGAGTTGCGGGCACGGAATTCGCGACTTCGACTTCGGCCCGCGTCTTGGCGCCTTCTTCCCGGCCGTCAAACGATACTACTTCCAGACCAATCTTGTCGTGTTTGGCGGCCATGCCGGGCGGCAACACTGCCGCGTCGAGCGGCAAGTTCAGAGGTTTTCCTCCGGCTGTCCACAGATAACGGTATGACACCTTGTCATGGTCGGGGTCGTGCCCGGGCTTGTCCACGACTGTTTTCAGTGCCTGAGTCACGGTCGGTCGCGCAGGAACAAGATGCACCCCGGCAGCGGAGGGAGCGGTATTGGAAACCAAGATCGTGGTCCTGGCCGGCATCCCCTTTTCTTCGCCGTCGTCGGGTGTCACCACCACCGTCCAGCGTTGCCCGGCATGGGTGCGCGCGGACGGCACCGTACGCCCGTGCAACTTCTTGACCGGCAGGTGGTCCTTCAGCCAGGACACCCCATAGCGGATCTTGTCACCGTCTGCGTCCCGGGAGCCCTTTACGATCTTCAATTTCAGGTCGTCTGCGCACCTGGCGGTATCCGGCCCAATGACGACATCGGGGGGCTCGGGAGGAGTATTGCCTACACGCACGACAGCGCTTTTGAAGACCGGCCCCTTGGCCGTCGCCTGCAGCGTGAATCGCCAGCGTTGGTGCTTACGGGTGGCATCGGCCGGGATCTGGCGGGCACCGTCCAGCCGCTGCACCGTCTTTCCATTCATTTCCCAGCGAATGATTGTCTGCGGCTCGGGATCGCCGTCCAGGTCGAAGAACCTGTAGGACAGGCGAATAATATCAGTGCTGAAAGGCTCGGCCGGCGTGATCGCCAGATTCGCGTAACGCGGAGGGTTGGGATGCGATCTGGCGCTTCTGGTCGTGTCGCGCCCTTCCATGGGCCATACCAGGGGTTCCTGGTTGCCACCCTTTTTGATCATGCTGTAGGCCGAAAGAGACCCGTTGCGACTAACCGCTATGATCTCCAACAGGCCGTCGCCGTTCAAGTCCGCCAACGTGGGAGCCACATCGATACGCTCGGGGAACCTGACCGGGAAGCCGGGGTAGCGTCGCCCGTTGTCACGGTAGACGATCAAGCGGCTCTTCTCAGTACCCACGGCAATCTCCGGCCGGCCGTCCCGGTCAATGTCTCCCACAACCGCCGACGCGCGCAGGCGCCCGCCGACCTTGACTGGAAACCCCTTGATCTTCCGCCCAGCCTTGCCGATTGCGTGCAACAGACCGTCGCCCCCGGCGACGATGACGTCGACAACGCCGTCAGCGTCCAGATCCGCCAGGGCCGGCGTTGAATAGACACGATATCCCGTCGCAACCGGAAAGCCGTCCGTTTGCGAACCATCTTCATTCAGCGCGTAAATCTTGTAGTCCTTCGAGCCAAAGACGATCTCGAAAACACCGTCATCATTTATGTCGCCGAGTACCGGCTGTGATGAAATCGTGTACTTGGCCTTGAACGGAAAACCGGCCAGTTCACGGCCCGCAACCGACCAGGCATGCAGAAAACCTTTCTCGTCACCAAACAGCATGACGACGGGATTCCGTCCCCGTCCTCCGGGCCTGAAGCGGCCGACCGTAACCGCGGTGGACACGGGTGCGCCGCAGCCGCGCGGGTATCCCGCCAGAACCCGGCCGGCCGGTGTAATGGCGTACACTTTTCCACCCCGTGTGCCGCAGACGATCTCCACCTGTCCGTCACCGGTGACATCAGCCAGCGTAGGCGGTCCAGCAAGAACATCGTCAAGAAGCACCGGAAAACCGGCCACGGGCTTTGCGGCACCGTCAAGGGCACGCAGCCGCTTATCGCCGGTTCCGAAGAGGACCACGGGCCTGGCCGAGCCGGCGGGGCCAAGCTTCGCCGCCGACAGCCCCGTCACCAGCGACACGCCCGGTTCCATCTTGACCGGGAATCCCTCGGCCGGGTTACCGTCGGCCTCGATTACATGCAGGGCATGCTGCGATCCGACCAGCAACTCGAGTTGCCCATCGGCATCGATATCGAACGTCAGGGGAGGACCGCTCTCGACGCTATCTTCAAGTTGTACCGGAAACCCCCTCAGTTTGGAGGCCGCGGCGGAGTGGACGGACAGCGCCAATAAGATTCCGACACCCGCCGCCAACACCGCTCGCACCGACGAAGTTTTTGCCCCCATTTAGTCACCTCGCTCGTAAAAAAGGATCACCATCATCCACCCCAAAGCCCGTCTCCGTCAATAGGCTTTTATCGGCACCAGGGGCTCCGCCCCTGTTACCGAAAGCTTGAGCTTACATTTTCTCTATGAGTTTCTGGTTGGTTTCCCGCAGGCGGGCGCTCATCACTCGGGCGATGTTGATCACCACCAGTGTGAATCCGTTCTTGTACACGCGGGCGAACGAGTGCAGGTTCTCGTTTGTCAGGCACAGCAAGAGCGCCTCGGTCTTTGCCCGGATGGTGGCCGATCGATACTCCTTATCGATCAGCGACATCTCCCCGAAGAACTCGGGAGCATCGAGGACCGTGATCAGGTGCTCGTTGCCGTCGGAACCCTTGTGCAGAACCTCGATCGACCCTTCTACCAGAAGATAGAGGGAATCGCCGACATCGCCCTGCTCGAAGACCACCTCATCCTGGTCAAACTTCCTCTGTTGGGTCACTTCCGCGAGCATCTCGATTTCCTCGGGAATCAGGCCCTCGAACAGCCGTGACTTCTGTAGTTCTTCAACCTTGTTCACAGCCTACCTCACTGGCTCGTCAGCATTGACGGTTTCTCGGAATCTACCACGACCCGGACCATCAGGCAAGATTCTGCCTTACTCAAATCACCACCACCCCCGACCGGTATCATCAAAGGGATTTCCTAACCAGAGGCCCTGCTGGGCCTTCCGCTCCAGAAGAAATCGTCGATGCGCCTGTCCTCGTCCGCTCGCGTCTCGTCCTCGGGGGGAAGCGGTTCGATGAACTCAACTCCGCGCTGGCGATGGATCATGTAGATGTTCTTCGCCCGTAACTCGATATTGAACCCCTCGGCGTGATCGTTGACCGGCACGCAGTATACTTCGTTGATATTCTCCCTGCGTGGCCAGTACAGAAACTCTTCTCCCACCAGGCAGCCGAAAAGTTTCCTGGCGGAAGACCTGAGATCCTCTATGGAAAGCTTTATTTCATCTGTTTTCTTCTTTGTCTCCTCCGATTCGCTCCTCAGCGCCTTGGCCTTGTGCTTGTGCTGCTCGGCTTCTTTAAAGAGGCGCTCAGACTCGCGCCTGGCGTGCTTGCTCTTGACCCGGCGTTCGGAAACCCCGAGATTGATATCCAGGCTGCGAGTCCACATGTGCTCGACTTCTTCCCAAAGACTCATCTTGCGGCTGTTCTCGCGCTCGTACAGGGCAGCGGCCTCGCGCTGGTCTTTCTGAAGCTTCTTGACCTCGGCCTCACTGCGTCGCAGCAGTCTTTCGAGTTCCTCGCGCTCACCATTCTGACCGGCGCCCTGTAGCTCCAGTTTCCGCGGGCGCATCTCCGCCTCGACACTCAGGAGGCGATGCTCCACGGCGCCCATCTGTGAAAACAGATCGCTGACGTGGATGCGTTGGCTCTCGAAATTGGCTACCGCCTCGTACGACTTGTTCTCGATCTCGGCGGCATCGGCCAACAGGCGGGCGGCGGTGTCTTCATATTCGCCGGCCAGGTAGAGTGCGTCGATTGCGCCCTTCTGTGTAAACTCGGCCCTGAACTCCATCAGGTTGACCTGGACCAAGAGTTCGTCGTAGCGCACTCGCACAGCCGTAAGTCTCTGTTCGAGTTCCACGAGTGACTGCCACCACTTCTGAAACTCATCCTTATCCAGAATTGCAATAACCTCACGCAGCCACAAGGACTTCATATGTTTCCCCTAGAACAACCCGAGCAATAATTTTTCGAGGATCATATCCAAGCTGACTGCCTGCCGCCCCTCAACCGCCCGGAGCCAGAATGAATGGATAGGTCACAGAGGTCTCGCCGCCCTCGGCACTCGGGAAGCGGATGGCCCTGACACGGGACGCGATACACGCCGCCAATTCGCCGTCACCTGTCGTGTTCTCTACGATCTCCACTGAGATGACCTTGCCTCCGGGATGAATGACGAAGCGGATTATGATCTTGCCCTTCAGATCCGGATCGCGCTTCAGGCGTTTTTCGTAGCAGTGCTTTATACCGCCGATGCGCTGCCTGATCTTCTTGACTATGTCCTGCTGGCTGCGGGAATCGGAGTCGAAGTCTTCCAGGGCCGCCGACGTCACCCGGGCAACGACGCGGGCCTCGGACTTCGTGCGAGTGCCCGAACCCGCGGCCCCAACGACGCCGCGAGTGCCCATGTCGCCAATCGAAGCCGCCGCGGCGCCGCCCATGCCGCGCTGGCCCTGCTGGCCCGCCGCGGTAGCGATGTCGAGCCCCCCGACTCCATCGAAAGCCCCGTTGCCGGAGCCCTCGACAGATCCGTCGCCGAACACGTCCGCCACCGCGCCGCCGGCCGATACTCCGCCGGTTCCCCTCACCCCCAGCACCTTCAGCAACCCGCGACCGGATACTTTCTTCTCCATCTTCGCGCGCCGGATGGCCGCCGAGGCTGCCTTGGCTTCCTTGCTGTTGCCCGCACCGTCGCCGGCTTCTTTTGTCTCTTTCTTCTTTTTTATTTTCTTCTTCGGCTTTTCGACGCCCTCGCCGCCGGTCCCGTTATCCTTCTCCTGCGGCTTGGCTATCTCCTTGTCCGGCATGATCATCCTGGCGAAACGATCGGGGATGTCCTTCATGGTCATCTCGCCGGCGGGCACCGTGTTCCCCGCCCAGATCCAGATCGTCAGCATGAAGGCCATGGTTATTCCGAAAGTGGACGTATATGGCCAATCGATGTTGTGCACCCAGTAGCCCCGGACGATCTGGGGCAACTGCGGCCTGACCGGTTCGGGCGGCGGCTTGACAAACTGGAAAAGCAAAATGAAATCGCCGATGCCTACTCGGCCCCGCGAAGCGGTGCTCAGCTTGATATAGTAGGTGGAGCCGCTCTTGCGCACCTGGCCCTGGCCCTTGAGCGCCTGCAGGTCGGCTGCCTTGTCCCCCACCGATATACGGCCGGTCATCTTGTCGGTGAAGGCCAGGTAGTAATCCGAGCCCCGCATCTCGAACAGCTCAAAACTCTTGGGCGCATCGACCCCGGGCAGGATTATGGTGTTGCGCGTGCCGGCTCCGACACTGACCGCAGCCCGCTTGCGAACGAGCTTTTCCTCGATAATCTTGCCGGCCCTGATCACCCCAATGCGTAAAATGTCTTCTCTTGCTTCCGCCATGGCCCTGCGTCCTTCCCGTTTGAGACGGGCGCTAACTCTTTTTCTTTATCACCGCGAACTTGTACTGGCCGTACTCTGCCTGGCCCGCCGTGTAAAGCACCTCTGTCAACAAGCGAAAAGGCACCCGCTTGTCGGCGATAATCGTCACCAAGCCCTTGAACTGCATTTCTTGTTTTTTCTTGTTGTAACGGGCGATCAGTTTCTCCCGATCCGCCACCTTCTTCAGTGCATCGTAAAGCGGGACGATAAACATCGAGGCCTTGTTATTGTCTTTCTTGTACACGGCCGAGACCCTGCCGTTCTTCACCTCGGCCACCTTCTTGGAACCCACCAAGATGACCCGATCCGAGATGATCAACTGAACGGCCTTCTGCGGCGCGAGCTTGGTCGACGAATGAGGCAGGCGGGTGTCAGGCGAGGGCTGAATCTGCATAGGATCGGACGAATAGTCTTTCAGCAAGGCACACAGGATGACCGTGAAAAGCGCCATCATCGGCAGCATGTTCAGGTAAACCGGATGGGACACTTCACGCTTCGGGCGAATCCTTTCACGCTCGTCGCCGTTTCCGGCCGGGCCCTGCCCCGGCTGAACGGGCTGACCTTCGGCTGGCGGTGGCTGCGTGTTCATGTTCGACTCTCCTCGAAGCGGCTTTCTCAGGCGATCTCGGGGCTGAGCACCACGTCGTAAAACAGGGCGCGCCCTTCGAAATCGCGGGTTGCGTCCATCACCTGAACCAGCACCTCGTAGGGCACGTCGGGCTGGGCATATATGATAATCTTGGTTTCCTGGGGAAACTCGTTCTTTATCTTGACCATCTCCCGGGTCAATCTGGCCGTGTCGTAGCAGCTCATCGGTGGCGGCAGATTCTTGGCCAGCGAGTCCCGGCACTCGGCGTCGGTGGTCAGCAAGGGAATCGTCGGACCCTTGGGCTCGGCGGCGCCCTCCGGCGATTCGGCGTCGACCTGCCCGAGCACCCCGCCCACGCCGGCGATGAAAAAACCCTTGTAGGTAACGCCGACGGTCAGGTTGAGCTGTTTCTTGTTTTCCTGGTCTTCGGGCTTACTCAAACCGGGCTCGAGGGGATCCTGGTATCGCGGTGCGTTCACGTTGACCACCCCGATCTGGGCCAATCCGGTGGAGGTGAAGAGAATGAACGCGACCAGGCTGAAGACAACGTCCATGTAGGGAGTGATGTCCAGGTTGACCGGTTCGGTGGCCGAGTTCGATCTTTCAGATGGTTTCCTGGCAGCCATCTTTTCGCCTTTCATGCCTCTGTTGCAATTGACACCCGGGCGCGGGGTTTGTTCCCCCGCGTCCCGCCACAGTCCGTCAGCTTATGCGATCCATCGCGTTGACGCTGCCCTTACCCCTTGTAACAAGGAGGTTTTCCAGCTTGACGGAGTACTGGTCGATCTCGTCGATGATCTTTTTGGTCATGTTGGTCAAAAACATGTGCCCCACCATGCAGATAACAGCGATGACCAGGCCGAAGGCGGTCGTGTACATGGCCTCGGCGACGCCCTGGGCGAGCACCTTGGATTTCAGTTCGGCGGACACGGCGCCCACGGCGCCGAAGGCCGTGATCAGACCGGTGATGGTTCCCAGCAATCCGAGCAGGGTCGCCAGGTTGGCTATCTGGGCCAGGTTGCCGGTGCGTTTCTGCAACACGGGAACGATTTCCAGCGTGGCCTCTTCCACGGCGTTGCGGATCTCCATCTCACCGCGATTGGCCCTGGTCAAGCCCGCCTTGACCACTTTCGGTAAAGCGGCGGCCGGCGCGGCATTGCACAGCTTAATGGCCCGTTCGATGTCGTTGGCCATGACCAGTTTTTGCACCTGGGCCATGAACGCGTCGGCGTTGACGTTGTACCTGAAGAAAATGAAGATGATGCGCTCGATGATGATGGAGATTCCCCATGCCAGCGTGATGCAGTTGACGTAGATGAAAGGCCCACCTGCCTCGAAGAACCCGGCGATGGCTGCCATGATGCCGCCCTCGCCGGCGGCCTCTTCGGCGGCCCAGGCCGCGACCGGGAAGAGCAGCATCAATCCGAGCAATGTTTGTATCGAGAGCGATCTTTTTGATGTCATCGTTATTCCTCCTGAGACAACGACTAGAAGGGGGCCTTCTTCGTCGACTGTCCGATCTTGGGTGCCAGCTTTTTCTGCAACTGCACCCCCTCAAAATTCAAGTTGGAACGTGGCAAGAGGTACCAGACTTCAGGCTTCTGGATCTTCCCCTCGACACGCGTAACTTCCTTGATGACAACCTGCTTGACGCCCTTCTTCTTGGCATCGACCCGCCCCGCCCCCGCGAGTAATCCCGCAGCCACTAGCACCGGTATGAGTACCGGCCACAACCATCTGATTCTTGCCATACCGCCTATCCTTATAAATGATGAACCCCGACCGGTCAAGCTTTGTATGGTAGCGGTTCTTCAGTTCTACTTCTCTCCTCCGCCAATCTTTCCCTCGTCCGGCACGGATTCTTCCCCCTCGTCATCCTTGCCGCCCCCCAGCTTGCCACCGACTTTCGCCTTGGCCGCTTCTTCCCTTGCCCTTGCCTCTGCCTTGGCCTTGGCCTTGGCTTTGGCTTTGGCTTTGGCTTCTGCTTCTGCTTCGGCCTTGGCTTCTGCTTCGGCCTTGGCTTCTGCTTCAGCCTTGGCTTTGGCTTCCGCTTCGGCCTTGGCTTCTGCTTCAGCCTTGGCTTTGGCTTCCGCTTCGGCCTTGGCTTCTGCTTCAGCCTTGGCTTTGGCTTCAACTTCGGCCTTGAGGCGCTTTTTCTCATCCATCTTCCTCTTGCGTATCTCTTCTTTTATCGCCCACTCGTGTTTCTTGCGGGCCTCTTTCAGGTAGTTGGCCAGTTGCGGATGCTTGCCCCCCATGCCTTGGTAGGCCTCCAACTGCTTGACGGCCCTCTCCAGCCTCTCAGACTTTTTCAGGCCGGGAATGTCATCGTCGAGATAGAGCAATCCCAGGTTGAAGATCACTCGCGACTCGGAGGGTTTGAGACTCAGCGCCTTGCGGTAGGATTCTTCCGCCTCCTTGTAGTGCTTGTCTCCCCGCAAGGCGTTGCCCAGGTTCAGGTAACCTTCGAAGAAATCGGGCGCTAAAACGATCGCCTTGCGAAACTGCTCGGTGGCCGCGCTGTAGTCGTGAGCCTTGCTGTACAACACGCCGAGGTTGTTGCGCGCCTCGGGAAGATCGGGATCCAATTCGACCGCCTTCTTGAATGAGGCGATTGCCGAACTGATGTCGTCCATGCCCATATAGACGAAGCCCAGGCGGTTGTGGATGGACGCGTTGGTCTCGTCTATTTCTTTGGCTTTTTGCAGAATTCGCTCGGCCAGTTCGTACTTGCCCCAGACATAATAGGCATGCCCCAGGCTGATCATGGCCGGCACGCTGCGCTCGTCGACCGAGAGGACGCCCTTTGCCTGCACCGCGGCGTCCTTGGTCTTGCCAGAGGCAAGTAAAACCGCCGTCAGATGGTTGCGCAAGGCCAAGTCCCTGGGGGCCGCGCGAACCGCCGCCGAGACCGCTCTACGGGCCTTGGCCGAATCACCCAGCCGGAGGTACAGGTTGGACAGGTTGATCACCGATTGCAGGTGGGCTGGGTGTATGGAGAGCGCCCGCCGGTAAGCCTCGCTCGCCCGGGGGTACTTGCCTTGCTTTTCAAGCAAGACGCCCATGTCGAAGTGGCACTGGAAACACTGGGGATTGTCTTCGGCCGCCTGCTCGACCATTCTCAGAGCCCCTGCGGGATCGTCGGCGGCAGCCCGTGCGGCCGAGGCCAGGATCGCGGAGGTCTCGGTGCCCAGTTCGGGAAGCTTGACGGCAGGCTTCGGCTGAGCCTGTTCCCCAGCGGGTTGAACCGCGTCGGCCAGCTTTTCTTCGGCCGGCACCTCGGCCGCTGGTTGCTTGTCCTCCTCGGTCAGCGGCGTAATCTCTTCGGTCTCCCCGCTCTCCTCGCCCTGGACGGCTGGTTCGGGCTCGGGCTTGGCCCGCGGACCGCCGGCGCAAGCAGCCATAAACAACCCCAGCAGACAGGGCAACAGGACCGAGATATCGACATTCTTTTTCATCGCCAGTTCCAAATCCTCACCGCAGACTCTATTTGCCGGCCGGCTTGATCCCGCTTTCGGCCGCGCGCAGCATCGGGGTAGGTCCGAATCGATCCACCACCATGGCGCCCTGCGGCTCTTTCTCCAGCGGGAACTGCAACGGCTCAAAGCGGTTCAGGCTGGCATAGGCCTTCTCGGTCCAGGCATTGACCACCTTGAACTCCTTCGTTTTCTCCATCGTCACCTGGTAGGCCGAGACGGCCTTTCGAATGGGCGCCTCGGCCAGATCCTGCAGTTTGCCCTTGTAGATGTCGCACTCCTCCTCGTTGAGGCCCTTGGGACAAGGTGAGTTGACCAGCACGTCGGCAAAGTTCTCGTACAGGTATCCCAACCGGTAGTAGGCGGCCAGGGTCCACTGGACACGTTTGCAGACGAACACCGAGCGGTAACGATCTTCCGCCTTCTTCAGCATTTCTGCCTTGTGCTTGAGCGTTTTTGAAAGCTTGCGGGGCGACACTTTGAAGGTGATGTCCTCGTAGCCCTTGAGGTTCATCTCCGCCAGCATGAACTTGGCCCGGGCCGCGGCCTCCGCGGCCTGCCCCCCGGCACTCAACTTGTAAGTATTATAAAGCTTCAGCGTTTCGGCATAGGCCTTTCTGCTACGGCGCCTGTCGCCGAGTTTCTCCCAGGCCGCCGCTATCTTCCCCTGGGCAACGACCATCTTCTCGCGCTGGCTCGAATCCCTGCGATAGGCCCGCATGAAGCGCCCGTAAAGGGCAATCACTTCACGGTAGGATTTCTTCTTTTCGAGCACCACGCCGGCGCGAAAGAAATTGTCGACGGTATCCGGGCGATCCGGGAAAAGCTTGGCATAGCGTTCATAGGCCTGGGCCGCCCGGCCGTACTGCTGGTCGCCCTCGAGATCCACCGCGGCGTTGAAGAGCGCGTCGGCGCGGAACTTTGAATCTTTGTAGCCGTCGACCAGCTTGAGATAGTTGTCGATCGCCAGCTGAAACTGGTAGCTGCTCTCGGCGCTTCCCGCCATCAAGAACAAGGCCTGGTCCGCGAAATCGCTCTTGGGGTATTCCTTGACGATCCGCCCGTAAATCTTCCCGGCGGACAACGGACGGCTCGACCAGGTGTAGCAAAGCGCAGCGTTGTTCAAAGCCTTGTCCGAGGTCTTGCCGCGAGGGTCGTCATCGACCAACTTGATGAACTCGGATGCGGCGGCATCCAACTTCTGCCGGGCCTCGTCCTGCCGGCTCTCGTCCAGCAGCGATTTACCCCCATGCATGAACTCGTTGGCCTTGTTGAAACGAGCGCCCAGTTCGAATTCCTTCAAGGCTTTCTTTTGCGCCGGATCCCGGGACAAAGTGGCCAGCTTGCGGCTCCAGGCCTCCACCTGCGGCCAGTCCTGGGTAACCAGGTAACTCTCGACGATCAGGTTAATCGAACTGGTGACCAGATCTTTGTCCTTCGATTCGGCCACGATGCGCGCAAAACGTTCACGGGACTTATCCAGGTGATCGTAAGCATAGTAGATCTTCGCCGTGCGGAAGATCATGTTACCGACCTGTTCGTCGTGCGGCATCTTGGCCGCGTAGACATCGCAAGCGGAGATCAACTTCTTTCTGAGCGGCGGAATTGTCTTTTCCGTAAAGGGAAGCTCCTTGGGGCGATCCTTGCTGGTGTAGAGCTTGAGCGGATCGAGCCGGCCTTCTTTCTCTGCCAGCTTGGCCAGGTTGAGATAGGACAGGACGACGGCGTTGGCCGAATCGGCCAGAAACTCGGTGCCGGCCGGATCATCGCGCACCTTGGTATAAGCAACGGCTGCCTTCTCGAAATCGAGCGAGTAGTAGTAACACTCGGACAGATAGTAGCCCAGCTTGTAGCTGTCCCGCGTGTCCGGGAAGCGCGCGATGTAGTCGGCGTACACCGCGGCGGCCTTGGCATACTCCTGCCTGGCCTCCTCGGGTCTCTCCTGCTCCTTGAATCTCTGGGCAAGGGTGTGGTGGCGCACGGCGGCGGTGTACATGGCGTTCTCGGCCAACTTGTCCGCCTCGCCGACGACGTCGGTGTTGTCCTTGTTCGCCTCTCTCCAGGCAGTTCCCGGGCCGAAGGATGCCACCAACTCCTCCTGCGCCTTGGTGGCCTCCTGAGGCTTCTGCAGACGATAGTACGCGTCTACAATCGCCGACATCAGCTTGGGATTGTCCTTGTCGAGCGGGTAACGCTTGATCGCCTCGTGATAGGCGGCGATGCACTTGTCATAGGCGCCGTCTATGAAAAACACTTCTCCCAGCTTGCGGAAGAACTCGCCGTCGTATTTCCGGCCACCGCGCCCCTTGAGAAAAACCTTGGCATTTTCGACACCGCTTCCCGGCCATTCCTGTTCGGCAAAGGAAATGGCGAGGTATTCCATGGCCTCCTTGCGCAACTCCGTGCGTGAGGCGTCCTCGGCCCCTTCGGCCCCCTTGTCGGACCACTGAATGAGTTCATCGAAGCGCCCGACGGCTTGATCGAACTTGTCGATCTTGTAGTATGTCCAGGCCAGTTTGTACAAGGCCTTGTCGTACATGCGGTTGTCCGGGTAATCGAGCACCCTGGAGTAAGCCTCGATGGCCTGATCGAGCTTGTTGGGATCCTCGAAGTAGGACTCGCCCATTCGCGTCCAGACCTCGGGAAGCAGCTTGCTTTTGGAGAAACGCCTGGTGAAGGTCTGATAGGCGGTCTGGGCCTCTTCCTGTTCTCCCTGTTCCTGGAGGCAGTAGGCCATCAGGTAGTAGGCTCCGTCGATCAGCTTGTAGTCGGGAAATGTCTCGGTCAGATGTTGCAGCAGGCCGATGGAGAGCTCGAAATGCTTTACCGGCGGTACGGGCTCGCTGGTCATCTCTCCCTTGTTGAAGGCTTGAAGCTGTTTGTCATAGGCGGCTTCTTCGCCGTTGAAGTCGACCTCGGATTTCTCGTAGTACAGTTCGGCCAGGCGCCACAACGCACCGGGGGTGTAGTCGGGTGAAGCGGGGTACTTGGCCAAGAATCTCTTGAACACCTCGATGGCCTTGAGCCTGCGTTGATTCTCCTCTTGCTCCAGCTTGGAGATGGCTTGGTTGTACGAGCCGACCACCGCCTGGCGCTGCTGGGTGTATTTGTGCTCGATGATCTGCTGCACCTCGCGCTTGTACTCCTTGGTCTGATCGCGGAAATCCTCGGCGACCGCCAGCATCTTCTGCATTTCCCGATCTTCTTCGGTAAGCTCGCGGGGGGGTACGCTCTTTTCCTTCTTCTCGGGCTCAGCATTCCCATGCGTTGCGGAATCACCCGGAACGCTGCCGGCCTTCGAGGCATCGTCTACCCCGGTGGCTGCTCCCTCGTCACGCGCTTGACCCCGGCCGCCGCCCGGCAGGACAACCAGTAGCAACACGGCGATCATCGCCTGAAGCCGGGTATTAGCCCCGCAACCCCCAAACAACGGGGGCCGCTGAGAAACGCGGAATGCGCGGGACAAGGCCGACAACCGTTGCACGGGAGCCTTCGATGAAACTTGATTTAAGTGTACATATGTTGCCATCTCAAGTGCCTAGTTGACCTCTTGGAGAACACTCTTGAACTCCTCGTGCAAGCGTTTGCGCTCGGCGCCCAGCTTCCTGCCCAGATCTTTTATTGCTTTCGTCTTTTCCTGCTTGCGGCTCCAGGCCACGTTTAGCACACCGATCTCGGCGTCCAGAACGAGCTTGTAAAACCTCTGGCGCACGCGCTCGAGCGACTTGTAGGCTACCTCTCCGGCAAGGTTCTGCGACTCGCCCTCCAGTTTCGCGAGCGCCTTCTCGAAAGCCTCGATGTTTAGCTCTTCCTTCTGCGCCTTTTGCTGAAGCTCGGCCGCCTTCTTCTTTACCCGGGTATCGATCTCCTCGTTAATGGTCTTGAGCCTGCGGCGCAGTTTGTCGGCCCGCAACCTGAGATCGTTAATCCTCGTGATCTGGGCGGTACCCTCGGACCCCAGCCGCTCGTGGATCTGCTCGGAGAGCGCCCGCTCCTTGGACAAGGCGTCGGTGTAGCGCTTCTTGATCTGGTCTTCCCTGGATAGCGTCTCGCTATCCAGCCCGGCGCGTGACTTCTCGGTGGCCAGCTGGTTCGACAGACCGTCGAGTTCCGCCTGTAGCTGGTTGGCGGTGGCCCAGCCACGGCGAATTTCCTCCCTGAAGTCCCGGACAGCCTCTTCTCTTCCCTCGAGCTTCCTTTCGTTGTTGCGGATCCACTCTTCCATGGCGCTCAGCTGGGCCTTCATTCCCTTTAAAGCGATCCCCGACTCATAGACCGACCGCTCGAGCTGTTCTATTTGATCGCGAATCTTCTTCTCGCGGTTGTCGAAGGACTTCTTTGTTGTCGGAAGCTTGTCCACCTGCTTCTCCAACTGCTCGCGTTCGAGCCTGGCCGCGTCCATCTTCTTGCGCTCGCCGGCCGAAAGGTATTCCATCACCACGCGCTCCTCGAGCCGCGCCAGGTTTCGCTCGAGCAGAATCCGCCCGTTCTCAACCTCTATCGACCGCTTGGCGCCTTCCCTGAGCGCGGGGAAGAGATTAATGCGGTCATTGCCGACAAGCAACGCATCGAGCTTGGAAAGGAGATCCCGGCTTTCCTTGACGAAGCGCCGGCCCGCTTCGATGTCCTTCATCACCCCCAGGGCCGCTGCCATCTCTTCTCTGCCGCTCATCCACCTGACGGCCACCGGGGGCAGGTACGACGAGAGATCGAACGAGTCGAGGTTCTTGCCGGCCACCTCGTTGAAGTAGCGCACCGGGTCGTCGTGGCGGGCGACCAGCTCGTCGAGCTGCTGCTTGACGTTGGCGTAGTCGTGGCTCACCTTCATGAACTCGGAAGCAGCCTCGTCGAACTCGCCCATCTTCTCGAAGATGTTCCCCTTGAGCAGGTTGGCCTGCGGCACCAAGGTGCTATCGGGAGTGGACACCTCGAGAATCTCGAGCGTCCTGAGAGCCTCGGTTAAAGCAGCCTTCCTTCCTCCGGGCTGTTCGGCCTTCTCGGCCTGCTGGAGGTGCGTCCAGCATATCTCGAAGAGCGCGTCGTCGAAATGGGTCGACGTGTGCTTGATGGCCTGGTAGGCGTCCAGGGCATCGATTTCCCTGCCCATGTCGTGCAACAGGCGGCCACGCGCCAGGCTGGCGAGCTCGATCACGTCATCGTCCCGCGCGTGCCTGGCAGGCTGCCTGGAGAGGGCCTCGTACAGGTGCAGCGCGTCTTCTGATCGCCCCTGGCGAATGAAGACTACCCCCAGGAAATAGCGGGCCTGGAAATAGAACGGGTCGCCAGGCCTGAGCGTCGAGAAGGCCCGCGCGGCCTTCTCGAGCCGGTCGCGGGCGAAGAGCGTCTTACCCCACAGGTACTCGGCCTCCGGGGATGGGCGCGCGGATTCCTTTTGCAGCCGGGCATGAGCCTGGTCGACCTTGCCGTAGTCCCCGGTGTTGAGCGCGATCTGCATCATCCTCACCAGGGCCAGCTTGCGGTATGCCCTGCCCCGCGGGTGATCCAACACGCGCTGGAAGTACTTGCGGGCATCGACGAAGTTGCGGTTGAAGAACAGGGCCTCCCCGAGGTTGAACATGGCGTCGGCGTAGCCGGGCTGCGAGGCGAACTTCTTGCTCTCGACCAGGTCGTAAAAGACGATCGCGGCGCGGACGTAGTCCTTGAGCAACATCAGCGCCTGCCCGTCGTTGAGACGCGATTCGAAACGGTGCTCGGTCGAGCCGCTTTCTTTGAAATCGAGGTACTGCCCGCGGATCAGTCCTGATTTGTTCTCCAGAAGCTCGAGTTGGCGGGCAGCCCGGCCGATGTCGGCGGACAAATCCGCCCTGGCCGGCAGAACCGCAAACAGCGCCAGTGCACCAACGACAATCTTCAGCCGGGCAGAAAGTAAGTGCAGCCCTGGAGCCGAGATGCTGCTTGCGTCCCCTCGTGTCAACCGGTCTCCTCGGTTTTTTCCTGGAGCGTCCTGGCCTTCTCCGGGGTCAGTTTCTCGATCTGGATATCATAGCGCACGGCCGGGCGTTCTTCGAGCGAGGTGGTGATTCCCCCACGTTCGAAGCCGACGATCTTGACCTTGATGATCTTGCCCTCTTCCGCGGTGAATGTGTAGCTCGAGGTGACCTTGAACTTGTATCCCTTGACGTAGGAGAAGAAACCGAAACCTTGCCCCTGAAAAACCATCTGTACGGCAATGTTGTGATTGCCCGGCACGATGTTACCGCTGAAGATCTCCTTCTCTTCGATGCCGTCCAGATCGCCGTCCACGTCGATTTTCTTGAAGATCGGCTGCGAATCGAGGGTGTACTGTACCGAGGTGAGCTTGAAAGCGCCGCCCATCTCGTTACGGTGAAGCAGCACCGCCCGGGCCCCGGCTCCGATCGAGCCCGTAACCACGGTCTCCTGCAATTGCAGAATCCTGGCCTTGGTGCGGAAAATCTTCTCTTTCAATTCGTTGACCCGCTCTTCGAGGCCGCGCAGCTTGAGTTCGTACGCCTCGCCCCCGGCGGCGGCAGCGCCGTCATCTGCGTCTGCAGAAGGTGCGTCTGCAGAAGGTGCGGCTGCAGAGGGGGCCGCGGCCGGCGGCTTGCTCTCGGCGACAGCGGGCGCTTTCTCCCCCGCCGTTGGTGCCGCTTCTGTGCCGGCACTGTTGTCATCCTGGGCCGCCGCCGCGAAGGACAGGCCGACAAGCGCCACAAGCGCCACAAAAGTCAGTTTACCTAATGATCTCATCGGGTTCCTCCCCTCGCGAGGATAGAATACACGCTTTCAGCCCCCATCCGTGTACAAGACACAAGGCCGAAGCCGGAGATATTTGTTAGCCTATATATCTTCACCATGTCAACGCCTTTTCTACCCGATCAAATGCCGATCCGCAGTGATACAGATCAACATGGGCTCTTTTTAAAGCTCTATGGATCGTATCAACCCCCCCCCTGTTTCGGAACTAACGATGCATCGATTGAGTTCCCACCACGATTCCCGGCGAGATTCATTAAGGTATCAGCGCCCCTTTTTCAGCTCTTGCAGCACCAGCTTGGCGATGGCCTTGAGCGTGTCGAACACGCCCCATCCCGTGGCGGCGATGGACTGGTACTCGGGCACGTTTTCCGGGTTGAGCAAGCGGTGCAACTCTTCGATGCTGGCCGCGTTGGGAAGATCCCTCTTGTTGTACTGAACAACGTATGGAATCGCCTTCAGGTCGTAACCCTGCTCGGCGAGATTGACCCGCAGGTTCTCCATGCTCTCCAGGTTGGCTTCCATACGCTCTATCTGCGAGTCGGCCACGTAGACGACGCCGTCCACTCCCTTGAGGATCAGCTTGCGGCTGGCGTCGTAGAACACCTGGCCGGGCACGGTGTACAGGTGAAAGCGGGTCTTGAAACCGCGGATTTCTCCCAGGCTGAGCGGGAGGAAATCGAAGAAAAGGGTTCGCTCGGTTTCGGTGGCCAGGGAAATCATCTTTCCCTTGGCTTCCGGGTTCGTCTTGGCGTAGATGTACTGCAGGTTGGTCGTCTTCCCGCACAATCCGGGACCGTAGTAGACTATCTTGCAGTTGATCTCGCGTGAAGAGTAGTTGATGAAGGACATGTGGTAACCCTCAGAAGCCTGGATTAATCGTTAAAGAGGCTGTCGATGTCCTCGTCCGTAATCTCGGCGAAGGGCGAGCCCATGGCGGGATCCTCGAGCTTGCGCATGAGCTGGTCGAAGATGACGGCCAACTCCTGCGTGGCCCTCTTGACCCGCAGGCGCACCAGCCCGAGCGAGGACCGGGCGTCGAAGATCACCACCAGGATCACCCTGCCGCCGACGATCGATATGTGCAGATTGTCGCGCTCCCCCTCGTGAAACAGGATCGAAAACTCCTTCTCGCCGATCAGCTTGGCCAGGCCCCCGGTCGCGGCGATGTTGCCCGCCGTCAGCGAGGCCAGCGAGGTGGTGTCCAGGTTCTCGGTCTGACCGGCGGCGGCAATCAGCTGCCCGTTCTTGTCAACCACGAAAACAACCTTGGCATTCGCTTCGAGGCAAAGGCGATCGCAGACGGCGCTGATCTGGCGGTACTCGTCCTCGTACATCACGATCTGCGGACTGACCATTCAACCCTCCTGGAACTCGGTCATGCCTTCTTTCACAGATAACAAGCAGCAAGACGTCCGGCGAATTACGGACTATATCACACCCCGGGCCGAGGAGAAACTTTCCGGCCACGGCATCGGCTTGCCACCCCAGTTATCAACGCCGGCCGACTATAGCGTCGCAAAAGTTGGGGTGTCAAGCAGTTAATCGGCCATTTTCACGAGCAAACCGCGCGCTCCGGTCGATCCAGATTTATCCTTGACATGGCAATTGCACTGGACCGATATTGTGGCCCGCTGTCCGGTCGGGACGGTGCCGGTAATTCTGACGGGAGTCATCTTGCGGGAGGTTTCAGATGCACGAGGTTCGATTTCACGGGCGCGGCGGACAGGGGGCGGTCACCTCGGCCGAGCTGCTGGCCCTGGCCGCCATCGCCGAGGGTAAGTACGCCCAGGCATTTCCCAGCTTCGGACCCGAGCGGCGCGGGGCGCCGGTTATCGCCTTCGCCCGGGTGTCCGACGATCCTATCAGGCTGCGAACGGCTATCCAGAAACCGACGCTGGTTTTGGTTCTCGATCCTTCGCTCTTGAGACTGGTCAAGGTCGACAGCGGCCTCAAAGCGGGCGGCACGCTGGTGATCAACTCGCGTCACGATCCCGAGACGTTGCGCCGTGAGTTCGGACTGACGGCGCGCCTGGCGGTTGTCGACGCCAATCACATCGCGCGCGAGGAGATCGGTCGCGTTATCACCAACACCACTATGCTGGGCGCGGCCATGGCCGCGGTTTCCATGGTGCCCACGGAAAGACTCGTAAAGGCGCTCGAGAATCGTTTCGGACGCATCGCCAAAAAGAACATCAACGCTTTCAGACGCGCGGCCACGGAGTGCCTGGTCAGCGAAGCGGTCTGAGGGAGGTCATCCATGGCACAGAGCGCGACACCCAAGTGGACCGAGTTGGCCCCGGGAACCGCCGTCATCGAGCCGGGCAGCGCCCGCCAAAACCGCACCGGCGACTGGCGCTCGCAGCGACCGGTATGGGATCACGATAAGTGCCTGCGCTGCGGCGTGTGCGTGATCTTCTGCCCCGAGGGCTGCATTCATTTCGGGCAAGTGAAAGATGGTTATCCCGATGCCGACCTCGAGTACTGCAAGGGTTGCGGCATCTGCGCGCACGAATGCCCCAGCGCCTGCATCGCCGTAGTGGACGAGGAGGAGTGATGGAAAAAAGAGTCGGCATGGAAGCCTCAATCGCGGTCGCCGAAGCCGCGGGCCTGTGCGACCTGGACGCCATCGCGGCCTACCCGATCACGCCGCAGACGCACATCGTCGAGCACCTGAGTGAGTTGGTGGCGGACGGCGAGGTCGACGCCGAGTTCGTTCCGGTCGAGAGCGAGCACTCGGCCATCTCGGTCTGCTGCGGTACCTCGGCGGCCGGCGCCAGGACCTTTACCGCCACCAGCGCGCAGGGCCTGGCCTTGATGCACGAGATCCTCTTCATCGTTCCCGCCCTGCGCCTGCCGGTCGTCATGGTGGTGGCCAATCGGACGCTGTCCGGCCCGATCAGCATCTGGAACGACCACTCGGACATCATGGCCGAGCGCGACATCGGCTGGGTGCAGATCTTCGCCGAGAACGGCCAGGAGGCGCTGGATCTTACCATCTGGGCCTTCAGGCTGGCCGAGGACAAACGGGTCTCGCTGCCGGTGATCGTCAATTTCGACGGCTTTATCGTGACCCACATGATCGAGGCGATGATGATGCCCGACCGGGAGATGGTGCGTAAGTTTCTGCCGCCGTTCGAGCCGCTGTTGCGCCTGGACGTCGATGAGCCTATCACCATGGGCCCGGTCGGCATCCCGTCCATTTTCACCGAGACCAAGAAGGCCCACCAGGAGGTGTTGCTAAACTCCTACGAGACGATCATCGAAACTCTGGATGAATTTTCCAAGCACTTCAAGCGCAGCTACAAGCCCGTCGAGAGCTACCGGGCCGACGACGCGGATGTTATGCTTCTCACCATGGGCTCCCTCGGAGAAACCGCCATGACCGCGGTCGACATGCGCCGCAAGAAAGGCGACAAGGTCGGCCTGGTGCGCCTGCGCCTGTGGCGGCCGTTCCCCTTCGAAGATCTGTTCCGGGCGATCGGCAAAGTCAAGGTGCTGGGGGTAGTCGACCGGGCGGTCAGCGTCGGCGGCCCGCCGGGACCCGTCTGCTCAGAGGTCAAGAGCGCTTTTTACGACCGGCAAGAGCGGCCGCAAATCGCCTCGTATATCGTGGGACTCGGCGGCCGCGATGTGCCGATCGATGACTACGACGCCATCTTCGACGAGTTGTTCGCAATTCACAAAGGTTCCGCCGTAGGCGAGCCGGTCATCGTCGGCCTGAGGGAGTGATCATGGAAGAACCGAACGTATTCGCGGCCAGGCTATATCCGACCGAAAACCATTTCGTATCGGGTCACCGCGCCTGCCAGGGCTGCGGCGAAGCGTTGGCCGTGCGCTTGATACATCAGATCCTGGGACGCAACACCATGGTCGCCTCGGCCACCGGCTGCATGGAGATCATCTCGTCGTCCTACCCGGACACGGCCTGGTCGATCCCCTGGATCCACGTGGCCTTCGAGAACGCCGCGGCGGTGGCCTCGGGCATCGAGGTCGGCCTGCGTGTACTTGCGAAAAAGGGCCGACTACCCAAGAGGAAAATCACAGTGGTCGGTATGGGCGGCGACGGCGCCACGGCCGACATCGGTCTGCAGGCCCTCAGCGGCGTGTTCGAGCGCGGGCACGACATGATCTACATCTGCTACGACAACGAAGCCTACATGAACACCGGCATCCAGCGATCGAGTTCCACGCCCTACGGGGCGGCCACCACGACCTCCCCGGCCGGCAAGCAGAGCATCGGGCAGCAGACCTGGAAAAAGAACCTGCCGATGATCGCCGCGGCCCACAACGTGCCTTACGTGGCCACGATCAACCCCAGCTATCCATTCGACCTGGCCAAGAAGGTCGAGCGGGCAGCCAAGATCAAGGGCCCGGCTTACCTGCACGTTTTCTCAAGCTGTCCCACCGGCTGGCGCCTTGCACCCGAGCTGGTCATTACATCCGGAAGGCTCGCCGTGCAGACGGGGGTGTTTCCGTTGTTCGAAATCGAGCGGGGCAAATTGAGCATTACCGTCCCCACGCCCGAGTTTCGCCCGCTTGTGGACTACCTCAAGCCCCAGGGACGCTTTCGCCACCTTGACGACGCCACCATCGCCGAGATCGAGCGCCGGATTCACGAAGAGTACCACAGGCTCGAGCTCCGCGAGGGGCTTGTGCTCTAGGGAGAAACAATGGACGCTGTCAAGCTAGAATCAATCCTCGACAGGCATAAGCGGGATCCCGCTGCGCTTCTGGCCATCTTGCAGGACATCCAGGCCGAGGAGAACTACCTGCCCAAGGAAGACATCAAGACCGTGGCCAGGAAACTCGACCTGCCCCTGTCGCGGGTCTACTCGCTGGCCACCTTCTTTTCTTCATTCTCTCTGGAACCGCGCGGCGAGCACATCTGCACGGTTTGCATGGGCACGGCCTGCCATGTTCGCGGTGCCCCGCGCTTGTTGGAACAGTTAGAGCGCGATCTCGACATCGGCGCGGGACAGACGACCGCCGATCTGAAATTCACGATTGAAAAAGTCAATTGCGTGGGCGCCTGCGCGCTTGGGCCCCTGGTGATTATCGACGGGAAGTACAACGGCAACATGACATCTGCGAGGCTGACCCGCTTGGTTGGCAACATGCAGAAGAAGGACAAGAAGTGATGGCCTCACTCAAGAGCATCAACCAGCTTTCGGATTACCGCAAGAAATTGAAGTCAGCCGCGTCCTCCCGGCAGCGGAAGATTGCCGTCTGCGCCGGGACGGGCTGCAAGGCACTGGGCTCGTTCCCGCTCTTCGACGCATTTGCGGCCGAGCTGAAGAAGAATAAGCTGGCTTCCCGTGTCGACCTGGTGGCCACGGGCTGCCACGGGTTCTGCGAGCGCGGCCCGCTGGTGCTGTTTCACCCCGAGGGCCTGCTCTACCAGCGGGTCAAACCGGGCGACGTGGCCGAGATTGTTTCGAAGACGGTCAAGGACAAGAAAATCATCGGCAGGCTGCTCTACGAGGATCCCACCACCGGCAAGCCGTATAGCAAGGAGCAGGAGATCCCCTTCTACAAGCACCAGAAGCGCCTGGTGCTGGCTAGCAACGGCCAACTCGATCCGACTTCGATCGACGACTACATCAGCGGCGGCGGCTACGAGGCCCTTGCCCGGGCAATCGATATGGGCCCCGATGAAATCATATCCGAGATCAAGCGCTCGGGCCTTCGGGGGCGTGGCGGCGGCGGTTTCCCGACCGGCATCAAGTGGGAGACATGCCGGTCGGCGCCCAGCTCGGACGGCGTGCGTTACATCGTCTGCAACGCGGATGAGGGGGACCCGGGAGCATTCATGGATCGCGCCCTGATCGAGGGCAATCCGCACTCGGTAATCGAGGGAATGATCATCGGCGCCTGGGCGATCGGTTATCCGGGCCGGCCCGCCGGCTATGTTTACGTGCGCAACGAGTACCCGCTGGCGGTCGAGAGACTGGGCATCGCGATCGCGCAGGCTCGCGAGCTGGGCCTTTTGGGCAAGGATATCATGGGTTCCGGGATGGATTTCGACATCCTCATCAACAAGGGAGGCGGAGCGTTCGTCTGCGGGGAGTCGACCGCGCTGATGGCCTCGATCGAAGGCTACGTCGGCGAGCCTCGGGCCAAGCACATTCACACGGTCGAATCGGGGTTGTACGACAAGCCCACCAACCTCAACAACGTCGAAACATGGGTAAACGTACCGCTGATACTCAACCGGGGAGTTGACTGGTACACCTCCATCGGCACCGGTGATGTCAGTGACAACCCCTGGGGCGGCAGCAAGGGGACGAAGATCTTCGCGCTGGTGGGCAAGGTGAACAATACCGGCCTGGTTGAAGTTCCCATGGGGATGACCCTGCGCAAGATCGTCTTCGACATCGGCGGGGGAATTCCCGGGGGCAAGAAATTCAAGGCGGTGCAGACGGGCGGGCCTTCCGGGGGCTGCCTGCCGGAATCCAAGCTCGACATGGAGGTCGATTTCGACCAACTTACCGAGGCCGGGTCGATGATGGGTTCGGGCGGGATGATCGTCATGGACGAGATGACCTGCATGGTTGATGTCGCCCGTTACTTCATCCACTTCCTGTCGGACGAGTCGTGCGGCAAGTGCACAACCTGTCGCGAGGGCCTGAAACAACTCGGATCGATCCTCGACCGCATCTGCAAGGGCAAGGGAAAAGAAGGCGACCTCGAGCTTTTGGCCGATCTCAGCCAGACGGTCTCGGAGGCCTCGCTGTGCGCGCTGGGCCAAACGGCGCCCAACCCGCTGCTTTCCACCTTGCGTTATTTCAGGGAAGAGTACCAAGAGCACATCCGCGACAAGAAATGCCGGGCCAAGGTCTGCAAGGCGCTGATCACCTATTCCATCGTTTCCGAGAACTGCACCGGGTGCATGATATGCGCCAAGAAATGCCCCGAGCAGGCCATCACCGGCAAGAAGAAGGAAGTCCACGTCCTGGACGAGTCGAAGTGCATCCGCTGCGGCATTTGCATGGATGTGTGCACCTACGATGCCATCCGGGTGGACTGAAAAAGGAGCGAGCCGTGACTGAGACGAACGAAAACAAGGTCAGCTTCAAGATAGACGGCCGCAGCTACGAGGGCGTGAAGGGCGAGAGCCTGTTGGCGGCGATCAGGCGATATGGTTATGAGGTTCCGTCTCTTTGCTACCACGAAGCCGTAAGCTCCTACGGCGCCTGCCGCCTGTGCCTGGTTGAGGTGTCCGAGGGCCGGCGCCGCAAGCTGACGACGTCCTGCAACTACCCCCTCCTCGACGGCATCGAGGTATTCCTGGACACCGAAAAGGTCGTAAGCAACCGCAAGATGGTGCTCAAGTTGCTTCTGGCCATGGCCCCCGAGGCCCAAGTCGTTCGCGAGTTGGCCGCCGACTACGGCGTGACAGACACGCCCTTCGAGATCAACGAAGGCAACAAGTGCATCGACTGCGGGCTGTGCGCCAGGGTTTGCAAAGAGATCGTCGGGGCCGACGCGATCGGCTTTTCCGGTCGCGGCCTCGGCAAGCAGATGGTCTCACCCTACGACGAGGCCAACGAGGCCTGTATCGGCTGCGGCGCCTGCGTGGTTGTCTGCCCGACAGACTGCATCGGCATGCAAGAAGAGAATGGCATCCGCTCGATCGTTCGCTGGCACCGCGACCTGCCGATGAAGAAGTGCAAGGTCTGCGGCCGTGCATTCGCCCCCACTTTTCAGCTCAACCACTTCGCCGATCAAATCAAGGTCGAGCGCTCATTCTTCGACACCTGCCAGGACTGCCGCTAGGGCATACATAGGCCCTTCAGTCCCAGGTGGCGGTAGAGGCAGGTGTAGTTCAGGGGACAGGTCGGGGCCAATAGCGAGCACTCGAGGCGGCAGGTGAAGGTGGGGTTGAAATCGGGATCGGTCAGTGTGCAGTATATGCAAAATATGGAACTGTCGCACAAGAGACCTGCTCCCATATCACAGTCCTCGTCGGCGAAGCAGGCGCCGCCCTCGCCTATGCCGCCGCCCGACTCGCACAAGCCGGTGTTCGGGTTGCAAATCCAGCCTGCCGGGCAGTCGTTGTCGGAAGCACAGGTGTCGCGCTCGCAATCGCCGGTCTGGACCGAACAACTGGTGTATTCGGGGCAGGCTCCGGCCGTGCACCAGCACTTGCCGCTTTCGCGGCATTCGAATCCGGCCGGGCAATCATCGGCGCTCTGGCAACCGCTCACGCAACTGCATGAAACGCCGTCGCAAAACTGACCTTCCGGGCACCCCCCGCAACAATCGGTGTCTGAGCACTGGTGCTCCGTGAAGTTGCAGCTCTCGGGCGGGACACAGTCGTCATTCGAGTCGCAACCGGGCTTGCAGGTGCCGTCAGAGTCATCGCACCAGTATCCCTGCTGGCAATCCGCCGGAGTGCAACCCGGCATGACGCAGCGGTTGTCTATGCACTTCTGCCCGGCCGCGGGACAGTCGATGTTGATTACGCACTCTGGTGCGCACTCGCCGTCTATACATTTCGAGTTGAAAGGATCAGTGCACTCTGCGTCGCTGCTGCACGAGACGCACAGGCCGTGATCGCCCGCTTCGGGCAGACAGTATTTTTCGTCGGGACAGTCGCGGTTGGATTCACAACCCGAAAGGCAATGGCCCGCGATACACAGCTCGCCGACCGGGCAATCATCATTGGTGACGCAATCGATGCATTCGTGAGTCGCCGGATCGCACTGTCCGGACAGGCAGTCTTCGTTCTTGCGGCAACCGGGACGGCAGTCTTGCTGTTCGCAGATCTCTCCCGCGGGACAATCGCCGTCGTCGCGGCAGCCGGCCGTGCAGGCGTGGCTCTCGCAAATGAAACCCTTGGCGCAGTGAAAATCGGTGACGCACTCGACACAGGCGTGCAACTCCGTGTCGCAGTAGCCCTGTCCGCATTCGGCGTCCGAATTGCAGTGTGAGGCGCAGGAGTTGTCGATGCACTTCTCGCCCGCGGTGCAGTCTGCGTCCTTTGCGCATTGGGCACACTCGCCGTGCTCGCCGGCCTCGGGCAGGCAGATCAAGCCGGCGGGGCAATCGCGATCGGCCCGGCAGCCGGACACGCAGGCGCCGCCCTCGCAAACATGGCCAAGCTCACATTGGCCATCGGTAGTGCAACCGCCGACGTCAACACACTTGTAATTATCGCACTCTTTACCCCCGGGGCACTGCCCGTCGGTCTTGCACTCGACCTCCCGGCAGGCGCCCTCGATACAGGCCTCGTTCGATTCGCACTGGTCGTTAGAACTGCACGGCGCGGCGCGGTTCTTCGGAGAGCAGGCAACAAGCGACACGAGCAAGACCCCAAGTAGAAAAACGAAAAGTTTCTCTGTCTTCATCGCAACACTCCCGGGAAATTAGGATATCATTACCAAATACATTGGACCAAACAGGCATGCCAAGTCAACCGGCGCCCTGTAAATGCTTACGGAAAAACTCTCGCGCCTTTGACTTCGAAAGGTGAATGGTGCATAATGTCTGTTCGAAAGTGAAATCGATTACGCGCTTTTCATGCTAAGTGCGCAATTTCATTCGCAGCAGGAGCCGTTAGAGAGATTTTCTTGTGACGCAACGCGTTGTAGTTACGCCGTTTTTCAGCGGGCAGTTCTGGCGTTCTTATGGCATGAAGGTTGCTTGCCCCTTCCAGGTGGAGGAAAGTAGTTGAAAAAGCGACCCGCACTGCTTTACGTCTTGCCCAACCTGTTCACTGTCTCCAGCATCTTTTGCGGCATATACGCCGTCATCCAGGCCACCGACGGAACGGCGGCCGATCGTTTCTACAAGGCGGCCGTGGCAATCATCTTCGCCATCCTGTTCGATTCGGCCGACGGCCGCGTGGCCCGCATGACCAAGACCCAGAGCGATATGGGCGTCCAGCTCGATTCGCTGGCCGACGTCATTTCGTTCGGGGTGGCCCCCGCCATCCTGATCTACAAGTGGTCCCTTTTCCAGTTCGGTATACTGGGTCTGCTGGTCGCCGTGGCCTACGCAAGCTGCGGCGCGATAAGGCTGGCCCGCTTCAATGTCCGGGCCACGACAGAGAACGGCTCTGCGAAACATTTTCTCGGCATGCCGATTCCCCTGGCAGCGGCCAATCTGGCCGCCCTGGTACTGGTTCACTTCCGCGCCGGGGGCGTCCAACTCGGCTATCAGCCGCTGATAATAGTGGTCATGCTGCTGCTATCGGCCCTGATGGTAAGCAACGTGCGCTACCGGACATTCAAGGCCATCAAGGCCAAGCAGACGGTCCTGGTGGTCGCAGGCCTGGCTATCCTGGTTCTGGTGGCTTTGGTCAAGACCGGTTTTCCCTTCATGTTCCTGGCGCTGGTGGCCGCCATGTCGGCCTTCGGCCCGGCCGAGGAATTATTCCATTTCGTCCGCCGCAGACTGCCGTCCGGGCGCTCCGGGCAAGAAGAAGAAGTCAACGAGGAAAAATCGGCTTAGCGCCCTTGCCCAGTTGTCACAGTTCCGCGTCTTTTGCGGCAAATTCCATCTGCAGCTTGAAGGTGCACCCGACTCCGGGAATGCTTTGGACTTCGATCGTTGCGCCCAGCTCGCGGGCTACTTCGCGTGACAGCGCCAGACCCAGCCCCAGGCCCTCCCAGCCTTTCGCACTCTTGCCGCTCGGGCCGGCCAGCGACTTTCTCAGGCGCTCCTGGTCGTCTGCGTCCAGCCCTGCGCCGCTGTCTTGCACTCGGAACTCTACTTTCGTGTGCCCCTCTTTATCCGCCGCCTGGTGGTTCACCTCCAGCGAGACCACGCCCTGACCCGCGGCCTTTACCGCGTTGGCGAGAAGCTCATCGACTACTCGCAGAACCATGCGGTAGTCGGATCTGATTCTCTTCGGAGGGGCGCCCGGGGCGTGCCGCAATTCTGTTTTTCTGGCCTTTGCCCGATCGGCATAAGAAGCGACCAGCTCGGAAAGGAGAGCCTGGGGTGAAAACCAGTCCATAGAGGCTCTGGCCGTGCCGGCCTGGATTCGCTGGAACTCCACCAGGGCGTCCAGCCTGTGAAGCAGGCGCCTGGCGCTTTCCGCAATCAGCTCGATCTGATTGCGCTGCTCACGCTCCAGGCCCTCGTCGTCCTGGAGCAGTACGCTTGCGAAACCCACTATCGGGTTCAGGTAGGTCTTCAGGTCATGGCCGATGTTGGCGATGAACTCGGCGCGCGATTTGTCGCGTCTGACTTGCGATTCTTTCGCCTCGCCCTCGTTCTCGTCTTCCATGACTGCTCCCCTTTTTTTCACGCGTTGCTATTTCGCTCGCCGCCTGAAAAGATATATCATCAGGCTGCCCACGGCAAGCACCCCCAGCAGACACCAGACCGCCAGCGTGTAAGATGCGAACAGCGATTTCAGCCTTTCGAAGTTCGCCCCCACGGCGTAGCCCGCGCCCAGCAGTAGGGCATTCCAGACCACGGCCGAGATGGTCGCATACAGGAGCACTTTCGTAAACGACATGCGCGCCGCGCCGGCGGCGACGAAGAAAAAAGCGCGGATACCGGGAAGGAAACGGTTGATCAGGATATAGGCCGCCCCATGGCGTGAAAAGCGCGCAAGCAACAAATCGTACTTCTCGCGCGTCAGGGGCGTAAACCCGTGCTTGTCCTTCTCGCTTGGAAGCTTGTCCAGCCTGCGGCCCAGCCAGACCCCGATAGCGTAGTCGATGGCCGCCCCGACGAGCGATCCCCCCGTCACGATCAGCATGGCATAGGCGAAGCTCCAGGTGCCGACCACCACCAGCCAGGCACCGAGCAAAGTAACCACGTCGCCCGGAAAGGGAGGAAAAACGTACTCCACCAGAGACGAGCCGAACAAGACCAAGGCGCCCAGCCCATGCGCATTCTGGACCACGTAATCCAGAACAGATTGAACAAGTCCCGGTTCCTGCATTCGGCCGCCCGGCTGGATTGCCGGTATTGGAAAAGTTTACCGCTCTACAGGTCGTCCGCGCGAACGGTTGAGCGCTTGTTGGCCTTGCAGCGCTTCATGGCCTTTTCCAACATGGCCTGCAACTCGACGCTCAGGGCGGCGGGAAGATCGCCGGCGGTCATCATCTTCTTGGATTTGATATAGTCCTTAACCTTGCTCACCACTACCAGAATCTCTTGCTTCTTAGCCATTTCAGTCCCCTTTCATTAGACCTTAACAGGTCGTGTGTTTCAGTTTCTGCGTCTCAGAGGAAAGCAAGCTAACATCTCCCAGGTGGCAATGCAACAGAATTTTCATAGTCCCGACAGGCAACCCGAAGAGTCGAGGATCTCGTCCCGAAGGTGTTCGAGCACTCCCAACTCGGCCGCCAGATCTAGAACAGTGAAGCGGCCGCGGATCTCGCGCGCCGAAAGAAATGCGCGCCGAAGGTGATCGTCGTTGAGACCGAGCTGCGCGACCGTCGTGGGCGCCCCACCCGCTGCAAGAATTTCGCGCACCCTCTTTGCCCGGCGCAGTGGTTCCCCGACAGACGACCATAAATCATCCCAGCTGTCGCGTATTCGCGAAAGCTCGCCGCGTAGCTCGTCGGGTTCAAGATGCTTTTTCAGGTACTCCTCACGCACTTCATCCGCGCGCTTCCCGTGGCGCCGGCCGAGCTTGCCCGCAATCTCCGCGCTCGTGGGCCAAGCGGCTACGATGTGCTCGATGTCGATCCGCGCGGGATCGATCTTTTGCAGCGCCTCGTAGAGCGCGGCGCTGACTATCGTGGCCACGCCCACCTGGGCGCCGTGAAGGCTTTCCACGCGGCCCTCGTCCTGCGCACTCATGTCCCAGAAGTGACTGATCAGGTGCTCGCCGCCCGAGGCCGGGCTGGACACCCCGGCCAGCTTCATCGAAATCCCGCTCAGCAACAACGCCTCGGTAAGCAAAGCCAGCGCCTGCGGATCGCCCCGCCCGATATCCGCGGCCGCGTCGGCCACCCGGGCCTCGGCCCCTAGCACTACCCGCTCGGGCGCCGGGCAGTAGTAGGCGCCGCGTATTTTTCCGGCCAGGCGAAAGTCGGCCGTGGCGGTAGGCTTCGACTCGAGGTCTCCGAGCCCCGCGGCCGCAAGCTCATGAGGCGCGGCGCACAGTATGTCCAGATCTGCGACCACCGCCAGGGGCTGATGGCAGGCGACCGTGCGCTTGACTCCGCGCAGCATGATTGCGGCAATGGCCGAGGTGTAGCCGTTCATCGAGGGCGCGCTGGCGACGACCATGTACGGAATCCCACGGCGATAAGAAGCCAGCTTGACCAGATCGTTTACCGTGCCCGAGCCGACGGCCACCCCGAGATCAGCGCCTTCCAGGGCGCCCTCGACCAGGGCCAGGTTTTCCTCGTCCGCATGCGGCCTGCCGCCCGCGCCGTCGGGCAAGATGCAGGCGCTGGTCGCATGCCCGTCGCCGGCCAGCAGCTTAGACACCCGTTCTCCGGCTACCTGCCAGGTTATGCGATCGGCCGCGACGCACACCTCCAGCCTTCGGCCGACATCTCTCGCGAAAGCAACCAGGTCGTCTGTGGCACCCGGGCGTATCGCCACGCGCTGCAGTTCGACGCTGTGAGTTTTACCGCAGCTACAGGGGCTCGAATAGCCCAGCAACTCGTCAAGCCTCGTGGGGATCTCAGCCAGCCGCGCCCCGCTACCGTTTAGGGGATCAGTTTCTTTCGCGGACACAGAACTTTTCCTCTACCCCACGCTCGCTGCCGGAAAAGATCGGCTTCAGCCGGCAGTAAGGCATGTCTTGCGGGCAGTCGGCGTCGTCGGTGCACAGCTTATGACAGCACTTGTCGCCGGCGGCGCTGCACTGGTCGGCAAAGCCGAGCTTGCAGTAGTACGAATCCCAGCAGATGTAGCCGTGCTTGCAGCCACCCTCCTGCCGGGTGCACTCGGCCACTGCCGTTGTTCGGAAGCTCTCGTCCGCGGATTCTTCATCGGCCTCCTTTCTCTCGGCGGCGGCCTCCCGGGCGGCCTCGAGCAGCGCCGGATCGTAGGCGCTCGCGGGCGGCTGCTCCCGCGGGTGACAGCCACCCGAGATCAGCAACACCACCGTTAACAACGCGGCCCAAACACAAGCAACCATCATCTTCTTCACGGGGCACCCCCTGTGCCGGTAAAAACGCGAAACGCATCGCCAGCTTGACAGACAAAGCTTTTTCTTGCAAGCATCTCAAAGCTTGTACCTCGAAGCTTGACAGTACCAAAAGATTTACTCTAGAGTGGGCAATCGATTTGGGAGTAGACCAATTAATCTGCAAGAAAAGGAGAGGGAAAATGAAAAAGGTAATGACATTGGCACTGGTAATGCTGGCAGCTTTAGCGATCGGCACAGTGTTCATCCAGTGCGGCGGAAGCGACGAACCCTGTCCCGACAAGTGCGGCGCGGGCCTCGAGTGCTGCGACGCCTGTCCCTGTGAGACGGGCACCTGTAACGCCGCTGGAATCTGCACCGACTGCTGTCCCGACGCCCCGGCGGGCAAGATCCACATTGACATCGCCGGCAAGGTGATAGACGCCTCCACCGGGCAGGGCGCCGCCGTCGCCGTGGCTGCCATATCGCCGGGTGAGGCTCTGGGCGCCGATAACCCTGAACTGCTGGTGCAGACTGTTTCAGCCGCTGCCGGCACCTTCGCCCTCGATTGTTTCGACGTCACCAGCGTGGCCCTGGGCGCCGTCATCCTGACCGATGACACCGGCTGGGACGGCGCGGCCGGCACCTACTTCCCCACCGGCACAGGCGTCATCGGCTGGAGCAAAAACACAGAGAAAGTATGCGTGAGCGGCGCCGCAGCGATGGCCGTTCCCAACGCCATCGTCGCCAATCTCGACATGCTTCCCGACATCGACTCGGCCACAGAAGGCTTCGTCATGGGCACAGTGGTCTCGGCAGCCGGGGTCCCCGTCGAGGGCGCCGTGATCAAGAAGACCGAGGACAAAGGGGTGACATGGATAGACCTCGACAAGGTTTACTATCCTATCACAGGCTCCACCGACATGAGCGGCACGGCCACCTCGGCCAACGGCTCTTATGTCCTGCCGGCCCTCAACTTCGTCTCGATTACCACCATCCACGCCGAGAAGGACGGCATGACCTTCGACGACGCCATGGTGGCAGCCAAGAAGGGTTTCTGCTTCTTCGCGATGATCCCCGAGGCCGAATAGCCCCGGATGCACATGAATTCAAGACGGCGTGGAGCCTTTCAGGTTCCACGCCGTTTTTTTCAGTCCCCCGACGCCGCACCTTCTTCGAGGAGCCTTTTCATGAGACGACAGTGTCTTGCAGTGGCTTGTGTTTTTCTGCTGTGCGCACCGCTCGCCAGGGCCGGCGGGTTTCTGATCTACGAGCACGGCGCCCGGGCCACGGGAATGGCCGACGCGCGCACCGCGCTGGCCGACGACGTCGACGCCCTGTTTTTCAACCCCGCCGCCATCACCGAGCTTCCAGGCATACAACTCGAGCTGGGGCTTACCGGCATGATTCCTTTTACCAGTTACACGGCGGCCAAGAATCCACCCGATCGAACTTACAATCGTTACTACGACCCGGATGGCGAGAACCCGGTTTCGATCAACGACGGGATGAACGACGCAGATGCCAAGATCAAGGCTTACACACCGATCCATATTTACGCCTCGTACAAGATCCCGGACATCGGGCTCTCGGTGGGACTGGGTGTTTTCAACCCCTTCGGCATGGGCACCTTCTGGCACGGAGACTTCGACGGGCGCTTCATCGGCACCGAGAGCGAGATGCAGACCTTCTTCACCCAGCCGGTTGTCGCGTTCGATCTGGCCGAGTTGATCGGCATCAAGGATATTCTGAAGCTGTCTGTCGCCGTCGGTTATGATTTCGTATACGGCACGGCCAGGCTCTCCAAACACGTCGACCTGCGCCTGGCCGAGATACTGCCCACCGCAACTGCGATCCGCGACCCCTGGGGCGTGATGACCATGACCGGCTCGGCTACCGGCCACGGCTGGAACGTGGCCCTGCACGCGGAGTTGCCGGACTGGTTCTCGATCGGCGCCTCCATCCGCGGCCACGTCAAGCTGCCCTTCAGCGGTACGGCCAAGTTCTGGTTCAACGAGGCCGGGCGGGAGGCCGTGGATGCGCTGTCGATCATTCTGCCGGACGAGACGAGCGGTCATGTCGATATTGACCTGCCCATGAACATGAACTTCGGAGTGGCCTTCCTGGGCATCGATCGCCTGAAGATCGCCGTCGATTTCTACATCGCCTTCTTCTCCTCGTTCAAGGAAATCGACCTGCACTTCGACTGCGTCGACGACGACCCGCCCTGCAACGCCGTCTCGGACCCGATCAGGAAAGACTGGCACAGCTCGTGGGAGCTTTCACTGGGGGCCGAGTACGAGGTGTTCGACGGCTTCATGGTCCGGGCCGGCTACGGAACCGTGTCCAACCCGGTGCCGCCGAGCACCTTCGATCCATCCCTGCCAGACGGTCGCCGCGATTTGATCTGCTTCGGGGCCGGCTATGCCATGGACTGGTGGAAGGTCGACATTGGCTATATGCTGGCCATGTGGGGTGGGACCAAAGACAACGACATCGGCGACGGGGACGCCACCGGCGCCCTCAACGGCAAGGCCAACGGCGACTATAGGACTATCGCCCACCTGATAGCGCTGTCGCTCGGGGCGATGTTCTGAAAGCTCCTATTCACCCTCGCCGAACACCAGGGCGCTGAAGCGCGAAATTTGCGCCTTTGGGGATTTCCAGCAACCCTTCTCGAAGACGTGGGCCTTGCGGCACAGGTTGTCGAGGTATTCCTCGACCGTGTACCAGTGCTGTTCCACCGGCACCTGGGGTAGAAAAACGCCGCGCTTGAAGCCCAACTGCAACCAGACGCCGTCGCGCCCGATTTCAATCTCAGCCAGCGGGTCTTTCACCGGAACTCTTGGCGTCAAGACCGAAATCTCTATTTGTATGTCGGCAAGCTCGGCTAAGACAACCGGCCGGAAGCGCGTGTCGTGTACGGCGGCGTCTATGGCGCGGTCACGGATCATCTTCCAGAGGGGATCCACGGGCTCCATGTAGCCGATGCAGCCTCTAAGCCGGCCGTGCTTCCTCAGGGTGACGAAGGCGGCTCCGGGCTTCATGAGCCCCTCGAGCTTCGGCTCGAAGTTCTTCGTCTCGCCGTCGCGCACATAGGCTTCGAGCGCCTCGCGGGCGATCTTCAATAGTGTCTGCTTCTCCGGGCCGTTCAGGTAGTCGCCTGTCGAACCGCTGGGCTTCGCAGGCGGCTTGCGCGCTTGCGCCAAACTGACCGCCACGGCGCTGTAGCCCACGATGCGGCTGTTCTTGTCTCCGACCACGTCGCCGGAGTTGCGCCGGTCCAAAACAGTCACTTTGGCGTCGGCATACAAGCGCGCAAGCTCCATTAAAGTCAGCACCGGGCCCATGCCGCAAAACTGGGCGCAGTCCGGCTGCGGTCGGCCGTCGGGCGACAGCTTGACCTTCATGTGCGCGCCCTTAAAGGCCTGGTAGGCCGCAAACAGCCCGGCCGTGTCCAGCGCCGTAACGTAGCGCAGTGCGTTCTTGTCCATGGCCACGGCGACTTCGTAGGAGAAATCGTGCGACATGTCGGTGCTGGCCACGAACAGGGTGTCGTTACCGGGAAAAGTTTTCTTGAGCGCGGCCGCGAGCTTTTTCATCGTCGGCGGATCGGATTGCGAGATCATCAGAGGCACCAGTTTGAAGCCCGGCAGGACCACCTGCAGGAAGGGAAGCTCCACCTCGAGGGCGTGTTCGCGGGTGAGCTTCTCCTCGTCCAGGCGGGCGATACCGGTCGCGGCCAACTCCTTTACGGCCTGGCGATCGATTGGCACGTCGCCCAGAGGCGTCCGGTAGGCGTCCGCGTCAAGCAGCGCGGGAGTCGGGTACCAGCGATGATGGGCCGGCCCGAGCACCACCACCCGCTTGTAGTCGCGGCCGCGAACTGCCTGGAAAGCAAAGGCGGCCACCGGACCGGAATACGGATATCCCGCGTGTGGAACAATAACTCCCAGGATGTCGCCGTCGATTGTTTTTCCCTTTTGCGCCTTGCCCAGAAACTCGTCGATCATGGCACGCAGGCTCTTCGCGTCAGCGGGATAGAACGAGCCGGCCACCTGCGGTTCGAAGACCTTGCCCGGTTTATGATTTTCTACGGTCACCGCTTTATCGCCCGCGGCCGGTGCCGCCGTGGTTTTCTGCTCCTGGCAACTTGCTGCCATCAGCAGGCCGGTACAGGCCATGACCGCTCCGGCCAGAGCCAACCTTCCGGATAAATTGAATCGCATAGGTTTAATATTCATTTCGTGCTCTCCTGCTCGCGCCGGTCAGGGCGCTTCACCCGGACCGTCCAGGGCCTGCCAGTCGACATCCGGCGACTCGGGTTCACCCGCGCCTTTTCGCTGGTACTTGCCACCGCGGAATTCTCCCTTGTAGCGCTTAGCGTGGGGCAGGATCATCTCTCCTTGTCCATGCGCCAGCCCGTATTTCCACTCACCTTTGTATTTTGCGCCTTTTGGAAAACGGCAACTTCCCCGGCCGTGGCGCTTGCCTCGGCTGAAGCCGCCCTCGTAGCGGTACCCGTCCCTGCGCGTTTCGATCCCCTGCCCTTCTTTCTGCCCGTTCTTGAACTGTCCAGAGTATTTCGCGCCGTTTTTCTTGTCTATCAATGTTCCCCGACCGTCGAACTTGCCCGCCTTCCAGCCGCCTGAGTATTTCATCTTGGAGTTCTCGAGCGTCCCCCGGCCATGGGCCTTGCCGGCCTTCCACTGCCCCGTGTAGCTGGTGCCATCGGTGACCTTCAAGCTTCCCTGACCGTCTCGCTGTCCGTTTTTCCAGCCTCCCTCGTAGCTGAACTTGCCCTTGCGGACTTCCTTGCCACGGCCATTACGCTGGCCGTTTTTCCAACCACCTGTGTAGATGGTGCCGTCAGCGAGCGTCTCGGTCCCGCGCCCGTCGCGCTTGCCGGCCTTGAAGCTGCCGATGTATTTTCCGCCGTCAGGCAGGGTCAAAGTGCCCTTGCCGTTCGGCAGGCCGTTCCTGTATGAACCTTCGTAACGGCTGCCGTCTGAGAACTTCGCAACGCCCCAGCCGATTCGCCGACCGTCTTTCCAGATTCCCTCTAAGCTGTCACCGTCAGGCAGGATCTCGCGACCCTTGCCGTTTCTTAAACCGTTTTTGAAAGAACCGATAAAGCTTCCACCGCCTGAGAGTTTCTCGGTTCCCGGCCCTGATCTTTTTCCGTTCTCCCACTGGCCACTGTAACTGCTGCCGTCCTTGAGCGTCTCGCTCCCCTGCCCTTGCCGCTTGCCCTGCTTCCAGTCGCCCTCGTAACGGCTGCCGTTCGGGAGCGTCTCCGTGCCATGGCCGTCGCGCAGGTCGGCCTTCCAGTCACCCGTGTATGAAAGGCCGTAGGAGGTCTTCATCGTCCCCCGGCCGCTACGCAGGTCGGCCTTCCAGTCGCCCTGGTAACTGGTGCCCGTCGCGGAAACCGAGTTTCCCACACCTTCCCGAACGCCGTTTTTCCACTGGCCGGAATATTTCGACCCGTCCCCGCCGGTGATCCGTCCCTGTCCGTTGGGCAGTCCGAATTTAAACTCGCCCTCGTAGACGGCGCCGTCGGGCCCGGCCGCCTTTCCCTTGCCCTCGGCCAGCCCGCCCTTGCAGCCCCCCTCCAAAAAGCGCCAGGCGCTCATCGACTCGTGGACCTTGCACTTGGCGGCACTCCCGGCTCCAGCCGCTGATGCCGCAGCACACGAAAGGAAAGTAACGAAGATAATTCTTACTATCTGCATGAAATACCCCTCCCGCATGTTCCTCAGGCATGCGAAATTACCATCCGAGCGAAAATGTGTCCATGAAACATTTGAGATCGACATTGCCGGGATCTATTATGATTCGCGCCGAAGCGTTCGATGATCAAAAAGGAAAGGGGAGAAACATGACTCAACGGACAACAACAATCTTGGCGGCCCTGGTCGTCGCTACCATGACTCTTGCGGCCCAGGCCAAAGATGTCAGCGTAGCTTCGCTGCCGCCCTCTGTCACCAAGACTGTGCCGACGTGTGGCAACATGAAAGTGCCCGCCGCGACAAAACAGATCAAGGTCACTTTCAGCAAGCAAATGAAGGACAAGAGCTGGTCATTCGTTCAAGATTCAAAGGATTCTTTTCCCGAGATCATAGGCAAGCCCAAATACCTGGCCGATGGACGTACCTGTGTAATTAACGTCAAGCTCAAACCGAAAAAGACATACGTCATCTGGCTGAACTCCCAGAAGTTCCAGAACTTCAAGGACACCTCCGGAAAACCGGCCATCCCTTATCTTTTGACGTTTCAGACGCAGTAGACGATTCCCTGCATCAGCCACTATCACGCGCCCCTCTTCATCACGAACCGCAGAAAAATGATCGCCGCCCTCGGCTGTCACGTTTTACGTGGGAATAATGTGGTAATTATCACTTTATTCCCGGGAATATTTGGCACAGTTCCCGAGCTAGTACCCCTCCATCCAACCGTCACCGCAGTTTTCCAGCCGCTCCTCGATGCTTCCGTCCGGCAGCATCCAATCCGGATGCGCTTGGCC
>CAZXHT010000033.1:0-57153 GCA_964640665.1 uncultured Myxococcales bacterium
TAGGCCGTGTGCCTAGCGGGGCCGCGATTGGGGCTCAATACTGTCTGAATTGCAGGAGTACACTCAATTGACATAGGAAGTACCAAGAATCCGTCTCCTGGCTGGGAATGGCGTATCGCCTTCGTGGGGTCTCTCATTGCATGTATTTTAGTTGGGTACACATTCTATACGGTGACTAATAAAAACGTTCACGTGGGTTAATAAACATGAAACGACGTATTGTCATCCCGGTATGCTCTAAGCCGGTATCCAACCATTTGCACCACTTGTACTAAATCACTTTAGAGTGCGTTGTTTGCCGGTATCGGCACTGAAGAACTTCGGTGACTTACGATCTTCAAATGAATTTCTCTCGTCAGATGTCCCGGGAGGCATCCATGAGAAATTGGGATCTAGTTTTTCTGTAGGGGAGGGCTTTATGCCCGCCCCTACGGTAAGAGAAGAAAAACTTTGCACTCTCAAGTAAATCATGGACCCCGGCTTAAACCAGGCCGGGGTGACCAGGGTTATACCTTGAGGATTGTTTTATTACGTCCTGAACGCTTATATAAAAACAACACTGAAGATTGACCCACCTTGCGTTAATCTGATTCCGGGAGCCAGCCCGTCTTACGCAGAATAGCCAGTTCCTTTAAGCTCCACTTGCCGCGGATTTTCTTGTCCTTCAGGTGGACCCGGAGCTTTTCTGTGCAACGTGGGCAGAACTCGTTCGCTGATTGCAAGGCTGCCTGGCGAGCGCTGCCCATGGCATCGGCCATTATGCAGCGTTTCAGCGGACAATGATCCAGGCCCAGGTTATGGCCTACCTCGTGCAGCACCAGGTTATCCATGGCCCGTAGATAGCGCCGGTGGTGTTTTACCTTCCAGCGCTCGAACAACCAGGAGGAGAACACGCTGTTTCGCCCGCCGATGGTGGCAAGCCCGGCGATACCCCAGTCATAGCGCTTGCCCTTGGTGGTGGAGATCGGTTCCTCGGTGATTCCGGCCACCCGCCAGACATTTTCGCCCAGCTCCAAGGTGTCCAGAAAATCCAGGAGTTTCTCCGCTCGCCAACGCTTGCGGGGCAAGTACCAGGCAGAGCGGGGCAGGGGAACACTATCGTTCACGAGCACCTGGAAATTGAAGCGCTTCTGCAGGGAGCCGGCCACGTTCTCGACCAGTTTCGGACTGGGATCTCCAAGCGGGACCACCACCAGCACCCGTCCGGGCCCGTGCGGCGGCTGGTCCTCCCCGGCCGGCTGATAGGAAGGGCCAAGCATCAGGACGAGTAAGGCTGACCAGAAAAGGGCTGGTTTCACGAGCGACTCCAGATTACTGTCATCATTACTTCATATACCATCGGGGAACCAATGGGGACCAAATGTCAAGACCCGACCCCATAAGTTCCATAGTACGACTAGCCGAGCTCTTCCATGAAGGCCTTGGCGTAGTCGTGCCCGGTCTTGCGGGCGCTGCTGTCCAGGCTCGCGCTGACAGGCGCGCCACCCGGCGGACCGCTGCCGCGCCTGATCGACGGGCAGGCCGGCGAGAAGAAGACGGTCGAACGGCACCGGCGCCGGGTGATCATGTTCTGGCTGTGGTGGTCGGCGGCCGGCTTGCTCTGAGGCCGATGGACCAAACGCTTGAGCTATTTTTCAGGGTCTTGATAGACGCAGTCGGCGCCGTAGAGGACACAGGCGCGCGGCGGGTTCTCGGCGGCTTCCTGGGCGTCGCTCTTGCGTGTCGTGTCCGGCCAATTCTCGTAGTCGGGCAGGTGGTTCCAGAAGGGCACGCACATCATACTGTTCTTGCACTCTTCGTGGCAGACCTCTTTGTCGTCCACCATTTCGCAGCTCTTGCCGCACAGGATGGCTTCGCCGCAATCACTCTGCTGCTCGCACGACCGCCGACAGACCAGGCGTGTCTCAGTAGCGCCCAGGCACTTGTTTGTCATGCGCGCCAGCTCGAGCACGCAGCGGGAACCCGCCGGGCAACTGGTCTCGCCCTCGGTCAGATCGAGGGTGTCCGGGTCGTCGGGCGTGCACTCTCTTACCGTGCACGAACCGCCCGGCACGGCGTGATCGCAGGTCAAGGTGAAGTTCTGCTCGCCGCTGCCGCAGTGCTCGTCGGTTTGGCAAACGTCTCCGACCTTGGTGGGAAGATCTCCACAGCCGGCCAGGGCCGCGATCACGAGACACCCGGCAAACGAGAGCCAAGCATTTTTCATTTCCCGCTCCTCCCATGCATGAATCAATAGCACTTTACCCATGTAGCCGAACGACGTCAAGTGTCGAGTCAATTGACCTGATCATCCGGGAAGGCATAGAATAGACATAAACAATGATAGTGCCGAGGTGTCCCATGTCCAGACTTTTTTCATCAATCTGCATGCCGCTGATGCTCACGGCGGGCTTGCTTGGCGGCGCTTGCGGATCGAGCAGCCACGGCGGAAAAACGTGCACGTTGGATAGCGACTGCCCCAAGGGCGAGTTTTGCGTCTCGGGCGTTTGCGCCGAGTGCCGCTACAAGACGGATTGCCCCGACGGCGACACCTGCCTGGAGGGCAAGTGTGTCAAGGACTGCCCCCTGGACGATCGTTGCCAGAGCGGGGGCAGCTGTTGCCCCGGCAACTACGAATGCGTCGATCGAACCTGCCGGCCGCCCTGCGACGGAACTCGCTGCGGTCACCGCTCTGAGTTGTGCTGCCTGACCGGCCAGGTCTGCGAGGACGAGCGCTGCATGACCGATTGCGGCGCCAACCAGCGCTGCGGGCGCGAGCTGGACGTGTGTTGCGCGGCCGACCAGATCTGCTACGGGTTCGCTTGCACCAGGCTGGGTGTAGAGTGCGAACAGCAGAGCGACTGTCCGGCCGGGCAAATATGCGAACGGGATCTGGGCCGGTGTATCGATGAGCAGGTTGTTGGAGACTGCGAGTATATTCCCCCGGTGGGGCAGTTCAATCCGCAGATCGATTGCCGCTGGACCCCGCCCGGCAACCATGTGACTCCCGCGCGCGACGATGTGGTCATGGCCCCGGTGGTGGCCAGCCTGACCGACGACAACGGCGACGGCAAGACCGATCATTTCGACATCCCGGAGATCATTTTCATCAGCTACGATTACGAGGGCGACGGCTGCTGCAACCAGAAGGGCACGCTGCGCGTGGTCAGCGGGGCCTGCAAGCCCGACGGTTCGATGACGACGATTTACTCGGGCGCCACGCCGGGCCTCGACAACTCGGGCGGTCTGGCCGTCGGCGACCTGGACGGCGACGGGGTGCCCGAGATCGTCGCCGTGACCATCGTCGACGTCGGCGGCACGCCCCGTCCCCAGGGCACGGTGGCTTTCAAGCGCAACTTGCCCGACGGATCGGATTGGAGCGTGCTGTGGCAGAACACCGACTATCCGACCTGGAACGTCCACACCCGCGGGGGAAGCCAGCCGTCTTTGGCCAATCTCGACGGGCAGGAGCCGCCCGAGGTGATCGTCGGCAACGTGGTGCTGAACGGCAACGACGGCAGCCTGCGCTGGGACGGGTTGGTCACGGTCGGCCCGACGGCGGGAATAGGCAACAACGCTTTCCTGGGTCCGGTCTCGACAGTGGCCGATATCGACCTGGACGGGAAACCCGAGGTGTTGGCGGGAAACACCTGCTACGGTTTCGACGGCCAGGAAAAATGGACCTTCAATTACACCTCCGATAACTCCGACTGCGGCGGCAACCTGCCCTGCGACGGCTACACGGCGGCGGGCAACTTCGATTCGGACGACCAGGGCGAAGTGGTCATCGTCCGCCGGGGCGAGATTTTCATCATCAACCATGACGGCAGCCTGCTCAACAAGGTCGCTATTCCCAAGGACGACTGCGACTTCAACGAGAGCGGGCCGCCCACGGTGGCCGACTTCGACGGCGACGGGCGGCCCGAGATTGGCACCGCGGCGGCAGACTACTACGAGATCATCGATCTCGACTGCTTCGGAACCCCATTGCCGGCCGGCTGCGCGGCGCAGGGCGTGCTATGGAAGGTGCCCAACGAAGATTGCTCGAGCCGGGTGACCGCCTCGTCGGTTTTCGACTTTGACGGCAACGGCCAAGCCGAGGCGGTTTACGGCGACGAATCGACATTTCGCATTTTTGACGGTGGCAGCGGGGCCGAGCTGTTCGTCGATTCGAGCCACAAGAGCCATACGCGGCTTGAGATGGTGGTCATCGCCGACGTGGACAACGACGGCAACGCCGAGGTGGTGGTGGCCGAAAACGGTTATAACAACGGAACTCCCGGTGTCGTGGTCTGGGGCGACGTCCTGGACAACTGGGTCTTCACCCGCCGCATCTGGAACCAGCACTCGTATCATGTCAGCAACATCTCGGAGGACGGCATCGTTCCCCTCTACGAGCAGCCCAACTGGTTGGTCGACGGGCTGAACAACTTTCGCCAGAACGTTCAGGGTGAAGGATTATTCTGGGCGCCCGACCTGCTGGTGATCAACCTGGGGGCGGTCTGCGAGCTGAGCGGCGCGCTTTATTTGACTTTCGACGTCATGAACCAGGGCAGCCGCATGGTTGGGCCGGGCGCCTGGGTGACGATCTACATAAACGCCGATGCGATTGACACCCTGCAGACGACCCAGGCCCTGCTGCCGGGCCAGCTCGAGCACTTCGTCTACAGCTGGCCGATCCCGCCCGCGATGCAGGATGTGACTTTCGATCTTACGGTCGGCGCCGACGACATCGGCGACGGCAGCGGGAAGAACAACGAGTGCGACGAGGACAACAACCGCGCCACTTTAGCCGGGCTCTCGTGCGGCTCGGTCAATTAGACGACAAGCGCTTCCCGGCCGTCAGGCAAACAAGTTTTGCGGCAGTTCCTCCAGGTTGCCTGCGCGATCGACGCACACAACCTGAACATCGGCTCGTACCAGGATAGCGTCTTCTCCCTTGCGGCGAATCTGCTGGTCGAAACTCAAGCGGTAATCCGAGCTGCGCTGACAGATCGTCTGGACGATCAAGCTGTCCGCCAGGCGCGCCGCATGCAGGTACTTGATGTTCATCTCATGCACTACGAAGAGGTTTTCCCCGACACCCATGCTGCCCAGGTTCAGATTCTGCGCGTGCAACAACTCGTCCCGCCCGCGCTCGAAGAACTTGAGGTAGTTGGCGTGATAGACCACGCCCTGGGCGTCGGTGTCCTCGAGGTAAACCCTGACGGCGAGTTCATGTGATTTCATGTTGACCTCCAGCGGCGAGATTATTCCGGCGGCGCCGGCCGGGTCAAGAGCCGTTGACCGCTCAGGATCCATCGCCTACAATCGATCGCGGGGCGGCTTGGAGAATAGGTGATCCGGAATTCCGACAGCCCAAAAGGGAAAATCACAAGCCTGTTGCGACGCAGCCGGCGGCGACTGATTGCCGGCCGGGCTGCAGCGGCCCTGCTGGAGTGTGCGGTTTTCGCCTTGCTTTCGGCGCTGGCCTTCGGCGGCCTGGCCGGGCCGCTTGATCTTGGTGCCAGCGCCTGGGGTATTTTCCTTGTCGGTCTGGGAACCGTGACAATGGCGTACGTCGCGCGCGAGACTGTCCGCGGCACGTCGCGCCTGGATGTGGCCATCCTGTTGGATGAACGCCTGGGGTTCAAGGACCGCATCTCGAGTTGCTTGTCTTTCGAAAATCGTTCCCGGCAGACAGCCTTCATGCGGGCACACCTGGCCGAGACGGCGCAAAGCCTCTTGCAAGTTGTGGCCAAGCCTCTGCCTTTCCCTGTGCCGAGAAGGCTGCGGGCCTTGCTGCTTTTCTGCGCGCTCGGGCTGGTGTCGCTTATCCCCCATGCCGAGCGCTCCTCGCTCCGCGAGCAGGAAGGCGTGCGTGCCTCGGCGCACAAGGCCGGCGCCGCGCGCGGCCTGGCCCATGATCTGAAACGGGTTCGGCGCGAGGCCGGATTGCGGGGCCTGCCGCGGCTTTCGGGAATGATCGCCGATGTCGAGCGGGAAATGTCGGCCAGGATCGATCTGCTCACGGCCCAAGAACGGAAACCCAAGGCCAAAGCGCTCAACGAGTCGGAGACGGATTCCAGCGGACAGACACAGGCCGAAACCAAGGCCGCCATGGCGGCCCTGCGGGGGCATGCGCTCGGAAAGGGCGCGGGGTTGCGCCTGGCGGGATCGGCGACCTATCGGCCGACGGGCAAGTTCGATAGCTTCCCCGCCGCGGCCTACGCGGCGACGTTTGCAGAGTTGGACGCGCGCCTTCTCGATGGAGATTTGACCGCCCGGCAGCTTTCCGACCTGGCCAGGCACCTCGAGGGAGTGGCCGACAGGTTCAGCTCGCAGGGATTCGAGAGCGATCACCAGGCCGAGTTGGTCGAACGGGCGGCGCTCAGTCACGACGGAGACGAGGTTCTGGAAACGAGCGCGGGCAACTCTTTCGATCGTTCGCTCAAGCCCTTGCAGCAGAAGTCGTTCTCCGAGTTCCTGATGCGTTATGCCGCTCATATAGGTCAAAAGGCCCTCGGCCATCTGCGGCACGAGCCGGGCGGAAGAAACGATAACGATGTTAACATCGGAAACATCCCGGCGCCTCCCGGGAAGCAGGCGACTTCCGCCATGCGCCGGGTCGGAACTCGGCCGGCGGCGGAGCTGCCTATTCTTGAAGGCCAGGTCGGCAAGGCAGGGGCACCCGAAGGGCACGGCAATCCCCAAAATACGGGGACCGCAAAAACCGCGGAAGGCGCTGTACCCGAGGGCACAGCAAAAGGCGCTGGAGCCGGGTCGGGTGGCGGCGGTCGCAAAGCCGGTGCACCTCCCGTCCTGCCGCGTGCACTGGGGGGCGAGTATCTTCCATTGCGGGGCAAGCTGTCCGACGGCAAGGCCGTCGTCCAGGTCATCAGCGAACGTGGCAGCACCGGGCGCGGACTAGCTTCGGCCGAGAGCGGTCAGGTCACCTATCGTGACGTCTTTGTACAATATGCCCGGGGGGCCGAGGCCGAGCTTTCCGGAGAACGGGTTCCCCTGCAAATGCGGGACTACATCCGCGACTACTTCCGTTCTATTCGGCCCGGCCAAGAGTGAGTTCGTAAGAGCGATGCCGGTCAAAGAACAAATATCGGATTTCCCGTTTCCATTTGACAGCGCCTTTTTCGAGAGGCTGCAGAGTCTGCAGCTGTGCTCGCGGCGCGTTTTCTCCGGGCGACTGAACGCAATGCACATCTCGCGCAAGCTGGGCGCGGGAATGGAGTTCGCCGATCAGCGACCCTATACTCCCGGAGACGATCTGCGTCTGATCGACTGGAACCTGTTCGCGCGTTCGGAGAAGCTCTACACCAAGCTCTACCGCAAGGAGGAAGATCGCAACCTGTTTTTCATGGTCGATGTCTCGGCCTCGATGGCGGTGGAAAATGAGAAATTCGACTTCACCCGCAAGCTGGCGGCGGCCCTGGCCTACATCGGACTGTTCGAGATGGATCGCGTCTTTTTGCATGGATTTGCCGAAGGCATCACCGCCGCTTTGCCGGCCCTGCGTGGCAGGCGGGCGATTATCGAGGCCATGAGTTTTCTCTCGCATCTCACACCCGGGGGACGAACCGGCTTCGAGAGGGCCGCCCGTGATTTCATCGAGCGCCACGGCGACAGCCAGGGGGTGTTGCTGGTTTTTTCCGACTTTCTCGACCTCGACGGAGTCGTGCCCGGGCTCGAGGTTCTCTTTAGGCGCGGGTTCGAAGTGCTGGCCCTGCACGTCGTAACTCCCGGTGAACGCCGCCCAACCTTCCTCGGCCAGTGGCGCCTGGCCGACCCGGAAGGAGGTCGTCCGCACCTGGAGCATGTCACCCGACGCATGCTGGCCCGCTATCGGCGCACATTCCATGACCATGCAGAGCGCCTTCAACGGCATGTGCGTGTCCGCGGAGGGGGATACTTGAGGGCCATTACCGATACCCCGCTCGAGGAACTGATCTTGAAAGAGCTCAGGGCCGGGCGCTTGCTGGTTTGAGAAATGCGATGAGGTTCTTCGGCCTTTCGGCGACCGAGTTCTCGTTGCTCTTCGCTCTCGGCGCCTTGGTTCTGGTTGTTCTTTACCTCTTCTCCTCCCGCAGGCGCACGATGGTGGTGGCGGCGGATCCCATCTGGCGCCGGGCTCTGGGCCGCCGCAGAACCCCATTTCGCAAGCTGCTGTCTTTGTTGTTGCAGATAATGATCGTCTTGATCTTTTCGCTGGCTCTGGCGGATCCGCGGCCGATCGGCCCGGGTTCCGGCAGGCCAATGGCGCTGGCCCTGGTGGTCGACACCTCGGCCGGCATGGCCGCGCGCGAGAGCGATGGGACTCGCCTGGAGAGGGCCCGGCGGCTGGTGCGCTCCATTGTCCGAAGTAGCGGTAGCGGCGACCGGCTGGCGCTGTTCGCCATGGGCGATTCGTGCAGACAGCTTACGGCTTTTACGGGTGGGCATGAGGTTCTTGCCGGGCTCAGCGAGCTGAAGCCGGTGCCGGTTGCCGAGGACGCGCGGGCGGCGATGAGTTTTGCAAGCGCTGCACTTGCCGCCGCTTGCGACCCGGCAGCCTGCTTGCTGCGGATCGTGTTTATCAGCGATCACTTTCACGATCTCGACGGAGTCGTACAGCTGGCCTTGGGAGAGGCTGGTTCGAATCTCGAACTTGCGGCCCTGGACGTTCGCCCGCGCGGTGGCGCGGCCCGGGGCAGCGAGGTGTTCGTCGAGGTGAAGAACCACGGGCCGCGAAGTTTGCGGGCTCGCATGCGCATCCATACACAGAAGATCGTCCTGGGCGACGAGCCGATCGAGGTCGGGGCGGGCGGGAGCTTTTCGCGAGTTTACATTTTGAAACCGCTCAAGAGCGAGCGCCTGCTGGCCACCCTGACGGCAGTCGGCTCCGACGGGAGAGCCGACGCATTCTCTCTCGACGACAGGGCCTATGCGCGGCTACCCCGGCGCGTGGGACGCAAGATCTTGTTGGTGACGGACGGCAACATTTTCCTGGAAAAGGCTCTTTCGCTGGACCCGTCGGTGTGGCTCGATGTTGTCAAGCCGGCCGCTTTCAAGCCGGCAAGTCTTGGCTCTTTCGACGCGGCCTTCTTTGACGGCATCTGTCCCGCCTCGCCGGTGTCGGCGGCCTATTTCAACATACCGGCAGCGGCGCCCACTGATTGTCCGTTCGCGACGGCGGGAGAGGTGGATTTTCCAAGGCTGATGCCGCTCAGGGGAGATCACCCGCTGACCGACGGGATTACTTTGATCGACATGCAGATCGGGCGAGCCCGCAGGCTCGTGCCCGAGAGTAAAGACATGGAAATCCTGCGTGATGAGTCGGGGCCGCTGATGATCGCGCGCGAAAAGGAAGGTCATGGCGGAAAGCAGCGATTTCTGGCCGCGGGATTCGACCTGGCAAAAAGCGACCTGCCTTTGCGGGTTGCTTTTCCGTTGCTTTTGCACAATTGCCTGGACTGGTTCCTGGGGCCGCTGAACGAAGATCTGCAGCTGGATCCCGGAGTCGGAGAGCCGATATTATTCCCGTTGCGCCCGCTGATCCGGGATCCTCGCGGAGATTTCCTGTCGGCTCAGCGTTCCGGGCAAGGCTGGTTCGTAGTTCCCCGGTTAGCGGGATTCTATACGCTGGGGCGGGGAAAGAGCGAAAAGTTGCTGGCGGTCAACTTTCGCATCAGTCAGGAATCCGACCTGATGGGCGACAGGCGCCCCGGCCCCGGCCGCATCCGCTGGCGCCATGGAGATCCTCCCAGGGCCCTGGTGGCCGGCCTGGGAAACGGCGCGCCTGCCGAGCCGGGCCTGCAGTGGCCCGCGCTGCTGCTCGGGGTCGCCTGGTTGCTGCTTTTCGACTGGTTGTTCTTTTGCCTGAGGATGCTTTATTGAGTTTCCATGCGCCATGCTGGATGAACTGATACATAGCCTGGAATTTTTCCTGGATCGCTACGACCTGCAGATCCTGCATCCCGCGGGTTTCTTGTTGCTGCTGTCCATCCCGGTCTTCATTGTGCTGGGATTGTGGATGGACAAGGGCATGCGTTGGTATCGGCGCCTGGCTATCGGTTTTTTGCGGGTCGCGCTTGTGATTTTTCTAGCCTGCGCACTCTCCCGGCCGGTGAAGATCTCCCGGCAGAAATCACCGGCGCTGGTGTTGCTGGCCGATTTATCCGCCAGCATTTCCCAAGACGAGCGACGGAGCATGGAGCGAAAAATCCGCGATTTTTGGTCGGGCTGCGTCGATGCAGATTGCTACCTGGTGGGTTTCGGTGACCTGCCCAAGCTGTTGGCTGGTCCCGGGGCGAGCCTTATGGATATCGCCTCGCAGCCGGTTTCAAACGTGACGGATATCTCGGCCGGGCTGCGTTTCGCGGAGGGACTGTTTCCAAAACTGCAAGACAAGCGCCTGGTGATCTTTTCTGATGGGAACGAGACCAGGGGAAATCTCAGGCAGGAGGCCGAACAAGCGCGGCGACATGGCATCGAGATATATACGGTCCCGATTATACCGGCCGGCAGCGATGATGTGCGAGTAACGGGCATAGGCGCGCCGGCCACGGCAAGGGTGGGTGAAAAAGTGAGCCTGGCCGTCGAGATCACTTCCAGCGCGCGCAGGCTGGTGAGTGCCGGGCTGCTGATCGACGGCCGCCGGGCCGGCAGAAAGAAGCTCAACGTCGGTCCCGGACAGGGCCGGGCCGAGTTTGAAATCAGCCTGCCAAAGGCAGGCTGGCACGAGATCACGAGCGCCATAACCGCCACAGGTGACAGGTATCCGCAAAACAACCGCGCGGCCGTCCGCATACACGTCTCCGCTCGCCCGCGGGTGCTCCTGGTACAGGCCGCCCTAGGCGAGAATCCGCTGAAATCCTTGCTGGGTAAACAAGATCTCGATCTGGCCTCGACGGATCGGGAAAACATTCCAGCGCTGGCCGAGCTGGCCGCTTACGACCTGGTGATCCTGGACGACCTGCCGCTTCAGAAGTTCTCCGCCCGGGTCGTGGACGAGTTGCGCGGCTATGTGGAAAGCCAAGGCGGCGGGTTGCTGATTGCGGCAGGCTCGGCGGCGGCGGAACTGGCCGGGCCCGATGACGCGCCGATCGAATCGCTTTTGCCGGTTCAGTTCCGCCAGGTGAAGAAAAAAGAGAAGATTCCGGCCGCCCTGGCCTTCGTTCTGGATCGCTCGGCCAGCATGGGCCGTGGGCGGAAGTTTTCGATCTTGCTCAGGGCGGTTGTGGACACACTCGATCGACTCAAGGACACGGCCCAGGTGGCGGTGATCATGTTCGACGATTTTCCCGAACTGGTGGTCGGGCTGACCGAAGCCCGCCGGCGCAAGAAGATACGCCGGGCGGTGCTGGCCCAGCGAGTGGGCGGGGGGACGTCCATCTATCCGGCCCTGGAGTTCGCCCGGCGAGAGCTTCGTAAAAGCGCGGCGAAGCTGAAGCACGTGATCCTGCTTTCGGACGGGCAGAGCATCAGCATCTATGCCCATTTCGGCTACCTGGTTGACAAGATCGCCCGCGACAAGATCACCATCACCTCAATCGCCCTCGGCCGGGACGCCGACCAGGCCGAGTTGAAGAGAATATCTTCGCGCAGCGGCGGCCGTTTCTATTATGCCGACTCGATGGACAACGTTCCCAAGATCTTCACCGCCGAGACGGAGCAGATCACAGAGGACAACGTGGTCAAGCAACCCGTCCGGGCCGTGCCGGCCAAGCTGGCTTCGGTGATCGCCGGCATTGATTTTGCCGGCGCGCCGCCCGTCAAGGGCTACCTGCCCTCGGAGGCGCGGCCCACCTCGGAGGTCCTGCTGAAGACCTCCGATCGTTCGGAACCCTTGCTTATCCGCTGGCGCTACGGCCTGGGCCGGGTGACGCTAGTGACCTCGGACGCACAGGGCGCCTGGGCCGGCGACTGGACCGGCTGGGAAGGGTTTGGCGTGCTATGGCCGAGGTTGGTGAAAGACACACTCAGATCGGCTCCGCCCGGTGATATCCGCCTGCGGGCCATGCAGGTCGGGAGCAAGGGAGTGGTTTCGGTCGAAGTGCCGGTGACGAATGCGCCGAAGCCCGCAAGCGCGCCGGAGCTTGCTGTAATCGACCCGAGTGGAAAAGAGACCGATCTTACGCTTTCGCGGCGCGGGCTGGGTCTCTACCGGGCCGATTTTCCACTGCAGCAAATCGGGGCCTACGCCTTCCGCGCCCGGCGGGTGGGCAGGGGAGGGGCGCAGGAGATCGCCTACGCCTCTTTGAGCCACACCTACCAGGAGGAATTCCTCTCGGCCGTACCCAACACCGAGTTGTTACGCCAGACAGGCCGGCTTGACCCCAAGCCCGCCGAGGTCTTCGCCCCCGGCCGCCTTGAACGAGAAAAGCGTAAAGAACGCTGGCCGCCCCTGGCCTTCGGCGCTATGATATTGTTTTTGCTGGAGGTGATGTTGAGAAGGCTGTAAATCTCGTCAATTTCGCCAATAGCCTTGACGAAAAGGCGTCCGGGCGCTATGTTCTGCGCTTGTGAAAGTTTGCGGAGGAGCGCGGAATGGCCGAACGCAGGGAAGGCGACGATCGCAGGCATCTCGGACCGCCGGGGCAAGAACGCCGCATGGGCGACCGGCGCGATTCACATCGGGTGCCGCTTGAGGTTGAGGTGCGTGAGGGCAACGGCCCTTTCGAGAAACAGCAGGGAAATATTTCCATCGGGGGAATGTTCTTCGTAAAGCCCCTGTCGTTGCCGATGGGCGCCCTGGTTCAGCTCAGGTTCTCGCTGCCGGGCGTCGGGCAAGAGCTGCTGGTCAAGGGAGAAGTGGTGGAGATAACTTCGGTAGGCAAGCCCGACGAGAAGGGAACCCGCGTACGCTTCGTCAATCTGGACATCAAGGCGGAGCTTTTCATCGCCAAGTACCTCGATCAACATAACGACTGAAGTTGCGGACTGTGGTACGATGGGAGTCTGGGAGGTTTACGATATGCTCAGATTTACCGTGGTGTCCTTTCTGACCCTGACGTTTACCCCCGTTGCTTCCCTGGCCGGGATCGTCCGGGGGCCATACCTGCAAGACCCGCGCCCGGACAGGGTAACGATTGCCTGCGAGACCGATGCGCCGGCGAGTTGCACGGTCGACTGGGGATCCGGGTTGGCCAACAGCAGCGCTCTCGGCGCCTCGGGTAACCACAACGAGGGCGTCATCGACGGCCTGTCCGTCTCAACTTGTTACCCCTACCGGGTGACCTGCTCGGGAGACACGAGTGCCGAAAGCACTTTCTGCACCGCCCCCGGGCCGGAAGAATCCTTCAGCTTCGTGTTTTTCGGCGACACGCGCACGGATCTGGCCAGCCACAGCCAACTGGTGAGTGCCATCCGAGCCGAAGGTGTCGACTTCTACATCAACTCGGGCGACCTGGTATCCGACGGATCCAACGAAAGCGACTGGGGGCCGTTCTTCGAGGCTGAGAACCCCTTGATGGCCGAGATCGCCATGTTCCCGGTGGTCGGCAATCACGACGAGGACAACGGCAACCTGGATATCTACGAGCGCCTATTCGCCCCGCCGACCGAATCATCCGGCAAGGAGAGCTACTACGCTTTCAGCTACGGCAACACGCGTTTCATCGCCATCGACAACAAGGCATCCTCGACCTGGGCGTTAAACCTGGATGTGACCCAGAAGAATTGGGCCCTGGGAGAGATGGACGCGGCCGCGGCCGATCCGGCCAACGAGCATGTCTTCGTCATGCTGCACGAGGGGCCCTACAGCTCCAAGGACGGGCGCAACGGCGACTGGGTCATTCGCGGGATGCGCGACGACATGAAGTCCAAGGGAGTCGATTTCGTTTTCAGCGGGCACGATCACTACTACGAGCGCGGCCAGGCCGACAACGGTCTCGGCTACGTCATCTCGGGCGGCGGCGGCGCCCCGTTGTACGACACCAAGAATCCCACCGAGGGCGCCGCGATCGACATAAGCTTCCTGCCCCACACGATCTACTATTCCAAGAGCCTGCACCACTACCTGCGCATCGATATAAACGGCCCCCACGTGGACATGTGCGCCAAGGATTCCTCGGGCGTGGCCTTCGACTGCATCTCGTACGGCGAGCAGCCGGCGGACGGCGGTGTCGACGCCGGGCCGGACGGGGCCGACGCGGGTGAAGATGCTGGTGTCGATGCAGGCGAAGACGCGGGCGAAGATGCAGGCGAAGACGCGGGCTCCGACATGGGTATCGACGCGGGTATCGACGCGGGCGCCGAAGCCGACGACCAAGGCGCCTGCGACTGCAGCGGCCAGCCCTACCAGCCGGTCTGCGGCGAGGACGGCGTCACCTACGACAACCTGTGCGAGTTGGACTGCGCCCAGGTAGGCAAGCAGCACGACGGCATATGCACCCAGGATCCCTGCGAGCTGTGTCCCGAAGTCGATCAGCCGGTGTGCGGTAAGGACGGCGTGACATACAAGAACCAGTGCCTGATGGAGTGCATGGGAGTACAAGGCTCGCACAGCGGGCCGTGTGATGGGGGCGGCTCGAGTTGCGGTTGCGCGGGCAGCCGGTACCCTGGGTCGATGGGCTCACTGATCTTGTTACTGGCTCTTTGCGCCTTGCGTCGTAATGCAAGACGAAGACGTACTTGACAGTTCTCGGCCTGCGACATAACGTTGCCCAAAATCAAACCAGAGGTCTAAATGAGCGACGAACCAGAAAAAGTGTCCGCCGACAAGGCGGCGAGTTCTGCCGTACCCTCCGGTGCTGAGAGTTCTCCGCAACCGAAACCTACCCCGGCCCCTATGTCGATGCCGACGCCCTACCCGACGCCGTTTCCGTCCGCGAGCAGTGGGTTGTCCAAAGAGGTGATCCGCGAAATGAGGACCAAGGGTCAGCGCTACCTGTTCATCAACGTGATGCTGATGTTCCTTGTCTCCATCGTGGTTTTTACCATCGCTTCCTATTTCTTCCTGGTTCCCCGGTTGGTGACGCACGACATCGAGATCCGGGTAATGGAGAGCAAGCTCGATAACATGCGGGAAGAGTTGGGGCAGATTAAAGCCGCGCTGTTGGATTCCGAGGATGCCGGGGAGGAAGAGGCAGCCACGGCGGAAGAGAAGACGGAAGACAAGTAGTTGCTATCTCTCGTTTGGCGCCCGCTCGGGGGCCACCTGTTCTACAGGCTCGATCGGCGTCCCTTCCGGGGGTGTCAGTTCGAAAAGATCGTCGCTGAGACCTGGGTTCAATTCGATCTCGCGGATGCGCAGGCGCAGCTTGATATCTTCGCCCGGCATTTCGAAGCCGATTTTTCGCGGGACTGACGAACTGCTTTCGAAATCGTCGTAATCGAGTCTGTAGAACAAGCGGCCCTCGACCTTGCAGACGATACGCGTCGGGCGCAGCAGGCGGGGATGGATGTAAATCTTTTGCAACTCGCGGGAGTTGCTGAGCGTCAACAGGTAGCGGCCCTCGGATTCATCCCAATCGAGCGCGGCCTTGGCGTATACGATCAAGGGCGGGTCGCCTGCCAGCAGCCCAACCACTTCGGTTGCGTCCATGGGAATCGGAATAGCCCGCGAAATGTTGGCCGGGGTTGCTTCCCCTTGCAGGAAGCGCCCATGGTCCATGTCCCAAAGCGAGAAGCGCATGCCGTCGGTCACCAGGATGGACAGGGGCTGATCGAAAAAGCTCTCGGTCTCGAAGCGCATATGCGCGGGCCTTCTCAGGAGGTACACAACATGCGCCTTCACCCGCTTTGCGCCGCGGCGCATGATGATCGAGCCGCCGGCGCGCAGCGATTTCAAACTGCTGCCGGCCTTACCGACAGCCCGCAGCAGCTCTTGCGGATCTGAGATTCTCTCTGACGGCGCGAGATGCGGGTGAGGATGCGGACAGCCCGTAGTGCAGACTGCCAATGCCAGCCACCACCAGGCAGCCCCTAAAGATGCGCCTGAGAGCGTCGGCCTCATCGCAAGGCCGAGAGGCTTCGTAACAGGTCGAAGAAGCCGCCCGCGGTATAGAAGGTGAAGCGCATGTCGCCGAAGGAGAGCTGATCGCCGTCGGCCAGTTCGCGCGGGTTCTTGGGCGCCACGGTCTGCCCGTTCAGCTTGGTGCCGTTGGTCGAGTCGGTGTCGACTAGTTCGCACAGGCTGCTATCGGGGTCGATGCGGAAATAAGCGTGGTGTTTCGAGACGGTCAGGTGCTGGATGACCAGATCGTTGGTCTCCGTCCTGCCCACCAGCACTTTCGAGGCGAATGTGTTGCGCTCGGACTTGCCGAGCGGAAAGACGCTGTCGGTCGGCGAAGGAGGAAACGGCTCGACGCGCACTTCTTTCTTGATCGGATCGACCTTCATTTTCAGAGTCGAGCGATACTCGTTGCGTGGATCCATGGATTCGACGTCTTTTTGGCGGATCAGCACCGGTTCCGGGTGCAGGGCGACGAATTCATCGCGTTGAAGCGAATGCGCTTGCTGCAGGTATTCCTTTACTCTGCCCATTGCGACCCGGGGATGGCGGCTGTCCGCCATAGACAGCGCCTTTATTGCCCAAGCATAGGGACAACAGTCGCGCTTGTCAAGAAAAGGGCTGTATTCTCAAGGATCTGCCGGTTTCCCGGCCGCCTTGGGCTCGATGCCGAGCTTTTTCAGGCGATCGATGATCTGTTTTCGATCCCGGTCCTCCGGGTTGGCCGCGAGCGCTTTTTGGTACTGCTCGACGGCCTCGGAGCGCCGGCCCAGCTTGAGGTAGGCGTCTCCGACGTGCATGATGATGACCGGCTCGCCGGGCGAGACCCTGGTGGCCCGGATCAGATAGTCGAGGGCCTTTGTGTATTCCTGCTTGCGGTAGAGCACCCAGCCGAGGGAGTCGGTTATGGCCCCGTTGCCGGGATCGAGCAGCAGCGCCCGGCGAATGAGGCGTTCGGCCTGGTCGAGGTTTTTCCCCTGGTCGGCCATGGTGTAACCGATGAAATTCAGCGCCGAGTAGTTGTTGGGCTCGATTTCGATCACCCTGCGCATAATGGCCAGGCTGTCTTCGATGCGGCCCATTTGTTCGTACAAGGCACCCAGGGAATACATAAGCGACACGTTTCGCGGGCGCTTGGCCAGGGCTTTCTTGAGCACCGCCACACCCTGCCGGCCGAGCTTGGCCGTAAACAACAGGTTGGCCTTGGCCTCCACCAGGTCGAGGTTGTCGGGGTTTTTCACAATGGCCTGATTCAGCAGCCGGATACCTTCCTTGAATTTCCTGCTCTCGCCGTAGACCGCCGCCAGGGTGCTGTAGATGCGGCCGATATCGTCCTTGTCGTGTGTCAACGCCAGGGCCTTTGTAAGAACCTCGATGGCTTCGGGAAATCTGCGTGTATGTCTGAAGCAATAGCCCAGGTTGGTCTTGGCATTGACGTTGAACCGGGACTGCTCGGGTATCTTGTGAAGCTCGGCGATTGCCTTGTCCCACTCCTTGCGTTGCTCGTACATGATGGCCAGAAGCAGTCTTTCGCTGTGAAGGTTGGGGCTCACACTCAGCAAGGCCGCAAGTTCCCGAATGGCCTGCTTGTGCATGCTGAGCCGGGAGTACTCATAGGCAATCAGGCGGGCGTTTTTCGGATCGAGAGCCCGAAGCTGCGCGAAGTAGGCGTCGCCGGCCTGCTTGTCTCCGGCCTTCAGGTAGAGGGCGGCCATGTAGGCCATGTAGCGGGGATACTCAGGGTTGCTCTCCATGGCATCCTCGAAGACGGTGATGGCCTCTTTGTACCTGCCTTGTTGTTCTAAAAGACCGGCCAGGATCTCGATCGTCCGGGTGTCGGAAGGATCGATTTGCAGCGCCCTGCGGTAGCAGCTTTCGGCTTTTTTCTCGTCGCCGCGTTCGAAGTACAATCCGGCCAGCCTGCCGAAGCCCTCGGCCGAAGCGGGATTGGCGGCGGTCATCCGGGTCAGGGTCTGCAGGGCTTTTTCCTTGGCGTCCCGTTCCAGGTAGAGCTGGGCCAGGCGGATGTAGGCCTCGATCTTGTGAGCGTCGATGTCCAGGGCACGTTCGTAGCTGACGATGGCCTGGTCTTTCTTGCCGGATCGCAAAAAGGCCATCCCCTCAAGCAGCACGGCGCCGACGTTGTTGGCGTCGAGCCGCAGCGCCGCCTGGGCCTCGTCGCGCACCCCGCGCCACAACCCCAGCGCGGCGTACAACCGGCCGAGCCGCGTGTGCAGGTAGGACGACGAATCGTCGTAAGTCAGCGCCTGGCGCATCTCGAACACGGCCTCGCGCAGCTTGCTGTCTCGTTGGTAGAGTTGCGCGCGAAAGTAGTGCTCGATGGCCAAGGCGCTCATCGGCCGCGCATCCGATGCCTTACCGGAAGGCGCACCGACGGCAGGCAGGCCGGCACCGGAGGCGGCCGAAACAGTGCCGGCGCACCCCAAGGACAGAAATCCCGACCAAAGGCAAAACACCCAGGCTGATAGCTCGTAAGTCATGAATCATACTTTATCCAAGCAACAGCGGCGGCACAAGTGCGATCTGCCGGCATCTTTTTGTGAAACTATTTCAAGGGGGATGCTGTCGTTCCAGCATCTCCTTGTCCATCTCCACGGGTTCCGGCGCCGCGGCGGCGACAGCCATGGGCCTGGCCACGTTGCGCTCCTCCATGCGCGCCATTTGCAAGAAAAGGGCTTGTCTTTCGAGTGCGTGACAATCGGAGCGTCTTCTTTGATCCTGATGGATGTCATATCCAGGGGCACAAAGGATTGTGACGTTCTTGATCCATCCATTCCTGAAGAAATCAAGCAGGCGTTGGTTGGATTCTCCCGGCGGGAACGTCGATGGTTTCGCCCGTGGCGGTTATCCTTTGCGACCCCTTCAGAGATCGAGACTATGATTGCAGCGCTCGAACGGTTACCTAGACGTTACGATATTAATAGCACTGGTAATCGAGGCTGGCCTAGCGGGAAGAGACTTTCTTTTTCTTGCCAGGCGTTCTCCTCGAGTGAGATATAACCCCAGCAGTCTTGGACTGCCGGGGCGCCTTTTTCTTTTTCAAAATCCTGCGGGCACTCTTGGCGCCAATTGCAGGTCTTCCGCCTCGGTTCTTATGACTTCTTTGCATCTCTCTCGAAGTCAGAATGTCCTCAAGGAGCCTTCGATCAAAGCTGTTCATGTTTTCAAACCGCAACTTGGCGCGAACCTCGGTTAGATCTCTTTCAAGTGCAAAGACGCCAATTGCCTGATCGAGAAATGACACAGAAGCAATGGGTATATTATTGAAATCAATCACAATCTCATCACGACCATCCCAGAGCTTCTCGATGATCTCGCTTATCAGAATACCATCATCCCTTGTGGTGATTTTTTTGCCACAAATCTTCTTGATACTGACCGTCTCAGGCATTTCCGTTCAACCTTCCCGTCTTCATGACAATATCGATTGCGGTCCCTGGAAACCTAACGTCTTCATTGTATGTCCTGGTCTTTTTAGGCTGAATCGACACCTTTCCGTTTTCGGAGATGATAGACAACGTCCCGTCGTACCTTCTGAGGTAGTTACGAATGAAGGTTAATCCCATTCCCCCGGCTCTATCTCTTCGCGTGGTGACACCCGGCTGGGTAGCTTCAAATAAAAGTTCCGAATCAAAGCATACGCGTCGATACTTCGGGAGCGTTCTAAGCACTGTTGGAATGCCTCGTCCAACGTCTACAAAACTGAGGCGCAACGTTCTTACTTTCGGGTAATACTGGGCGCAGACGAAACAGCCCATTTTTGAATTTGCGTGATCCTGTGCGTTCGTCATCAACTCGATGAGTTGCATGCGAAGTTGATGAAGATCGTCTTCATCAAGTCTAAAACTGGACTCGGCAAGCTGCAACAGATCCTGAATGTAGCTCAAGTCGAGCCCATCAATGTTCTTCAACTCGACACTTGTTGGCTTTTTTAGTGCTTCTTCCCCTCCTTCGAGAAACAGCTCATCGAAACCGATCCGTTTCAGATACTCCCTGCACTGCCTATGCGTCGGTAGCCGCCCCTTGCATGTTTGACCCTTGTCTAGACATGCGTAGATTGCAGCAGACAAGACCGTCAAACCAAATGGTGCAATCCATTCCACGCGACTGAGATTGAACAAAATCTCATTGTCACGGCTCTTGATAGCAGACGTACACTCACGAATGATCCTTCTCGACCACCCAACAGTCATCAACTTTGGAAAGACGAACTCTCTCACGCCGCGTATTTCAACATACTCAGGACACCGAGTCCAGCATCGCTTTTGGGCGCACTTCGGAAAATCTGGTCACAAGGCCTGCATCGAGGGCGCCGACGCCTGCGCAGACTGCACCACCGACTCGGACTGCGACGACGGGGTGTACAGCAACGGAAGAGAAACAGGGGATGTACGGCGTGGACCCGCAAATATGCCCAAAGTGCACCATTGCGAACCAGGTGCCGCAACCCCCACACTACCCCCAACCTACGGGGGCCGTATAAAGCACGGCGGGGGCCGCTGAGAAACGCGGAAACCGCGGCAAGAGCTTTGCTGGGCCTCGGAGTTGCTGGAGGACGAGGGAAACAAGACGTCGTGAGGTTTCATGCCGCCTACCAGCGGTTTTGCGCTACCCTTGTGCCCTTGACCCAGACTTATCAGAAGGCGCTACGAGTCTATCAGAATGCCGTCTCGATCAATCGCAATACATTGATTGTTCTATAAAATGGAGTCTTGTCAAAATTTCCTATGGAGTTCACTCATCCAAAAATCAGACCAACAAATAGGCCATTGTCATTGTTGGTATTCCAGTAGATCAGCGGGGGTGCACGCCAGGGCTTTGCATAGCGCCTCAAGAGTGGAAAACCGGATGGCCCTAGCCTTGCCGGTTTTGAGGATTGATAGGTTCTGCACCGAGATACCTACAGTGTCCGAGAGCTCGGTCAGCTTCATCTTGCGTTTGGCAAGCTGCACATCCAGATTGACAATGATTGGCATGGCATTACCCTCAAATTGTGAGTTCGAGGTCTTTTTTCATCTGGCTGCGTTCTTTTATAAGTTGCCCATACTGGTGAGCCAGATAGGCCAAGATGAGAGCGGCCAGGCCGAAGGCCTGAGGTAAAAGCAGAAGGGCAAGGTCGACCAATCCTAGCTGCCAACTTGATATGGTGAAAGGGAAGAACACGTCCATCAGAAAGATGAACGGAAGCGTGAGAACGTCCAGTATGCAGCTTGCGACCAGTAATCGCGTCAATGTTCTGAGAGTCGGTACCAGCCGGTCTGACAGTTCGGTCGACTCTTCATTGGTGCGCAAGGTGGATATAACTTTGGCACCGTTCCAGTAGATCCGTATCCACAGACAGGATCGGACAAGGGCTGCCGTAACGGCCACGCTTACCAGAATGGTTATTCCGGTCGAGGGTATCGGGCTCATCTGGGGCCAGACGGTCAGGACGTATATCAGGACACCGAGTCCCTGGAACAGGATCAGCGCCAGAGCCAGTCCCGCGAGAAACCGCAGCCCTTTTTCCAGTTTGGCGAACAGTGAATTCTGGTTCATGACAGACTGCCTCCTTCATTGAAGTAGATTGGCATTTATATCGTCTGACCGGCAAGATAAACACTGAATGCATGTTTGTCAATAATTATTTATTGTAAAACATTAATAATTTATCGTTTATCATGCTTCATCGGTCGATATTCTTGGTGATAATTCCAGGGACGCCGCTATTTCATTATGCCGTCCCTGTTTTTTTCCTGAATCGTACTTTATCCAAGCAGCAGCGGCGGCACAAGGGCGATCTACTATTCCTGATTGCTTCCTTCTGGAGTGGCCTGACATTTTGGGGTAGATTGGTGCTCTGATACGCGGGAGGTTGGCATGATATCTGTCGTTATCTGGAGTTTCGCGGCTGCTGGTATCTTTTTGTGGAATTATTTCAAGGTGCCTTACATAGGCATCCGCTTCACCGAGCGGCTTATTGGATTTCCTATCAGCGGCGGCTGGCTTTGTGTTGCCTTGGCCGGCTACTGCCTGGTCAGATACCTGGTGCGCCGGCGCAAAGACGGTCGGGGTGCCGGCGGATGAGCGCCGCACCCGAGGGCACGGCAAAGAGCGCCGGTTCGCGGGCCAAGCCTGCAAGCGATCTCGAACACCTGGTCATGCGCCGGGTCGGACACGCCATCGGCGACTATTCACTTGTCGCGGCCGGCGACCGAATCCTGGTCGCAGTTTCAGGGGGTAAGAAGTCGTTTACACTGCTGCACATGCTCGACCTTCACCGCAGGCGGTTCCCTTATTCTTTCGAACTCATCCCCCTGTATGTGGATGTGTTCGACGATCCCGGAAGCGCCCGGGATGTGCAAGAGCGCTTTGCCAAGCGCGGCTTCGATGTACGGGTCGCCCCGACGGACATCATCGAGCGGGTCAAGAAGCGCAGTTTTTCGAGGGAAGAGCCTTGCACGGCCTGTTGCCGGCTCAGAAAAGGAGTGCTCGCAGGCGAGGCCCTGGCTCTGTCCTGCAATAAGATCGCCTCCGGCGAGACTCTGGATGACTTCGTCGAGCACCTGTTTTACAACATGTTCTTCCACGGCCGGCTGGGATCTATTGGCGTCCATCCGCCCGCATCCGGCCGGCGGCCCGAGGAAATCAGGCCGCAGGTGAACGTCGAGCGGGAACTGGTGGCCGAACTTACAGGTGAGCTCGGATTCGAGCCTTACACTCCGGATTGCGCCTTCGGTCGTGTCACCAATCCCCGCCGCCAGGCTGTCAGGAACATGTTGGAGGAAATGACGGCATCGCATCCTCGCGCCAAACGGAGCCTGCTGGCCTCCATGAAGCATCTGCGCCCAGGTCGGCTCCTCACCCCGGCGGCTTTCCCGGGCCGAGCATCGATCCCTTGAACATCGGTGCCGCATGGTGCTAATCTCCCGGCATGGCGCAGAAGACTCCCATTGGCAGGATCCTGCTCGAGAAGAAGAAGATCAACCGGGACGACCTCAGCCGGGCGATCGATAACCAGAAGGCAAACGGCGGACGCCTGGCGTCCAACCTGATGGACCTCGGCCTGGCCGCCGAAGAAGACCTGCTGGTCGCCCTGGGTGAGCAACTCGGCTTGCCGGCCATCGATTTGTCCAAGTGCATCGTTCCATTGCGTTTTCTGGACTTGATACCCCGGGAAATCGCCGAAGGATCGATGATCCTGCCCCTGAAGGTGGAGCCCGACCGGGTGCTCTTGGCGATGTCGGATCCAATGCGGCAGTCGGTGCTCGATGAAGTAAGTTTCGTGACCGGCAAGAAAGTGGATTCCTACGTGGCCCTGGAGGCCAGGCTGAAAACTGTGATTCGCGAGATGTACGCCGTGCATGCCCGCGATTCGGATATCGAGTTCTACCGCGGTGAACGCTCAGAGTTGGCCGAAGGGCAGGAAGATCCGGACGGCTTCCTGGCCGTCGTATCACAAGAACTGCCGGAACCCGATATTTCGATGGTCGAGGGCGAGGAGTTGATAACTATCGAGATCAGCACCGACGACGAGATTCCCATCGAGGCAGGGGAAAAGGCCGCTGACCCGGGCCGGGTGACGGTTCTGGTTGTGGACGACGAAGAGGATATCGTGCACCTGCTCGAAAAAGCGCTTACTACAGAAGGGTTCAGGGTGATAAGCGCCAGCCGGGGCCTCGAGGCCCTGCAGGCCGTCAAACAGCACAAGCCGTCGCTGGTGCTGCTTGATGCGATGTTGCCGGAGATCCACGGATTCGAGATCTGCAAGAAGATAAAGAGCAGCAAACGATTCGGGCACATTCCGGTGATAATGATATCGGCCGTATATCGCGGCTGGCGCTATGCCGAAGATGTCAAGAGCACATACGGGGCCGACGACTATTTCGAGAAGCCATTTCGTATCGTGCCTCTACTACGCAGGGTGCGAGAACTGCTCAACGCCGGCCCGCTGGACGCCGCAGGCGATGTTGATCCACAGGCCGCGGGCGAGGCATATCGCAGGGGCGTGGGCCTGTACAAGGATAAGAAACTCGACCAGGCCGAAGAGGCCTTGCGCGAGGCCTGTACTCTGGATCCCTTCAGCGCCAACGTGCACTACGCGCTGGCAAACGTCATGCTGGCGAAGAACCATGTGTACGATGCTCTCCGGGAGTTTGAAAACACGATCGAGTTGAAACCGGATTTATTCGCTCCGCTGCGAAACCTGGCCATCCTTTACCAGAAGAAGGGCTTCCGCAACAAGGCGGTCGAAATGTGGGAGCGAGCGCTGCGTTGCAGCCCCGAAGACAAGACGCGCAAAGAAGTCCGGGAGCAACTTCTCAGGCTGCTCTAGCGGATTCACCACATGCGTTTTACGTGCAAGAAATGCCAAACTCCATATACCATCTCGGATGACAAGATCCGAGGCAAGGTGATCAAGGTTCGCTGCAAGCGCTGCAACCACCTGATCGTGATTCGCTCGAATTCTTTGCAGACGGGCCCGCGCCCTTCCGCCACAGAAGATCCCGGCGTGCTACATGATTCGAGCCTGGACTTGGAGTTCGAGCATGCTTTCAGAGGTATTTATGAATCGGGGAACGTCAAGCCGACGCCTTCCGAAAAGCCCGTGCAGGGTGGGCAGGATGAGTGGTTCTACGGCCTGGATGGTTCGGAAGACGGCCCACTCGACCTCGAAGAAATCAAGGCCAAAATCAGGGACGGATCGATAAGCGAGGAGCACTTCGTCTGGCGAGAAGGAATGACTGACTGGGTTCCCCTGGAGGATGTGCCCGAGCTGTCAGTCGTGCTGCATTCCCGGGCGCAACACCGTCCGCCCGTGCCGGCGCCGGGCAAGAAGCGGCACCGGGCACAACGAGCTAGATCGGTGTCCTCCTCGAAACCTATCGAACACCAAAAAGAACCCAATGATTTCGTAGTGCCCGTCGGAAAAAAGCGGGGTTTTGGGGCGGGCGAGAAACTCGTCGAGCGCGAGCGGGAAGATGCAATCCTGCTCAGAAAAAGCGCCCAGGCTAGGCTGCGAGAAGAAGACGCGCGGCATCAAGAGCGAGCGAAAGACTTGCAGGAAGCACGCCGGCTTGAGGCCGAGAAGGTAATCGAGGAGGAGCGGAAGAAAAAGAGGGAGGCATTTGAGGAATTCCGGCGCCGCAAAGAAGAGGAAGATCTCAAGCTTCAGCGCAAGCAAGAGAGTTTTCGCCGGGAGCAGGAGCGTAAACGGCGAGAGGAAGGAGAACGGCAAAAGCAGGCCGAGGAAGCCGCCCGTAAGCGCGAGGAACAAGAGCGAAAACAACAGGTCGAGGAAGCCATCCGTAAGCGCGAGGAACAAGAGCGGCAAAAGCAAACCGAGGAAGCCGCCCGTAAGCACGAAGAAGGAGAGAGCAAGAAGCGCGCACAAGAGGAAGAACGGCGACGCGGGGAAGTGCTTTCCAGTGTTCTGCAAAAGAGAGACGAAGTGCGCGCCGGCCGAAAGACCGATCGCATCGCCCAGCATTTTTTCACGGACGGCGAAGAGGGAGCCCCCGACAGTGAATTGCTGCCGCCTCCACCGGTGGCGAGCGTGGATGACCTGGCCGAGAGGCTGCATATAGAGTCGATCGATGAGGAGTACGAGAAGATGCAGGCGGATCCGATCGCCGTCCTGGCGGAACGTGATCAGCCCGGCACGGGGGAGATATCGAAAGTTTCAAAGGTACTCATCGAACAGGCGGGTGTATCGGCCAAGGGGCGGCGCCTGGGTGTGACGGCGATCTGCATCATCGGCGTTGTCGGCCTGGTGGTCGGCATCCTGTACCTGATGGTATCACGTGGATGGTTTTCCGGGATCGGATCGGATCGTCTTGTGGCCTCCGTGGGCCGCGGGCAAGGATCGGGTGTCGATCCCTCCTCTGTGGCCGCCACCGGTGGGCATCTCTCCGTCGAAGATTCCAAGAGGCTCCGCAGTGCCCTGTGGGACGTCAAGAGGGACGGGGGGGGAGCCGTCGCCGAAGCCCATGCGCGCCAGGGCACTGGCGGCGCCCGGATGCCTGTCAGCCAGACCGAACGCGAGAAGGAGTTGATGGCCTTCTACGAGAGCCAGAGTTCCGAGAGAGACGAGGTGTCTCCACGAGGTCCCAGGGGGGGGGGCCCGCTCACTGCCGGGCCGGCCAAAATAGAACTCCCGGCGGCGACCGCTATCTCACCCGGTCTCGATCCGCGGGCAAGCAAGATCGAGGTTACACCGCAAGGGCCCCTGGCGGCGGCCGGACCGGGGAAACTCACCGATTTCCAGGTAAAACTGGTTATCCGCAGGCACTACCGGAAGGTCAAGAATTGCCTGGAGCGGCAACTCAAGCGCGACGCCACGATATCGGGCAAGATGTACATAGTGACCAGGGTGAGGCCAAGCGGCAAGGTCCAGAGTGTGCGCATCGACACCCCCAAGTTCCACGGGACTTTCGTAGAGGAGTGCCTGGTCAAGGAGATCAAGCACTGGCGGTTTCCGTCGTTTTCCGGCGAGACCTACGACCTGACCTTCCCCTTGTTGCTATCCGCGCAGCAGAGCTACTGAGAATAGTAGTTCAGATTACTTGCCTGGTGAACGTCTTGAGAGTCAAGACGTCGGTTTTGTTTTCCTCCCGGGCGCTCGAACGGCGCTCCAGGCCCGGGCCCATACCCCCGATGCGGTAGGGGCGGAACCTGATCTGCCGATCCTCGGTCGAACGGCCGGTTTTTTCCTCTTCGCGGATCAGGACGGGGTAGACCAGAAACGACTCCAGCACGGCCTTGAAGGCAACCAGCACTTCGGCGATTTTCTCGCGGTGTTGCTCCAGTTCGATCAGGTTTGACTTGCGGCCCATGGTGATATCGTTGAAGAGGTAGATCAGACCGTTGAAATACCCCTCCTTTCCCGGCGGGGTAAGGCGCCGGAAGGCCTGCGTAGGCATGTAGCGCTCGATTTCCTTCTCGAGGAAAGTAAACAACTTGCCAAGTTTGTATTTCTTTTCCATGAACCGAATATCATCAAGGATCTGGCAAAGGGCCGCCATCTTGGGCTTGTTTAGGAACTTGACCTCGATCAAACGGCGTTCCTCGGTGTTGAAACTCGGCTTGTGGAACTTATCCTCGATGGCCTGCAGGAAGAAGATGTTCTTGAAGGCGGTTCCATACAGGCGGGAGGCGATCGAAAATCCATGGCCGCGCTCCATGTCGCGGGTGTTGTTCAGGCGATCGAGAATCTTGGCCAGAATCTCCCTGAATGCGTTCCGGCGAACTTCTTCCTTGGCGGAGAACTGGCCCATGCGTGTCTCGTAGAACGTGTGAACGTGATTCAGGTATGGATCGAGCAGGCCGGCGACATGGGGATGTTCCGGCTCCAACTCCTCGCGAAGTCTTTCGTATTCGATGGTGTCCAGAACGGCATTTGGCTTCGGGTACAGCAGTTCTTGCAGGTAGCTGTAATAGCTCTGGTCCCTTCTGCGGGACAGGGCGGCTACCATCTCGGTGATCGAGTGCAGTGATTCGAAATGACGACCCGGGACGGGCAGGCGGCGCAGGTGGTCATATAGCGTCAGGCCGATGCTGAAAAAAATACCGGTAGCCCGATCGTTGTAAGCATCGATATGTTTCTGGATTATCTTGTGTCGCAGGGCCGGCGGGATTCCCTTCATGTGCTTGCCCGAGTACTCTCCATACACGGGATCGGTCAGCTCCTCATCGATCAGCTGCTCGGTCCATTCGTCAAGCCGCTCCTCGAGTACGTCGTGCAGCAGGGTGGCGATGATGGTAATCGTCCTCAAGCCGTTTTTGGCCGCTCCGCGGGCCGATTCGATGGCGTGCACGGCCGCCGGGCGCTTGTTCTTGCGAAACTGGCGGCGCATCACCCGGCAGGTGTAGTCGACGGAGCGGCGTATCAGCGAAATATCATGTGCGCTCTGGTCTCCCTCCGAACCGTTGAGCAAGTGATCGGTGAGCTTGCGCAGGATATGGTCATGCTTGCTGTTGAGAGTATAGTAGGTATTCAGAAGCCGGATGCGCTTGTTGTAGGACAAGCGGTTCAGATCGCGGGCTTTTTCGTCGGCCTGACGGGTGAACTCAACCAGGTTTTTCTCGATCTCGTCATAGATTGGATTCAGGGCGTTAATGAGCCTCGATAGTTTTGCCGCGTTGTTTTTGAACTCATTGATGTGCGCAACTTCCTCTGCAATGCATTCCGTAAGGCTCAGGCGGTGCCCTTCGCCCATCTGGATCATCAACTCGTCGTATTTTATCTGCCCGGGGTGACCACAGCTATCGAAGTACTGGATCATCCTGGAAGAGACGTCCAACTCTCGCATAGATGACGCCTCCTGTGCTCAGACTCTTCTCGGTGGCATTCTTGAACACAGCCAGTCTCCCCCCACGAGTTGTCAGTCTAAGAGCGATTGATGCACAAGTCAATTTCCCGGCAGCAGCTTCAACGGTGATTTGACTGGGCATGTGCGATGTGCAAGAAATACTTTTTTAGCTGGAACCGGCTCAATACTCAAAAGCTTGATCCCAGAACAGTTTCGAGGTTCTCGCGGGTTAATAAATGACGATCTTCAGCCCTTTCTAAAAAAGGGTGTACGTCCCGGGCCAAGTGCTCGATTTCCAGGCTGTCGAGCTTATCCTTAAATCTGAGCGCGGTTTCCCCCACAAAGGCAATCGAAGAAAAGGCCTCGATCTCGTGGAAAGAACACAGAGTTCTTTACGTTTTTATAGCTGTATTCTCCAAAGGCATTTCGGAATTGTCTTGGTCTTCTCGTTGTAACACTGGTGAACACCGACACCCCTTCCGGGATGATTCCATAATTGGAAGTATCTGGCAGAGGTTTACCCGCAGACGCAAGGCTGATGATGTCGGCCGTGGCGAGATTTGCAAGGTTGTAGAAAAAGATCAGTCTAGAGCCGAACTTCACGGCTCCTCTGACGCTCTCAATTTCAATATTCAGAGATACCCCAGTTGGTTGCCGGGGCGACGGGCGCGACCGATCCGTGTTCGCGGGCATCGCGCGAAACGCACGCTGGATTGAAAACCAGTCTTGAAGAAATTCCCCAGCGGTTTCATAGGCCGGCTTGCCAGCTCGTGTCGTTCCCACTATTCTTGGAGACATGGAAGTCAAGGAGAGCATCGCCCGGCAAATCGAAAAATCCAAGAAACAGATTACGATCGTCTTCACCGACATCGTGGGTTCCACGGCTTTCTGGGAGAAGCACGGCGATACGGCCGGCCGGCTCATGGTCGACGCGCACAACAAACTCATGTTCGCCGTGGTGAAGTCGTACAGGGGATCGGTGGTCAAGACCATCGGCGACTCTATCCTGGCAACGTTCAGGCGCCCGCAAAACGCGCTGTGGGCCGCAATCCACATGCAGCAGATCCTCAGGCGGAGAAAGCGGAAAGACAAAGACCTGCGGGTGACGATACGCATCGGAATCCACACCGGCGAAGCGATCGTCGAGAGGAGCGACATCTATGGAGACGCGGTCAACGTCGCCTCGCGCGTCGAGGGTACGGCCGAGGGCAACGGGATCGTCGTCTCCCGGGACACGGTCGATGCACTCGGCCAGGAACGCCGCCGGTTCTATTTGGAAAAGCGGGGATCGTTCGTGCCGAAGGGCAAGACGCAACCGCTCGATATATACGGCCTCAACTGGCAGCGGCACAAGAAGATCACGAAATATATCAAGTCCGCTACGCTGCTGCCGGTGCCGCCTCGCCAGAGTCTGGAACTGGTTCTATACCTGCTGACCGGCCTGGCTGCGGTGTACCTGGTCGTTACACGGTTCGTTTTTTACCTGTTTGCCGATTTCGAATTCGTCGCGCTCTACCTCTTGAACCCGCACCAGGTCGACGTCGTTATTTTCCTTGTCCTGTTCATGGCCGGCCTGGCCTGCGGTGTCGTTGTCTTTCTGATCAAGGTGAAGCAAATCTCTCCCTTCGTACTCAGGTTGTTGAAGGGATTATTCGGTTTCGGCATCGGCTTTCTGGTGATTTTCACGTTGGCCCGCCTGCTGCCCGGCGATCTGGCCGGGTGGTGGAACGGGCCACTGCTGGAGTCCGAGCACCTGTTCGTGGAGGTCGTCCATGACGATGTCACGATGTACAGCGCGCCGTACGTCCGATCGAAACCACTGGCCACGGTGGATTCAGGCTCCATCTTTCTCCAGAACCAGCGTGTGAAACGCAACCATCTGACCTGGATGCGGGTGCTGTTCAAGAGCGATCGATTCGGATACCTACTGTGTAAGACAAGGCCCACGGTCGGGGTTCCGGCCCGGCGCCTGACCATCTCTGACAAGTTCTACTTCCGGCTACACGACCTCTACGCTCTCTTGTTCGGGCTGGCGGGTTTTGCATGGGGATTCGTCACCTTCAGGATCAGGCCGATGTAACAAGGGCCGGGCGAACCCTGCCTGATGAAACTGTGGTCGAGTGTGTCAGAAATAGGTGACGCAGGTTTCGGTCATCCGACCGTCGCGTGGCGTGAGCCGGCACTCGCCGTCGGGATCGGCCGATCTCTGACGATTATCTGATCTCATCTGACGATTATCTGACGATAAGCTCGGCAAGCACATGCACCTCTCTTGTCAGGGGTTTCTGATAGGATGTTCCCGCGGTGAGCGCCAAACGATCATACTGACCGGAAGCAAGTGTTAGTAGATCTGGGTTACTGCCGGCCGGCGAAGGTTCGGGAGGCCCCTAAAAAGTATACTTAGTAGCTGTGAGCCCAATGCATCTTGTGATGAATGTGAAGACAGTCCAGTTTGTTCAAAAATGTTTGGGGATGATTCAGAATGGTATTGGTCTTCAACCCGTGCTGGAGAGAACGCTTATGGAGTTGAATTTTACAACGTTGATTTCGGAAACGGTCACGTTTTTGCGATTAGCCAAAGCAATGATGATAGATATGTACGCTGTGTTCGTAAAGGACCTTAAGAAAAACGGCTCCTCAGCAGAATCTGTGGGTGCACTCCGATTCGGGTAGGTCTCCAATTGAGTGATACAGCGCTACTTCGACCGCTTTGAAGGTCCGAAAACCGTAGGATTTTCTGGTAGTCACTTTCACCTTGTTGTTCAAACAGGACTTTAAGGCGAAATGCGGCCACCCCTGCATAACCCATTGATTCTGCATTATTCTCAACCTCGATCTGCGTAAAACCCTTGTCGGAAACGCCCATAGATTGCTACCTGCCTGAAAAAGATGCCTCAGGTCGTCATCGCAGCGGTCTGCGTACAGCCTGAGCACCCTGATGCGCTCCACGTCAGAGCGGAGTAAACCGAATAGCTATTCCTCCTCTACCACATTACCACCAACCCCCCCGTCTTGGCCCTGGCCTCGGCGTCTACAATCTGTCGCCCGAGTCTCGCGTTCTCGGTCTCCAGGGCTATGATGTGTCTCCTCGCCTGGCCGATCCGTGTTCGCGGGTGTGCAGGGAGACGCGCGCGGGGCTGAATACTCAGGGAATGATGGTCACATCCAGGTCGAAAGTGTCACCGGCGCCCGAGCCCGAGGCGTCGCGGACCACTACGACTATCATGCCGTCGTACGAGGCGACGTGTTCGAGCGTGGCAGGCTGGCCCGCGCTTGTGGCTGTCTGGGCGGACTGCAGGCCCAACTCGGGGTAGTCGGCCCGGGAATACCAGTTGGCCTGGTTGTGGAATCCAAATTCTAGCAGCCAGACCTCGGGCTGCAGGTTGGCGCCGTTCGGCGTGACGGTCAGGCCGGCTTTTTCTCCGCTGGTTGCCGTGTAAGCGAAGAAGGACATGCCCGTATCGGCGTCCAATAACTGGCCGGCCGCGCTGACCGGGTTGCCCGTCGCGGGGGCGCCCAGGGCGGTCAGATCCTGCAGACGCAGGCTGGTGTCGTAGGTTGCCCCGCTGATGTCGCCGGCGGGGTCCGAGATCAGCTGGAGGTAATATCCGTCCGCGGGCAGGTAAGCCAGGGGCGGATCGAGAGCCGGCAGATCCTGCGTCAGGGTGTCGAGCGCGGGACCGATGATTTTCATATCCGAGCTGAAAATCTGTTGAAGCGGGCTGGTCCATCCGCCGCCGTGGGTGGTCATGTCGGTTGTGACCACCATCTGCCCCGCGCTGCCGACAAAGTGAGCGATGCCGGAATCAGCGCGGGTGTCTACCGGCATGTCGATAATCCCAAGGCCCGTGGTCATAACTCCGCTTTCCAGCGCCTGCGTTGCCTGGTGCACGGCATCGAGAGTGTAAGATGGCACCGCTCCGCCGGTCCAGCCTTCAAGCCACAGGTAGATCCATGTGTCCTGCGTTGTGAACATCTCGCCCCAGCGGTTCCAAGTCGCCCCTGCCGAGGCCTCGGACAGGACGTTCATCTGGTTGTCATACACAATCACCCGCAGGTTCTCTGAGGCATCCGCCGGGACCGTGGCGTTGAAAAGAAAGTAATCCGCGCTTGCCAGATCCCACTTCAGCACACGCTGTTCACCCGCGGCCAGCGCGCCGCCGACGCAGCCGCCGGCAGTGCAGTCTTCTACGTTCTCGCGCACCCCGCTGATCTCGAAGTCGTCCAGCGGCCCGATGCGCAACAGGAAATCCTGGATCACCAGGTAGTCCCCGTCCAATGGTACCGATAACAGAATCCCGGCGTCGTCGGCGGGATTGTTGGCGTAGTTTTCCAGTATCGATCCATCGGGGCCGAGCAGCATTATCAAGGGGAAGGCATCCGAGGAGCTATCGGGCAGTGGTTGGCCCGCGGACGTGATACTAAGAACATCGGCCATGGACAGACTCTTGAGGTTATAGAAGAAAAGGTGTCCGGGGCCGAACTTCCCGCTGTCGGACAGCGGTAGGCTGTCAATATCGGTGACGGTCGGCGCTCCCAGGTTTTCCACGCTGAGGTAGTAGCTGAAATCGTCTCCGCCGACAGGGAAAGCGCCGGCTCCGAACAGTTCCCTGACCATGTTGTCGTAGTCGGAAACCAGGATAGTGTAGCTATCGGCCCGCGGCAAGTACACTTCACGTGCGCATTCGAGACCATTGGGATTGATTGAGTAGCGTGCGTACAGGGCGTAGCCCTGATCGTCCACCTCGGCAGACAGCACCATGAAGGCCGGCAGGGTGGCGCCTTCCGAGGTAGCCTGGATACGCAGGTAGGTGCCCGCGGGCGCCGTCACCGTAAAGGCGTCCCAATCCGCGTCGGCATATCCATCGCCGTTCAGATCGATCGGCACATCGACCACGCCGCCAAGCGAGACGCTTTCTCCCTCGGCCGGAAGGTCAAACTGGGCCGTGCCGGTCGGGTCGCTCGATTCCAATACGTCGGGTTCCGGAAGCTTCTCGGGCACGCACCGGCCGTCTTTGAAAACTGTTCCCGGCCCGCAGGCCTCTTCGTTCGGCTCGCACTTGCCCGTGGCGGCATTGAAAGTCGTGCCGGCGTCGCAGGAGGGAACTTGCACACAGGCGGTTCCGTCCCAGTACTGGTCTTGCGGGCAAGGCTCGCACTCGCCGCTTACGGGGTTGAAAGTTGTCCCCGCCGCGCATTCCGGCGTGCTCACGCACTGCTGGCCGTCCCAGTACTGGTTGTTCTCGCAGGCGGGCACACACTGGTTGCCCTGAAGAACCGTGCCGTCGCCGCACTCGCCGATCTCGGGAACGCATTTTCCATTTTGCTCGACGGTTCCGGGGCCGCAACTCGTTCCGTCGGATCCGCAGGCGGAAAGACACAAAGAAAAGCAAGCGCACGTAAATATTGCCAAGAGCTTTTTCATGGCTGCCTCCTCGGAATCAATTGACCGCGATATCGAGGGTGAACGATCCGCCCCCGCCGCAGGCGTCTACGCCGATGTAGTATGTGCCGCCGGCCGGCACATCGTAATTGATGTGTTCCGGGCTGCTCTCGTTCGAGCTGGCGACGGTGCTGCCTGCGACGTCGCTGCAGTCCGTGAACAGGTATAAAGACTCGTTGAAATCGGTGCCGTCCAGGGTAATGTCGATGTTGTCGCCTGCCGCGAGCGGCAGGCTGTAGAAGACATCGGGACCGGCGTCGAAAATGTAGCCGGTGCACACACCCTCGGTCACCGTGTCGTTGGCGCTGCGGCTGTCTCCCGTGATGCTTGCGCTGCCGCCTTGCAGGCTGACCGCCTCGGCGGTCGCGCAGCTGTCGTTGGCCGGCGCCGGCGGAATGCCGATCGAGATATCGAAGTAATCGAGCAATCCCGGCTGGCCGTCGGCGTCCTGGACGAGTACCAGGCTCATGCCGTCATAGGGAGAGTTATAGCCGACGGTGATGTCGTCTCCCGTGGCTGTGGCCGTCTCGATCTTGATCACACCCAGGCGCTGCGCTTGCGGATCCGGCAGCCACAGGTAGCTGATCCAGATCCAGTCAACCGCCCCGAAGTTGAACACCCACACTTCCGCCTGCATGGTGGAAAGCGAGCGCTGGTGTATCGTGATCTCGGTCCACTGGTTCTCGTGGCCGGTGAAGGTGTAAAAGTCCATGCCGGAAAGCGACTGGTATTCGAGCCCGACAGGCTGAGCGATTGTGGGCTCACCAAGATCGGTAAGATCGTATGCGCGCAATCCAACGTCGTAGGTGTTGCCGCTGCAGTCCATCTGGGTATCATCCACGTAGTGCAGGTAGTGATCGTTGGTTCGCGCGTAGAAGAAAACCGGCGTGATGTTGGAGTAGGGGAAAAACGATGAACTTACATCCACCACCGGCCCGATGGGATCGGGCGCGTAATCCTCGTCGAGATCGGGTGAGAAATCCAGCTTAGCGCTGAAGACTTGTTCACGCGCAGTGTCCCAGCCGCTCTCTGGCGTGAAGTTGCTGAACACGACCAGCTTGCCCGCCTGGCCCGAGATGTGTTCTACGCCGGCAGGATAATAGGTGTAGGGAGGAAAGTCCTCGACCGTCAGGCCGCTGTAGTCGCCGTCAGGCTGGAGCAGGGCCGTATCGCGAATCGAATCGGTGAGCGTGTAATCGGGCACCGGGAGGCCGTAGACTTCCCGCAGCCAGACGTAAACCCGCCTGTTGCTTTGCGAGTAGACGCGGAAGTATCCATTGTACATGTAGTCAATGTACTGGTCGGCACCAAATGGGATTCCGTCTTGATCGAGGAAAGATGCCTTGAATACCAGGTAGTCGTTCGTCGGCGGCGGCAGGTAAACTCCGGCGGTGAACAATTGCCCGGCATTCAGATCCCAGGCGAGTAGCTGGCTGGTATCCGCGGGAACGCTTCCAGCGGAGCAATCGACGCTGGTACAGTCGTTGGCTTGCACGTCTTTGGCGTTGAAGAGGTAGTCGCGGTTCGATCCCACCAGCAGCAGGTAGTCGAGAACCACCAGGAGATCGCCGCTCGACTGGGCTATATAGAGCACGTCCGCGGTCTCGTCGGTACGGTAGACCTCCTGGTTGACAACCAGAGTCCCTGGGGCGTCAAAAAGCATCAGCGCCTTGTAGATGTCGCTGGGCACGGAGGGCACCGGCAGACCGACGGAAGCCAGCGAGACGACATCGCCGCTTATCAGGCCGCTCATATTGTAGAAATGCAAGTGCCCGTCTGCGAGATCCCCCGAATCGGTCTGCGGCAGGTTGGCTATGTCCATGGGTATCGGGGTGCCCATGTTCTCGACTGTCACGTAATAAGTAAAGTCGTCCCCGCCCACGACTATCGGTGAGTATCCGAAGGCATAGGCCATCACGTGGTAGTAGTCTGAGATCCAGATCACGTAGTTGCCGTCATACGGCAGATAGAACTCACGAACGGTTTCGAGTCCGTTGGGGTTGACCGCGTAGCGCAGGTAGTCGTCCAGGTCGGGATTGGTCGATCCCAAGAAGAACGCCGGCAGGGCCGCCCCGTATGATGTGGCGGTTATTCGCAGCCAGGTGCCGGCGGGGGCGTCGAAGGTGAAGCCGTCCCAGTCGGGATCGACAGAGCCGTCCCCGTTGATGTCTATGGGAGTATCGACCACACCGTCTAAGGAAATCGACTGGCCCGCGGCCGGTATGTCGAATTCGGCCAGTTGGTCGGGATCGCCGGTCTGGTGTACGTCCGCGGCCGGCATCTCACCCGGAACACAGACGCCGTTTTCCAGGCGGGTGCCCGGTGCGCAGACGCTGGAGTCGATCTCGCATTTGCCAGTCTGCGGATTGAAGCTGGTGCCCTGGTCGCACCCGGGAACGTCGGCACAGGCCTGCCCGTCCCAGTACTCTCCGTTGCCGCAGGCCGGAACACACTGGTTCCCCTGCAGGATCGTGCCCGGCGCGCAACTTGCCGCCGGCGCGCACTCGCTGCCGGTCCAGACTTCGCCCGTTGAACACATGGGCACACAGGCCAGGCCTTCCTGCCGCGTCCCAGGCGCGCAGTCGACGATCACGGGCACGCACCTGCCCGCCTGCTCGACGGTTCCCTCGGCGCACTCCATGCCCGAATCCCCGCCGCATCCCGTGAAGGCCGGCAGGCCCATAAGAAAAAGAAGCGCAATCCTTTTCATCTCGTCCTCCTCGTGATTAGAACACCAGCATACCCATGCCCAGCAAACCCAGCATTGTCAACACCACCCGCCGGTACAGGGCGGGCGACGCCCTCGCGGAAAGTCGTATGCCAAGATACAGCCCTAAAAGCAGCCCCGGCAAGGCCGCGGCGAAATGTCTGAATACCTGCATGTCGGTCAGCCCGCTCACCCCATGCACCGCGGCGGTCAGCGCCGATGTCGCCAGGAAGAACAACGACAGGGTCGCCTTGATCTGGTCGGGTTCCCAGCGCGTCAGGGATGTGTAAACGATCACCGGAGGACCTCCGGCTCCCAGGGCCGTGCCCAGCAGGCCGCTGCCGAACCCGGCCAGCGGGGCCCAGGCGGCATGCAGCTTGTGCGGGCGCACCCGGGCAAGCAGCCCAAAGGCCGCATAGGCCAGAAGCGCGATTCCAACGGCCGCCCGTAGGACGGCGGCCGGCAAGGTTCCCAGCAGCCAAGCGCCCAGGCCGATGCCCGGCAGGGCTCCCACCAGCAGGGGGGCCAGCTTTTCGAAGGTCAGCTTGGACCACAAGCGCATCGACAGGCCGGCGGTGATCACCAGCCCGGACAGTACTACTAAGGGCACCACGGTTTTCATCGGCAGGTAGATGGTCAAAAGCGGAATGGCAAGCAATGCGCTTCCGAACCCGGTATAGCCCTGGGCGCAGGCGGCCAGCAGAAAGATGAACCCGGTAAGCGCGTAGCCCGGCATTTTTTATCGGCCTCACCATAGCTTTAAAGGCACGCGCAGACCGACAGACAAGTTCTCGGCCGAGCGGCAATTCTTGCCTGGAATCAGGTTGAGCGTGCGGAAACTGGCATATATCTGGGCCGGCACACCAAGGCGCAAAAGGCTTACGGTCAAGCTGAAATCCAGAATGTTCTTGTAACCCGGCCGCCAGAATTTCTCATGCTCCCAGTCCCAGAGTTCAAAGTCCGAGCGCCAATCGGTCTGCTGCAGGTGGACGAAGGTGTAGCGGACCGAGACTGAAATAATGGGCGGCAGCGATTCGGCCGCCTCGGCGCTGCCATTGGTCAGCCAACTGGCCAGGGCCGGCCCGCGGTAAGGAACGCCCGTGATCTGCAAGGACACTCCGCTGAAGTCGCCCGGCTTGACCTGGTAGTGCTCTCCCACGTAGGGCCTCTGGTTCAGAAGCAAGGGGTGCTTCTCGCCCGTGGCCGAGGTGAGCGTACGGGTGAAAAAGGCCTCGTAAAACATGTCCAGGCCGATGGTCAGTCGCCCGTCCAACTCGTGTTCGAAATCTTTCTCGACCGACATGTGGAAGGCCAGGTCTCCCTGTGTGTGCAGGTCCCAGAGGGTGGTGCCGATCGACATGATCTCCTCGGGGTCTGCGTGTTTGCCGGTCGGGAGCATCCCGAAGACGGACAGGGCCGCGTGCAGGCCCAGTGCCCGGATCCCTGGCATGCGGTGGGTGAAGCGGTAGCGCAGGCCGATGACCATGTCGGACAAAGTGCCCAGGTTTCCGACCCAGGTAGTGGGCTTTGACTGGCCCATGCTGGCGGCCCAATCCCAGAAATCCTGCTCGCTGTATACCCTGCCGATTTGGCGCTGGTAGTCGCCCGTCTCCCATGACAGGTTCGGCGTAACCCGGGTCTTGATAATCACGGGAATTCCGAGACCCAGCGAAAGCTCGTCCAGCAGGCCGTATTGCAACTGGTTTATGAGAATGTAGTAGTTGGCTACCGGCCGGGCGTGAATCACGCCCTGCTTGCCGCCGCCGGGCTCGTAGCGCACAACCGGCTCGATCAGCGGGGCCTGGTTGCCCTGGTTGTCCCAGATACTGTCGATCCATGAGACGACAAAGGCCTCGTCCAGCATGAAGGTGTCTTGCGGCAGGGTTTCGGTGAACCCCGCGCGTGCGGGCGCCGCGGCCAGCAGAATGACGAGCAGTGCCGGACAAAGCCCGGCCGCTACTCTCCCGCGGCGCTTGTGAATCGTCACTGGTTGCCCCCGGCCCGGATGGCCGCCTCGAGGTCGAAGGCTTCGAAGGTAAGGTCCGTGGCCGGCACTTCCCCCATGGCCCAGTTGATGATTTTATCGGCTGGCTGGTAGACACAGGCGTTCATCGAGTCGCGCGTGTCCACCAACTCAGGCGTGCGCAGGATGTCGATGGCTCCGTCCACGTCGATGGCGCCGGAGCGCGATGCGATCTCGTCGCCCAGGACGTAGAAGGCGCGTAACGAGCGGTAGTAGTAGCCCGACCAGAATCGCTGTGATTCGGGTTTGAAGAGGCCCAGCAGGTTCAGATCGGGCATGTCGTCTTGGTCCTTCTGAAAGTGGCTGGCTACGCGCAGGTCGTCAGGGCCGGTGCTTGCCCAGCGCCGCCCATGAGAATCAAGATTCTGCGGGTCTGCCGTATCCGGGGTGTAGAAGGCGAAACCGTCCTCCTGCGCTGGCGCGGGCGCACTCCCCGACTCGGGGAACTGTGAGGCCGCATCGGTCTCCACCGCCGCCAAGCCACCCTGCGCATCGGCCAGCAGGAAGTTCCAACCGTAGGTTCTCCCGGCGCGGTAGATGCTCTCGATGCCATCGTTCACGCCGGCGCCGTGAGCCAGGATCTCGCGCCCGATGATGCCTATCGGCAGCCCGGTGGCGTACAGGTGGGTGTCGGCCAGGGCCTTGGATAGCCCCACCAGGTTGGGGTTCTTAATAAGCTCGGCCAGGTTCTCGGGCTCGAAGATGGAAGCCAGGACTCCGCCCGTAAGGGGGTTGTCCAGGGAGTCGGAATAATTTACGGAATAGGTCAGACCCTGGTCGTTCATGCCCGAGAAACCCCAGGCCAGGCCGGCCCAACTCAGAAAGGCGTAGGGGCGGCCCTGGTCGGGGATGTGGACGAAGAGCACCGAGTGCTCGTGGACGATGTCCGAGTCGAGCAGGGCGAAGTGATGGGCCAGCAAGGGATTGCCGTCAGCGGTAGCGCTGCCGCGGACGGCGAAGGCTAAAGAAGGCGGCCGGGCGCTCGGATCCCAAGCTCCGCGGTTGGCAACCTGGTAGGGAAACTCGCCGCTCCCCGCGCGGGCGGCGTATCCGGCGGTAGTGAATACGATGCGCTCGTCGCGCATGTAGCGGTTGTGAAACGGTGCCGGGCTGTAGATGGGTGACTGGTCGCCGGCCTGGATTACCAAGGATATGAGGCTGGCGGGCGTAAAACCGCCCGGCGGGGAGAAGAGCACTTCCAGCGGACCGTAGCACTGCGGGTCGACATCGGGGGGCAGATCGCCCTCAACCGGCAGCAGTCGGGTCTGGACGGCGTCGCTCGTGGCGTCGTAGACTTGGCCGTCCAGGGAAAGCCTAATGGATTCGGGATTCACACAGCCCGGGTCGGTCAGATCGAGGCAATCCTCTTTGAAACAGTTGCCGCTCAAACGTGGCTCGATGCAACTTCGGGCTTCCGCGGACAAGCAGTCGCGGTCCAGCAACGCTTGGCTCCTGCACTTGGGCAGAACGCATTCGTCCAGCAGGCAGCGGCGCTCGATCTCCATCTGCCCCTTGGGGAAGGCATTGCGCGGGTCCAGGCAGGCCAGGCCGGGCAGGTTGACGTCCTCGATCACAACCCGCACGCTTACGTCCGTGGGCACCTCGACGAAGGCGGCCTGGGCCAGGGGCCGGTAGGGAGTCAGGACACCCTCATCCGGTTCGTCGGTCTGCCCGTCTCCATCGTTGTCGTAGGCGTCCGAGTCAACGCCTCCCTCGAACGCGAAGCTCGAGACGAAGGGATCCTGGATGCCCTGGATGAAGAGCACGATGGCCCGGAAGCTAAGCATGGTGTCGACGAAGGTGTTGAGGATCAGGATCTGCTCGAACTCCATGCCGGCTCCGTCGGCGATGCCCATAAGCTCTTGACGATAGGAGTCCGCTAAGTAGTTGTCGTACAGGTACTGGCCGCTTTCGAGCAGCATGCGATACGAGAACTGGCCGTCGCGGTATTCGGGCCGGCCGTAGACCGGCAATACCGGGGCGATGTTGAGTTGCTCCCGGTTGAGAAAAGGCATGATCGAGGAGGCCAACAGCTTGGTGTAGAGAGAACGGATGTGGGCCGAAAGTTGCCGGCCGTGCTGGAAGCCACGCTCGTAGGGGCTGCCTCTCAGGACCACGATATGCACGTTGGGGGGCCGCTCGGAGGCGCTGCAGCCCGCAAGCACGCACAGCGCCGCGGCGCTCAGCAGGATAGCCAGGCAACGCTTTCTAGAATTGGTAGTCGGCATTTTGCGGATCGAAGTCCTTGTCGGTCAGATGGGCATTCAGTTCGATCTCCGGATACTCATAGGATTCGTACAGGCGACCCCGGCGGTCGAGCGTTACTATCTTGATCGGCAAGCCGGTTTTCTTGCTCATGTAGAATTCCGCCTGCGCACCATAGTACCTGGGGATGAAAACCTTGTCTCCAGTGTCAACGTCGTCGGGATCGTCGTACTTTTTGTCACGGTTGCTTGCCAAGATCAAGTACATGTCCTGGCCGCTGCGGCGGGCAATGTCCCACAAGGTCTCGTCTTCCCGGGCGGTGATGAAACTGCCCCCCCGCGGAAAAGCGGCCTCGATTTTCCAGACGCCCTGGCCGAACAGTTGCCCGCCGTCGGATACGCCGATTTTTCCCTCTCCGCGCCTTTGCGCCAGGCGAAAATTCCTGCCCATCAGCCTGACGGTGTTCTCGAGCCCGAAGTCGCTTATGGCATGATGGCTTCTCTTCATGGCCATAGATCCCCGCGGGTCGAGGTTTACAGTCAGATCGGGAAAAGATCCCCTGTGAACCTTTAACTCGTTGTCGTTCCATCCCTGACGGTATATGACCTCGCGTCCCTCGAAGGGATCTATGAACCCCAGATACACCTTGAAGGGCCGGGCGAATTTGAAGGTGTTGTACTGCCGGACGATCTTGCCATTCATGCGCTCTTTCCGGATTATCTTGCCGCGGTAGTCTTTTGTGTCCAGTAAAGTCGTCTCGGCCCGTCGCAGCAGGTCCTCGACAGTGGGTACGATCACCTGTGTCGATTTCCCGCCGGCAGGCTCGGCGCCGGACACCAGAGCGAAAGATACAAAAACCGGCACCAGGAATATTTTTATCTTGACATTCATGTTTTCATCGTCTAGTTATTTAACCGGTCGCCCAATTAATAATGCAGCCTACAAGGCTAGCCGAGCGAATGCAAGCATTTTTTTCAAGCTGTTCCACTTCAGGAGGAATTATGGGATTTACCAAGACAAAACAAGAACTTGAAGGTTACTTCGGGCTCGGAGTCCGTAAATTCACAGGAGCCAGGATTCTGGGGGTGATGTTCGAGACCCGGCAGGAGACGGTGAAAAATCTCTTGCCGCCGCCGCTCGAGCCCCTGGACAGCCCGACCGGCATGATGTTCATCGCCAACTATCCCGAGACCAACCTGGGGCCGGGTTATCGCGAGGCGGCATTGTTTCTCGGGTGCAGCTACGAAGGCGAGCCCGGTAACTACTGTCTTTCGATGCCGATCGACAGTGAAGAGTCGCGGCTATACAACGGCCGGGACATTTTCGGCCTCCCCAAGAAAAAGGCCTCGATCCATCTCGAAGAGGACGACTCGCGGGTCACGGGCTGGGTCGAGCGGCACGGGATCCGGCTGGTCGAGATCGATGCCCAACTGAGCGGCTCATTGCCTGATTTTCCCGTACCCGGTCCCAACTTCCTGTTCAAGGCGATGCCCAGAATCGACCTCAGCCCGGGCTTCGACGGCCCGGTGCTGCTCTGCCGCCAGCAGACCGACATTGAAATGAAGAGCCTGCGGATCGGCACGGCCGAGGTCAAACTGCGGCAATCTTCCGCCGACCCCTGGCATGAAGTCGAAATTGTCAACGTGATCGTTGCCTATCATCTGATAAGCGACAACACCATGCAACCGGGCAAGGTGCTGCGGGAGGTCGATCCGCAGGGTTTCATGCCCTACTACTTCAAAATGACCGATTTCTTCGGCGGCTGAAAGGGGGGAGCGATGGTCGATTTTGAGCTTACAGAAACACAGCAGATGATTTTAGCCACCGCCCGCGAGTTCGGGCAGGAGATCTTGCAACCGGCCGAGGTGCAACTCGACCGGATCACAGACCCGGTCGAGGTGTTCGAAAGCGATCTGTTCCGCGAGACGCTGGCCAAGGCCTACGAACTCGGCTTTCACAAGATGTCGTTGCCCGAAGAATACGGGGGATTGCAGCTCGACCCCCAGACCACAGGCATGGTCTGGGAGGAGTTGGGGCGCTGGGGGCCGGGTTTTTCGGCTTCCCTGGTCTCAATTGCCACCGTGCCCCGCCTGATTTCCTTCCTGGCTCCAGGTAACCAGAGACTGATCGACAAGTTCGTGATTCCCTTTTGCCAGGATACCAAGGCGCAACACATCAGCGGCTGGTGCAGCAGCGAGCCGGAGATCGGCTCGGACGGGAAGAACTACCACGATCCGTCGATTCGCCATTTCACTACGGCGACCAAGACCGCAAACGGATACGTGATCAACGGATCAAAGTCCGACTTCATTTCCAACGGCGGTATCGCCTCGGTCTTGCTTGTTTTCGCCTGCGTCGATCCCACCCAGGGAATCTGCGGCTCGGGCGCCTTCCTGGTCCCGTCCGACCTGCCGGGCGTGACCCGAGGCAAGCCGCTCGACAAGATCGGCCTGCGCACGTTGAATCAGGCGGCGATTTATTTCGACGATGTGGAGATCCCGGAAGACTACCTGTTGTTTCCCCATGGTGACGGCTACCCCATGCTGCACAATTCAATCATTACGGTCGGCAACCTCGGGGTGGGCTACCTGGCGGTGGGTTTGATGCGGGCGGCCCTGGAAGATGCTCTTACGCACGCGAAAGAGAGAAAGCAAGGCGGCAAGCTGATTATCGAACACCAACTGGTCGCTGAAAAGTTATTCAAGACATACGCGGCCATCGAGTCGGCGCGGGCCCTGCTCTGGAAAGGCAGTTGGCTGAGCAAGACCGCTTTCCCCGGCGATCTGAAAACCAGCCTTACGGCAAAGATATACGCCACCGATCGGGCTGTCGAGCACACCGCCGATATGATTCAGGTCTTGGGTGGTTACGGCATCTCGCGCGAATACAGCGTTGAAAAATACGCGCGCGACGCCAACCTTTTGAAGATCATGGACGGTAGCAACGAAACCTTGCTGATCAAGGTCGCGGCGCTTCTTTAGAGGCGTATTTTTCATGAGAAGGGAGAGCGCCATGCAGACAACCCGAGACCGGATTCTGGAGGCCGCCGACCACCTGTTCGGCGAACTGGGCTTCGACGCAACCACCACGCGCGAGATCGCCGAGCGTTCCCGGGTCAACAAGGCGCTGATCCATTATCACTTCAAGAACAAGGAAGGCTTGCTGGCCAGCTTACTGGACAGCTACTACGAAGAACTGGCCAATACCCTCAAAGACGCCCTGCAGGTCACGGGCTCACTGCGATCGAGAATGCTCGCGCTGATCGATTCCTACGTAGACTTTTTGAGCCACAACCGCAACTTCAACCGCATTGTGCAGCGCGAGGCGGCCGGCGGCAAGCACATGGAGAGAATCAGCACTCACATGGCACCATTGTTCCAGTATGGAATGGCCGTGGTGCAGGGTGCCTATCCTGCCACGAGTTCCGGAGACATGTCGGCAACTCAGCTTTTTGTGAGCTTCTATGGAATGGTGATCGGTTACTTCACCTTCAATAAGCTGATCGAGGAACTGACCGGAAGCGATCCGCTGTCAGACGAGAATCTGGCCCTCAGGAAACGCCACCTGGCCAGAATGGTGGGCATCATGATCGCTGCGATCGAGAAACAGGAGTCGTCATGATCGATCCGGCAGCGCCGGTCAACCCGCGTATCGAGCGAATTCGGCGGCGTTACCAGACGTCTGCCCCATTCATTTCCGTCGAGAGAGCCAGGTACTATACCCAGAGTTGGGCGGCCGGCGCCGGGCAAGACCTGTCCGCACAGATGCGCGTCGCCCTGGCGATGAAGAACGTATATGAAAAAATGAATCACCACGTCGATGCCGACGATCGCATCGCCGGCTGCTGGACCGAATGTTTTTTCGGCATCCCGATCGACATCGAGCGGGGCGTCTTCAATCAGGTGCTGCAATCGGAGCTGACCAAAAACTCAATACTCATCCACCGCGCGCGCTCGTTTGCCAAGGCCTTGGGTTACCTGATTCATAAACGAGCGCTTGGAGATTTTGTAAAAAGCCAGCTGGCCGCCAGGGCCGCGGGCGAAGTCCCGCTGGACATGGGATTCAAGACGATGTCCGAGCGGGAGATAAACGCCTATCAAATCGCCCCGGACGACCTGCGCGAGCTGAAAAGGGATCTGCTTCCCTACTGGAAGAACAACACGCTGGTAGACGCCATCGAACAAGAGCTTGTCGACTCGCATCTATACTCGCGGGACATGCACGATTTCGTGGTGGCCCTGCCCGGCAACACCTCCCGTCAGGTGATGATGCTGTCCACCTGCGCAACGATCGCCAGCATCCAGGGACACGTGATCCTGGACTATGAAAACGTGCTTAAAAAGGGTCTTACAAAAATGCTGGACGAGGTGCGGGCCAGGCTCGGGCAAACGGAGCGCCTGGATGAGTCGCAACGGGATTTCCTGACATCGCTGGAGATTGCGCTGGAGGGTGTGATGATCTTCGCCCGCCGTCTGAGCGCGGAAATCGATCGGCGCATGCGAAAAGAAGACAATCCCGCGACACGCGAGATCCTCGCACACATGCTCGAACGTTGCCGGCGGGTGCCGTTCGAACCCGCCGGGAGCTTCGCCGAGGCCATCCAGTCCATCTGGACGGTAAAGACCGCCGTCGAACTGGCCCACCCGGTGAACCTGCATTGCTTCGGCCGTCTCGATCAGATCCTCTATCCCTTCTACCGAAGCGACATCGAGTCGGGGCGCATCGACGAGGCGCAGGCATTGGAGCTTACCGAGGAACTGCTGCTGAAGATCATGTCGCAAAACATCCGGCCCGAGTCGGGCATTCTCAGCAACTTTTACCATCGCTTCCTGGGGTCTTCCCCGGTCACGGTCGGCGGCTTGACTCCTGACGGCAAAGACGGCACCAATGAGCTGACCTCGCTGTTTCTCCTGGCCGCGCACAGATCGAAGGCCATCACCAATATGTCGGTCAGGATCAGCCGCTCGACCCCGGACGACGTCCTGCGCGATCTGGCCGAATATCTGGGGGGGGGCACTTCGAGCTATTCGTTGTACAATGACGAGATCAACATCGCGGCCATGCGCAAGCGGGGTTTTTCAGAGGCCGACGCCCGCGACTACGCGATCATGGGCTGCGTGGAAGCAACCTGTCCCGGAAAGACCGGCAGCATGAGCGCCAACGCGCTGCTTTTGAGCCGTTTGCTGGACATGACGCTGAGAAACGGCGACTCGAAAACCACAGCCGGCACTATACGCAACGACGGGTTGCAGACCGGCCCGGCACAAGAGTTTGAAAGCTTCGAGCAACTGCTTGAGGCCTTTATGCGCCAGGGCAAACATTTCATCGCCAAGATAGTAGAAGCTTCCAACATTCGCGATCGGGTAACCGCCGAGCACATGCCTGCCCCGTACATCTCGGCCTTCATGGACGGATGCCTGGAGTCGGGCAAGGACGTCACCCGCGGGGGCGCGCGCTACGATCTCTCGGGCATCTCGATGATCAATTCGATCGCCAATCTGGTCGACTCGCTTTACGTTATCAAGAAGCTTGTTTTCGAACAGAAAAAGTTCAGCCTCGTGGAACTTCTGCGGGCGGTGGATAACAATTTTTCCGATCGGCGCGATATCCTGCGTGAGGTCAAGAAGCTTGCCGGCAAGTGGGGAAACGGGAACCCCGAGTGCGATCAATTAGCCGCCCGGGTTATGAAGGCCTTGTTCGGGGAAACCTATCGATACCGATCTTACAAGGGCGGCCCATTCGTGGTCTACGTGATCAGCATGATCACCCATACAATAGACGGGCGGCTGTCGATCGCCGGTCCGGACGGCCGCCGGGCCGCCAGGCCGTTCGCCGCCAGCTGCAACCCCGCCAACGTTGAGCGCTCGGGTGTCACCGCGGCCCTGCGTTCGATAGCGGTCCTGCCTTACGAAGACGTCATGGGTTGCGCGGTCAATATGAAATTTCATCCGACGGCAATCGGAAACAACCGGGAGACCATGGACAAGTGGGCTTCTTTAATCAAGACATACTTTCGACTGGGCGGCTCGCAACTGCAGCCGACTTGTATTTCGGCCCAAACACTGCGGGATGCCCGCCAGAACCCCGATCGTTACCGCGATCTGATCGTCAAGGTCGGCGGTTACAGCACTTACTTCGCGGATCTGGGACGCGAGATCCAGGCCGAAATCATCGAACGTACCGAGCACCACTGAAGAGCAAATGCCATGACGGGTATCATTTTCGACATACAGAGCTACGCAATCCACGACGGCCCCGGAATCCGCACTTGCGTGTATTTCAAGGGCTGTCCGTTACATTGCAGCTGGTGTCACAACCCCGAATCGCAGCGGCCCCGGCCCGAGCTGCTCTACTGGGAGGATCGCTGCGGCCATTGCGGAGATTGCGTGCCGGCCTGTCCGAACGGCGCCCGCTCGCGGGACGCCGAGACGATTATCCACGATGCCGCGATTTGCACGGCTTGCGGGAAATGCGCGGATGCCTGCCCGAACGAGGCCCTCGAGATAGCCGGTTACGAGATCGATGCTACGGAATTGGCGCACACAATAGAGCGGGACAGGGCCTTTTTCGACGATTCGAAAGGAGGGGTGACCTTCACCGGCGGGGAGCCCACCCGTCAAGCCGAGTTCCTCCTGGAGATGCTAGGCAGGATGAAAGACCTTGGCATCCACACGGCGGTCGAGACCTGCGGGTTGTTTGCGGAAGATCTAATCGGAAAACTTGCCGAGCTTGTGGATCTGTTTCTGTTCGACATCAAGCACATGAAAGCCGATCGACATCTGCGGGCAACCGGCGCTTCGAACACGGTGATTCTTTCGAACTACAAAAAACTACTGGATAAGGTCGGCGATGAGCGCCTGATTCCCCGCATCCCGCTGGTGCCCGGTTTCAACTGCGACCCGGATTCGATCGAAAGACTGGTCGAGTTTTTCAAAAACACCAACAGACAAGGCCCGATTCACTTGATGCCCTTTCATGGCTGGGCCGTGGATAAGTACCGCAGACTGGGCCGAGATTTTCCGCATCTGGCCAGCTCGACACTCTCTGCACAGGCGCTTTCCGGGATTCGTCAAGCCTTTTCGGAAAGCGGGCTTTGTGCGGTTCAGAATTGAACCGGGATGGGACCGAAATGAAAAAATCCGAACAAAGGGTACTGGTGATTGGCGCGGACGGCCTGCTGGGCAGTCACCTGGTGAGAAAACTCATCGCGCAGGACTACACGGTTCGGGTCTTCATCCAGCCGCGGAGCAAATCCCCGACCCTTTCGGGTTTGCCGGTCGAGCGCCTGGAGGGGGACCTTCTCTCGGAGGGCGGAGAACTGGCGGCGGCCATGCGGGATTGCCATATCGTGTTTCACTTGGCCGCCATCACCGATCTGTGGGCGCCGCCCGGGCTGGTCTGGAAGGTCAACCTGGAAGGAACCAGAAAGGTGATCGATGCCTGCCTTGCAAACCACGTCCAGAGACTGGTTTTCACCGGTTCGGCAAGTTCCTATAGCTTTGGTCCGCAAGACAGCCCGGGAGACGAGAGCGGCCCGTTCCCCGCACAGTACAAGGGCATCGCCTACATGGAATCGAAGTACCAGTCCGTCAAATTGGTGCAGGCAGCCGTTGCCAACCGAGGGCTGGATGCGGTAATCGTCGCCCCGACGTTTATGCTGGGCGCCTACGACTGGCGGCCGAGCTCCGGCGAATTGATTCGCCAGTTCATCAGGCGCAGGATGCGTTTCACTTCTCCGGGGGGGCGCAACTTCGCCTATGCGCCGGACGTGGCCGGCGCCATGATGGCGGCTGCGAAAAAGGGAAAAAAGGGACAGTCATACATTGCCGGCGGGCACAACTGCAGCTACCTGGATTTCTTCTCGCGTGTAGCGCACATTGCCGGCGGCCTGCCCGTCCCGAGCATTGTTCTTCCTCCCGCGGCAATTCTTGCCGCCGGGGCCGCGGGCTCGCTGTACGGGAAGGTTCTAACACGACAACCGCGCCTGAACCTGACGACGGCCAAACTTTCGCTTTGCGGCACCTATTATAGCTCCAAAAAGGCACAAGACGAACTCGGAATGAAACAAACTCCACTGGAGCAGGCCATTTTTGAAAGCGTCGCCAGCCTGCGCGAATACGGTCACATCAACTGAGGTGCGTATGGATAATTTCAAAGACAAAGTAGCCTTGATTAGCGGCGCCAGCCGAGGTGTCGGATATGCCGTCGCCGCCAGGATGGTCGCTGCCGGGGCCAAGGTGGTCATAAGCGCCAGGGGCCGGGAGCGTCTCGAAGATTCCGCGGAGAAACTTCGCCGGGACGGCGGGGAGGTCGTCTGTGTCGCAGGAGATATCGGCCGTTTGCAAGACGCTCAAGACATGGTCGATGCCGCCATCCTGAATTTCGGCCGCCTGGATATCCTGGTAAACAACGCCGGCGTCTCCATGCGCGGGAACTTCGCAGATCTCTCGGACGAGGTCTGCTCGAGGGTGATAGCCACCAACCTGACGGGCAGCATCAACATGTCGCGACTGGCCATCAAGCACATCATCGCGACTCGCGGCAGCCTGACTTTCATCTCCAGCATCGCCGGCCTGTTCGGCCTGCCGGGGGCCTCGATTTACTGCGCCAGCAAGATGGCCTTGACGGGTCTTTGTGAATCGCTGCGTCTCGAATTGATCCCCAAGGGAGTTCACGTCGGCGTGGTCTACCTGGGCTTCACCGAGCATGACCCGGAGAAAAGAATTCTGGCGGCGGATGGAAGCCGGGTTCCGCCGGATCGCCCGGCCCACAATTCGCAAGCTCAGGCTGCCAAACATGTCGTCTCCATGATTGCCCGCCGGAAAAAACAGGTGGTCATGAGCCCGGTCGGAAACCTGGGGCGGTTTGCCCATCGTCTCTCGCCGCGATTGGTGGAGCAAGCGGTTCTCTGGGCCCAGGCCAGGCGTATCGGACTGTTCAAGCGTTTCCAGTAGGCACGTGCAGCGGCAAGGTTCATGAACCACGCGTTTATAATCGGAGTTCTGTTCGGCATCTTGGCGGCCTTGATGCTGAACATCGGCAAGGGCATCCAGAAGCAGAAGGTTCACGTGTTTCTCAAAGGGCGCCGCATGCTCGCCAAGGGAAACCGCGCCGATCTGGGCATCTGGATCCTGGGGTTGGCGCTCACCGCCGCCGCGGCCTTGCCCTACTCGCTTGGCCTGGTATATTCCAAATCGCCGTCGACCATCTCGGCCATGACCGGCGTGGGACTTATCGGCCTGCTGGCCTATGCCCTGTGGGTGATCGGCGAGAAAATCAGGATAAAGGACGGGCTGGGCATCGGACTGGTGATTATCGGCACCTCCCTGCTGGCTTATTCCGGAGCCGGCGGCGATCATCCCGCCAGGCATTTTGCGAATATTTCACTGGCCGTCACCGTCGGGATCATGCTCGTGGTTGCCGCGGGCGGCTGCATCTTGGCCTGGCGATCGAGAAAGCTCCACGGCGTTACCTTCGGTTTGAGCGCGGGTCTGTGCATCGGTGTTGCTATCTTCCTGGCCGATGCCGGCCTGGTTCGATCCGGCGGCAGCCTTTCGGGCCTGCTGGATACGCCCTATCCCCTGCTTGCGCTCGCGTTCGCCGTCGCGGCGGTGATCGGCACCCAGCTTGGATTCCTGCGCGGCAGAGCCCTCGAGGTTGTTCCAGCCGTCAATGCGGCAACCATCTTGACGCCCTTGCTTCTCGAGATCGTCATTTACAGAGTCTGCCCTTCGGTGCTCAAGCTTGCGCTGATTGCGGTAATCCTGGCCGGCGTCTTTCTCCTGTCCGGCGGCACGCTGCGCAAGGTCGGCGCGTAAGCGAATTGTGGTTTGACGATTTACGGGTGGCGTGCTTGTCTTGTCGAATGGGCTTCTGGTTTCATAACTCGGCCGGGCGCAGGACAATCTCGCGCCTGGCGGCGCTCTTGCTGGTTGTTTCATTTTACGCCTGCGGATCCGGATCCGGGACAGACGACGGGACGGCGTTCGTCAACGGCTGGATCCTGCTCAATCGCGATCGCGATTCACTTACGCGATCGATCGAAGCGGCCAAGCGCTTCGGCGTCAATCACATCCAGCTCTCGCACGATCTGATCATGAACATCGATGACCTCATGGGCAACGAGCCCGAGACGTTGGAGCGAGTTGACGATTTGGAATTCGCCGCGGAGTTGGCGCACGAGAACGGCATGCAGACCTTTGTCTGGGCGCACGAGCTGTCCGACGCCGGGCCTGACGTCTGCTATGATGCGGCCGATCCCGCCTGGAGGCAGCGGGCCGCGGCCTACCGCCAGGGGCTGGCCCGGGTTCCCGGGGTCGACGGAGTCGTGCTCATGTTCGGCTCGGCGCCGCTGCCGCCCTGGTTCAGCCTGTGCACCTGCGTCTGGTGCGCGGAGAACTTCCCCGGCGCCAACGCCTTCGAGGCGCCCCCCAACGATGAGCGCATTCGCATTGTCACAGAGCAGATAGGCTCCGCCCTCACCGGCGAACTGGCCAAGAAACTGGTGGCTCGCACTTTCGTGCATGAGCCCGCCGAGAACGACTGGCACTCTCGGGGATTCGCAGCGGTAGAGGGTCTAGACTTTCTCGGCATGCACAAGTCGGACGAACAGGACTGGCAGCCCTATAATCCCCCCAGTCCCACCCTGGGCCGCGAGGGCGAGCACGACGCCTTGCTCGAGATGGACGTGGCCGGCGAGTACTATGGTTTGTCCGCGCTGCCCTTCTGCGCGCCCGCATATTTCGCCTGGCGCCTGGACCAGATCTGGGACAAGAGGGGCATCGGCGCCGCGGTGCGCATCGAACGCGGCAGTCATACGGCGCTGGGCACTCCCAACGAGGCCAACCTGTACGCCATAAGCGGCCGCCTGAAAGATCACAACTTGCCGTTGCAAGACGCCTGGGACGAATTCATCGCGGATTTCTACGATCTTCAGCCCGGCGATCCAGGCCGCGATACCCTGCAGGCGATCTTGGCGGACACATTCGCGATCCGCCTCAAGTCGCACTACCTGCTGGGAATCTGGGCCATGGAGAAGAGCAGCGATATACCGGTAAACACAGTTCTCGATCAGTTCAACGATCGTGGAAAGATGCCAAAGTTCGACCCGGACTGGCAACCCGTCTGGGACGCGCTCGACAAACCCGACCGCCGGGTTGTGCTATGGGTCTGGCAGGAAGGCAGCGAGGCAGTCGAGTTGGCCGAGGCCGACTTGCTAGCGGGCCGGGCGCTCGATGGCAAGATAGCGAGCGCGGCCTATGGCGATTTGTTGCATCTATTGAAATACCAGAAATACGCGGCCGGGGTCTTTCGGGCGGTCAAGCTTTTCATCTGGGCCGCGCGCGCCAGAAGCCAGGGAGACGGCGATCCCGACCTGGCGGCCTGGATGCAGTGGGCCCGCGAAGACCTCGAGCGCATTCGCGGTGCGATGCTGACAGACGATCTTGGAGACGTGCCCATCGCCGGGCCGGGACGTATCCGGCAATTTCTGGACAACACCGCGGGGCTGGTGCCCGCGGGCACGTCGGCCCGGGAACCCGCTGCAGCGCTTTTCTCAGCGCTGAAAATCGAAAAACTCTCGCCAACCAGTGCGCAGCTTTCGTTCACGGCAAGACGCCAGGCGGACGTTGCGCTGGACTTCGGCCTCGAGATACCCGACTTCGTGCAAACGATCGAGATCAGGCAGGTCGCTGCGGGCGAGACGCGGCGGGTGACACTTGATAATCTCGTCCCGCGCAGCCGCTACGTAGCCAGGCTGCGGACCGGGGCGGGGGATGACGAGTATACGAGCGGCTACCTGTGGATCTTCACACCGCTTTCGGGTGAGTAGGGGTGTTTTGAGCGCCAAGGCCGACATGCAGCAGAGATCGAACAACGGCAACCCCCGGCGATTATGGACCAGGTTGCTTTTGGCCTATCTGATTCCGGTGACGATCATCACCTGCGGCATCGGCTACCTGGCTTACCGGGCCGCTCGGGTGGCGCTGGAACGCGAGCTGGCAAGCAGCCTGGAGTCGGCTGCGCGTACGGCGGCGATGTTGGTCGGCAAGCCGCGGGCCTTGAGGCTCTCGCCGGGGGACGAAGGCTCGCGCACTTACTCCAACCTGGTGCAGAAGCTCGCGGCTTTAAAGAAAGCCGTGCGGGCGGAGTCGATCTACCTGTTCGACCGGGACGAACGGGCCCTGGTGGACAGCGACGGCAGATTTCCAATCGGCGAGAGAATCGGTCTGCTGGCCGCCGACAGAAACGAGCTCAAGGACGTTTTTCGCGGGTATTGCCGGGCGTCGCTGCTTTTCTCGGGAAAGGACGGGCGCTTGTACAAGAGCGGTTTTGCGCCGGTGCTGATCGAGGGAAAAGTCGTGGCGGCCGTCGGAGCCGATGGATCGGCGCGCTTTTTCGAGCAGCTGGCCGACCTCGGGCGTACCCTGGCCTTGACGGGGATCGTGGCAATCGTGCTTCTGGTTCTGGTCACGCTGTTCGTCTCGCGCCGCATCACTCGGCCGATCGATCGCCTGGCTTTAATGGCCCGGGCGATCGGCCGCGGTGAGTTGGATCGCCAAGTCGAGGTCGAAACCAACGACGAGATCGGCATCCTGGCCCGCACGCTCGACGAGATGAGAAAGTCGATCCGCGAACGCGACAGACAGTTGCAGATGATGCTTTCCGGAATTGCCCACGAGGTTCGCAACCCGCTCGGAGGAATGGCTCTTTTCGTCGGCATCCTGGCCGAGGACCTGGCCGAAAACGCGCAGGCGGCACAGCACGTCGAGCGTATTCGCACCGAACTCGACTATCTCTCCAGGGTTGTCAGCGATTTTCTCGATTTCGCGCGCGCCAGGCCCCTGGAAAAACAAGATCTGGATCCGCAGGAGGAGAGTGAGCAACTGCGGGAATTAATGGCAGTGGACTTGTCCAAGAAGAACGTGAGCCTGCGCATCGAGATTGCCCCCGCTACGGGACGGCTTTACGCCGACCGCGAACGCTTGCGCCGGGTCCTGCTCAACTTGCTGCGCAACGCCGTCCAGGCATCACCTCCGGGAGGCGAGGTCGTGATTGCGATGGCGCGAAACGGCGCCGGTTTCAGCATAGACATAAGCGATAGCGGCGCCGGAATAGACGAAGACAAGCGAGAGCGGATATTTGAACCGTTTTACACGGGTCGCCAGCAGGGTACGGGACTGGGCCTTTCGCTGGCCAGGAAGATCGTCAAGGCCCACGGGGGCGAGTTGTCCTTCACATCCGAACCCGGCCGGGGCACGACCTTCAGTCTATTCTTGCCGGCGGGCAAAATCTCATCCGCCTGACACCCGGGAGGAGCGGCATGGCAAGTATTCTGATAATTGATGATAACGAAACGATTCGCGAGGGTGTTGCGACCGTCGTGGCCAGAATGGGTCACAAGACCTACCTGGCCGAAAGCGGCCAGGCCGGTCTGAGGATCTTTTCTTCACGGCGGATCGATTTCACCATCACCGATCTCAAGATGGAGGGTTCGGATGGCATCGATGTCTTGAAGGCCATCCACGAAAAGGAACCCGAGGCGGTGGTCATGTTGATCACCGCCTTCGGCACGGTCGAGACGGCGGTCGAGGCAATGAAGCTGGGAGCGTTCGATTTTATCACCAAGCCGTTTTCACCCGACGTCTTGCGGGCCAAGGTCGAGCGGGCGCTTGAGATGGCCAGGATCAAGAAGGAAAGCCGCCGCCTGCGGGAGGAGAACAACCTTCTGCGCGGCGAGGTCCGCGATGCGGCCATAAACAACATGGTTGGCAGCTCCACGGCCACTCAAGCCGTCTTCGATACCATCCGCAAGGTGGCTCCTTCCGATTCGACCGTGCTCGTCTCCGGGGAGAGCGGCACCGGCAAGGAACTCGCCGCCCGGGCGCTGCATGACATGAGCCGCCGCCGGGACGGCCCCTTCATCCGCGTAAACTGCGGGGCCCTGGCCGAGACTTTGCTGGAGAGCGAGATGTTCGGTCACGAAAAGGGATCCTTCACCGGGGCGGTGCGAAGAAAGCTTGGGCGTTTCGAACTTGCGGACGGCGGCAGTATCTTCTTGGACGAGATCGGAGAGGTGAGCCCTGCTTTGCAGCTCAAGCTGCTGCGCATTCTGCAGGAAAGAGAATTCGAGAGGGTAGGGGGCGAGGAGACGATCACGGTCGATACGCGTGTGATCGCGGCCACTAATCACGATCTGGAGGCCCTGGTAGCCGAGGGGCGTTTCCGTGAAGATCTCTATTACCGCCTGCATATCGTTCCGCTCCGGCTGCCGCCTCTAAGGGAGAGACCCGGCGACGTCGCCGAACTCGCCGCGCACTTTTTGCAAAAGCTCGCAGGCAGGACGGGCAAGCGCATCGCTGACTTGTCTCCCCGGGCACTCGAGATTCTCGAGGCCTATCGCTGGCCGGGCAACGTCAGGGAACTCGAGAACGTCATCGAGCAGGCAATGGTCTTCGCCGATGGCGACGTACTGCAGGCGGAGGATCTGCCGGCCGGCCTGGGTGAGCGCGCGGCGGGCAAGGGCGCCTTGAGGCAGGAGCGCGACGGAAGCCTCAAGCTGGACATCGCGGGTGTCAGCCTGCCCGAGATTCTCGACGACGTCGAGAGGACTTTAATCCTGCAGGCTTTCGAGAAGGCCTCGAAGGTGAAGACCGAAACGGCGAGGCTTTTGGGCATCAAGACCTCGGCCTTGTACTACAAGCTGGATAAGTACGAAATCGGTTAGTAGATACAGATTTCTGATGCTTGGCGGTGATTTCGTGGAAAATTCGAGACCGGCGACGGGCCGATCTAAAGTCGGCGACGACGACGGTGTCTGTAGTGCATTGATAATATTGACGAATAGCGCATATGAGACCGCACGTTCATTTTTTGGCACTTGGCACGTCATTTGCGTATATCTGGCCTGAAGGGTGTCGAATATGCGAACCTGCTGCATTATAGTTGCTTTGGTAGTCACAATCTGGGCGCCGTTATCTCGAGCCGGCGACCCGGGCGCGGATCTGTATGATCGGCTCTCGGCCGAGCGTCTTTCCGTAGAGCGCCTGGACGACGCCCGCCGGGCGGTGATAGCCGGGCGGGACAAGCTTGCCGCAGGCCTCGAGAAGCTGGCCCGTGGTATCGAGAAACGCAAGGCCGCGCGCGGCAACCGCGATTTGTTGCCGGACCTGACCCTCCAGGACATGCTGCGCCGGTCGCAGGAATCCGCCAAGAAGCTTACCATGCTCAACCGCGAGCTGGATGCGTTGAATGCGGTTCGCGGCAAGCAGCTTATCAAGCTTGCCGGACTTTACGACGAGCTGGCGGGGAAAACCTCGCGGGCGGTGCGCCTGGCCGCCGGAGACAAGAAGGCGGGTCTTGTAAAAGCACTTATGCGGCTGCGGCGCGAGCGCCAGGCTATCGGTCGGGAGTTGCTGGCCGGCGTCGAACGAGCCGCGCCGCTCAAGACGGGCGATCTGCTGGCATCCGATGATCCCGACGAACTTGCAGAACGCGCGGACGCCGTCCGCGACGAACAAGATCGCCTGCGGCGGAAGCTTTCCTACCTGGATGAAAGGATTGCCGACGCCGGCGCGCAGGTTCGGCTCGATCTCCAGATGCGCGATTTCGTAGCGGACCATGAGTTGTTCACGGAAGAATCCCGTGTATTGAAAGTCACCAGGACGACCATTACCGAGACCGGCCCGAGTGCTTTTTCCGGTAACGGGAAGCACGGCGAGCCGACCAACCGTGACGATACCGAGACAGGGTACGACACCGCCGTGCCGGGCGAATGCGCGGACGGCATGTGCGGAACGCCCGACGAGTCACTGGGCGGAGGCGGGGTGGCCGGGGCCTCGATACAAACCGAGCAGGGCAGCCTGCCCATGGGGATGGATTCCGATGCCGCGCGGCTCGATGGGTTGAGTCCGCCGCAGTTGCTGAAAGCACTGCGGGATAATCGCAGCCTGGTCGTTACCCAGATCAAGAAACTGCAGATCTTGCAGGATCGAATACAAGAAAAAGCAGAGAGTCTCCAGGGAGAGTAGCGCCTGGGTGTCGAGCTGGTCCTGGCACACTGATTCATGTATCTAGATGGACATATCTGCGGCACTCGTGCCAGGAAAAGGCGTGGGTCAGATGTATTATAGTTTGCTCGATGCCGGCCGGGATCACGGCGTAGTGCTCCTGGGCACGGTGGTCTCGGTTGACCCGGAAGCTTTTGTGATCCAACTCGACGTCGAGCGCAGGTGGGCCCGCGAGCAAAGCATTCACTATCCACAAGGCTCACCGGGAGAAGCGCGGGTCGGTCAGCGCTGCCGTATCCAGATTGACCAAGGCGTCAAATGGACCGATCCCTGCAGATCGCCGGTGGAACGGCGGCTGGCCGGGTGGCTCCATCCCGCCGACATCCAGCCCGGCCAGCCGCATCGCCGCACAAGGGATCGAGGAGATAGGGCGACGAGTCGCAGTTTCCGTTTCTGTCCATCTGATAACCACGAACTTCCCAGAACCGGTTAACAGGGAAGGGCCTTCTTATGGAAGTGTCAATTGCCGGTGTCCGACCCTTGTGACATT
>CAZXHT010000034.1:0-2349 GCA_964640665.1 uncultured Myxococcales bacterium
TGGAGGATGGGAAGCGAATGCGCACGGAGACGGGGACGCCACAGGGCGGTAGCATCAGCCCGTTGTTGGCGAACATCTATCTCCATTACGTGTTCGACCTCTGGGCCCAGTGGTGGCGTAAGAAGCAGACCCACGGTGATGTTATCATCGTGCGGTATGCCGATGACGTATGCGCTGGGTTCCAAACCAAATCGGATGCCGAGCGGTTCCTGAGAGATTTGCGGGAGCGATTTCGCAGATTCAATCTGGAACTACACCCTGACAAAACGCGGTTGATAGAGTTTGGCCGTTTCGCTGCGGAAAATCGCAAGCGAAGAGGTCAGGGCAAACCCGAGACCTTCGACTTTCTTGGATTTACGCATTGTTGCGGAAGGAAGAGAAATGGGAAGTTCGCGGTGCTTAGGCAAACGAAGCGAAAGAGGATGCGTGCCAAGCTGAAGGAAATCAAGCAGGAACTGAGGCGACGCATGCACGACCCTGGCCCTGAAGTGGGTGCCTGGCTGAAGTTGGTAGTGAGGGGACACATGCAGTACTTTGCCGTTCCCCGCAACCAAACAGCAGTTAGCTTGTTCCGCATAGAAGTCATCAAGCTATGGTTCCGAACGCTGAGACGCCGGAGTCAGAAGACGCGGATGAACTGGGAGCGGATGAAGCGACTGGTAAGACGCTGGATACCCAATGTGCGCGTGATGCATCCTTATCCGGAACAACGTTTGCGCGTTTGACCCGAGGCAGGAGCCCGGTGCGTTAGTAGCGCTCGCCGGGATCTGTGCGGGGGGCGCCCCTAAAGGGTGTCTCTACCGCGACCCTACTTGCCTTCCGGACACGGCCAGGTCGGGGGTGTCGCTCTTAGACTGGCACACCTTCATTGAACAGAATCCTCAAGGAAGACAGCCCCGCAAGGGGGCCGGACGGCGAAGCCTGTCCGTAAGATCCCGCTCACGATCCGGTCACCACCTCGTTAGAGGGGCAACTCGCCCGCAACCAGGCCCTGGCAAAAGATCTCGGCGACCCGACCAGGGCTGCCGTAGTGGCCGTCACCCTGCCCGCCGGCATTTGCCTGACAGAGACCCGCCGCCTGATAGAGGGCCTTGCCGATCGCGGCATTCCGGTCAGCGCCCTGGTTTTGAATCGCGCCGAGCAGACTTCCCCTTTTTTAATACATTCAGCTAGATCGCTTGAGATGGCAACATCTTTACAGTTGAGTCACACCCACAAACCGGGTACAGCTTCGCGAGTACACTCGAAGTCGGCACGCAACTTGTGGCAAGTCTTGTCCCGCGCATTCCGCGTTTCTCAGCGGCCCCCTCGTAGTTTGAGGGTTACGGGGCTAGTTGGGCGACTTCTACGTAGCCTTGAGGTAACGCTGCTTGCTCAGCTTGAGGTATTCCTCCTCCAACTCGATCCCAACATACTTCCTTCCCAGCGCCACTGCCGCGATGCCCGTGGTGCCGCTTCCGCTGAAAGGATCGATGACAAGGTCGCCCGGATTGGACGAGGCGCTGATGATGCGATCGAGCAGGGCGATGGGTTTTTGCGTCGGATGTTTTCCGAACCGTTTTTGAGTCTTTCCCGGCGCCGGCATACGCCATACCGATTTCATCTGCTTCCCACCCGCAAGCTGCCGCATCTCCCTGTAGTGGAAGACGTGCTTGCTTTTTTTGCTCTTGGACACCCACAGGACGAGCTCCGTGGAGTGCGTGAAGTACCGGCAGCTCAAGTTCGGCGGCGGGTTGGGCTTCTCCCAGCAGATGTCGTTGAGCAGCTTCATTTCGAGTTGCTGCATGGCGAAGCCGATGGAGAAGATCACGTGCCGGGTTCCGGACACCCAGATCGTGCCGTCGCGGGAGAGACAGTCCCTGCACACCTCGAGCCACTCCCGGTTGAACTCGTGCATCCGATCCATGCCGACGGTCTTGTCCCACTCGCCCTTGTCCACGGACACCATCCTCCCCGCCTGGCAGGTAATCCCACCACCGGACAAAAAGTAGGGTGGGTCGGCAAAGATCAACGGGACGGAGCCGTATATGGAAAGGGCCGGCAAGATCTCGCGACAATCCCCACGATAGAGACGAAATCGCCCGCTCTCATCCTCGAACCAGGGAGTCGGTTCAGAGGAGCCCGCACTGGACAATACCCGGCTGGACATCATCGATCGCCCTCATGAAAATGAAATTCCAGGGTGAAACGAAAGCACCAAGCCGGCTCTCTTGTCAAGCACGGGCATGACCTTCTGCGGAAGGTAGCCGTCCCCATTTCGTTCTTCTCAGGTAGTGGATACGACTCGGGATTCTATTATTCGCCGATCACAGGTCAACAGCGTCGCGCCATGAACTTTTGCGGTGGACA
>CAZXHT010000034.1:2359-47434 GCA_964640665.1 uncultured Myxococcales bacterium
ATTCGATCCGCTGGATCGCGGTGAAAACGTGTTGGCAGGGTCGCCACCTCGGTGGCCACGGCCGGTGAGATACCGCACCTTCGAACCAGTGGTGGCGCCACGGCGCTTTCCAGCCACTGTCTCAGGGGCAGCGCGACGCGGATACGTCCGAGTTCATACAAGGTGGCGATTTCCCACAAACTGATGTCCGAGACGAGCAGGGGCTCTGTGGGACACGCCTCCGAGATGATACGCGCATGCGCCGGAGTCAACCGTTTCCTGTCCTCCAGCCACCATAGCAGAACGTGAGTATCGAGCAGGGCATTCATTTACCGGAGCCCTCGACCTCCCAGGCGTACTCCGGTAACACGGGCTCGATGATGTCACCCAGAATTGTAACGCTTCCGAGTAGGGCTTCCTGTGGATATCCATGTTGGCGTGGAACGACGGGCAGCACCTGGACCACCGGTTTTCCCCGCTTTAAGACAGTGATGCCCTCGCCGCTTTGAGCTATTTTATCGAGTATGGCCAAGCACTTCGCCTTGAATTCGGATGCGTTAATTTCTTCCATGTAACCAGTCTAAGCGACTGGTCATAAAAAGTCAATCTGATGGCCATCCCCGCACAGGCCGTCTTCGTCTTCCCCTGCAGACGGGTTTTCTTGCGAAGATCGTCACGTGAGGAAGCCTACGAACTCGAGAAACAGCAAGACATGCAGCACTGGGAGGAATACCAGCTCACCCATGCATAGGGTGCGATGTCCGTGTGCCTCCGGGAGAGTGTGGGGTTCACTTGTGGAATTGTGGCGTTCTGGTAAAATCCTTTTCCTGATGTAGTTGCTGGCGGAGCCGGGCCTTGGCGATAAATTTTGGAAAGTACCAGTTGATGCGCAGGCTGGCGGTCGGCGGCATGGCCGAGGTGTTTTTGGCCGTTGTCAGGGGCGAGGGCGGCTTCGCCAAACACGTGGCCATCAAGCGCATCCTGCCACACTTGTCCTGCGAGAATGAATTCATCTCAATGTTCTTGGACGAGGCCCGCATCCTGGCGCGCTTCAACCATCCCAACATCGTGCAGATTTTCGATCTGGGCCGTGTCAAAAACGCTTACTTCCTGGCCATGGAGTTCGTCCACGGTCTGACGATGTTCAAGATCTTCAACCTGTGCGCCAGGAAGAAGCAGCGCCTGCCCTTGGAAATCTCCGCCAAGATCGTCAGCGACACATGCGATGCTCTGGATTATGCCCACAACTTCGCCGGCGCCGATGGCACTCCCCTCGATCTCGTTCACCGCGACGTCAGCTCCCAGAACATAATGCTCAGCGTGGACGGCGTGGTCAAGGTGCTGGATTTCGGCATTGCCAAGGCGGTCGGCAACCTGTCGCGAACCCGCCCGACCTGGCTCAAGGGCAAGGCGATGTACATGTCGCCCGAGCAGATCGAGATGCGCGGCGACATCGACAGGCGCTCGGACATCTTCTCGCTTGGCACCCTGCTGTACCTCTTTGTCACCCAGCGGCGCCCCTTCCGTGGCGAGACCGAGTACCAGATCATGATGTCGATCGTCAATCAGGAAGCCCCCGATCCGCGGGAACACAATGTGCACATCCCCGCCGAGATGGCCGCGATTATCACCCGGGCGTTGAAGAAAGACCCCGATCAGCGCTATCAGACCGCCCGCGAGTTGCGCGAGGATCTGGAGCGCTTCCTGTTCAAGCGTGGAAGACGTGTCGACGGCTATGTACTGGCCGATTTCCTGGCCAAGCTGGCGCCACGCAAGAAGAAGACCACCGGTCGGGCACAGCGCGTTCCCACCCACCCGTTCAGCTCTCGTCTGGACACACCCATCGCGTGGCAGGCTGTCAGGGAGGTGTTTCCCTCGGAAGAACAGCCCCTGGTGCTGCGACCCAAGAAAAGCAGCCAGCCGATTGTGCTCAGGACGAAGAAGGGCGCGGCCCCCGCACCGCCGCAGGCGGTCTTCAGCCCCGAAGAACCGCCCCGCCCGGCGACCCCGATGGCCGTCTGGCCGGCAGAGTCGGTCCCGTCGCTTGCCAGGCAGGTGCCAAATCCCGAACCCGCGCCGCCGGACGAACATCCCTTCGCTGCTATTTCCAGGCGCAAGAAGTCGTTTCCGGGCATACTGGTTTTATTGCTGTTGCTCGCCGGCGGAACGTTCGCCGTGCTGTACTTCGCTTTTCCTTCAGGCTCAGGAAAAAGGAGCGCGGCTCGGCCGACTGCGGGAGTGAAGGACAGCCCGGCCACGACGGCGAAGACACATGTCATCAAGGACAAGCAGAGCGTAAAAAAAACAGTACCGCCTGTGAAAGTGCCGCCAAAGAAATCGCCGCCGGGGAAAAGGCGGCACCCCGTCACCGTGAACTGGAATGCGCCCAAGTATGCCGAGCCTTCGATCGAGGTGATCGATTCAGGCAAGATAAAGAGCCCTGTTGCCAAGCGTGAAAATGCTGACGGTAGTCAGCATTTTCACGCTCCTGGTCCGCCCGAAGCCACGACCGTACGCAGTGTGCCCGCGGGCAAGCCTCCCGTCGAGGAGCCACCGGATGCAGGACAACCACCCAAGCTCGAACAGGGAGCTCAGGTTGGAGAGAAGATCGCCGCGGTCAAACCCCTTCCTCCCTTGGTAAGCGCGGAGCCGCCTGCCGGCGGCACGCCGAAGAAGACGCTCAAGTCCGTCTTTCAGCGTTTCGGCGAGTTGCGCAAGCGGCGCGTCTCCGGCGCTGATCCAGACTACCCGCGGATCGCCCGGCAGGCCAAGATCGAGGCCACATTGGTGGTCAGACTCGAGATCACACCCCGGGGTCGGGTGAAAAACTTCAGGTTTCTGAAGACCCACGAGGCATTCGAGAAGAGCGTGATCGATGCTATCAAGAGCTGGCGTTTCTCGCCGTACCTGGTGGCCGGCAAGGCCGTGGCTACCTACACGGTGTACAAGTTCGTGTTCAAGCTGCGCTGAACTCCGGGGTCTGAACGTGCGCTGTCTTACGAAAGTAGCTGTGGTACTGGTCGTTCTCGCCGGCTTGCCCGCCTGGGCCCAGAAAAGCGAAGAACGGGTGATCCTGGTGTTGCCGATTTTCGGGGTGCCCCCTCCCGAGATGGATTTGCCCGGGGCGAAACACATCGCCGAGTCGTTACTGCTGCAGTTACCCGAAGAGAATCTCAAGGTCGTGAGCGAAAGACCCGCGGGGCGAGTGCTTCCGGACGAACTCGAGAAAACGGTCAAGGCCCGGGCGCTCGAGTTGGACGCCCGAGCAGTGATCTGGGGAGAGCTGCTCAGACCCGGTGAGTGCCGGGCGCCGAGGATAGTGCGCATCCGCATCCTCGATCCGGGCGCGCATACGATCCTCGACCGCGACCTGTGCCCCGAGGGAACCGGGGCGGAGACCCTCAGCCTGGCGATAGCCGTGGCCTGCGCCAACGCCCTGCGCTCGGGACTGATCCAGAGCCTGGGAATGATAGGCGAGGCCGGAAGAAAAAAGATAGCCGCCGGTATTCCCAAAGCGCACCGCAGGGTGCAGAAGCGTATGAAGTGCCCGAAGCCGAAGGCGTGTCCCGCTCCCGCGCCCTGTCCCGTGTGCAAACAAGAGAAGATCCTGACAGCCGAGCCGCGGCGCTCCTGGCGTTTGTCGGCGGGGTCCTTCTACACCTCCCACCCGCGCTGGGAATCCTACGGAGTCGGCGCAATGCTCGAAATTTCCTGGGCGCCGCTCGACTGGCTCGAACTGGGGCTGGGAATCCGCGCCAGCCGAGGACGCCGCATCGAAGTAACCGAGGTCAAGGCGGTCTACTCTAACTGGCCGCTTTACGCCTGGGCCAGGGGACTGCTGGGCAACGATATCCTGCAGGGCACGCTCGATCTGGGATTCGTTGCCGACTGGAGCCGGCTGGACGCCTTGCTTGACAGGTTCGACAACAGCATCCGCATCGACCGCTTCAACCCCGCCCTGATCTGTCGCCTGGGTGTGCTCTGGTGGGTCAGCGAGCGCTTGGGGCTGCACTTGCTGGCCGGGTCGACTGTTTACCTCAGGCGCCAGCGTTACAGTTACAGCTACCTGGGCCTGCCGGTGGAGGTGCTCGATCTGTCTTCATGGTCGCTGGAACTGGCTCTTTTGCTGGTGGTGCCTTTTTCCTGATACCCGCACTCGGTTTTTTTGTTTTTTTCGTGGCGGCTCGAAGGTTTCTGGGGTTTCCGGGTACTCATGCTGTACAATGCCGGCCATGGGTGGTTCTGGTGAACGACTGAACGTGCCCGCGGAACTGGTTCGGCGTTGTCGGCAAGGGGACGCGGATGCGCAGCGCGAACTGTTCGAAAAGACTCTCCCGCACGTACAGCGTATGCTATTTCGTCTCTGCGGTCCGGGCATCGAGATTGAAGACCTCGTCCAGCAGGTTTACCTGGCGCTCTTCGGCTCGTTCGGGCGCTTCGAGGGGCGTTCGGCATTTTCCAGTTGGTTGTTTGGCATCTGCATCCGGGTGGCCGGCAAGAAGGCCCGCTCGGCGGGACGCTTTGCTCGCCTGCGGCGCGCGCTGTTATCCGAACCGAGCGGAACCGTCCATTTACCCGACTGCCTCGTTGCCCGGGCCGAGCAGGCCCGGATGGTACACCGGGTCCTTGGCCGGTTGCCCTACAAGCAACGGACCATTTTGGTCCTTTACGAAATGGAGGGTCTGAGCGGCAAGGAAATCGCCGAATCGCTCTCGATTCCCCAGGCCACGGTCTGGACGCGGTTGCACCATGCCCGCAAGGCCTTCCGCAGGAGCTTCAGTTGCGAGACAAAGAACACCCCCGTTGTCCGGAAATAGAAAAAGTCCAGCCATATATCGACGGCATATTGCCGATGCAGGAAGCAAATCTTTTCAAGGGACATCTGGAATCCTGTCGGCAGTGCCTGGATGAACTCGAGTCGCTCCGGCAAGTGAGCGACGTGCTTCATGCCGCAGCACGTGAACCAGTGCCCGGGTTGGACGTCGCCAGGGTGCGCGAGCGTCTGTTCGGCGGCCGGCGGCACGTGATCCGCCGCCGGCCGGTACTGGCGCTGGCCGGCGCGGTAGGGCTCGTGGTCGCATGCCTGGTTGTGGTTCTGTATTGGCCGCAGGGCAGGCACCCGCGGACGGTCGAGCGGGTGCAACCGGACGAGCGGGTGCAAGCGGACGATCATATCACTCTTGTGCCGCTCGACGGCGGACAAGTTACTCAGCGCCCGCTAGCGGACGGCGGCACCGCCGTCCGGCTGACGTCGGGTGCGCTCTTCGTGTGTCTCGATCGGCCGCTTGCAGGCAGGTTCGTGGTCGAGACGCCGGCGGGTGAGGTCGAGGCGACAGGCACGCTGTTTCTGGTGCGCGTCGTCGACGAGAAGATCACCGCGGTGGTCCTGCTGCAGGGCAGGCTGGTGACACGGCCGCGGGAAGGCCGGCCCGGCTCTCTGATTGCGCCGGCGTTCGGCATGCTCTGCCCGGCGATACGCCCGGCCAATCTCGATCCGCCCGCACGGACGGAACGGCCAGGCGGGCGCGTGGCTTCCAAGCGTGTCGGAGGTGTACGACCATTGGCCCTCGTTCGCAGGCTGCTCGCAGAACGCAAGATAGACCGTGCCCTTGCCGAACTGAACTCGTATCTCGTGCGCAAACCGGGTGATCCGCGGGCTATTTTCCTGCTGGGCGATGCCCACAGGCTGGCTGAACGCCCCACCGAAGCGCTTGCGGCCTACCAGAGGGCCATCCGATTGGGTAAGAACCCCAGGCTGGCCGAGGCCGCCCTGTACCAGATTGGACTGCTGCAACTTCGCGATCTCGCCAGGCCGGCCGAGGCCCGACGAACATTCGAGCGCCTGGCGCGCGAGTATCCGCACGGCTTGCTGGTCCAGGAGTCATTCTACCATCTGGCGGAATGCCGCATCACCTTGAAGGATTTCCAGGGCGCCATGCGCTTGCTCGATGAATATCTTGAGAAGTACCCGCGGGGCACAAAGGCCGCCGAGGCCCGGGCCCTGCTTCGCGCATTCGAGGAAAAAGGCTGGAGGTGACATGAGGTTCGCAGGCATTTGGATTATTCTTGCCGGTCTGTTTTTCGGAACCCAGGCGCGGGCCGGCTGGGAGCTTTTGAACGTTGAAGTCAACGACGGCAACGCGCTTATCGATATCTCCATGCCGACCGAGCGCGACGCCTGCGCCGTCGGAGCGATAAAGAGCCCCTCGAGCGGCAACTCGGAGCCGCGCATCATGTGCACTCATGATGGCGGTGAGAGCTGGTCGCAGACCGGGTTGCAAGGATTTTTCAACATCCCGGTGGCGATTTCGCTGGTCAGCGACCAGGTGGGTTATCTGGCCAGCCTGAGCCTGCCCAACTCCAAGATCTACCGTACCGATAACGGTGGCCGCGCCTGGAACGAGCAAACCACGCCTGCGGGAGCCGGCGGCATGCTTGCCGATATCTTCTTCATCGATGAGAACACCGGCTGGGCGCTGGGCGGAAACCAGGCTCTGTACACCACGGACGGCGGCGTGACATGGACCTTGGCAAATGTGCCCAGTCTGGGCGGTGAGCGGACCTTGCAAGGAGTATTCTTCGCCGACGCCTCGCACGGCTGGGCAGTCGGCGGGGTGGCCGCGACCGAGGGAGACGAGTGGACCGATCCAGTGCCGGCCCACGACGGATTCGTCCTCGACTCATCGGATGGGGGTCAAAACTGGCAGATGGCGGCCGAGGGCTATGCCGGTGAGCTGCATCGCGTCTGGTTCACGGACGTGCAACAAGGCTGGGCCGTGGGAGGCGGTCTGGCCGGGTTGATCCTGCACACGGCCGACGGCGGAGTATCCTGGGCCGAGCAGGCGGTGCCTGCCGGAGAGCAGGGCGCCGCCGACTACGTCGCCGACGTGGTTTTCACGGACGCCCAAAGCGGCTATGCAGTGGGCAACATCGGGGAGGGAACCCCGATGGTGCTCGAGACCCAGGACGGCGGGGCGAACTGGACTGTAGATGCAACCTACGCCGCGGCCTTCGAGGGCCTGAGTGGATTCGATGCCTTTGCAAAATGGTCAATGTTGCTGGCCGTCAGTTTTCCCCGCACCGGGCGGGGCATGGTGTGCGGCAAGAACATGGTGATCGTCGCCTACGCCGGCCAGGGCTTTTGCCCCGACGCCGACGACGACGGACACCAGGACGAGGCTTGCGGCGGCGACGATTGCGACGATCATAACCAATATGTGAGTCCCTCTGCCGAGGAACTGTGCAATGGCCTGGACGAGAACTGCGACGGTGTGCCCGACGAGAGCTTCGACCTGGCCCGCGATCCTGCAAACTGCGGCGAGTGTGGCTTCAACTGCCAGCCTGCCCAGGTGTGCTGGGACTCCGCCTGCGTGCTCGATTGTCCCGGCGAGCTGACCCGCTGCGGCCAGGAATGTGTCGAGCTGGATTCCAATCCGCGCCACTGCGGCGCGTGTGACAAAGCCTGCGACTATGCTCATGCCGAGGGCGTTTGCCTGGGCGGCGTGTGCTCCATGGGCGACTGCCAGGCGGGCTGGATCGATCTGGACGGAGACCCGGCCGATGGTTGCGAGTACGAGGACATCCCCGACGGCGGCGTGCCTGACGGCGGCACGGACGGCGGCACGGACGGCGGCACGGACGGCGGCAGCGGCGGCGACCTGCGCGAGTACCAACCCGGGTCGGGCGGCTGCGCGATAACCGGGCGCCGCGGGGGAGCAGCGATTCCGCTGGGTATAATATTGCTGATTGGCGCAGTGCTGTTTTTTCGCAAGAAACAGGGAACCAATTGATCATACCGGAGGTCGTGATGAATCGGACAAGCTCGATCACTAAATTGTTGGTTGTGGTATTCGCCTGCCTGGGATTCTGCACACTGGGCGTCGGTTGCCAGGACGAAGTGGGCCTGGGTAACGTGCTGCCGGTGGTCAACCTTTCCCAGGACTGGGACGCTGACGGTACCTTCGCAGCTCTGCCTGACGATCCCGGGGATGGCGACTACCTGCTGGATTTCGGCAGGATAGTTGTCAAGCAACGCGCCACCCGCTATATATCCATAAGCAACGACGCCTCGGCCAAGGCCGATCTATCCTGGAAAGAAGACGGTATCCACTTCGGCGAGGGGACCAGCCCGGATTTCTTCCTGGACAAGCCGCCGCTAGCGGTGCTCGCCCCGGGACAGTCCACGACATTCGCGGTGCACTACATTCCCCTCGAGGAAGCCTCCGATATGGGTTCTGTAATCGTCGAAACCAACGATCCCGACCACAGTCAACTCACAATCAGCCTGGCGGGCGAGGGAGTAAGCCCCGATATCCAGGTGTGCCTGATCGATGCCTCGGGCGGAGCCGAGAGCTGCAACGACTCTGTTGCTCCGGGCAACCTGGGCGCCGACTTCGGCATGAACGACCTCGGCCATAGCAGCACGCAGCAGTTCGTGGTGCGCAACCTGGGTGTCTTCACCTTGACCGTGGCCGCGGGCGCCGGGCAGGCCGGAGTCGACTTCAGCTCGGGCACCAACCTGGGCGGCGAGTTCACTCTCGACCCCGAGCCCTGGACGGGCACGCTGGAGCCAGGCACCGAGAAAACCTTCACTATCACCTATACACCCTACGACGGCGGCGCAGATGAATCGCAGATCGAGGTGACCTCGGACGATCCCGACGAGGCCCAGGTGATTATCAACTTGTTGGGCAACGGACTGGCTCCCAAAATTTGCCCCGAACCGCCCTTCATCGTCGATTTCGGTTCCGTCTCGGTCGGCACAAGCTCGCAGAAGGCCTACCGCTTCACCTCTTGCGGCAACCAGATCTTGACCATCACCGGCCTCGATCTCGACTCGGGCGTGCACGGCTTCTTTTCTTTCTCCACGTCGGTCGCCACACCTTTCGACCTCTCACCCGGCGAGGCCTTCGACGTCGATCTGACCTACGCCCCGACGGATATCGGCTCCCACTCGGGCAAGTTGACAATTCACTCAAACGATCCCAACGCCGCCGAGGGCTGGGTCGACCTGCTCGGACAGGCGACCCCCATCCCGACCTGTGACATCAACGTGGTGCCGATGGACGTCAATTTCGGCACGGTCTCGACCAGCGGTTTTTCCAACCAGACGGTGACCATTCAGAACACCGGCGACGCCGATTGTGAGATCAGCGAGATCCGCGGGCCGACCGGCAGCCCCGAGTTCTCATTCCCCTCGGCCCCGGGCATCACCAGCGTGCCGGTGGGCGAGATTCGCCAGTTCTCGGTCCAGTACCGGCCGACGGACGAGGGTACGGACAGCGGCAGCCTGACTATCGTCTCGGACGATCCAGACGAGGGCGAAGTGGTAGTAAGTCTGAGCGGCGAAGGTATCCAACCACCACCCTGCGATTTCCAGGCGGATCCTTCGCTTTTGAACTTCGGGACGGTTCCCATGGGTCAGGACGCAGTGCTCTCGACGCGTATCTGGAACTTCGGCAGCGAGGAATGCACCCTCTGGGGTTGGGACATGGTACAGGGTTCCGACCCGTCCTTCACGCCGGGCGCCCCGCCCTTCCCCCGCCCCGATGTTGCTCCGGGCGCCTACTACGAGATCCAGGTGACGTTGAATCCCCAGAGCCCGGGGACGCTTGCCGGCACGCTCGAGGTCAGGGGAGGGCCGGACCCGCTGCACCAGCAGAAGGTCTACGTGGCGCTCTCGGGCGGCGGGGACGCGGCCCGTATGTGCATCAATCCGACCACGCTCGATTTCGGCCCGGTGGCTGTGGGCAATTTCATGGACATGTCTTTCGACATCACCGCCTGCGGCAGCGGGCACCTGAAGATCCGCCAGATCGTCCTCGACGGCGCCAACCCCGACTTTACCTTTGCCGCGGCGCCGGGAGCGCCTTTGACCATACAGGCCGGCGGCACGCGCACCATTCACATGCGCTACAGCCCCTCCGAGCCGGGGGCCGACTTCGGGCGGGTGATTATCTCGTCCAACGACGACCAGCTGCCGACCGGCGCTGTCGAACTGGTCGGTAACTATACCGGCACCTGCCCGTCGGTGTTCGACTGCCAGCCGCAGGCGCTGACCTTCCCGTCCACCGAGATCGGCCAGAGCTCGTACATGGCATTCGTCTGTACCAATCACGGCAGCCAGCCGCTGACGGTGGTCGACGTCAGCCTGGGGGCCGGCTCCTCGACGGACTTCCGTGTGTCGGCGCCGGGTATTCCACTCACGGTGCAGCCCAACGGCGAGCTACAGGTCGAGGTGGGCTACGTCCCCGGGGACGTCGGCCCGGACAGCGGCAACGTCACCATCTCGAGCGAGTTCACGGCGGCCGGTTGCGATAACTTCACCTTGATCACGGTGCCGCTCGACGCCGAGGGCCTGACCCCCGACCTGCCCGAGTGCATCGAGCCGCACGTCTTTCAGCCCACCCTGGAGTTCGGCTGGCCGAACGGCAACATCAGCAACCCGACCTTCGTGCAGGTCTTCATGACGCCTGTCGTGATCAACTTGAGCGACGACAACGGAGACGGCCTGATCAACGAAGAGGACGTGCCGGATATCATCTTCAATGCCTACGACACGTGGGGCAATATGATTATCCCGGCTGCCAAGTCGATGGTCAGGGCTATCTCCGGAGACGACGGCCACGAGATCTGGACCGCCGATGACCCGCGCTTTAGAACCAACAACGAGACCCAGATCGCCGCGGCCGACATCGACGGCGACAACCTGCCCGAGATCCTGGCCTCCAAGTACGTGGTCGCCGACAGCGGCGACATGAACGGCCGCTTCGTCACGGGCAACATCCTGTGCTTCGAGCACGACGGAACCTTCAAGTGGGAGAGCGAGGCCTGGCACGCGCCCGAGGATGATATTGAGGACGGCTCGTCGATCGGCGTGGCCGATCTCGATCGCGACGGGCATCCCGAGATCTTCCGCTGCTCCTCGGTCTTCGATCACCGTGGCAACCTGCTCTGGGAGGGTGAGGCCGGCCGCGGTGGTGTTGGACACGGCTGTTTCTCGGTGGCCGCCGATCTCGACGGCCAGGGCGGCATGGAGCTGATTGCCGGAAACACGGCCTATCATGCCGACGGCACCGTCATGTGGCAGGCCAGCAAGCCCGACGGCCTGGTGGGCATCGCCGACTTCGACCTGGACGGCAAGCCCGAGGTGCTGCTTTTCGCCAGCGGCTTCGGCGGCGGGCTCTACCTCCTGGACGGGCTGACCGGATCGGTCAAGGCGCAGCTTTCAGATGGCGAGGTAAACGCCATCCTGCCGCCGGTCATCGCCGATATCGACGGTGCGGGCGGGCCGGAGATCGGAGTAGTCGGCACCTGCAGCGACCAGGGCGAGGACACCGAGTGTTTCTGGGGCGTCGACGTCAACGAGAGCAACCTCTCGATGAACGTCATCTGGAAAGAAATCTTGAACGATTCAACGCTCGGCGGCGGCAACACCGCCTTCGACTTCGAGGGCGACGGGCCCTTCGAGGTGTTGCAGAACGACGAGACCTACGTCAACATCTACGCCGGCCTGGCTCACAACCAGATCTACCAGGCCGAGCGCTGGTCAGCCACCGGCTGGGAGCTGCCGCTGGTGGTCGACGTGGACAACGACAATCACGCGGAGATCGTAGTCATCCAGAACGGGTTTCTGGGAACCGACAAGGGGATTTTAGTGTACGGCAACGTGGACAACGACTGGGTGGCCACCAGGCGCGTCTGGAACCAATTCGACTACCACATCACCAACATTCGCGAGAACGGCACCGTGCCGCGCTTCGAGGTGCCCAACTGGACGGTTTACAATAACTTCCTGGCCAATGAGCCGTTCTGCCAGTAAGATTGATGGAAAGTAAAAGCTTGGCGGGAGGAGCCATGAAAGCAATATCGAAACTGTTTGCGCCGGCGGCAGTGGCCTGCGCCGTGATGCTGACCTGTGGATGTGACGACAACCGCGGTCTGCAGGAGTCGGCGCCGCGGGCGGGGAGTTTCTTCGTTGGCACTAACGACACTGCTCCTGGCCAGGACTCGTTCGACACGACACCCGAGTCTTCGGAGATCGACATCGACTTCGGCATGGTCGACGTATTCAGCGTGGCCAAGCGCTATCTGTTCGTGCGCAACACCGGCCGCTCGAAGCTCCTGCTTACCGCTTTGCAGATGGACTCGGGCTCGAGCCCCGACTTCGTGGTTGCCTGCCTGAGCGGCGGCGTGTTTGTCTCGCCATGCCCGGCCTCGATCAGTGAGCCTTCCGAGATTGCCCCTGGCAGCGATCTGCAGATCGAGATCTCGTACGCGCCGCTCGAGGTAGGCGGCGATACCGGCGGGTTCAGCCTGATCTGCAACGCTGTAGATCACCAGACCATCACGGTGGCGCTGTCGGGCCAGGGCGTCACGCCCGAGATCCAGGTTTGCGCAAGCGATTGCACCGGCGACCAGCAGGGGGCGCAGTGCACCGCAGCCGCGGAGATTTGCAACGACGATACGGCGCCGGACGATCTGAGTCTGGATTTCGGCGATTTGGAACTGGGCGCAAGCGTTCGCCGGGAGGTGACCATTCGCAATAACGGTGACCAGGAATTGCAAATCAACAACCTGGCAGTAACCGGTGGAGATTTCAACCAGTTCTCGCTGGACCTGAACGGCAACAGCCTGCCTGGCGGGCTGTCCGCCGGCGGCCAAGTGACGATCTTCATAAGCTACGAGCCGAAATCCGGCGGAACGCACTCAAGCGTCTTGGCGATTCGCTCGAACGACGTGAACGAGAATGTAATTCAGGTGAGCCTGAACGGTCGCGGCATGGCACCACGTTTGTGCCCCGAACCGCTGGCGCTCGATTTCGGCAACGTGCCCACCGGCGAGACGGGCGAGATGAGTTTTAAGATCACCAACTGCGGCCTGCTGGACCTCGATCTTACCAACGTGGCACTCAACCCCGATCCTCCCGATCCCGAATTTTCGCTGCTTTCACTGCCGACTTTTACCAAGACTCTCACGCCCGGAGAGTCTTTGGATATCAATGTGCAATATCATCCCACGGACAGTGGATCGGATCACGGGGGCGTTGATCTCTTTTCAAACGATCCGGCCTCCGATCCGGGCAGCGGACTGACCGGCACCATTGCACTCTATGGTGAAAGCATTCCCCGTGAGTGTGATCTGCAGGCCACCCCCTTCGTGGTCAACTTCGGCGGAGTCGTCCAGGACACGGTCCAGACGGTCGAGTTGATCATCTCCAATCAGGGTACCGATAGTTGCATTATCGAGAACGTCGCCATCACGACAAATACTGACGATAACGAATTCGCCATCCTGCAAGCTCCGCCGGCCAACGAGGTCATCGATCCCGGGGACACCCGAGTGGTCGAGATGGAGTATCACCCCATCAACCTGGGAGCCGATCACGGCCTGCTTGTGATTTACGGAAACGACAAGGACGGCCACGAGTTGCCGGTCGATCTCAACGGCGAGGGCGTCGAGACCGCCGAGTGCGACGTCGTCATCCAGCCGGCGCCGTTCGTCAACTTCGGCCTGGTGAAACTCTATAACACCAAGGCCATGAGTGTGACGATCTCCAACCAGGGGCTGGCGCCCTGCCACCTGCAAAACGCAGAGGTGGAGCTGGTGCCCATTTTCGGCCAGGATTTTTCGCTGACCGCTCATCCCCCCTTCCCGGCGACTCTAGGCCCGCGGGGCCAGCCGAACTCGTCGGCCGAAGTCGAGGTAACCTTCGCGCCGCAGCGCGAGTGGGGGCAGTTTGCCATCATGAGGATATACATCGACGATCCCGACCTGGGAGACCTGGCCTGCACCGACGATACCACCGGCAACCCCATTCCCGGCCAGGCCTGTCTCAACCTGGCGGCAACATCCAAGGAGTCCGAACTGGAGATCGTCCCGGCCGAACTGGACTTCGGCGTAGTCACGGTTGGCTGTAACTCGCCCACCATGTGCGTCAACGTCTACAACCTGGGGACGGTGAATATCTCGATTGACGAAATAGCGCTGGACAACCCGGCCGATCCCAACTTCGAAATCATCCAGGCGCCGATGACTGCTTTCAACCTGGCCGGCGCTGCCAGCTTCCAGGTGTGCCTGCGCTACCATCCCCAGGACACCAGTCCCCACCGGGCCACGTTGATCATCAAGGCCGACGGCGACGAGGAACACACAGTGCCGCTCTTCGGCAGGGGCACCGACATCTCCGACCAGAGCGATATCTTCTACCAACCCTCGCAGGTGCGCTCGGATGTGCTTTTCGTGGTCGACTGCTCCGGTTCGATGGGTGACGACCAGCAAAACCTGGCCGACAACTTCGGGGCCTTCATCAACTGGGCCATTAACCTCAACGTCGACTTTCACCTCGGGGTGGTCGCCACCGACGTCGAAAACATGGACTCCTGGAGCGGCACACCGCTGCGTAAGGTAACCTCGGGAATCCTGGTCAACACGGACTCCACACCCAAGATCATCACCAGCCAGACGCCGGACTTCATCGACAAGTTCAAAGACAACGTGCGTTTGGGAGACGACTGTTCCGCCCACGAGGCCGGCCTGGAGGGGGCCTGGATGGCTCTCTCCGAGCCGTTTATCAGCGACCCCGAGGCCAACCTGGGATTCCTGCGCGAGGACGCCAAGCTGTACATCATCATCTTGTCCGACGAACCCGATCAATCCAAGGGTGAGCCGGATTTCTACGTCGATTTTTTCAAATCGATCAAGGGATACCGCAACACCGAGATGATGGCCGTAAGCGCCATCTGCGCCGACGAGCCGCCCAACGGACGCTACTACTATATCACCCAGGAGACGGGCGGGATATTCGAGTCGATCAACACGGCCGACTGGAGCACGACGCTCGAGACGCTCGGCTTCGACGCCTTCGCCGCCATCCGCGAGTTCCCGCTCTCACGCCCGGCCGACGCCGGATCCCTTACGGTAACGATAAACGACAACCCTGTTCCCCAAGCCTCATCGGAAGGCGGGGCCGACGGCTGGACCTACTACCCGGACACCAACACGATCTACTTCGGCGACGACTACGTGCCGGACAAGGGCGACAAGATCGAGGTGAACTACTCCGCGACTTGCATCTGATGCCGGAGTTCAGAAAGCTTCATCAGGTAATCTGCCGGACGGAAAGCCGTGAGGACGAACGGCCGCTGAAATTCAGGTTGGGCGACGACTGGATCGAAGTAGATCGAGTAATCGCGGCCTGGCTGGAGCGCGGCCCGGCCGAGGGGGCGGTGACTTACAGGGTCTTCGATGTCCAGTGCGGACAGGACGTCTACAGGCTGCGCGTGCCCGTCAACGGTTGGGTGTGGGAATACTGTAATAAGTGATTTTCTGCTTGAACAAAGTGGGAAAATGTAGTACAAGTGTGACTTGTAACTACCTGAGCCAATGGAGGCAACTCGATCTTGGAAACCGTTCGGACCACGATCCGCAAACTGACCCGCTGGCCGGCGAACAGGTTGCCGCCCTCTCGCAGGGATATTGAACGCACGCTGGTAGAAGAGGGTCTGCGGCCGTTCCGCATGGTCGATCCCCCTTGCACCTACTACCACACCCAGTCGCACTCCAAGTACGAGGTGCGGGTGGTGATCAAGGGACGTATTATGATCGGCATCGAGGATGAGCAAATAGAGTTGCACTCAGGCGATCGTCTCGATCTGCCTGCCGGTACGCCCCACTGGGTTCGTATCCTGAGCGATGACGGAGCCGTCTACCTGCTGGCCTCACGATAGTCTTGCAGGGAATAAAATCCCACTTTCGTACATCTTTTAGCCGGTGTTGATTTCTCTATTGTCTGGTAGTATAATACTACCCAGGGCCTGGTCGGTCTGATTGGGAGGCGCCATGGGAATGCCGGTAAAGTTGTCTGATGTGCTTGTTAGGGCGGCTCGTACCGAGGCCAAAACAACGAGTCGTTCCATCACCGCCCAGGTTGAACATTGGGCAAAGCTGGGGCGAGCTGTAGAGGCTGCTTTAAAGCATGCCGACCTGCTCGATCTGAAGCGCAGTGAAGGGGATCTTGATCGCGCCTTCACAGACGCCGCCAAGCGAGAAGATGTCCTTGTTTTACTCGACAAGATTGCCAGGTCGTCCGAGCGGGCGGTTATCATTGAGAGACTGCAGGCCAGAGAGAAACCTGTCTACGCCGGCGACCCTGCACACCCGGGTATGTTGGTAAAAATCCATCCGGACGGGACACGAACTCCGGGCAGACTCAAGAACAGAAAATTTATACCGGCAAAAATTGCGCGCAAAAAAATCAAGAACGCATGAACCAACCAGCCGAAGACCTTCAAAAATCGATCTCCGATAGTGACCGGTATCTCGTCGTGCTTGCCGGTCCCAACGGGGCGGGAAAGTCGACTTTTTTCAACACATACCTTGTTCCGCTTGGAATTCGTTTTGTGAACGCCGATCTTATTGCGCAAGAAAGAAAGCTTTACGGCTACGATGCCGCAGTAGCTGCCGATCAAATACGGAGAGAACTTCTGAAAGAGGGCCTCTCGTTTTGCATGGAAACGGTTTTCTCGGATCCCGAAGGCGATAAGATCGAGTTTCTTCAACTCGCCCAGGAGAATGGCTACTCAATCATTATGATCTACATCGGTCTTGAATCCCGGGATCTTTGCATTGCTCGAGTGATGCAGCGAGTAATTGATGATGGTCACGATGTGCCGGACGACAAGATCAAAGCCAGATTCGATCGCTCGCTGAAAAACCTGGCCGTGGCCGCAAGACTCGTGGACGTTCTTTTTCTTTTCGATAACAGTTCATTTGACGAACCATACCGATGCTTTGCAAAATTCGAGAAAGGGCAACTGGTCTGGCGGACCGAAGACGTTCCGACATGGGCAAGCCAAGTATGCCCGCCTGATACCTAAAAACTTTCTCCCGAGGTCTACGGGTTTTTTGCGGAGGCCTCGCGGTAGTCGAAGAACTCTGCCAGTACGGACGTGGCATAGGCGCCCGCGGGCAGGTCGAAGGATAGCTCGATGCCGGCGGGAGCGTTGGCTACGGCGAGCCCCGCGGGCACGATTCGCAAAGGCCGCCGTGTTCCCCGGGTGAGCTTGCCGTACCTCTTGAAATCATCAGGCCCGAGGCCCGCGGACTCCAACACTCGCGATTCCATGGCCAGCGCCTCTCCCTGCGGCATGCGCATGCGCGGGCCGAACATGGGGCCTGTGGGGTGAATCTCGAGGGCGTCCATACGGGTCTGGTCGAGTTGGGGATCGTCGCAGGTGAATACACCGCCGCTGTCGGCCTTGACCATAACGTCGCCGGCTAAGGCGCGTCCGAACAAGTTGCGCTCGATGCGCCTGGCCAGCACGTCGTTGAACAGGGCCGACTGGGCCGCACTGAGCAGCAGGCGCAGGGTGCGTCCACGACGCTGGCGACGCTTGCCGCTCAGCAGTTCGAGGCCGACCTGCTCGTTGCGCCCGTCACGGCCGAAACGCTGCGGGCCGTAGTAGTTGGGAATGCCGCTGGCCACCAGACGCTCGCGGCGGCGTTCGATTTCGGGCCAGGCGCCGGGATCGACTTCGCGGACGAGAATCCGAAAGCGGTTGCCCTTCAGGTGGCCGGTCTTGAGCTTGTTGCCGTGCAGCCCGCTCTCGATCACCCGCGCCCCGTCGAGATCGAAATTCGACAAGTGTTCGCCGGCGGTCCGCGGAACCGAAAACCATTGCCGCGTCACGGCCCGGCGATCCTTGAGGCCGGCGGTTCCCACTTCGCGGGGAGATATCCCGAGTTGCTCGGCCAGCACCTGCACGACGCTCTCGGTGGTCAAGTCGCGCTTCTCGATCAGAATAAACAGGTGTTCACCCGAACCCGATGGCAGGTAAGCCGGGATCTCAGTGACCACAAAGTCCTCGGGCTCACTGCGGATGAGGCCCCGCGCCGGAGGGGCGCCGAGCAGGGGAGACCACCTGGCGGACATCATTTCGTTCCCCGCGATCATCCCGAATCATCAACCTCGGTCGGGTTTTCCCAGCAGCGCCCCCCTGCTTCCCTCGGCTTCGACGGCAGGGCCAACCTGTTCTTCTTCAACTCACGCTTGGACCAGTGCTCGCCGATGGCTTGAACGAACTCCGCTCGTACCAGCTTGGCGCGTTTCTCCAGCCAGCCGTTTGTCTCGCGACGCAGGTAAAGCCCCTCTCGCGGGCCGGTGCCAACGGAGGATGGATGTTTCAGCAAGTCGAGCAGGTACTCGTATGTGTATCGTCCTTGTCCCAGTTTGGGGACAGCGGCCAGATCAAACCACGCGAGCAGTTCGTTTCGCCTCTCGACCGGCCAGAAACGTCCCTCTGCCTTAGCATACACATCGAAACCAAGGAACCAGTCCGGCAGGCAGTCGTAGCAAACCGAGTGCACGGCGAAGCACCACTCGCCGAAGAGCATCAGCTTCGTTCCCAGTGCTTCAGCCAACGCAGCCTCACGCTCGGTTATCCAACCCCACAAGGGGCCGAACTGGGGATGTGCACCGGGTCCGATGTAGCCACCGCGGTTCTGCACGCGGAGGCGGCCGGCCTTCTCCACGGAGAACCCGATGCTTGCACCATCTACCTTCTCCTCGATGACAACCTCACCGCTTAGGAATGCATCCTGCTCCGGCTTCGAAAGCACCTTGTCACCGCGGGGCCGGTCAACGCCCAGCCAAGCCAGGTGGGGCGTGTGGGGGAATTTTAAGAAGACTGTCATGCTCGGCCCATTTTCTCCTTGTACTTGGTTGCGATCTCCTCTTCACATAGAAAGATGACCGTGATCCTCTCCTCCTTCAGTTGTTCACGCCACCCCCACCACTTGCTGTCGAAGCCCTGGAGAACGGGTGGGGAGGTTCCGTGTGCGACCGCCACAGCGATGAATTTGCGATCGGAACGATCGAACCCTGCGGACCGCAGAGAATTTGGAAACTCCGCGAAGTCCTCCAGATCGTTGTCAAGCGGGGTGATCGCCACCTGCGTGCATCGGCTCTGGTTCCACATGTTCGTGAGCAGCCACTTGAGGAATGCGTTCCCAGGACGTGGTTGTCCGCTAGGGCTGAGCTGGTGTTTGTACTCTTTGATGATTCGCCAGGCATTATCGATGACCACGTGGCCCGATTTTACGATCTCCCGAAGCGCCTTAGTGCAGGCAATTTCGCACTCCGGCCCCGCCGTGCTCGCTCCATTGGCCACGATTGCTACGTTAGTGTCGACGATGCACGGCGACGGCGTGCAACTGGCCATCAGGATCGCTCCCTCATCTGCCGGCGCATGGTGGCCTCGCTCATCGCGGCCAGATCACCCATCTCGTCACCGAAGAAGTGCTCGGGCCAGTTGATGATGTTGCCGAAAAGATCGGTCTCCAGCTCTCGAATACTGGCTCCATCGGCGCCTGGCTCACAGAAGTAGAGGGCGACCTCCTTGTTACTCACCTTCTCCTCGGCGATTAGCCTCTGGAGCCTCCGCAGGAAGTGTTCCGAGTGGCTCTCGACGATGAGCTGGATGTCGCGCTTCGCGCCTTTCTCGCGGGCGTGGATGGCATTGATGAACAGATCCGCGAGGTCCGCCTGAACACGTGGGTGGAGGTGAATCTCGGGCTGCTCCAATATGACGATGGAGTGCGACGAGACATAGAAACACTCGACGATCACCGGAAGTACTTGGGAAACACCAAAGCCGACGTCGGTAAGCTTTACCTTCGGCGTGTTGCGCTGCGTTTGGATTTTGACCTCGTACTCCTTGCGATTCTTTGCGATGCGCCGGACCTCGAAGGAATCGATGAGCTTCATGTCTTTCAGGCAACTGGCTACCAGCTCCTGCAGCGGACGCTTCTTCTGATTGGGCATAAAGTTGAACCATCGATTCTCTCCGGAGAGTAGTGCCTCGACGGCACGTTCGCCCTTGATGCCAACATGTTCGGGAACTTCTCCGGACCAGATGTACAGGTGTTTGGGATACTCTCGCAACGGTCCCATGTAGTAGGTCGAGCCAAACAGTTCTTCGAGTTTCAAGGTCAAATCGGCAACGAAGGCCGTGTTTTTAAAATGGGCCACAGCCTCGTCCGGGAAGCCGTAAAAGCGTATGGGCGGTGGCAGCGGCCATTTGCGCCCCACCCGATTTTCAGGCTGATAATGGCCCTCCGTCGTCAGGTCAAACTTGTTGCCCTTGGACTGTTGACGCATCCCAACCCGGAACCCGTCATTGTCAGGGTTTCCAAGATCAAAATGCATTTCGTTCACATAAAGGCGCTCCCTGGCCCCCTGGGATATCTTTGATTTGAACGCCAAGGTTTTGGACGCGTAGCTCTTGTTTCCGTAAGAGTCTTTCACGGTCATCTTCGAAGGCAGCCGCCAACGCAACTCGAACTCGATCGCACTCCTGACGTCGTGTTTGAAAACCACGTCCGAAAACGTGCCCAGATCCGCGAGCGTCGTGTTATCACCTAAATGCAGCACGCGTTTCCGGTCGGAGGATTGCGCCGTCTGTTTCAGCATCAAGAGAAGCTGGTGGAGGCTGGTCTTGCCCGAGCTGTTGGTGCCGAAGAAGACCGTCAACGGCGCGAAGCGGATCTCGCCGGTGTCACGCCAGGCCTTGAAGTTCTTGATTCGCAGGTTCTCGATCATGGCCGTGGGCTCCTTGTCGTTTCATGACGGCTCGCTTGTGACGCAGGCACAAGTATCAGCAGACCGAGCAACCCGGGATCTGGGACTCGAATCTCGGCGCGTGAAGGGCTCGGCCATGGATGAAAGTATCGAAGGGGACGAGCGGGGTGTCAAGGTACGAGTTATTCCCAACCAGGACATCACACATCTGACAATCCCAACAGTGCCTTGTAATTCCAGCGTGCATCATTCAGTTCCCATCATCTGCAAACCACCCGGCGCTTGCGCGGGCGGTTGTCGAGAATTATTCTTGTCTTTCATTCGACTCCATCTTGAACGTATAGACTCAAGCACCGAGATGCAAGCTCGGCCCATGATTTCGAAGTTCATCTTTCCAGCGACCCCGGTCCAACGCTGATCGGCAAGACGTTAGGCGGGAGGGGACAATAATATGGGAAAAGACCGTGGGGCGTGCTTTAGTGACTCCATGATGCAGGAACGAGAGACTCGTATCCGTCCGATGCATGCAGAAGAAAAGAGAACGGTTCGTGGAATAATGAAACGTTCTTTTCCTCTTGTACAACGTTGGTTTTTCTCCTTCACACCCCACGTCTTGGTTGCTGAACAGAACGGTCAACTGCTGGGAGCAATTGTTCTCAAACTATTGCCGCTTCCAGGGGGACGGCGTGGCGGACTCCTTTACTGGGCGTTCACGAGCCCTGAAGTACGCGGATCCGGAATCGGGCAAGAACTAATCGAAGCAGGCATCAGGTTCCTGGAGAATCAAGATTGCGACGAAATTCTTGGGTGCATTGAAGGCAACAACACCAGTTCCAGCAAACTGCTATCCACGCGAGGGTTCCAGATTCTATCACCGGGGCAGCAATTACGTCGTTACGGACACCTTTTGCTTCCTGTGTGGATCAGGATGTTCCACTACATTGATATCGGACATTTCGTATGGGCGCGCCCCGGACCAATTCGACCGGACAACTCGGTATTGCAGTGGTTTGGAAATCTGGCAATGAATGCCCTGCTCCTGGTGGTGGCGCTGTGGAGAGCAAGTGGTTCTCGGGATTTCAACCCGATGGCATTCATTACAGTTCCTGTGGTGCTTGGCATATTCTTCGGTGGGCGGGAAGTGGCGATGCGGATTACAGCAAACCGACTTGGATTCCCCGTACGGTACCGTGCCTGGGAATCAGCGTTTCCGTTGTGTGTATTTCTGGCGTTCGCGTTTGCATGGTGGTTCCCGATACCCGGGTCAGTCTATCCAACCACCGACAATTGGTGCTATCGTGACCACATTGCGAAATTGGGCGCCATTTCGTTGGCGGGGGGACTGACAGTCTTGACCCTTTCGTGGGGGCTGTGGTTGCTGCCTCGGATTGTCAACTTGCCGCTTGCGATTTCGGAATGGGCATGGCTCGCTGGATTGATCGGGGTTTCTTTGGCCCTCTTTGATATTGCCATGCCATTTTTCCCATTTGTAAGCTTCAATGGAAGGCGAATATGGGATTGGAATCGGATCGCCTGGGTTGTCTTGGCGGCGGCCACGTTGTTCCGTTTGATTGTATAACCGCAAAGTGGCGGATACAGATAACCAGTTTCAGAAGCTGCATGATGATTCACTGTGAAGGGCTCAACCATGGATGAAAGTGTGCATCATTCCGTTCCCATCATCTGCACCACCACCCGGCGCTTGCGCGGGCGGTTGTCGTGATCGAGGACGATGATCTGCTGCCAGGTGCCTAAAGTCAGCGACCCTGATGTCACCGGGACGGTCAGAGAGGGGCCGCCCAGGGCGGCCCGGACGTGGGAGAAGCCGTTGCCGTCGCCCCAGCGGGCGTCGTGTCTGTAGTGCAGATCTTCGGGGGCCGTCCGCCGGACGGCTTCTTTCAGATCCGCCACGGCACCGCTTTCGAATTCGATTGTCGAGACAGAGGCGGTGGCGCCCGGGGTGAAGACGGTGACGATGCCTTCCCGCAGGCCCTCCTCGGTAACAATCCGCTGCACCTGGGCGGTGACGTCGTGTATGTCGGTGTTGCCCTTCGAACTCAGCTCGAATTCGCGACTCGTGCATAGCATTTCGAACCTCCCTCAATCAGTTTTCTTCGTCGTCCGAGGTTGTATAGGCCGTGAAGCAGAAATGGCGCCGCCCGGTGAATGAGGCGTCGGACTGGATCGTAACCCGGCCGCGCGTGCCGCGCCGCTTGGGGGTGTCCGCCTGCCAGGCGAACCAGCCCCTGCGCGAGGGGCAGCTGAAGCGGCCCAACTCGCGGCCGTCCAGGAGCACCGTCATGTTGACGCCGTGGGGGCCGGGAGGGTCGACCGCGGCGTCGTCCATGCCGAAGTGTCCCTGAATATAATCGCCCAGCGGCACATCGTCGAAGTCGAGAGCGAACTTGGCGCCCTGGATCGGATGGAGCCAGATGCACTCCCTGAGCAGATGGTCGGAGATGATGATCGTTCGCCCGGCATAGTTCCATTCCGGTCCGGGGCAGCGGATCTTCCGGCCGTCGAACGGCAGGCAGTCCTGGCTGCCGGCGGGGCGCACGACCCTGGCGCCGGCTTTAGACACCAGCCGGCCAAGGTCGCAGACGTTCGTTCGGTCCGGAAAGTCAGGCCCCCCGGGCAGCAACAAGCGGATGGGCACGGCCACGAGGACGATGCCGGCAAGAGCCAGAACGATTAAAGTCAGCGCGTCGCCGACAGGAGCGCGCCAGGGAGAAAAGAGACGCTTGACCCGTTTACGCAGCGACGTTGTGAAGAGCAAGACGGTCAGGAAAATAAAAAGCAGCCATGAAAGCAACGACAGGAGCGAGCCGGCCCACTCAGGCCCGCCCGCGCGGTAGCGCAGGCGCAACAGTCCGTCTTGCACGGAGAGCCGCATGAAGACGGGTGGAGTGTCCCCGATGGCGGCGCCCTCGATTGGCGGCTCGACGCCGTTCATCTCCGCGCTCCACAGGGCGTAGCGCGAGAGATAAATGGTGAGCTCGCTGCCCGGGCCGGTGCCTGCAAGACGCACGTCCATCGATTCCGGCTCGTCGCGCTCGATCCGGGCCGTGCCCGGGCCTGTAAGAGACACCCGGGATCGATCGAAGCCTGCGAAGCTGTACAAGAATAGACGTCCGAAACGCCTGATTTCCGTAAGACCCGCCCGCTGATATGGGCCGATCGACAGCAAGTGACTTACGTTCAATGCCTTCCAGACGTTGGGATCGTTCGATTCGAACTTGTAACGGTAGTTGTTCTCGGGCGTGAAGCCCAGTTTGAAAATGGGTTTGCCGGTGTAGACCGGCAGCGCCATCAGCAGGTGATCGTGCTGGGATGACCTGACGGCGATGCGCCCGATGGTTGTGGGATCCTGTTGGTTGATGAAATCCGCCGCCCGGCGAAGATCCTGGTAGGCTTCAGATTCGGACGACCAAGCCAGCGGCTTGGCGGGAGCCAGGTAGGGTAGCGGCCCGACGCGCGGCGCGAACAACACGAAAGGCACAATCGCCAGTGTGGCCAGCACCCGCAATCCATGGCGAGCCGGGACGGAGCGCGCAGGCCGCATCCGGCCGGCAATCCTTGAGCCGGCGCGCCGGATTTCCGCGACGAGGAATCCGCAGCCGAGCAGCATTGCCGCGCGCACGAAGTAGGCGAAACGCTCCAACTGCAGGTTTGAGAGCGCCGGAAACTTGTGAAGCACGCCGAAGGCGAGCAGAAAGGTGTTCGAGGCGAAGAAGACCAGCAACCCGCTTGCCACGAGCAGGAACCATGCAAAAGAAATACCGCGCCGCGCGGCCAGCAGCAAACCGACCAGTCCGGCCAGCAGCAGTGCCGGGCTGAACTGGGCCAGCAGCCCGCCGTCAAGCACGCCGCGGATGACTTGCGGGAATGAAAGCCAGTAGTAGGCCAGCGGCTCGAACCATTCCTTGCGGCAGACGAAGGGGACCAGCCAGAAGGCCGAAAGCCCCAAGCCTAAAAGAAGCGCCCCGATTACCCGCGGTAGCCAGACACCCGGCGCCCCAAGTTCGCCGTGCCACGCTTCGACCAGGAGGAAAAGCGGCACGACCACGCCCAGGATGGCCACAGCCATTGGATGACACAGGATTGCGCCGACGAACACCCCCGCCGTCAGTAGAAAACGTCCCAGTCCGGGCTTGTGTGTGAGCCGGTCGAGCGCCCACAAAGTCCACAGGCAGAGCGAGAAGCTCAGACCCATCGACCAGACGCCCCAGTCCAGGTTGAAGGACCAGCCGCCCTGCATCCAGGCGCCGCGATCGATGAGCGACAGCAGGCCGGCCGCGAGTCCGGCCAATGGTCCGGCAAAACGCCGGCCCAGGGCGTAGAAGGCGAGCGGAGTGGAGAGAATAAAAAGAAACAGCGCCCAGCAGTAGGCTTGTTCCCACGAGGCGAGCCCCAGGCTCAGGCCGCGAACGGCGCAGACGAGCAGGTCGGTTCCCATGGGGTACAGCGAGTTGGCCGGGTAGCCGGCGAAAAGCAAAGGAGAGAAGCCGGTCAGCGAACCGGACGACAGGAGGGTCCCGGTGTTGAAAGCACGATATAGGAAAACGGGGTGATCGTGATTGACCGGCATGTTGCCTGCCAGCAGCCGGGCGTATATGACACAGGCGATACCCGCAAGGATTAGAGGGCCTGCGTATTCAACGCACCAGTTGGGCAGCCTGCTCCAGGCACGCATGGCCCGGGCACGATCGAGCAAGGCCAGGGCCGTCACAACCAGAAAGACGATCGCCGCAAGGCGCAAACCGTCGCCTCCAATGACGAGACCCGCAAGCGCGAGCGGGATGGAGATGATCCATGCGATCAAATTGCCCATCGGCCGCGAAGTATACCACGCCCGCGGGCCGTCTTCCAGAAAGGAAGAACTGTCTGGCCCCCACCTCCCACCAGTTTTCGAAATACTCTGTTTGGCCGGTGGGCTATGGAATTTCATCTGCACCTGATTGATGAACGATAAATTTACTCACGGCCCCGGAAAACTCCGTTACCCTTTGTCGGCGGGGACCGGCAACTTGCAGGGGTGGGAGATCCCGGTCTGGAGCGATGCCTTGAAGGTTTCTCGCACATGTTGTATGATATTTGTGCTGGTTGGGAGAAGGGGATTACATTGATGGCTTCTCGCGAGAAAAACAGGAAACTTTTTCTCCCGTTTGCGACGATCGCGGATTTCGACAAGACACTCGAGCGCAGCGGTGCCGACACCGGGTTTTTCCTGGAAGGTTTCAGCTCTCTCTCCATCGGTGAACGAGTGACGATAGTGATCTCCGTCAAGGGAGCTCCGGGCCAGGTTTTCCTGGAGGGCAGGCTGATCTGGCGGCGTGCCAGATCCGGGGGGCGCAACATGCCCAGCGGGGTATTCATCGGACTGATCGAGAGAGACAGGGCGCGCATCGACGGGATTTTCAAGTTCTTGAAATCACCCGGTACGCGCGAGCGGCGCATGCACCAGAGGTTCCCTGTCGATCTCGAGGCCTCTTACAGAACTTCCAAGGGCGCCTTTCCTTCGTCCGTATCCAACCTGTCACGGGGCGGGGCGTTTCTGCGCTGCATGGGCCCGCTACTGACAGTCGGCGCACGTTTCCCATTAGAGCTGCGCCCCCGGCGGGAAAAAACCGACAAGATCCCGCTCAACGTCCGGGTGGCTTGGATAGACTACTTTGAAGACACGCAGGGCATGGGTGTCGTCTTCGTCAAGGGCCAACCCCAGCTAAAGAAGGTCCAGCGACTGGTAGACGGCTACGAGAAGATTATGAAGCAGCCGAAGTCATCCGCCTGATGATTGCCGGCGCTCCCCGGATTTCCGCACCCCTCTTCCCTGGATTCATCGATTTGCTTGCGGGCATCTTCTTGCTCTGGTAACATGCAGGATTCATTGAGGTCCTGACCAATGAATTCTGCGGGTAAAAAGAGGATCATGCTTGGGGAGTTGCTGTTGCGAGCCGGCGTGATCACCGAGCAGCAGCTCAAGACGGCCCTTGCCGAACAGAAGAAGTGGGGCGGTAAGCTGGGCAGCCTGCTGGTCGACTTGAATTTCCTCGATGAGGACATGCTGGTGAAAGCCCTGAGCAAGCAACTCGGCCTGCCGCGGGTCGACTTCAGCGGGCTGATCGTCTCCCGGGAAGCGCTGGCCAAGCTGGATGCCGAGTTTGCCGAGCGGCACCAGGTCTTGCCGATCTCGTACAATGTCCGCAAGAACCAGCTCGTGGTCGCGATGGCCGATCCGAGAAACCTGGAGATCCTCGATGAACTTGGCTTCAAGACAGGTTCGAAAGTTCTTGCGGCCATTGCCGGGGAGAAAGCGCTGGCAAGCGCAATTCGCGAGTATTACTTGAGCGACGCAATTCCCGGCGGCCGGCAGCCCGCATCGGAAGACGGCCGACAGCCTGCATCGGAAGATGGCCGGCAGCCGCTGGAAATAGTCATGCCCCTGGGAGACACCGTTACCAGCCCCGATGACGCAAGGCGAAAGGCACCCGCGACCAAGGTGGATGGATTCGACGACAAACTCAAGAGAATTGAGTTACTACAGCGCAAGCAGGTGCAGATCCTGAAGGTAGTGGTCGAACTCCTTCTCGAAAAGGGATATTTCACGCGTGATGAGTACCGTCTGAGAGTGGACGAATAGTGGAGGTAATAAATGGCAGGGAAGAAGCAACTGGGACAGATCCTGCTCGAAGCCGGTGTGATCGACGAGTTTCAGCTGAAATCCGCTCTTGGCTACCAGAAGCAGTGGGGTGGGCGGTTGGGAAAGGTCCTGGTCGAGAACAGGTTCATCACTGAAGAAGCCCTGGTGGGTGCAATTCACAAGCAGACAGGCATTGCGGTTGCAAAGCTCGGTGATGCGCTGCTTCCCGACTACTTGACTAAACTCGTGCCTGTGGAGTTGGCCACGCGCCACAACCTCGTGCCCGTTCGGCAGGAGGGTGAGCCCGGGAAATCCAGTGAGGTGCTCGTGGTTGCCATGTCGGATCCGACAAACTTGAGCGCCCTGGACGAGATTCAGTTCAGGACAGGGAAGAAAATCAAGGCGATGTTGGCCAGCGAGAGTTCCATTGGCAAGGTTATTCGCACAAGCTACATGGGTGAGCAACTGGATGAGGCAGTCGAATTTCAGCAAGCGCCAGAGGAGATTCAGTTCGGCGGCCAGGAGATCGCCGCCGATGATCTGGTCGTTGTAAAAGGCACACTCGAACAGAGCGATCGCGAAGCAGCCGCGCAAGCTGAAGTCGCCGTGGCGCGGGGTCCCCTGGATCTGGAAGATCCCTTCGCCCAACTGGATTCCCTGGCGCAGGAGCAGGCTCCCGCCGACGATCAACTGGACATCGACGTTTCTTTGGATCCCGAGTTGGGGCAGGCTCCCGGCGAGGCACAGGCTGTCGAGGACGGCTTGCCGGAAGTCGAAGTGCTGGAAGATCTGCCGTCCGAGCCACCGGCGCCTCTTGCCAAACGCGATCCCGGCGGTTTCGGCCAATCGGGAGAGTTGCTCGGCTCACCGATTCGTGAAGTCGACAAACCTGTCAGCGGGGACGAAGAGCACATACAGGACCTCGACCGCGAAGCGCCGGCAGAAAGACCGGCGCAGGCAGCCGGCGACGTGGGATCATCGGCCATGGAGGCCCTGTTGTCGAGGGTGGGCATCGGTGTCGACGGCGTAAAGCAGAAGAGTGCGCCCCAACCGGCACCTCTTGCCGAACCCGCAACAGGTTCGCCTCCCGGTGGCGAAGAGGTGCTGGAGGAGGACTTGCTGCCGGACGAGGTTGAAAGTCTGCTCGATCGGATCGAGGCCGAAAATCCCGACGACGAACAGCCCCAGGTAATGAAGTCCGGCCAGCTGATTGCCGCCGTCATCAGACTGCTTCTGAAAAAAGAGGTGATCTCCGACATTGAATTCCTGGAGGAGCTGAAAAGGCATTAGGTGCTGTTAGGTTGCGAGAATGGCAAACGAAGCCACCAGAGCCAGGGCACTTCGCCGGGGACCGGGATTTCTCGGTTTTCTTCTCGCGCACCACTTCCCGGGGGAGCTTGACAGGTGCTATCTGGCCTGGTTCGGACAGCGTCCGGTCTGGTTTTGCGCGCGCTGCGCGGGAATCTATCCCGTTTTGCTGGTCGTGTTCGTCGCGCAAATCGTATGGCCCGTTTCACAGTCGAGATGGGATTGGTTCTTTTTATTCGGCTTGCCGCTGCCGGCGGTGGTCGACTGGGCTTGGGCGAGGATTGGCAACCGGGTCGGCTCCAACTGCATTCGGACGCTGACCGGTGGGGCACTGGGAGCTTCCCTTGGCAGGACAATTTACCTGAACATGACAGATCCGCTGCGTTTCATGGTGGTCGTTCAACTGGCGGGTCTTGCGGGGATGGTCGCCGCGGTCGAAATCGTCGCGCGTCTTTTTGGATCGCGCGGGCGGACGGTAGTCGGCAGGGCTGATCGATGAAGGGATACGTTCTCTTGAGGGAGTACCTGCGCACCTGCCGCAGGGTGAAGCTGAGGCCAACGGCTGAAGGATTCAAGAAGGTTGAGTATCTTCGCTTCATCGGCGCCGATGTCTGTCCGGCCTGTGGTGAGGAAGTGACACCCGATACCTATATCTGCACCAGGGACAAAAATGGGTTGATCGTGGAAAGATACCGATGTCTTGCCTGTGGTTGCGATTATTTTTTCCCCCAGGACGTCATTCACTGAGGTTTTGGCCGGCCGAACGGATGTTGTAAAAAGCTTTTGACAACCCGACCCTGCTTGGGATAACCTTACCAGGCGTGAAATTGTAGACTATTCAATGTATTAGGATGTTTTGGTTGCCGCTCTGGATGCGGGTAGACACGTTGTACCCGTTCGATGAAAGGAGATAGCCTCATGCTGAAAGGAAAGATGCCGCTTATAGTCGCGCTGGCGCTGGGGTTGGTGGCCGCCTTGCTGGCTTTCAAGACCATGCAACGGCAGGAGGCAAGGGTCAAAGAGGGCTGGAACCTGGTTCCGGTAGTGGTCGCCACGAGAGATATCATGGAGGGAACGGTACTCGACTACGATATGGTTGCGAGTTCCAAGATGCCACAGCAGTTCGTGACACCAAGCGTTGTCGTCCCGAAGCAATTCGAGAAGGTGATCGGACAGAAGCTCATGGTTCCGCTGCAGCAGAGCGACCTGATTCTCTGGAGTCACTTTCGATCTGAAGGAACCTTCGAACGCCTGAGCAGCATCGTCCGCAAGGCGGGCCGGGCAATCAGCTTGAGCATGGGTGGCGCGGCCACGGTCGGAGGATGGGTGCGCCCCAACGATCACGTGGACATCCTGGGGACTTTTCCCGATGAGAAGAGCGGCAGCATGGTCACCGTCACCTTGATGCAGAACATCATAATCCTGGCCACGGGATCGATCACCGGGAACACCAACATGAATCTGCTGGACGATGCCAAGCGCACCTATGGCACGATCACCGTCATGGTATTGCCCGAGGAGGCCGAGATAGCGATATTGGCCTCGCAACTCGGACAACTGCATCTGTCGTTACGCAACCCGGAAGACATTGGCGGAGAAGAGGAGCGGGCGCGGGCGACAATCGAAACGTTGCTCACCGGCGAACGAGTCAAGGCGCTGAAGAAAAAGAGAGAAAGAACCTTCCAGATCATTCGGTTACCGAGTTCCGGAGGAGGGTCGCCGGGGCACTAGAGCACTAGAGCGAGAGGAACGAGCATGGATTTGATTTTCAATAAAGGCCTGACCATGCTGGTGGTGTTGGGGGCGGTGTTTATGTTCAGCATCCTGGCCCTTAGCGTCCTCAGTCGAGCCTTTGAACGTTACCAAGAGCGTTACGTCGTGAAATCGGTGGGGGACTTGTCCAACATGTTCCTCTTCATCGACGGCAGGCAACTGTTGATCTTGAACATTTGCCTGACCGCCCTGTTCGTCCTGATAGGACTGTTTTTCGTCGGCGTGTTTTTCACGATAATCCTGGGCGTGATCGGCTTCTTCGTACCGACGGTACTGGTCAGGTGGTTCAAGGCAAGACGAATCAAGAAGTTCGACGGCCAGCTGGTCGATTCCCTGTCGGCCATGTCGAATGCGTTCAAGGCCGGCCTCACGTTTCCCCAGGCCATGGATCATGTTTCCAAGGATGCCGGCGCGCCGTTATCGCAGGAGTTCAGGCTCTTCGTGAGGGAGATAAAGCTGGGGGTCTCCATGGACGATGCTTTGAACTCGATGGCGGCCAGGGTGGGTTGTGAAGACCTCGATCTGGTCGTGACGTCGACGATAATCTCCAGGCAGCTTGGTGGAAACATGGCGGAGATGTTCGACACGATCGCGGCCACCATCAGGGAGCGCTTCAGGCTCGAGGGCAAGATCGCTGCGCTGACATCTCAGGGCAAGATGCAGGGCTGGATCGTCGCCGCCTTGCCCCTGGCCCTGGGGTTGGTGTTGAACTACATGCGGCCGGATCTGATGCAGCCCATGTTCGAGAGCTGGTTCGGATATGTCCTGGTTGGACTGATCGTCCTCATGGAGCTTATCGGCGTTTTGATCATCAGGAAGATCGTCAACATCAATGTTTAGCACTGGTCGTCTTTGTTGTCGGCAAGGAGCTTGATCCATGAGTAAAGACGTTATCGGCGGAGTGATGAAGTTCCTGGTTTTCGTTATGGTCCTGGGTGGAGTCTTCTTCGCCATTTACGGGCTCTGGGAACTCGTTTTCAAACGAGTCTTCTCCGAGGCAAAAGAACTCGAAGAGAAGTCGACGATTAAGGGTATGCGCAAGGTGTTCCTGCGCCGGCTCGGAAGCCTGAACCGTAAGTTCATCTGGCCTGGCTATGAGAGCAGTCTGCGCCGCAAGCTCGTGAGCGCCGGTGGGCTAGAGGGGCTCCAGCCGGAAGAAATCATGGCGCTGCAGGAACTGGCCTTGGTGTTCTTCACTGTCTTGGGGGTGATGGTCGTCAGCTTCCTGCGCAGCGATCTCGATGTAGACGTCGGCTGGTGGTTCGTCATTATGTTCGCAACGCTGGGTGCGTTTTACCCGTTGATCTGGTTGCGGGATCAGGTTAAAAAACGGCATTTCAAGATAAGGCGCGAGTTACCTTACAATCTCGACTTGCTGACTCTTTCCGTGGAAGCCGGGCTCGATTTCCAGGCCGCCGTCGCAACAGTGGTGTCCAAGGGCAGGCAAGGGCCGTTGGTGGACGAGTTGAACCTGATGCTCAAGGAGCTGCGCATGGGCAAGACCAGGCAAGAGGCCTTGCGCAACGTGGCCGAACGGGTGAACCTGCCTCCCCTCAGCCAGTTCGTGGCGGCTTTGCTCCAGGCGGATCGCATGGGCACCAGCCTTGGCAAGGTGTTGAGGATTCAATCCACCCAGATGAGAATAGAAAGAACCCAGCGGGCGGAGAAACTGGCGAACGAGGCGCCGGTAAAAATGCTGTTTCCGTTGATAGCCTGCATATTTCCTACGGTTTTCATGGTCCTGTTCGGCCCGATCCTCTATCAGTTCATGACGGGGGATTTTTGATGCACCGCTATGCGGGTGAACGAATACGGCGAAACGATACAGTGACACCGGACACTCAGAGCTTTTGGCGGATTTCGGACGTCGAAACAGTTATAGGTGGCCGGCTTGAAAGCCGGTACCGAGCGCAAGCCGAGAGACAAGAAGGATGAGCGCAGTGGGTTACTCGATAAAAATCCTCGGCGGGCCGGATCGAGGCAAGGTCTATGAGTTTAATCGTGTGGAGATAACAATCGGCCGGACGATGGACAACGACTTAGTGCTGACTGATCCGGGGATCTCGCGCCAGCACATAAGTATTCGCGACAAGGGCGGGGCCTATATCCTGAAGGATTTGGGCAGTTCCAACGGCACCAAGTTGAACGGAAAGCTGATAGAGGAGGAAGTTTTAAGGCCGGGAGACGTAATCACTGCCGGCAGCGCGGAAGTCAAGTTCGAGAGTACAGCTTCTGGCGGTCCTGCCAGAAAGACCGCGCCGCGATCGCGCGGGCGTGTACGCACACGGAAGCCGGCGGCACGTGCGCCGGCGCACGTGCCGGCCCGTCGTGAAACCCGGGAGCGTCCCGCCGCACGACCCTCCGCAGGCGAGAAAAAGCCAATCATCCGGTCGAAGGGCGTCAGGCAGAAGGCCCGGGCGCCGGAAGTCAGCGAGGGCCGAAATAAGTCGGCCGGGGCCGGGACAAGGGAAGAACGTCCGGCGAGAAAGGGGAAGAAGACCCCCTTGGGCGATTTGATTGGCCGCATCTCGACATGGTTCCGTGGCCTGGAGAAGAAGTATCAGATTGCAGTCATGGTGATCGCCGGCGTGTTGTTGGTCTTGATTGGAGTCAAGGTCTTCGTGGGGACGAAGAAAATAGTGCGCCAGGTTGTCGACCACTCCGACCAGGTGTTCGAGCCGGGGCTCGTCGATTCTGATGGAGACCTCGTCACCTTCGGCTACGGACCGGTTGCAATCCGCTGTCGGAACTCCGCGACTTTCAGGTTCAAGTATGCCAACGGGCGCGGCACTGCTATTTTCGAGGTAGGCGGAATAGACCACAAGCAAGAAGTGGTCATCCAGTTGAACGGCATGCAGATCGGATTCGCGCCGGTTACCATGGATAATTGGTCCGACCGAATCTCGCTGAACCTGCCCAGGAAGCACTTATTTGAGAACGAGGAAAACAAGCTGATCTTCATCAACACGATCAACTACAACAGCTCGAAAAGCTCAGAGGAGTGGGCGGTCAAGCTCGAGTCGATAAAAGAAAGCCCGCTTCCCAGCCCCGACAGAAAGGCGGCCGCGGAGAGCTTCAAGATCGCAAAGAAGCGATATGAGAACAAGGAAGTGGCTCCTCAAAACACGTTCGAGGCGCTCGAGTACTTTAAGAAGACGCGTGATTTTCTGGAACTGCTGCCCGCTGAAGAACGGCCTGATGTCTACAGCGAGTCCATCGAAATGATTGATAAGCTCGAGAAGGAACTCGTGCAAAGGTTCAAGGATCTCATGTTCAACGCAGAGAAGGCCCAGAAATTCGCCAGGTACAAGCAAGCCAAGGCGCTTTACCGTCAGATCATGCGCAGCTTCCCGAACCAGGAAGATCCCCGCTACTTGAAAGCCAAAGAGAAATACGACGAATTCGAGTAACGGCTGGGAGAGCCTAGCGAGATGATGGATCCGAACGACAGCACCAAGAAACCGAGGGTGGAAACCCCAAAGACGGATCCGAGCGCAGGACCCGACGTGATTGCGGACGACGAGATTCTCGACGCCGACGATGCGGACATAGAATACCTGGATGACGTCGACGTGCACGAAGAAGAGACAACGGGCAAGTTCGAGGTGCCCGACCTGCTCAGGCAGGACGGCGCGCCGAACGCCGAAGACGCCTCGGGGGGTGTCCTGGACGAAGATTCCTTCGAAGAAGACACGGGCGAGGCGGATACCGATTTTACCCCCGGCGGCGGGCGGGATTCGGATGATGCTTGCGAAAACGAGGAGAGCGAGGAGGAATTAGAAGACGATACAGGGCGTGACAACATCGGCGACGTCGGCGACGTCGGCAACGATGACCTGGATGACACGGATCGCGGAGTGGGCGACACCCATGACGAGCCACTGGCGACCAGGAACAGTTCTCGCAGGCGGCGCAGATCGGCCGGGGCGGTCGAGGATGCCGAGGAGGTCTTCCCGGAGGAGCGCAGCGATGAAGCCGAGGACGGCGATCCCTGGAGCGACGAGGGAGCGGGCGAGATCGATGAATCCCCGGGGAGGAGTTCTCTTCCCGATAAGACGCCGCCCGAGGGCTCCTCGGCGCCTTGGGCGCGCGACGAGGAGCCTGATCAGGCAGGGACGGAACGCGCGGGTGAGGCGTTTCCCCATGACGACGATCCCGCTCAAGAGAAGACGTTGATTTTCGGTGAAGGCGAGAGTGCCGAGGAAGATGCCCCCGCCTATCCCTATGTGGTTGTCGTCCAGGGTGAGGAGGAAGGGCGCGAAATCGAGCTCATCCCCGACGAGGTTTCGATCGGACGCGGGGCCGACAACGATCTCGTATTTCCCGATATCGCCTGTTCGCGGCGGCATGCCTTGCTGGAAAGGAAGTCCGGTACTTTCGTTGTTCACGATCTAGGATCCGGCAACGGAACCCTGGTGAACGGGCGGCGGATTCAAAAGGCGGAGCTTCACGACGGGGACGAGATACATGTCGGCAGCACCACCTTGCAGTTCAATCTGCCGGGAGAGCCCGAACCCGGCGGCTACGTATCCGGAACGGTGACCAATGCCCAGACTATGTCGGCGGCCGGGCCGGGATTCATAAACGATCTGCTTTCCGATCCGCGCAAGAGAAAGTTGGTTCTGTTCGGCGGCGGCGGCGTCTTGAGCTTTTTTCTGATCCTGTTAATCGTCAAGGTTTTTGCCGGGCCTTCCGGTCCCCCGCCGCCATCCCCACAAGAAATGCGGCGCAAGCAACAGGTCCAGGCCCGACGGGAGTTCGGGGACAATATGCAGGCCGCCAAGAAGCTGGTGACCGAGAAGAAATGGAAGGATGCAGGGCTGAAGATCCAACTGGCGCTCAAGATCAATCCCGATGACAAGCTTGCGCTGGAGTACAAGAAGTACGTGGAGCGGGAGTTGTCCTCCTCCCGGGCACTGCAGGTAGCGTTCGACCTGATGGAAAAGAAGCAGTTCGACCTGGCGGTTACGCAGCTGAGTCAGGTCGCTGAAGAAAGCAACTACCACGGTCAGGCGAAAAAGCTGAAAGTTGAAATAGAGGAGAAGATCACGGACGACCTGATCGAACAGGGCAAAAATCTGATGGGGCAGAAGCAGTTTGCCCAGGCCGTGATCAAGTTCGACGATGTGCTGAGAAGGAATGCCGATAACGCTGCCGCCGCTCAACTCAAGCGCGAGGCCGAAGAGAAGCTGGGGATCGAACAGAAAAAGTTGGATCGCCTTACATACTTGAGGCGGAACAAAAAGCGCAAACACGGTTCCGCGGGAACAAGGAAACCTTCGCATGGCCTGACCGGACGAGTGTTGGCCTTGTATCGCAACGGGGAGATCGACAAGGCGATCGAGAAGACGGAGGAATCCGGTTCGTCGAAAGAGGTCGTCAAGCTGAAGAAGTTCAAGGCGGTCTACCGGAAGGGAATGGAACTTGCCAAGAACATCGGGCAGATCTCGAAGGCAGTGAACTACCTGGGCAGGGCGTTAAAACTGGACAAGGATATTTCCGGCGGCTCGGGGAGTTACCACGATAAGATCAGGAGTAAACTATCCAAGGTGAATTTTATTCAGGGAGTCGATGCCTTCATGGGGCACCGTTACCCTGAGTCATACAAGTGTTTCAGAACGGCCTTGTCGTTTGGGAACGAACGGGCAAAGCAGAAGCTGCAGGCCCTGGAAAGGATCGCCAAGAAGCTATATGAAGAGGCCTACGTGATCAAATCCACCAGTCCCGAACAGGCCGTCAAGAAGCTGAGCACGGTTCTGAAGATCATTCCTCCCGGTCACATCTACTACGGCAAGGCAAAGAAACTCAGGGCCAAGGTACAGGGTCCCATCGGAAGCGATAGCGGCGGCGATACCGGGTTCTGAGCCACACACGGTTTGCTGTTGCGTGTTCAATCTGACACGTTTTTCCAAGATGTCTCCTTGCGGTTACAGGTGAAAGACGTCGGTTGGTCCATTATTTGCCCGGAAAGACGTGACTTACCGGAATCTGCTTTCCCTTTCTGTTTTCCGAATCAACCTGGCATGGAAATCGCAATCCAGAAGCCTGGCGATTAACGCGGAGAAAAACGAGAAAGGAGAGCGGCCATGAAAAGTATGATTCTGATGGGTAAGACAGGTGCACTTGCGACTCTGAGCCTGTTGATGATTGCGGGTTGCGAGTGGTCATCGGGCAGCCGGGATGCGGGCGGAGCCGCCGTCTCGGCGGAACGCATCCAGCCAACTCCGGCCGGCGAAAGTTCCGCCGCCCAGCCCGTCGTCGAGCCGAACGAGCCCGTTGCGGTGGATACTCACGTAAACGCCGGCGACATCTCTCTCGAACACATGGACGAAGCGTACGTGGATCATATGGAGGCCGCGAGGCGTTTGATCGCCGGCGGCGATCACGCGGCGGCCATGCTGCAGCTTGGCAAGGCACTTTTCGATGACGATGACAATTACCAGGCTGCCTTCCTGCTCGGTCGGACCGCTTTGAGCTGCGGAAAGAAGGATCTCGCCCGAAAGTCCTTCCAGGCGGCGTCCAGGATCGACAACCAGAACCCCGATCCCTGGATCCGGCTTGCACGTCTCAATCTCGACGAGAAGAATCTCGATCAAGCAAGGAAGAGCGCGACAAAGGCACTGGCGATCGATCCCCGGGCCGCCGAAGCGTACAGCGTCATTGGTAGAGTCTGGATTTCGCGGTCGCAATGGGAAAAGGCCGTTCTGGCTCTGAGGAAGGCCGTCGCACTCGAACCGGAAAATCGTTACTTTCGCAACAACCTCGGCTTTGCCTTCCTGCTGAAGAAGGATTATGCCGGGGCAATCGAGCAGCTGGAAATTGCCGTGCGCGGCGAGGAGGTGCCGGCCTACATGGAGAACAACCTGGGCCTGGCATACGAGGGTGGCGGACGGTTGCGGGAGGCGATTTCCGCCTTCGGTCGCATTGTCGCCCGGTACCCGCGCTATCTCAAGGCGCGTCTCAACCATGATCGCCTGATGCTGCTGGCAAAGAGCTCGACGGACTTCGAAGAAGGCGAGGTGCAGGCGCCTGCCCCCGATGACCAGGAAGCGCAAGACGACCTGATAATTCCCGAGGATGATTCGCTGTGAACTTTCTCCTGGCTGTACGATGGCCCCGTCAATTGTCGGGGCCGTCGTGCGACCAGGGAAGCTGCATTGACCGGACATGCAACTCTTCGTTTGCAATTTCCTGGCATTTTGCGAAGATCTTCAACAGGTGCGCAAGTCGAACTTATAGTGCACCGACTCGCAGGCGTTACAGTCAAGACGCGCGGGTTTTTCCGGGAAACTGGTGACGGCATGAGCCCCGATGAAGGAGTAGAAAAGTCGCAGCCAAGCAACCGCTTTCGGAAATGGGTGGTGCGCGGACTGCTTCTGCTGGCCGGTCTTTCAGTCCTGGGAATCGCGGTCGTGGCCGGGGTTCTCTTGTACTTCAACTCATCCCTGCCTTCCTTCGAGTCCCTGGAAGACTACCATCCTCCCCAGGTGACCAGGATGTACGATCGTCACGGCAAGGTGGTCGCCGAGTTATTCGAGGAGAAACGCAGCCTGGTCGCTCTTTCGAAGATACCGCTTCACGTACGCAACGCGTTCCTGGCGGCCGAAGACGCCAGCTTCTACAGCCACCCCGGCCTGGATTTTACCGGTATGCTGCGCGCACTCTGGCGTAACGTGCTCGCGGGCCGGGTCGTCCAGGGCGGGAGCACCATCACCCAGCAGGTGATCAAGACCTTCATTCTCGGCCCGCGGCGGACTTATTCCCGCAAGATCAAAGAGCTGCTTTTGGCGTTGCACCTGGAATCCAACTTGAGCAAGGACGATATTCTGAGCCTCTATCTCAATCAGATCTTTTTCGGGCACCAGTGCTACGGTATTCAGGAGGCCGGCCGCTTTTTCTTCGGTAAGGATGTCTCCGACCTCACAATCGACGAGGGTGCCATGCTGGCATCGCTGCCCAAATCGCCCGCCTTGTATTCGCCCGTGAAACACCCAGACCGCGCCCGCAAGCGCCGAGACTGGGTGCTGGGGCAGATGGAGGCAAATGGCATGATTTCCGCAGACAAGGCGGAAAATGCACGGCGGTCACCTTTGAAAATCGAGGCCCGCTCGGCAAATTTCTTCGGCCTGGCCCCGTACTATGCCGAGCATTGCCGACGAATTTTACAGGAGAAACTGGGTCGCGACCGGCTCTACAGGGGAGGGCTGCGCGTGGACCTGGCCGTCGACCTCGATCTGCAGGCCGCCGCACGGGATGCGCTGGTCGATGGTTTGAGGATGGTCGACAGGCGCCAAGGATTCAGGGGGGCGCTTGGCCGGCTTTCAGAGCGGGATATCGCGAGTCTTCACGAGCAAAGCGGCCTGAACTCGACCGAGTTCAGGCGGCCGCGAGACGGACGAGTCTGGACGATTTCGCTGCAAGACGGCGGTCGAGAAGATGCTGTGCCCAGGACGGGTTGGCGCGAACTTGTAAAAGACTTGCGTATCGTTGTCCCCGTGGTGTCCATCGAGCGGGCGCAGGGTAACCACACGGTCAAGCTGGATCTCGGGTCGCTGACGGCCACGCTCGATCCGTCCAGCTATAAGTGGGCGCGCAAGTTTTCGCCCCTGAGACAGACGCCCGCGCCGAAGTCTGCAACGGATGTGCTTGCCGTCGGGGATCTGGTGGAGGTCCAGGTTGAAAAGACCGACCCGGCCGGGGTGATCGTTCTTCTCAGCCAGCCTCCTCTGGTTCAGGGCTCCCTGGTTGCTATCGACCCCGGGAGTAAACAGGTTTTGGCGATGGTCGGAGGCAGTGATTTCAGAAGATCACCTTTCATACGCGCGGTTCAGTCAAGGCGCCAACCAGGATCGTCGTTCAAGCCGATTCTCTACGCGGCGGCGATCCACACCAGAGCCTACACCCCGGTGACGATATTAATGGATACGCCCGAAACATTTCGAGCGGCGATAAGCGGCAAGGCCTGGAAACCGCGCAATTTTGAACGCCAGTTTATTGGCCGGGTGACGCTGAGGCAGGCCCTGGCTCACTCGATCAACACCGTGGCCGTGAAGGTCGGCACCGATATTGGCCCGGACGCCGTAATCGAAATGGCGCATAAACTGGGCATTCGATCCGAACTGATGCGCAACCTGTCTCTTGCCCTCGGAACTTCGGAGGTGACACTCCTTGAACTTACCGGTGCGTACGCCGTTTTCGCCGCCGGCGGTGTCGCCGCTGAGCCGATATTTATTACCGGCATGAGAGACACCCAGGGGCAGCCTGTCGAACCAGGCGGGCAAGATGAGCCCCGGCAAGCCATCAGTTCCGCGGAAGCCTTCGTGATGACATCGTTGCTGCGCAGCGTGGTTGAGGAAGGTACCGGCAGGCGGGCGCTCAGCCTGGGACGGCCCGTGGCGGGCAAGACCGGCACTACCAACCAGCAGCGGGACGGCTGGTTTGTGGGGTTTTCACCGGAACTGGCCACGGGAGTGTGGGTGGGGTTCGACGATCATTCGAGAATGGGTACGGGCTGGGCCCAGGGCGCCGGCACCGCGCTTCCGATCTGGGTGGAATTCATGTCGCAGGCGCTCAAGGATACACCCCGGCGGGACTTCGAAGCTCCTGCTGACGTAGTGTTTGCCCGGGTCGACCCGCAGAACGGATTGCTTGCCTCACCGGGGCTGAATGATGCAAAGTTCGAAGTGTTCGTGGAAGGCAGCGAGCCGTGTTCGATGTCCAGCCGCTTGTCTCTAACGGCGTCCGAGCCGATGTCGGCGGGGGCGGAAATGCTCGATGTCTCAACGGGGCAACGCATGCCGGAAGGGTTATTTCATTGATGCGGGCGGTAGCGTACATTATTGCCGCTTTCCTGTGGCTGCTTCCGGCCGGCAGGATTGCTGCACGCTCCGATGTGCCGGCCCTGCAACAGTTGGCGGATGGGCTCGATCTCCGCCTGGGTAAGATGCTGCGTCACGAAGGTTTCACAGAGCCCGTTATAGCACTTAGTCTTGGAGGAGACGCATCAATTCTGGGACGGGAAGCGAGGATCCTGCAGGAACTCGAGCGGCTCCTGGTATATCGTCTCGACGCCAACTTGTCGCTGGGCAGAGCCGTACCGCTTGGCGTTCGTCATGGCGCCGAAGCCATCGAGGTGGCCAGAAGGGCGGGGGCGACACTGCTCCTGAGTTGTGTGCTGGGGGTGGACAAAGAAACTGTTCACCTGGCGGCGGACCTCGTGCCGTTAAAGGTGCCGTTCTGGGACTGGCTGGTCGATCCCGTTCCCCGGGGTGCGCGAGAGCACCTGTTCGTATCGACCGGGATCGACCGGGAAGTGCGAGTCTTGCTGGGAAAATCGAGAACTCCCGGTCCACTGGGTGCCTGGCGCATCAAAGAACTTGTATATCTGCCCGGACGGATAGTGGACGCCGGTGCCGGAGAGATCGACGGGACGCCGGGGGGGGAATTGGCTTTGTTGTTCGAAGACTCCGTAGTGCTTTACTCCATGCGCCGGGGTCGGCTGAAGCGCCTGGCGACTTACGAGCTTGGCAGATTGCCGGAGGCCGCAATCCACACGCGGGATCCAGCCGGTAGCTTGCTGGTGGCCGATTTCAACCGGGACGGCCAGGCGGAGATCTTCTACCAGCTGTTCAACAACAAACGTGGGGAAATTCTCTCCTGGACGGGAGCAGGGTTGCGCTCGCTGCGTAAACTTGAAAAAGTTCCCTTGTGCGTTTTTCACAGAGGAAAGCGGCCCAAGGTTGTATATGGTTCCCCGGAAGCCGGGACGAACCGCTACCTGCCCCGCGTGGAGATCGCCGACATCAACCAGTCCGGGGGTCGTGCCATCGACCTGCCGGGACCGTTCGTAACCTTGCGCTGCTGGCAATCCGCAGACAGCGGCATTCCCTGGATTGTTTTCGTCGATCTTAATTCGCGACTTTCGAGATTGAACCTTAAAGGCGGTGCGCAAGAGCTATGCGAGAACGCCGGAGCCGGGAGTACCGTTGTGGATCTCGACCGTGACGATACTCCCGAGTTGGTAGTCTCGGAAACCGTATTGCCCGGTGAACAGGATGGCGTCCGGATCGTCGCCGATGGAAACGTTGTCTGGCAGTCTCGCGATGTCGTCGGTGGCATCCTGGCTGTTGCCGGAGGAGAGATAGATGAAACAGGCAAGGTCCAGGCGTTGTTGATCGCCGTCGAGAAGGGCGGCACGGGCAGCAGGGTGTACCTGCTGGGCAAGTGAACGGACAGCCTGACTTGTTGGGAGACGTCATGCGGAGGGAATGTGGATTTTTTGTGATCTTGGCGGTGTCGATGACGGCACTGGTGATCGCTGCACCGGCCGCGCTGAGCGCCAGGCGGCGCCCATTTGGGGGTCAGATCAGGATTCCCGTGATCTCGGAAATCAGGACGACAGATCCGGCCAGGGTCGTCACCGAAGAAGAATTCGAGCTAGCCAGACAATTGCACGGCACGTTATTCAGAATTGGTCCTGATGGCTGCGTACCGGTCCTGGCGCAAGAAGCGCCGCGCATGTCGGTAGATGGAATGGAGCTAACGGTCAAGTTGAGACCCGGGTTGCAGTTTCACGATGGCTCCTCGATTACGGCCGGAGAACTCATTGCCAGTTGGGAAAGGTTGGTGCGCAGGGAGACGTCTTCACCCCACTGGTGGCTGCTTGCGCCCGTCAAGGGCGTCCTGGCGTACCGTTCCGGCAAGAGCACCAGGATTGTTGGACTGGAGAGGGTCAACCGGCTCACGGTACGAATCAGGCTTGGCTTTCGCTTTCCAAAGTTCGTACAGGTGTTGGCGGCTCTGCCGACGGCGCCATTGCCGACTGCCTTCCTCAAGGCACTGGACGGCCGCAGCGCACACCCGCCTGGCAGCGGTCCGTTTGCTTGGGACGCGGCTGCGTCGGCCGGAGACGAATGGGTACTGAAGGCCAAGCTCTCCTATTCCCGGGGAAGACCGTTCCTCGATCGTGTCATCTTCGCGCGTTACGCGTCTGTGAAGGCGGCCGACTTGGCTTTTCAGCTCGGTCAGGTTCGGCTGACTTCGATACGCTCTGCGCGCATGGCCGGCCGGCACCGAATGGGTGACGGTCCCCGGACGTCGGCCCTGTACCTGGCCCTGAATGCCGGCCGGGTGCAGCGGCTTCCCGAAGGATTCAGGCAGGCGGTTTCGAACGCCATCGACCGCAAGTCGCTGGTCAGGTACCTGGTGGGTGATCGTGGCATCCCCACTGACGAGCTGATTGCCTCCGACGGCGGGCAAGAGGACCAGCGCGGACTTGTGGGAGACCCGCGCAAGGCCCGAGATTATTTCAAGCAACTTGTCGTCAAGGCCGGCGGCCTGCCTCCCGTGCTGGTTTTCCTGGTTTGCCGGTCAGAGCCGTTGGAACGAGCGGTCGCGGAACGTATCCAGGTGAACCTCGTGGACGTTGGCGTGGTTGTGTCCATAGTGGAGCTGGAGAGAGCGGAGTTCGAGTCCCGCCTGGCGCAGGGAAACTACGATCTCTTTTTTGCGAAACCCCTGCCACTGGTTCGCAGCCTCCAACTTCAATTGCTTGGAGTTCTCGCCGAGTCATCGGCAAGCCAGGGCGACGATGAAAAAGTCGTGGCGGACTTGTTGCGCTCGTACGGCGCCTTGCCCGCGGATAATAACCGCGCGGCGGTCGTGCGCGAAATCGCCCGGCGGTACAGGGCGCGGTTTTTGTGGCTTCCGCTGTTCAGGTATGGTCGGCGGCTTTTTTACAGCGAGTCCGTGCACGGTTTGAGGCGTGATGCAATGGGCGCTGTCTCTCTGGAAGAGATCTGGCTAGGCAATTGAGGAAGGTGACCCGTGCGTCTTGGAACTCGACTCATCCTTGCTTTTCTTGCCGTAGCCCTGATCCCCGCCGGGGCGATCCTGGCGTTTACCTGGTTCACGGTTGAGGAGCGCTTTCAGGATGAGTTCCGAAACCGCTTAGACGGTGTCGCTGAAGGGATCCAGGCCAACATCGAACAGATCGGGGAGAGCCTGGAGAAAAAGGTCGATGAGTTGACCCAGAGCGGCGACGTGGAGCACATTCTGATCCAGATGGTTCGTGGCAAGCTGGACAGGCGGGCGATGATTCCCGAAGCCGCCAGGTGGATGAAAGCCTGGGACCTGGACCTGCTCAGCATTCTCGATGGAAGGGGCAGGGTACTCTCCAGCGGGCACTTACCGGCCAGGTACGGCAGCAAGGACGAAAAAACACTCGAACTCGTGTCGTCCCGCATCCTCGAGCCGGTAATGCGCAGCGTGCAGGTATTACGCACCGGCCGGATAGAAACCGTGCTGGCGGTTGTTGCTGTCGGCAAGCGGAGCTTTGACGATGCCGAAGTGATTATCCTGGGCGGCAAGCTGCTGGATGCAGAATTCATCTCTCACCTCGAGGATCTCTCCGGAGCGCTGATTCAGATCGTCGATGACCAGGATCATGTTGTTGTCGGTCAGGGCGGACAAGGTGGAGAGGAAAGGCCGCTGTGGGAATCTCAAAAAGACGTGACATACAGGCGCATTGCTCTTCCTCCGGGCACAAAGAGTGAGGCTTCGCTTTCCATTGCGGCCGGAGTTTCGGGACGAGAGATGGAAGAAGCGCGCCAACGTATCCTGATTGCCTCTGCGGCGGCGGCAGTGGCCGGGGTACTAATCTCATGGCTCCTGGGTCTGCTGATATCTCGTCGTATCCTGCGACCGGTGGAGGCCCTGGTATTCGGAGCGCGCCGGATCGCCCAGGGCGATCTGCAGCATCGGCTCGACGAAAAATACGCCGGTGAAGTCGGCGAACTCGTGCGGACATTCAATACGATGATTGCCGACCTTTCGGTCTATCGCACGAGACTGATCCGGGCCGAGCGGGTGGCAGCCTGGCGGGAGATTGCCCGCCGAATCGCGCACGAGATAAAGAACCCCCTTTCTCCGATCCAGATGTCGATTGAAACACTGAGGAAGGCATACTTGGCAGGGCATCCGGAGTTCAAGGAGATATTCGAGGAATCCACCCGCGCGATACTGGAGGAGGTAGAAGCACTGAAGCGGATAGTGTCGGAGTTTTCGGAGTTCGCGCGCCTGCCCAAACCAACCATGGTTACACAGGATCTGAACGATGTCGTTGCCGGCGCGGTAAGTCTGTATTCCAACGAGGCGGGCGGCGAACGAATTGTGTTCGTGCCGGGCAGCAACCTGGCGCGGGTTCAGATCGACCGCGAGCAGATTGGACGTGTGGTAGGAAACCTGTTGTCCAACGCCTTGTGGGCCACGCGCAAGGGAGGGGAGATCGAGGTTAGCACCCGCGGCGACGAGGAGCGTGTCATCTTCGTGGTTGCGGACAAGGGACAAGGTATGCCTCCCAGTGTCCAGGAAAAAGTGTTCACACCGTACTTCACAACGCGTCGCGACGGTACCGGCCTGGGTCTCGCCATCGTACAGCGCATCATCGAGGATCACGGCGCCGCGATCGAGATCGAATCCGCAGAGGGAAGTGGAACTCGCATTGCCATATTTTTTCCCGCAGATGTCTCGTGAGCATGCCGAAGAAAAAAATAATTTCAGGCGAAAAAATTTTGTCGTTGCGAGACGAAGATGCTATTATGTGTGCGTCCACGAAGACAAAGGTGGAAACTACTGAAAGGAGGCACAACCATGAAGAAGGCAGCCAAAAAGAAGCCGGCTAAGAAGAAGGTAGCCAAAAAGAAGCCGGCTAAGAAGAAGGTAGCCAAGAAGAAGCCGGCCAAGAAGAAGAAGGTAGCCAAGAAGAAGCCGGCCAAGAAGAAGAAGGTAGCCAAGAAGA
>CAZXHT010000034.1:47534-56549 GCA_964640665.1 uncultured Myxococcales bacterium
AGAAGTAACACAAGATTGTTTTCAAGGGGCTGCGGAGGTGAATGCCACGAAGACAGGAAGAATTATCGTATTCGGACGCTGAGACGCCCGGGTGCAAAATACTCCGTTGTCCCTCGCTTCAGCCGGCCCTGTCGTGGCCGGCTGAAGCTTTTTCTGATTGCAGATCGATCCTCATTCGCTATTATGGGTGCAGTGAGCAAAGCCCGTCAGTGTGGAGGTTTCGGATGAACAAGGCAATCATGGCAGCTGCTTTGTGTCTTGTTGCATGCGATCCGGCTATTGCGGGGCAGCCGATGCGGGGGGGCTTTCCGTGGGAGCGAGTAAAGGACGTCAAGGCCTCCGATTTCAAGGACAGCTTCCTGGCAGACGTAGCCAGGATGTTGGACGCGGTTCCTTGTTACGGGCACTGCAGCGAAACTGTCGCGGCTTGCCTGAAAAAAGACACCCGGCACACGACGGCGGCTCGCCTGGCCCGGGACGTTCTGCTGCTAATGGTGCAGGGCGCGAAAAAGGACAAGGTGCTCGACTGGGTCGATAAGCGAAAACGTATGGCTCACCCGGAGGAAACACACACATTCGATCTTACGAAGGTGACACCCCTGGGCCCGGCGGATGTCAAGGTAGTCATCGTGGAGTTCTCCGACTTCCAGTGCCCGTTTTGTGCCCAGGTTGCACCCATGTTGGAAAAGGTCGTTCGCGAGTCCGCCGGAAAGGCGTGTCTGTATTTCAAACAGTTCCCGATCAAGGGCCACCCGAGATCGCTTTCTGCTTCGAAGGCATGTGTCGCCGCGGACAAGTTCGGTAAATTTTGGCAGTACTGCGGTAAGCTGTTCCAGCACCGCCAGGATCTCAGCGACGATGCTTTACTCGAACTGGCGGCCGGGTGTGGCATCGAAAAAGCCGCTTTCGTCAAGCAAATGAACCTGGACGAAGTTATCGATCGCATCGCGGACGAAAAGATGGAAGGGCTGCGAGCCAGGATTCACGGCACGCCAACGCTGTTCATTAACGGCAAGGAAGTGCTCCTGCAACCCACTTTGCCACTGATACGCGACCTGATCGAAGAAGGGTTGGACATCCTCGATGGGCAAGACTGATCGTTTTTCTTAGCGCTGGGGATTGATCGCGGGGGAGCAACGTCCCCTATCTCTATTTTATCGGAGTGGCTCGCAAGGCGGCCTTGCCGTTTTTCACGTACACCTGGAACTTGACCGAGCGACATTTGTAGCGCGTCTTGAGATCGTTCGTGTTCTTGCGCAGCTTTTCGGCGAAACGATCGTATGTCAGGCCGGTGGTGGGCTCGCCGCACTGCTTCTTGGTCTCTACGAACTGGTTGAAGACATCCTTGAAGTGAGCGTCTGCGGCAGAGGCTGACTTCTGGGATACGGGGGAGACGGGAGGCCTGGGCAAGCTCGGCGGCGAGGGTGGGGGGGGAATCGACGCCGCGGCCGGTTCGGGAGCCGACTCGCCTCCCTGCGCCAGGTTGAGCAACTCGCTGGGAACCTGGGCGATCACCGTCGCATCCGGTTGATAGTCGGAAGAAGTGATCTGTTCATCCAGGCCGGTGTCGAGGTCCGGCGGCGTCTCGAAACCCATGGATTCAGGGTCGAACACGGGCGGCGGCGCCGGCGCGGGTGGAATCTCGGGGGCCACGAAAGCCGGTTTTTCCGCCGCCCGCACGGGTGGAGGCCTGCCTGTATCAGGGCGAGCCATGTCGGGAACGAAAGGCTCGACCTCACGGGTGGCCTCTTGCCCGTCGAACATTCCGGCCAACTCGCCGGGAAGCTCAACCCTGGGACCGGCCGGTTTGCCGGCCGGGCTTGCGGGAATCGCGGGAGGCGGTACGGGCGACACGGAAGCGGGCGGTTCGGGTTCTCGTCCAGTGTCGGGCGGCGCGCTTTCCGTGGCGCCCCCGAGCAGGCTCTCGAAATCAAGAGAGGATTGAGACGGGGGCGGTTTGCTGGCTGGCGTTTCCGGGGGCGTTTCAACCCTGCCCGAAAGGGCGCCGGACAGGAACATGGAAGAATCGGCGTGCACGCCGGCCTGGTTCGACCCGTTTGTCGCAAACTGCTGTATATCCCGGGCAAGCTCGGCCATGGTGCCCGAGTACGAATCTGCATTCAGCGAAGTCGAACTGCCTTCCGCCATGAGCTTGACGCCGTCCAGCAGGCGGGACAGATCCTTTGCGGTCTTGCTGCCGGAAAGCAGTAGGCTGATGAGAATGCCGAAAATCAGCAGGGCGGCCAGCGCCATGAAAAGCGTTTGCTGGGCCTTGGCCAGCGGCTCCACCAGGCCGGCCAAAGGCAGGGCGATCGCCAGGTGCAGCGGGTCCGTGCCTCCGGGAATGCTTACGATCTTGGCCGCGTAAGCGTCTTTCAGCCCGGAGAATAACGGCACCTTCTTGAGCTGTCCAAAGCGCACGATATCTTTTTTGTCGAGATCAGAGACGAGGGGAGGCGCTTCCTTGCCCTCGATGGTCGTGGCCATGATCTTGTCGCCGGCGAAAAGGACGGCTTGCAGTCCCGCATGGTGGACAAGCCTGCCAAGTGACGTCGACTCGATCTCGACCATGGACATCAGGCATCCGGTGATGTTGCCGGAGGCCGACAGGATCGGAACCACCGCTACCTGGCGAACCTTGCCGGAAAGCTCATATAACCCGTCGCGCGAAACGCCAGTGAGGCACTCGGCAACGGCAGGGAGCCCCTTGAGGCTGTCTCCGAATTTCGTGTCATCCGGAACCCTGGCAACCACCAGGCCGTCTTTCGACAACGCCAGAACACGGTCGAGCTTGCGCATCTTGCGTATCTCGGTAAGCACGGGAAGCAGTTTCGAATGAGCATCTTTGAGCAAGTTCGAAAGCTCGTCCCGGGGAGTGCCGGCGGCCACTGGAGCTACTTTGCCCACCGCCAGCGACAGCTTAAGGTCGCGAGAGTGAAAAGACAACTTCTGGATCGACTCGAAGGCCCTGACCCGCAACAGATCGGGTATCTCCAAGTCAATTCCCGCAAGTTTTAACTCGGTCCGGGCCTGGACTTGTTTTTGATAGAATCGATTCAGCCCATAAATCGCGCCGGTTCCCGACACTCCGACTATGAGGATGACAACGATGACTGCCTTGGCTCTCGACATTTAGGATCCTCTTTCGGCTTTTACTCGTCTTCTATTTCTATTTCCGGCTCGACGTTCTCGAATGCGGGTTTGCCGCCCTCGTCTGGTTTCGGCTTAGGCGGCTTCTTTACAACCGGGGGCTTCTTTACAACCGGGGGCTTCTTCACAACCGGGGGCTTCTTTACAACCGGGGGCTTCTTCACAACCGGGGGCTTCATCTCGGCCGGGGGCTTCTTCACAACCGGGGGCTTCTTTTCGACTGGCGGTTCCCGGTTGCCGGTCTCGGTCTCTACCGTTCCGGAGGGCTTCTTTTCTGCAACGCCCATAGCGACCTGCAACGTGCCGGAGGCAGGCACATTGATGTCCTTCTCCCAGTGGAACTTCCCCTCGTAGAATGCCTTTACTTTATAATTACCCGCTGGAACTCTGTTAAAGGAGAAACGACCATGTGCGTCGGCCCTGGTGAACAGTGACGAATCCAGGACAAGAATCGTAGTCCGCATGAACGGATAATGTGCGCAGCCGACCACAGAAATCCCCGGCGAGATGAAGCGCTGTTCATGCGGCTTACCGGACTGCAATCCGGAAAACTGGAAAGCATTTGTGCCCTTGGCTGTGCAAGAATAGGGGTGATCGTCTAGATTCTTGAAGGTCAGGCTGCCCTCGGCCCGGACGGCAACCAAGTCGGAACCGAAGGCATATCCCGATATTTCGACCACCTGGCCGGAGTCTTCTGTCTTCAGTTCGCCCAATTCCCCGCCCTGGAGCACGACAACGACGGGAGCATGGGACATCTTTTCGGCCGCGGTCCCGGCCGAGTCCAGGCGCCAGAAACAGACATCAAGAGCGCGTTTGTGAGAAACTCCGGGCTTGACCACTCCGGAGATGTTGCCGGCAAAAGCGCTGCCGCCAAGCAGCAAGGCAACCACGAAAAACGGACACCGATGCATGCTAATACTCCAATCGCGATCTCGGCAGAAGATATGTCAAAGCCCGAATAATGTCAAGTCGCGATAAACACGCATTATTTTTGATACTGAATCCGCGCGCCGGATTTCCACCCGTTTGACAGGCACCAGGCTTTGAAGTACACGGCCATTGATGACCGCTGCCTGGCTGAAACTCTTGCGACCGACTCACTGGGTGAAGAACTTATTTGTCCTGGCGCCCCTGTTGTTCGCGCGCGGGCTTTTCACTACCAACCTGCTTTTTACGGCCTTACTGGCCTGCGCCCTGTTTTGCGTTCTCAGTTCCAGTGTCTACATAATCAATGACGTCATGGACGCCGAACAGGATCGCAACCATCCGCTGAAATCTCGCCGTCCGGTGGCCTGCGGCCTTGTCGATCCGGGCCGGGCACTTGCGGTCGGTGCCGTCCTGGCCCTGGGAGCCCTCGTGTCAGCGTTTGTTCTCGACACCGGCTTTGGTCTTCTCGGCGCCGCTTATCTGGCAATCAACCTCCTTTACTCACGCTGGTTGAAGCGCCTGGCCTTCGTGGATGTTTCCGTCATCGCCCTGGGGTTTGTGCTGCGGGTTGTTGCCGGCGCTCTGGCGATCGGCGTGACGTTTTCGAGCTGGCTCGTCGTTTGCACATTCTGCCTGGCCTATCTTCTGGCTATTGGCAAAAGACGGCACGAACTGGAGATTTGCGGTGAGGCAGGGGCGGTTGGTCGGAGATCTCTTTCGGGTTACACGCGGGTGTCGCTGCGCTGGACCGAGTGGATCCTTGCCGGAGTAACAATAGCCTCCTATGTGGCCTACACGCTGGCGCCGGGCACGCGTGCCAAGTTTGGCACCTTAAACCTCCTGTACACCTTGCCCTTTCCCGTATTTGGAATCGTGCGCTACCTCAGGCTGGTTGTCACCAGACGCGAAAAGGTGCCAACCGAGGCGCTGGTCACGGATGTTCCCTCGCTACTCAACCTGGTCGGGTGGGTTGTCGCGGTTGTGCTGATTATCTACGATGTCGTCTGATTTCTATAGGATCGGGAGGCAACAATTCACCGCCGGGAAAGCGATGCAGGCTCAGGTGATTATCGCAAAATAGCAGGTAACTGCCGCCGATAACGGCGGGGCCTGGGTTGGCGATCACGAGGTTTCCCACCTGTTCGAGAAGCGGCTTGTGGGTATGCGCAAAGATCGAGGCGACCGCTCCGCTGGCACGGCCCTCCTCCATGGCCCGGGCCCGGGCCGAAGCTGATTCGTTCATCCGGCCGGGCCACGTTTTCAGGCGACTGAGATTCGCGAAAGCCAGCGCGAAGCGGAACACAATCTCATCTGAAAGCAGGTAATCGCGTGCGAAACGCAGCACGGGGCCTTGCAGCGCCCCGCGCAACATGCGTGTGCCAAAATCCATGCGGCTGGTGCGATCACCATGCATGAGGCGAAAACCACAGCCGTCAAACATCAGCGATGCGGGGCCGGGCCAGATGGAAGCCCGATCCAGACCCGGAGTCCGGGAGCACAGATCGAAATCGTGGTTGCCCTCGATGTAGTGCAGCGGGTAAAAGTCTCCCATGGCATCGAGGATTTCCCGGTAGGTCCGGATCGCTGTGCGGTTGAAGCCGGCCATGAAGTCGAAAAGATCGCCCAGGACCACCAGGCCCATCCGCCGGGAAGCCCAGTCGCGAAGAAAACGGGCCAGCGCCCGCTGGTTGTTGTCGGCTGGACCCCTCAGGTGGGCGTCTGCCAGGAACAGAACCTGTCGTCCGGCGCTCATCGCCCCAACCGTTTGCTGTCCGCCAGCACGTAGGCCATGCTCGTGTAGGGAATTCCCAGCTCGATGCACTTCTTCTCACGGTGGGAACGCAGGCAGCCCATCCACTCGTCATGCACTTGTAGTGCGTCGATTTCGTCGAAGCTTTCGCTGTTCGAGAACAAGGCACGGATCTCGGCGGCCAGGTCGGGTACATCCGTTTGCAGATATATCCAACCCCCGTCCACGAGAAGCGATGCCAGTTGCTCGATCATCGTAGGCTGGATCAGGCGGCGTTTGCGGTGGCGTTTCTTCCACCAGGGATCGGGGTGATGGATCGTGAAGGCATTGACACTGCCGCGGCGGAACAGGATCGGCAAGTCCTCTAAAATGTCGCAGCGGATTGCACGCAAGTTGCCAAGATCCTCCGTGCGGCAGCGGTCTCGCAGGTGTTCGATCCACTTCTTGCGCGAATCCAACGCAACGACGTTTGTCCCGGGACGGATGACCGCCGCCTGCCAGGCATAATCCCCACGACCGCAGCCCAGATCGACCTCGATCGGCGCCGTGCGCCCGAATGCCGCCTGCCAGTCGGGCGGCGATGGATCGACGTTGCGCTGCAGGGTGCTTCTCCTGAGTGACTTCATGTGCGGATCGTTGCGCGACGCGGCGCCTGCCGGCATGCCTGCCGGCATCCCGTGATCGCGGGATGCCGCGGGTTGCCCTTATTGGCCGGTGCGGCTCAGGCGGGCTGCCAGCAGTCGGTAGTTGTAGTCGACGACCTTGAATCGCGTGCTGCCTTTTTCCTTTTTCACCAGTTCTTCGATGGCGGCGATGGGTTTCTTGGAGTTGATCTTGCCGAGCGCCCAGATTACGGCGAAACGAACATTTTCCTTGACGTCACTCATTGCCTTGGCCAGGGCGTCAACCGCCTGAGTGTCCTTCATGCGGCCCAATTCATAAGCCGCCTTCTCACGAACGGCTGCTTGTTTGTCGGCCAATTTGCCGATCCAGCAGCTTACGTTCTGCTTGCACTGCTGGTAGGCCTCGATCCGTTTGATGCTCTCTTCGACAGCCTTGTGGACGGTCCGGTCCCGCTGGGTCTCGAGTAACTTTTTTAACTCGGGCAGGACCTCGTCGGTGCCAAGGTTGCCGATGGCCTCGATCAGGGGTGCGCGGGTCTTGGGATGCTCACCGGTGGCGGCATACTTGAGCAACTCTTTGATTATCGAGCGGTCGCCGATGTAGTTGATGGCGGTGGCGCAGATGGTCCGCACATCCCAGAGTTCTTCTTCGAGGTACTTAACGGTGATGGGCAAGCCCCGGGGGTCGCCGATGGCACCCATGGCGTTGATCAGCCTGGTCATGACCAGCAGGCGGTTGGTTTTTTCTTCCCACTTCGAGACCTTATCGACCATCTTCAGAAGCGGCTCGATGGCCTTTTCGCTGCCAATATCGCCCAGGATCTTGGCCGAGTTGCTCTCGAGCGCACCGGCCAGGATCTCCATGTTTTCCTCGGTGAGCCGCTTGGCTTGCATGTTCCTGCCGTTCATGGTTTCGACCAGTGGAGCGATGGCCGGCTCGCCTATCTTGACCAGTGCCAAACCCGCCTGGAAGAAGAAGAAGGCCTTGTCCCGGTAAAGGGAGAGAACCAGGGAGTTGACGGTCTTGGGATCGCCGATCTCGCCCAGGGCGTAGACGGCGTTCATCCTGATAATCTTGTGTGTCCCGGGATCTTCCGACAGGCTAAGCAACTCATCTACGGCTTCTGTAGCCTTGAGCTTGCCCAGCGCCCTGATGGCGGCACGCTGGACGTTGGCTTCCTTGGTTGTCTTCATAAGGCGCATCAGCGGCTGAATCGCCGCCGGATCACCGAGAGCCGCCAGCGCCGAGGCGATCTTCTGGTTGGCCCGGTTGGTTCTTTTAGCCTTGTGGCCGTTCTTGTTCGGCCCGACGGTGTAGTCGATCGCGGCCAATAGCGGCTTGACGGCAGCTTTGGTTTTCCACTTTCCGAAAATCTCGGCAATCTTTTCGCGGTATTCGGGCTTGCTGGCGGACGCTGAAAAGCTTTCGATCAGCGCCGCTTCGGCCTTTTTATCATTTAAATGCCTGATATTGTCTATGGCCTTCGCCATCCGCTCCGGATCCTTGAGCGCCTCGATCCAGCAGTCGGCGTCCTGGCCGGGTTTGCACTTTTTCTGGCAGGCCGGCAGCGCCAGCAGGGACACGAGCATTACCGCCGTCACACTTCGCCAAGTCATCGGATGCCCCCTTTCGCAGGGTAACGTGACCATGTAAATAATTCTCTTGAGATCAGGTGATTGCATTGTTTGCAGGCGCTGTCAAGCGGGAAATTGGCTAAGCGCTCATGGGAGCGATAGACGTCCTATTGGAAAAAGATTGCATCGAAAAATTTCTTGAGAGCGCGCGGCATTTGTGGTACTCAAGAGAAATAGTGCAAGAAACAGGGTCAGACAGCATGAAAGTTAGCGTTCGGCGATTGTTTGCGTCCTTGCTTGTGCTTTCGCTGCTGGTTGTCGCGGGTTCGACATGGGCGGCGGAGGACAAGGTTGCTTTTCTCTCCGGAAAGCTGAGGGAGACATCGAGCTTCAAGGTGCGCCTCAAGGCGGCCGTTCTCCTGGGACGCCTGGCCGATCAGCGGGCGGTGAAGCCGTTGTCCGGGGCACTGGACGACGAGAACTACGTGGTCAGGGGCGCCGCCGCCAGGGCCCTGGGCAATCTGGGCCATCCGGCAGCGGTCAGTGCCGTCGAACCGCTACTCAACCTGGTCGACGACGAGGAGCTGTTTGTGCGCAAGGAGGCCGGGAGGGCTTTACAGCGTCTGGCCGGCGAGAAGTCGCTGGACTACTTTATATCCGCCTTGAGCAACGAAAACGCCGGCATACGCCTTGCGGCCGTGCATGTGCTCTCGACCATGAAAATGGCCCAGGCCCGTGCGGCGATTATTCCAGTCCTCGGAGACAGTGACGAGGAGGTACGGGCCGAGGCCATCGTGGCGTTCAAGGGGCTCGGTTTGGCGGAGCTTGCCGATCTACTCACCACGGCGCTGGGCTCGCAAGACAACTACAAGGTGCAAGCCACGGCGGCTCGCTTGGTAGGCGAGTTGAAGATATCGGCGCTGCTTGGAAAGCTCGCAGACCTGCTTGTCAGAGACGACGTTGTGCCCGAGGTGAAGCGTGAGGCCACCG
>CAZXHT010000035.1:0-55374 GCA_964640665.1 uncultured Myxococcales bacterium
GGGAGATCATTGCCGGCCGCGGTTGCCCTTACCATTGCCGCTTCTGTCAGAATCACGCCCTGGTGAAGCGTTATCGGGACGGCCTGGGCGGTTCCCCCGCATCGTGGCCCTATATTCGCCTGCGCTCGATCGACAACCTGCTGGCCGAGTTGAAGGAAATGCGTTCCCGCGCGCCTTCACTCAAGGCAATCATGTTCGGCGACGATCGCCTGGCGTTCGACAAGGCCTGGCTTGCCGAGTTCGCCGAGCGCTACCCGGCGGAGATCGGGCTGCCCTTCATCGCCAATGCCACGGCGGATCGAATCGACGAGCAAAGCGCCGCCTTGCTCGACCGGGCGGGCTGCAACATGATCAAGCTGGGCGTGGAGTGCGCACCGGGCCGAATCCGCAAGCAGGTCCTGGGGCGTCCCTTCGACGAGGCGACCATACGCAGAGCTTTCGAGCACTTGAAGCGACGGCAAATAAACACCATGGCCTACCTGATGGTAGGCATTCCCACTGAAACGCGGGACGATGTACTGGCTACCTTCCGTTTTTGCGCCGATCTCAGGCCGGATGCACTGCGTGTCGCTATGTTTTGCCCCTTCCCGGGCACCGAGATCCACTCGGAGCTTGCCCAAAGCGGCCTTATAGAGCAAACTGAGGCCATGTACGGTTTTCTCGAGCAATCAGTGTTGAAATGGCCCGCCGGCATGCGCGCCTTCCTCGACAAGACGCTTATCTTGCACCCCTGGTTGGTGAATCAGTACCTGGACGAGCCGGTTGCAGCCCGGGCCCGTGAGTTGAGCTCCTGGACCCTCTCACCCGCTTCTGGCTCCGCCCGCGATCCGCTTTTCCTTGCCGAATATTGGAAGCGCAGCCGGGCGTTGCACGAGAGCCTGGACCGAGAGAGTCTGCCCCACTATTTTGCGCCTTTCACCGAACGCCCCGACTGGGCCTTTCTGAAAATCAATAGACGTCGCGCCCTGATCAACATCGACGATGAGCGGGCGGAATGTTGAAGGGCCGACTCTGATGCGCGTCCAATTCATCTGGTTCAACCTGAACAGCACGCCCAAGATGAACATCGGTGTGGCGCTGCTCACACGCGAGCTGACCGAAGCCGGCCACCAGGTTTCGGTGCTGCACCTGAACGAACATGTCGGCATGGCCTTCGATCCCGCTGAAATTGCCGGGCATATTCGTCTTTTCAGACCGGGTATCATCGCTCTTTCGTTCGGGCGCAATCACTTCCGCTATTTCGAGGAGCTCGTGCCGTTTCTGAAGAAAGAGTTGCCCGAAGTGCCCATCCTGTGCGGCGGCGTGCACACCACCCTCTTCCCGGACCAGGTCATTGCTCGGGACGAAGTCGATTATCTCTGCATCGGCGAGGCCGACGGGCTGCTGGCCGACTTTATAACCCGCCTCGATCATGGCCGCGATGTATCGGGACTGTCCGGATTCTGGGGCAAAAGCGCAGAGCGTATCTGGCGCAATCCCATGGCGCCCTTGCCCGATATTGAACGGCAGACTCTGATCGACATCGATCACATAGATTACGGTCCCGCGCTTGCTTACAACCGGGGCATGTTCGAGGTGATCACCGGCAGGGGCTGCCCAAATAGTTGCAGTTTCTGCTTCAACCAGGCCCTGCGAAACGCATACCGGCATCGGCTGCCTGCGGGTACCGGAAAAATTCCTTACTGTCGCAAGCGCTCCTGTGAAAATGTCTTCGCAGAAATGAGGATGATCCTTGATCGCTTCGGAGAAGATGTAAGAATGTTCTCGCTGGCGGATGACGCGGTCAACTTCGATCGCCGCTGGATGCTGGATTTCTGCCGCGGGTATGCCGAACGTTTCGAATTGCCCTATACCTGCAATCTGCTGGTCGACGGAATCGACGATGAACTGGCAGCGGCTCTTTCGCGCTCGGGGGCCATCGCCAAGATCGGCGTGGAATCGGGCTGCGAACGCATCCGCACCATGATTCTCGGAAAGTCTTTCGACCAGGTGACCATCGAGCGCGCCCTTGCCTGCCTCAAGGCCCACACCGTTCCGACCCGCATCTACCTGATGGTGGGCAACCCGACCGAGACCCGCGACGAAATGCTTTCGACCTTTCGTTTCGCAGCCAAACTCAAAGCTACTTCCACGAGATTGTGCATTTTCTACCCCGTGGAAGGAACTCCAATTTATCAGCGTTGCGTCAAGGACTCGCTGCTGAGTGGCCGGGAGTACGAAAACTACGACGACCTTTCGGTACTTCGCTGGGATTCCGAGATGGCCCTGTTCATCGACAAGGCACACCTGTTGCATCCCTGGATGCAAAACGTCTATCTGAGCGAGAGCTGCGCCCGTGAATACGGACCGCTCCTGGGACAGGCACTGGCCATGCCGCAAGGCGAATGGGCCAGCGCGGAGACGCGTGACTGGATCCGATCGTCCTCTATAGCCCTGACCAGAAAGCTGCGCGCCGCGGGGATCGAGCACTACTTCAATCCCTTCCCGGAAAGATCCGATGTCACCTTCCTTTACGGCGGAGATCCGGTCGGTCTGCCGAATGCCGACATGGAACCGGGTGAGCCATGAAGATTTGCTTCCACTGGTTCAACCTCTCGACCCCGCCGGGCATGAGCGTCGGGGCGTCTCTGCTTGCCCGCGAACTGGCCGAGGCGGGGCACGAGGTCAGGCTGCTTCACCTGAACGAGAGTGTAGGAATGCCTTTCGATCAAGACCGGCTGGCCGCCTTCTTCAGCGAGCATTTGTTCGACCTGCATGCTTTGTCCTTCGGGCAAAACCATTTTCCGCATGCCATGAATATGGCCTCACTGGTAAAGCGGCTTGATCCGAGCTGCAAGGTGCTGTGCGGCGGTGTACACACGACCTTGAATGCGGAAACGGTTCTTTCACACCCCTCCGTCGATTTCGTCGGTCTGGGAGAAGTGGACGGGCTTATATCGCGATTCGTCTCTGCGCTGCAGGGGGCAGGCGACCATCGATCCGTGCCGAACTTTTGGGTCAAGGAAAACGGCAGAATCCATCGCAATCACATGGCCTTCTTGCCCGATATTACAAGACAATCATGGCCATTCTTCGACGGCATCGACTATTCCGCCATCATCCGGGCCAATCGCGGTTTCGCAGAGACCATCGTCGGCCGCGGCTGCCCGATGAAGTGCAACTATTGCCACAACGCGGCCATTCTCGACACTCTTCGTAAGCTGACGCCCGGAAAAATCACAGGATCGGCCTACTGCCGGCAGCGATCGGTAGAGGACGTAATCGGCGAGATCAAGGCATTCAAGGAAAGATATCCCGGAATTCTCAAGGCGTTCAATTTCGGGGACGATCGCTTTGCTTCCAGCCGCGAGTGGCTGAAGGAGTTTTCTGCGGCTTACGCAGCGGAGATCGGCCTGCCCTTCGTCTGCAACGCCATCGCCGGACACCTGGACGAAAAGATGGCCCACCTGCTCGCGGATGCTGGTTGCTACATGGTCAAGTTCGGCGTGGAGAGCGGCTCGGAAAGAGTCCGCAAGCAGATCCTGGCCCGGGAACTGTCCGAAAGCCGGCTGCGCAAGGTTGTTGCCTTGCTGCACCGATTGGGAGTCAACACGCGTGCATACGTGATGCTGGGCATGCCGACCGAAAGCCACGAAGAAATGCTGGCCACCGTCCGGCTTTGTGCGGATCTCGGCTTCGACTCGATTCGCCCGTCCATCATGTATCCTTTTCCGGGCACAGAGCTGTATCGCACATGCCTGGCCCAGGGGCTGATCGACGAATCCCGGGTGCCCCCCGACTACTCGACCACCACGGTCTTGAAGCTGCCGGAACAAGAGAAGCTGTTCATCGAGAAAACAGAGGCCCTTTATGCGTGGCTTCTCAACCTTTACTTCAACGATCGGGCGGCCGAGGCCTCAGGAAAACTGGTTGACCAGGTGCGTGACATGCCCGCTGACCGCTGGCGCGCCGGTGAAGGCAGTCGCCGGATTGCCGAGGAGGGCGTAAAAATACACGCCGACCTGCGTCGGAAAGGCATCGAGCACTACTTCGCGCCTTTTGCCGACCGACCGGATGTAATATTTCTCTTTCGTGACAGGATCCAGCCGCTTATCAATGTCGAAGAACGATGACATCCGAGTGAGCGCGGTGCTGCCGTGCTTCGAGGAAGCGCCCAACCTCTCGATGGTTACGGAAAACCTGGAAGAAGCCCTGGCAGCCTGTGCATCTTCAGACTGGGAGATCTTGCTGGTTTCCAGCCTGGCAGCCGGGGACGGAACGTCCGAGTTGGCAAGAGAGTTGGCAGCCGGGCGCACCCGGGTGCGCACCGTGTGGCAACCGGCTGACGATCCCGGATATGGCCGCGCGCTTGCCCTGGGCATCGCCGCAGCACAATATCCCTGGCTGCTGCTCACCGACGCCGATGGGCAATTCGATCACGGCGAGCTGTCCAGTCTGGCCGCCGAATCCGGACGGGCCGATTTGGTTGTCGGATACAGGCGCGTGCGGCGCGATCCCCTGGCGCGCAGGCTGGCCGGAAGACTCTACTCTAGCCTGGCGGCGCGTCTTTTGGGTATTCGCGGAGTAAGGGATCTCGACTGCGCTTTCAAGTTGGTGCATAGTAATGTTATCGGAACCACCCCGCTACAGTGTCGAACGGGCGTGGTCAACGCGGAGATTCTCATGCGGGCCATGTCGATAAGAGCCAGGCTGATCGAACTACCCGTCACCCACCGCCCGCGCCCGGGTGGCACGACCCGTTTCGAAATCGGGCCGGGACTGTTCGGCCACCTGCCGCACCCGGCCGAGGTAGCGGCCATCTTCCGGGATCTCGTCATGCTCATGGAGTCGAGACCATGAAGGTATTGGTTACAGGCGCAACCGGATTCGTCGGCAGTCACCTGCTCGACCTGCTGCTCGAAGTGCCGCATCTAGAGATCCATGCCACGAAGCGCTGGGCATCCAGGATGACACTGGTGGAACACATCGCGGACGTCGAGACGCGCATCCTCTGGCACCTGTGCGAGTTGGGGGATCCTTTCTCGGTGGACGGCGTTGTATCGTCCGTCAAGCCGGATCGTATCTTCCACCTGGGAGCCCAGAGCTTCGTGTCCCCTTCATGGGGGGCGCCGGAGACGTGTTTCCGCACCAATGTAATGGGCACTCTGTACCTGCTGGAATCGCTGCGACGGAACGAACTTGCCGCCACCCGTGTTTTGCTACCAGGATCCGGCGAGGAATACGGTGATGTCCCTGAAGACGAACTGCCCATCCACCCCGAGACACCGCTTCGTCCGCTCAATCCCTATGCGGTGAGCAAGGTCGCCCAGGATTTGCTCGGCTACGAGCACCACAAGAGTTACGGACTGCAGGTGATTCGTGTCAGGGCCTTCAACCACGAAGGTCCTCGTCGCGACCGTGTCTTTGCGTTGCCCTCGTTCGCCTGCCAGATAGCGCGCATCGAAGCCGGTCTGGCGCCACCCGTGATTAATGTAGGCAACCTGGAGGCACGCCGAAACTGGACAGACGTGAGGGACATGGTCAAGGCCTACTGGCTTGCCGTAGAGAAGTGTCCCCCTGGCGAACTTTTCCTGATCGGCAGCCGGCAGATCCTCACCGTAAGAGAATGCCTCGAAAAGATGCTTTCCATGTCACCGAAGAAAAACCTGATAACCATCGAGACGGATCCGACCCTGGTCAGACCAACCGAACCGATGCGGCTCGAAGCCGATGTTGAACCCTTCAGCGATTTGACCGGCTGGAGACCCGAGATTCCCATCGAGCAGACGTTGCGGGATGTACTGGAATACTGGCGCTCCAGGGTTAGCCTGGAGCGAAGGCAGCCCTGAGATGCGCGTGCTGGTCACCGGAGCGAATGGCTTCATCGGTCGGCATCTCTCGGCAGCGCTCTCGGGCGCGGGTCACGATCCGGTCGAGTTGGACAGAACCAGGGCGGATATCAACGACCTGAACTCCCTGCTGGCCCTCTCGACGCCCGCCGACGCGCTGGTGCACCTGGCATTTCCGGCATCACCGGGTTTCCGAGCGCGGTGCCCCCTGGATGCCCTGCGAACCGCGACCGTCGGGACGGCCAACGCAATACTACTGGCAAATCACTGCGGAGTGAGACATATCGTTGTGGCCTCGAGCGGAAAGATATACGGCACGCCGAGAAGTTTGCCTATCGGCGAGGATCACCTGCTCGACCCGACCACGTTTTTGGGCCGGCTGAAGCTAATCCAGGAGAAGATCGTCCTGACGGCCGTGGCCAGCACGTCCATGTCGGCGACAAGCCTGCGCCTTTTCAACGTCTACGGGGCCGGCGGATCGCGTGAGTTCTTCGTGCCGGCCTTGATCGCGGGCTTTTGCGAAGGCGGTCCTCTTCGCCTGGGAGAGCTGGATCGGCGGCGCGACTGGATACATGTCGACGACGTCTGTAGCGCTTTTACAATCAGCCTGTCGAAGCCGCCGCTGCCGGGATCTTTTCGTCCACTCAACGTCGGCAGCGGCAGATCGGCATCGCCGGGCGAGCTGGTGGAAATGCTGTCTGCAATTACCGGCAAACGTCCCGACATCAAGCAGGATCCACACTTGATGCGTCCCGATGAGCCGTGGGAGGAGCGCGCAGACTGCGCCCGGCTGGCTGCGCTAGGCTGGTCACCTGAATACGGTGTCGAGATCGGGCTGCAGCTGTGCTGGGATATGTTGAGCAACAGCGATCCGTGTATGCCAACATAACCCGTGCGCACCCCTGGCGCGTTTCACTGTTCGAGATCACCAAGACCTGAGCAGCTTGTTTCCCAGTCAGCGGGAAAAGAGCCCACCCCTCACTGCCGCGAGCAACATGCGCCCATAGTCAAGGCCTAGGCTGGGATTTTTGGCCAGTGACCGCGTGGCCCTTCTCAAGTAGGCCCGGCTCAGATAGAAGGAACGGAGAATCTTCTGCCTCCACTGAAGTAGTTCTCTTCCGGTCAAGTGAGGATGCTCGAACGCTACACTGTCATATATAAAGCGTTCCTCCTCGCCGGAGATTCGGATGCCTTGTTTGACCATTAAGTTGTATAGTGCGGTCCCCCGAAACGGAGTGAAAACGGTCACGCTCAGGTAGTCAGCGGGCAGCTCCTTCACGTAATCCTCTAGTCGGGCCAGGCTATCGTGGTCCTCATCGGGAAATCCGATTATAAAGCCAACCTGAGTGAACACTCCGAGCCGGCGGGCACACCGCAATTTGGAATCGATCGCCTCCACGTCACGAGCCTTGGATGCCCAGCGTGTCTTGCCCGGTGGTCTTTCCATTCCGAAGAAGATGCGTCGACATCCGGATTTTGCCAACAACTCGAGCAAGGAAAAATCCAGCAGATCGATCTTGCCCATGCAGAAGAAGGGCAAAACAGCACGGTTTTTGATCAGCTCTTTACAGACCGCCTCCACATGGGCAATTTCAGCGAAGAACTCGTCGTCGGCGAAGCAGATGAATCGCACACCCCTGACGTCTCTCAGATAGCACACTTCCCGAACCACTTCGCCGGGGTCACGCAGTCGCACTTGTCGTCTGCTGATCAAGGGTGCACAACAGAACGTACAGGCCGAGGGACAGCCTCGTGATGTCATAACGATGGCCTTGGGCAAACCGTAGGCACCAAGACTGTATTCGATCGTAGGCCCGACAAGCGATCGATCCGCCCAAGGCAGCGATGACAGATCCGATATCAACTCGAAAGCCAACGACTGTTGCATTCTACCATCGACCTGGCGCACTGCTCCCGGCACGGAATCGACCGGCTTTCCTTCTAGGATGGCCCGAAACATTGCCGGGGCAGCGGTTTCGCCTTCTCCGCGCAGGACGTAGTCGACTGATTCGTCCTGCACGATGTCGGGGGCAATCGTAGCATGAACACCGCCGAAAACGATCTGCGCCGACGTGCCCAACGATTTCAAATTTCGGGCGATGCGCCGCCCTTCCGGGAAATTGCTGGTGTAAGCAGAGATGCCCACGATATCTGGCCCCCAGTCAGCCACCTGTCGAGCCAGCCGATCGGCGCTGGATGCCGGTTCCTGTTGCCAGAACCTCACTTTGAACCCTTCCCTCTTCAGGGCGGCAGACAGCATCATGCAGCCGAAGGGCTCGTACTCCCAGTGAACCAGCATTCCCCGCCGGCGTGGAAAGCGCGGCTCGATCAAGGCGATTCTATGGCCGGTTGCGATTTTCACGACTCCCTGATCACAATCTGACGAACAAGACTACTGCATGACAAGACTTTTCCACGACAAGAAGTTGCGTAGCATTTCCCGCCAAGATCCTGCGCGTATGGTGTGCCACCCAAGCTCGATCAACTTCGCCGGCCGGAGATAAAAAGCCAAATTGGCCTGTTTACGTGCATTGACCAGGTCGACGCGGGATAAGTGCTCGGTCTCGAAAACCGGATAGCCATGCCATGAGTATTCGCCCCAGTTCTTTGCTCTCAGGTAACCTTTCTCCTTGAACCTCTCGTAGACTGCGGTCCCCGGAAAAGGCAGCAGCACGATGAACGAGGCATAGGTGGGATTCAGTTCGATCGCGGTCTCCACCGTTCTCTGGATGGTCCGACTAGTATCGTTCTCATGGCCGAGAATGAAGGTGGCCCAGACATTGACACCCTTCGAACTCAATGCAGCCACTGCGCCACGAACCTGCGTCAAGTTGATCTTCTTGCCGATGCTTTCCAGAATATCCGGATCACCTGACTCCACCCCCATCTGTACCTCGACGCAGCCGCTCGCCGCCATCTCCCTGGCAATTTCCTGGTCGATGGCATCTGCCCGTGCGTGGCAGATCCACCTCAGTTTCGGGTAAGTCTTACGGATTCTCTCCATCAATTCTAATGCGCGGCGGCGGTTGGAAGTAAACGAATCGTCGTCGAAAAAAATGAGATTCACACCGAGTTGCTCGACCACCCAGTTGACTTCCTCCATTACCCGATCGATGGAATGGTATCTCACACGTCGACCCCACAGGGTTTCGTTCGCGCAGAAGTTGCACGAGAATGGACATCCACGCGAGGTGAACTGGGTCGTGAATCCGTGGACACCCTGGTAGGGAAAGCTATGGAAATAAGTTTTGTTCGGCAACAAGTCGCGCGCAGGCAAATGCAGGTTGTGCAGATCAGCGATGAAGGGCCTGGATGGCCCAACCCGCACCTCATCATTGGCTAACTTATGGACTACGCCCGCGATCGGCTTGGTGCTTCCTCCTACGATCACTTCCTGCACGAATTCCAGCAGCGACTCCTCCCCCTCACCAACCACATGGGCGTCCACGCCGGGTATGCACTCGTTGGGAAGCGCCGTTATATGTGGTCCACCCGCCACGATCCAGAGATCTGGACGTCGGGCCTTTAAGGCCGTGGCCAGGCTAGCAGCAAGAGGCTGGTTGGCTGTCACTACCGTCATGCCCACTACGTCCGGTTCAAGTTTCAACAACCGGTCTCGCACCTGCTCGATGCTGAGATGACTGTCGGACAGCAGATCAACACACCTAAGCTCAATGGGGATCAGGGCAAACTTTTTCAGGTAAGCAGCCAAGTAGGCAATGCCCAACGGAGGCCGGCAATAGCTGGCTCGCCGGGTTTCGACCCGAGGGAAGTAGCGGAAAGGAAGAGAGATCAACACGATCCGCAACGGTTGCCTGCGTGTGGGCAGCGGGATCATCGCTGGGACCTTTCGGCGTTCAGGTAGGTCCAAGCCACCCGTGCGAATGAACCCAAGCCGCTGCGCAGACATTCGCGGGCGAGGCCCAGTGCCCTCCGAGGGGATGCATAGAACCTCAGGTAGAACCGCCGGAGTGCCGCTCGCAGCAATCCAGGCGACAGATCACAGGTGGGAAATGCTCTGCCGTGCCGAAACGTCTCCCAACTGGTGTTCAACTTTCCTTCTTCTTTCAGGCGATCGAACAACGGCGAGCCCGGATAGGGCACCGCCAAAGTTGCATGGATGTGATCGAGGACGGAGTGCACCGAATAATCAATCGTCGTATCAATAGTATCTCTGGTCTCCCCCGGCAGGCCAAGAATGAAGAACCCAAAGGTAGATATTCCCGCATGGCTGAACGCCTCTATAACTCTGCTCGCATCCTCCAGGTCAAGCGGCTTTGCACATTGCTTCAGAACACCTGGATCGGCGGACTCGATCCCAAAACCCACCTGATATCCGCCACTTCTGCCAACCAGATCGATGAATTCCGCATCACAACGATCAACTCTGATCCCGTTGGGAGTCTTCCAGAATACCCTGATGGATTGCTCCAGCAGCCCTTGCATGATGGTCTTGGCATGATCCAGGTTGGCGTTGAAGCTGTCATCGACAATGTGGAACTCATCTACTCCATACTGCCGCACAAGTACTTCAGCCTCCTCCAGTACCTGCTCCACCGGACGCAGGCGGATACGGCGTCCGGCTATTCTGGGCACCGCGCAGAAACTGCACTGAAAAGGACACCCTCTGCTGGTCATCAGGGGTGCAACTCGCTTGCCGCGCCGGACTAGTTGCCATGGCTTACTCTGATAGTCGGCCAGGTCGACCAGGTCCCAGGCGGGCATGGGCAGCGCATCCAACTTCTCCGCACGCTGCGCCTCGACTTCTACCTGCCCCTCCTCTCTCCGAATCCTCAGTCCCGGGACCCCTGAGAGCGTCTCCCGTTCCAGCAATCGCCGGGAGACCTCCACCGAGATTTCTTCTCCCTCCCCAATCGCTACGGCATCCCACGGTCCGTCGTCGAGACACTCGTTCGGCAACACCGTGGCATGTGCGCCACCCAGTATCAGGGGAACGCCTGTGCCTTGTTGCACCAACTCATGGGCCAGACGCCGGGCGCTCGGGTAGTTGGCCGTCGATGCTGAGAACCCGATCCAGAGAGTGTCCGAGCCGATCGCCTCCAGGAATTGCACCTTTTTGTCCGGTCTGGCTACCAGGTCAAATATCTGTACTTTGACACCCGCAGTGCGGATACAGGCAGCCAACTGGAGGAGCCCCATCGGCGGTGAACAGGTCAGCGAATCACCCGTTGTAGTGAGCAGAACCTGTTTGCATGAGCCGCTCAAATCTTCCACCAAGATGCCAGATTCTCTCCCCCAATACCCTGGCGAAAATAACATGGGCACATCTCAAAGTCATCCCTTTTATTGACAGTAGTATCAGAGGAAGCAAGTGACGCTTGACGTTTGAGTGTCTAGTCCCATAAAACATACCTAACTGTCCTCCTCGGTTGGCGGGTCAGTGCGTGGAGTTTGACCAAATTTACCAGACAGTCATGAAGGGCACCATCGCCTGTTACTCGACTGTAGGAGGATCCGTGACTGCTCGCATCGTCTTTATCTCTCCGCGGGATGCCGAGCCACCTCTTGAGGTGACCAGCTTCAAGGTTCGCATGCCACGCTACGGTGCCCTCTCGGTAGCTTCTTATCTTTCGCACAACGGGCACAAGGTGCGCCTGTATGATGAATACGTAGGCACCCGGGTAGACTGGAACGAGGTACGCAAGGCAGACTTTGTCTGCTTGTCGGTTATGTCCTTTTCCGCTCTGCGAGCCTATGCCATCTCCGATCGGGTGCGATCCATCGGAATCCCTGTCATCATGGGTGGTAGCCACCCCTCCGTAGTTCCGGAGGACGCGCTGGATCACGCGGACTTCGTGGTTCGTAACGAGGGTGAGGAAACCCTGCTCGAACTGATCGAGACCCTCCAGCGAGGCGCTGATCCGGTTTCGGTGGCCGGGGTATCATACCGCGGACCGGACGGGAAGCCTGTCCACAACCCGGATCGGGCATTCTTGTCCGATCTGAGTTGGACACTGAAGCTGGATCTGGCTCCAGAGTACCGTCCAGATCTAGGGCGGAATTTGATCGACATTTTAAGCTCCGGGGTTCCCCGCTTGGCCCTGCCGGTGCTCCAGGCCACTCGGGGTTGCCCATTCGGCTGCCGTTTCTGCTTCGTCAAATATGAACTGGGTAGATTGTACCGCAAACGGCCAATCGAGGCCGTCCTCGCGGACGCGGACGCATACCTGAACAAGTTCAAAACTCCATACCTGTTCTTCGTGGACAACGACTTGACCCTAGACCCAGAGTACTCGGAAGCACTGTTCTCGCAACTCCTCGACCGGTATGGACGCAGGCTGCGTCCCTTCCTCTTCTCACGTCTGAAGGCATCGCAGAACGACAATCTACTGCGGGTACTGGAGCAATTTGACCGGACCACCATCGGAGTAGGCATCGAGTCCATATTTGAACGGAATTTGCAAGACATGAACAAGGGACAGACTGTAAATGAAATCCTATCCGCAATAGAAACTTTCAGGCGCTACCGCATAAATCTCCAGGCCTTGTTCATCTTCGGAAGCGACCACGACACACCGGACACCATCCTACGTACCGTTGACTTCTGCGTCGAACAGCGCTTCTACAATATTGGCCTATGTTCGCTCTACGACTTCCCGTCGCGCCAGTCGGTATTGGGCCACGAGCAAATGATTCCCGACCATCTGTTCATTCACCGCGACTGGCGTTTCTTTAGCGGTAATTTCGTGGTCCACTTCCCCAAATGGATGCGACCAAGCCAACTGCAGCGCTGTATATTGGACGGATACGATCGATTCTACGATCATTCGCCACAGGCATTCTACCAGTTCAACATCATCCGAGGCACTGTTAACAGCTATATCAAGTACCTTGAACGAATCGAGAAACCCTTCTACGACGCTCGGCACCGCAGGAATGACGATGACCTGAAGGGCAGAACGATAGATGACCTTTCCCGCTTTGTGCCCCTCGCTGTCCCAATTGGAAACCGGTATCGCGAGGCTCGCCGTTTCTACGCGAACAATCTGTCCAGGGGCATCTCCTGGGATTTCCTGCAATCATGGCTTTGGCCCGGGTTCCGAACTGGGTCGTAGTTGTGAGCCGAGCTGCACTTCCCCGCAGAGAGGCCGGTCAAGTTGCCATCGACTGATCGCGTGTGTTAGCCTTCTGCGGCAAGCAAACCAGCGCCGGTCATGTAAGTTCGGGACGAGTGCCATCATGAAACAAAACGTTATTCTTGCCTCTTTTTGCAAGCCCTTGAAGGAGACCATCCGGGGCGAGGCCGTATTTTCACATGCTTCTTTTCATGTAATGCCCTTGCATTGGATAAGAGCATCGGCTTTGGCCGATGAGGAAATAGACGCCAGCTGCAATCTCATGATATTTGCCCTTGACCTCGTTGATTCAAATGAACACATTCTCGGTAAAATATGGGAACAATCTCCAACTATTGTCGCCTTCTCCTGTCATGCGTGGAACATACAGAAGGTTCTTGGTATTTGCAGGAGAATCAAGATCGTTCTCCCAAATGTTACTATCGTGCTAGGTGGACCAGAGGTCAGTGACTGCGAATTCGTATTCAGGCGGAATCCCTTCGTGGACATCATTGTCCTAGGCGAAGGAGAAATTGCCTTCAAGAAGCTTCTAAGAGCACTTATTCATTCAAAAAGTAGTCAATTCGAGATAGCTGGCGTTTGCAGCAATCACGACGGCAAGATTGCTATAAACAGCCCAGGACGGCCCCTGGACCCCAAGAACCTGCATTCACCATATAGCGAGAGCTTCATAGAATCCCTATCCGGCCTCGTGTTGTACGGCACATCGAGAGGATGTTCATTCAGTTGTAAATTTTGCAGTTGGCACCATTCTCCCAAAAGACTCTTTCCAATCGATTGTGTTGAGATTGATCTGGGGTGCTTGCTCTCGAACGAAAAGATTAAGGGTATCTGGTTTTCGGATTCCGAGATTGATCTTGGCTCCATCAGAACAAAACGCATTCTGAAGTTTGTAATTGAGAACAATGTACATGACATCAAGATGTTCGCTTTCTTCAATTTTTTACGTGCCGACGATGAGGGCATTAGATTGTACTCAGAGGCGAATTTCTCTGAATCTCCAATAATCGGCCTGCAATCGAGCAGTCAGAAACTGCACGACAACTCCGGCCGTAAGTGGTTCAAGGTAAAGAAACTGGAAGAGAAGCTGCCCGGAATATTGAGTCATTTTCCTTCGGCATCCTTCGACGTTATCTACGGGTTACCGGGGGATAGTTACCAGAAGTTCAAGAAGACACTCAGGTGGTGTCTCGATCACGGCATAAAGAATCTCAATCTCCATAGGTTCATGGTGACTCCCGGTACGGAATACAGCAAGAACAGTGCGAAAAATGGAATTGTTTTCGACAGGGACGTGCCGCATTTGTCCTACGCCTCGGATAGCTACTCATATTCGGACATCATCAAGATGGAGTCGCTGGCCAATAACTTCAAGATACTGATGAGTTTACTTGAACCAGCCGATTACCAGACTCTTAATTCCAATAATATCGATTTGATACAAGTCATGGAGGATATCGACAAGCACTCCGTCGGCTGGGACTCCTTTTTCGAGAGAAAACAAGAGTATGATATAGAAGGCATAAAAGGAGACGTTATCAAATTAGTAAGGCGGTACTTCAAAAGCATTACAAATTCAAAAGAGATATTTCAGATGATCGACGAACTTCTGTCTAGCAGGCAGAAAGAAAGGCAGAAGAAAAAGCAGAGCGACAAAGGCAATGAAGCTACCGGCGAATCTCCAGACGGCCAGGCACTTAGAAATATGCTCGAAAGCTATGCCAGGAAAATCATCTTGCCGCAGGAGATTGGGCAGCAGTTCATCGGAGACTGGCGTCTCGAGAACATCTCGATAGATACCGGAATAGTATACGTTTTCAGATGGAAAACCGCTGCTTTTAGAATTAAGCTGACGAAAAGGGATGATAACGCGCCCCGCCTGAGCTACACGAAAAATTTTAATATTTTTTACATAGACGACGACGTCGCGAAAGACATTCCCGCAAGCGAGCGGGACAGCCTGCTTGCATCCTTCGTCAGCATGGCAAGAAGAGGCGACACCGGGGATGTCAGTGATCACCTGACTTGAACCGTAGACCTTCTCGGCATTTCATCGGCGGGGTTACCGGCTCTTTCAGCCCCGGCTTGCTCGCTCGGGCAACCCCGCAAATGCGGCCTCCAGCGCCTTAAATAAATTCTCGCGGCAAGCTCGAGAGCGGATAGCCTCGGTCTGGCGGCCATTCTCGGCAAGTTGCATGCGCTTCGGTACATCCTCCCATAAGTCGCTGATTGCCACTGCCAAGGCTTCCGGATCCCCGGGCTCGACCAGTCGCGCGTTGTGTCCGTCTTTCACGTAGTCTTTTACTCCCTGAACGTTGCTACAGATAACGGCGGCCCCAAGTCGGTGGGCCAATGCTACCGTTGTATGACCGCAATCACCAAGACCGGGCTGCAGGACAACCACTACCAGCCTGGCGCGCTTGAGCAAAGCGATGTAACTCTCGAGGGCCATGGCCCTCATCCAGCGAACGTTGGCAAGCTTGGTCAGGCCGGTGTTTGCAAGCCGCCTGCGGTGGTAACCGGTCTGCTCGTCCACCACCGTAAATGATATCCCAGGCAACGCCCGGGCGGCCCGTAAATAGCATTCCGGATCACGCCTGCCGGAACCGGGGATCACTACCCCATCGGCTGGCAGGCCATTCGCCGCTTTCCCGTCCGCCTCTTGGCCGCCGTCCAGCAGGAAATCTGCATTTGGCAGGAACATCGAATATGCCGTGCTGCCTGCCTCGATATGATGTATGCGGTTTTGCGGAACCCCGGCTCCTACAAGAATTTCGTCATGGAAAGAACTGGCTGCGATCCAGCCAATCCAGGGCGCCTGCAGCATCTCGGGCCACTGATCATGGTTTTCATGTTCGATATACCATTCCCGTATTGCTCTTGTGCGCTTGAGCCCATGCACCGCCAGAGCAAGCATAGGAATCGGAGGATCTCCCCTTCTACTCCGCTCACGCGAAATGATCAGCGCTTCTGGCACTTCACACAGGACCAATTCATGACCGTAAGTAGAGTCTACGAAGGCTTCAAGTTCTTTCCGGTCCAGCGTTGCTTTTTTACCTTGTGACATGAGATTGAAGTTGACAATGCGATCAAATCCACTGCGGATCATTTCGAAGCGGTGTCCAAACCAATCCACGGGACCCTGGTGGATTCGCCTGGGGATGCCTCCTACCAACAAGACTCGCACTAGGGAGCCCTCCTGCGGTTTTGGAACTTCAGCCAGCCCTCGTGTCGAAGCCGCTCCGTGTCCCCGGGGCCAAATTCAGCGGTATGAATATGACCAGTGGAAAAACGATAGTCCCTGAGATCACGGCCTGCTACCAGCAGGCCTTTGCGTTTGCAATAGGTATGCAAGGGTGTTCCGGGAAATGGAGTGACGATGAAAAGAGATAGGGCGTCAAGATCCATGGAAAGCGCATAGTCGACAGTGGCGCGCATGTCGTCAATAGTCTGGCCAGGAAACCCGAGCATGAAGTACCCGATCAGAGATATCCCCACGTCGTGCAGCATAGCGACCACCTCGCTACCCAGCTTCAGACTCACTCGTTTTCCGACCCATCTCAGCTGTTTTTCGGGCTCGCCGGCATCGAATGCAAGACCGACTCTGACCGTGTTCGCCCGAGCCAGCTTGGCAACTGTAGTTTCATCCAGATCGGTTACGTCGAGACCGTTTGGAAAATCAAGCCGCAGGCCAAGATTCTCTTGCGCCATCGCGTCCAGGACAGCATGGAACCAGTCCTTGTCGGCCAGCAGACAATCGTCCTCGATGTGCATTTCCTCGATTTTGAATTCTTGCTTCAGGCTCCTGGCTTCATCGATGATTTTCGCGATTGAGCGCCTGCGATAGTTTCCCCGACCCCAAAGACGCGGCGTCAAGCAGTACGAACAGGCATTGACGCAACCCCGGCTCCAGGTCGTCGGAAGGTATCGTCTGCCTTGACCTACACCGAAGTGCGGTGCGTTTGCCTTGGCGTATGCATCAAGAGGAAAAAGATCCCAGGCCGGCAGGGGAAGTCGATCCAGATCGATAAAGCTCTTCAGAGGTCGTTGCCGTATGCCGCCATCCGGTCCTCGAAATGCGAAACCGTCCATCTCGACCGGGCTGCCGCCTCTATTAACATGTAACAACAAAGATGTTATTGCCTGTTCTCCCTCACCCACGGCCACGAGATCAAGCGCAGATTCATTGCCGAGCAATGCAGTTGCATTGGCGGCCGCGTGCGCTCCCCCGATCACTATCAGTGTGTCAGGCAACAGCGACCTGCAGGCCTTCGCGATCTCGATCACATCCGGCTCGGTGCAGGTAAACGGGCAGCTGAAGCCGATGACATCCGGCGACCAATCGGCTATCCGGGCGGCTGCTCGATTTACGGAAAGGCCATATCTGACCGTCTTTCCCTCAACCACGTGTACGTCATAGCCCTCGATGAGAACATCGAGCGCAGCTACCTCGAACCCGCCATGTATGAGCCAGGCTGCCAACCTGGCCGCACCCTCCGGCGGCACGGCGTGGTACGAGCCCTCTGGTGTACAACGTCCGGGAGGGGTGACAAGCATAATGCGTCTAACGGATGGCTTCATGGTGCAAAACGCTACCGATCCCTGTTACCTGGTGTCAAACCGACCTTGGAAAAATACGATCGTTGATGCTTAGACTCTGCCAAACGTTTAAAGATTCTTCCAATCGTTTCCTCGGCAATATCAGACAAATGTCTCTCCCGGCTGGCCGCCGCCGCGCCGAGGTTGGAGCGCTCCCCAGGATCGTCCGCCAGCTTGAGGATGCAGTTCCTCAGAGCTTGTGCATCACCCGCGGGGTAGGTCAATCCGCTTGTACCGTTCCTTATGTGAGCGCTGAGCGAAGGCATCTGCGTGGCGATGATGGCTTTTTGCATCCTCATGGGTAAAGCGCATGACAGCTGTCCTAACGCACGCTCTACGGGACGCAAGGGCAATACTACCATTGAGGCTCGTCGGATGGCCTCAACATAGGCTGCGGCCGACATCGAATCATGCCAGATCAAGGGTCCCGCGGGGCGATTCGAGTAGAGAGACAGGTTGCAGATTATCTCGGCCACGAGGTCTGTACCGGAAAGCGCCTCGGCCAGGCAATGGTAGTCCCTTTCGTGCGAGCCGATGGCCAGAATGGCGCCCGGCGATACCTGACAGTCCACCCGGTTGCTCGTCGAAATGGCGACGGCATGATCCTGTGCTTGCGCCAATTCAGGAAGGAAAAAGCCTACAGACGATCGCGCCATGGGGAGATAGAAAAGGTTCTGAGATGGAATGCCCCTCTCTAAATAGTATGTATCGAGGCCGGGCGTTATCGTGAACCAGAGTACTTCCCGGGCCTTGAGAGTTTCGGTGAAAGGGTCCTCGTCGTAGTGGTCTATCACGAAGCGTCTTACCAAGTCTGCCGTTTCGAAGCGATCGACTTCGTTGACCAGCCATGGGATGGGTCTCATCTTGCGTTTCCTGCGCACGTAGTGCAACAAGATCAGGTCGGGGCTGTCCGAAAAAACCGCGTCGAATTCTTCCATCTCCGCAAGAACCTGATCGATCTCCGACCGCCGGGCGCGAATATCATCGTGACCGGTACGTTCGACCAGGTTGTCGAATGAAAAAGCGCTGAAGTGCATCTCATGGTTCTCACCCGGCAACACCCTGCCCGCATATCTCCCGGCGTCGCCGAACAGCGCGTATATTCGCAACCGGTTCATGATGTCACATCGTTGCCGCCGCCCGTTCGGGGCTTATCATGTCGGTGCCGTACAAACGGGCGTAGCCGCGTGAAATTCCAAGACAGTATGGCTCGTGAACACATTGCAGGCAACGCCTGGGCTTGAGAAACATCGTGTCGAGGGTAGTGAAGTCGAAATCACCTGCGGGTAGCAGTTGTCGAGCAAAGGTAAAGTAAAGGTCGTAGCTCAACGCCTCATGACCGGGCAACAGGCAGTATGGAAATCCCTGGTGCATGATAGGCCACGGTTCGCCGCGGTGCCTCGATAAGATCTGCTCCACAATGGGCAGAGTATCCTCCATGGGCAGCAGCACTTCATCCCGATGGTCCCACGAACTGGAGTAAACGCAACAGAAGATCAACTGGCTGACAAACCGCGAGAAACGAACCTGCTCCTGCCAAGATCGAAAAAATGCCACCGTCTCTGAAATGTTGCCGAGATTGAGTCGATTGACTACCGTCAAGAGCGTGATCTCGAGATTCGGGCATCGCGCCAGGTTTCGAGTCGCCTCCAAGAGAGTGTCTAGCCTGTCCAGCCCTGTGAGTCGCCGGTAGATGGTCCGGTCAATCGACGAGACGTGCAGGCAGACGGACGTCAACCCGGCTCGGACACAGGCGTCCAGAAGATTCCGGTAAGCAAACATCAATCCATTTGTAAACAACTGCACATCTTCAAAGCCCAGTAGCCGGGCGGCGCCAATGATCTCGGGAAGATCCTTTCGCATGGTTGGTTCGCCGCCTGTGAGGATCAGCTTGCTTATACCGGCGCTTCGATTTCGCCGGAGTACTTTTTTGATCTCGTTCATGTCCAAACTGTCGCGAGGATCCTTGCGAATGTAACAATACAGACATCTCATGTTGCAAACGGTCTGTGGCTTGAATTCCACTTGGGGCAGTCTTTGGCGAAAAGCCCGGCGAAACACCGAGAATGGTCTTCCAAGATGATTACTTTCTTCGGGCAAGGCCGGGTTAAGGTTCACGGCAGGAACAAAATCGAGGCTGGCACGCCTGGCAAGGTGGGCCAGCCGTCTGCCTGCCATTTCTGGAAGACGCATTTCCAGCTGATCGGGCCCCACCAGCCTCATACGATCATCGCCACCTGATTTCTTTTTGATCAGTTTGCGCCTTAGGAGATCCTCTGCAACCTCGGCGACATTCTCGCCGGGCAACAGCTTTGCGTTGTACTTGAGATCGTTGAAATTCGCCGGCCCAAGAGCCAGGTTCAGGAGAACCTCGATGGCCGCACCGGAAAGCCCTGCTTCTGACAGCAGCGGTTCCAGATCGTTTTGCAGCAAGCGCCTTGGCACCATCAGAAAGGTGTCTCCCTTCCGATAGTAAAGCTCTTCTTGACATGGGACTCTGAATCGATGTTCTCACCGTGAAAAAACTCGCGCTGTCTCTTGTTGCATAGCCTGCAGCGGGGCGCGCCGCCACGCCGGCGCAACTCGGCCACCCGGGCGTCTATAGTTTCGAGGTTGTCACGTCCGACTTCACCCAAGATTGATTCTTCGCGAAAATCGTCATGGCAGAGAGTGAACTGACCGTGGTAGTTCACCCAGTAGTACCTACCGCTGTACGAGTACCAACATGGACCGGTCGGTTTGGAAGCAAAGTCTTCCGGTGTCAGTTGCCGCTGATAAAAATCCCGATCGAACAGTCGTCCCTCTTCGATCAACCCACCCTTGTTGTATACCAGGGAAATATCCCATTTTCTGTTTCCCGTCCGATCGAGATGGCGGCGCAGAGACACCATCTCTTCCTCGTTGATCTTGTTGGTGACAAAGGCATAGGTGATGTTGAGGCGGTCTGCCCGGCTCTGGAGATAACGCAGGTTCTTGGCAATGACCGCCAGGCTGGTGCCGGTAAGCTCTCGATGGGTTTCCTGCTTGAGAGAGTGCAGGCTGACGTTGATTGTCATGTTCAGGTAACGGTCGTTCAGCTCGGCCAGTTGGTCGACCAATGCTGGCACCAGCTCAAGGCCATTGGTGAACACCTCGAACTCTATCCCCGTTAAGTCTCGGATTTCCTTGACATAATCCACAAAACGCGGATGCACCAGGGGCTCACCCCGACCAATGAAGTAGATGGTGCCGATGGGCTCCTCACGTATCATTCTCAGCACACGCTCGAACATGGACTCGGTCATGTCTCCGTAGCTCCTCATGCTGCGCTGTGGACAGAAAATGCAGTGTGCGTTGCAACGGTTGGTAAGCTCGATATCTATCCCGCGAGGTCGGTCGGCTGTGATCCGGACGGCTCCGTTCACATTGCCAACGGACACCTTGAGCTTGCGCCGCCGGATGTACGTTTTCAACAAGGCAACGGTTCGATCATGGCTCAGAAAGGCAAGTCCTGTGCCTTCGCGCTGCTCCAGTACATCTTCCGAGAGCCAGGCTCCGCCCCCGGCTTCTTCCATGGCCAGCAGGATGTCCGGCGAATCGTCGCGCAGCGCCTGTAGCAGGCCCTGCCTGCGAAGACGGGACAACAACTTCTTGTTCAGAAGGTAGGGCCTGCCTTGTCTCAACTCCAATGGCACTCCAAAAAGCCGGCGACGGCAGTTGTTCGGCTGATCGCTTGCAGGCCGGACTCGAATACACGGCTGCTCGGGACTGTTGCCGATGAAATCGCGCAGCCTCGAAAGCGCCCCGGGAAGCAACACATCCCTTTCTTTCAGCGGCAGCAAGAAGCTTCCTTGCATCGCTTCGGGGAGATGCTCGGCAGCCCGCAGCAACCTGACACAATTATCAGACATTTCCACTCGATCGCCCACACCCTTTTTGAACCTGGCCGAGCGGGAGAGAGGCGCAACCAGCAGCTCATCTCGCGGGCCTAGTTGAGCCGTGATGCTGGCCAGCCTCTCGGCCAAACCCTTCAGCTGGCGTGGAATGATCAGAATCGAGATCATGGCTTGCCAAAAAGCAACCTGGCCCTCCGAAGATCCTCAGGAGTGTTGACGTTGATGTAGCTTCCCGAGAGCACGGACGCTTGCAGCCTGCCGCCGCTGGCGAGGAAATAATCCAAGGCGTTGGTTAGCTCGCGACGCCCCAGGCTGTCTGAAGGCAAATCCGCGACGGTTTCCAGAAAGCTCCGATTCAAGAAGTAAACGCCCGCACCACAGAGGCGATTGTCCACGTCCCGGGGTTTCTCTTCCACCGCCAGAACGCGCCCTGCGCGCAGAATCACGGAGAAGTTTGCCTTGACCGAGTCGGGATTGGCCTCTTGCCAGACGACGATGCCCGGGAAAGGGCCGTCGGCGGAAGCGCCGATATGGCCTCCGAGCAAGCAGTCACCCAGAACGACGATGAAACGCTCGGGGAGAAATCCTGCCAGCCGAAGCAGTGCGTTCACGGTTCCATCGGGCTCCGGTTGCAGGTGCAGCTCGAACGGGAGCGGCTGGCGCTCCAGTGCGGCGCGGATCAAATCAGTATTCTCGGCCGCCACCAGGTACAAGCGGGACGCCCATGGCTTCCATGTCTGAACCAGGAGGTCGAGAAGCGTGTGTGCAGGCCCGTCGTTCGAGGCCGGTACTATCGGCAGTAGAATCTTGGGCAGCCCCCCGGAAGCCGATCCCAACCGGCGCCCTCTTCCGGCTCCGAGAACAACAATGGGAGCGCGCCATCTGAAAGAAGCATCAAGCATACAGGCAAGCATTCTATGTTTTCCGTTGAAGCGCTGTCAAACCACGCGGATGATTACTGTGATTAATATTTTCGCGACTTTGAAAAAAGTCCGGGCTGAGTGGGACATCCCCAAGATGAGGGTTCAGTCCAGATCGATTCGGACGACACCCACCATCGAGTGAACGTAGAGATGGTCAGCGACCAACATGATAGCCGAAGGCTTGCCCCCGACCAGATATGAGCGAATATAGCGGTCGGAATCGATATCCAGGACCTTGAGTATGCCCTCGGCCCAATCTGCCTCGTAGATGCGCCGCCGTTTTTCATCATAGGTGAGATAGCGCAAGTTGTAGATACCCTGGTATTGTTTGGTGATCTCCAGGGTGTCGATGTCGACATCCAAGACGACGTTGGGAAAATAGTTCTGTATGAAAATCCTGCCAGCTTCCTCGTTTACACTCAGACCAAATCCGCCAATGACTGGCAGGTCGAGGCTGCGCAGCAGCGACAGGTCGTCCAGGTCGAATTCCAGTAACTGCTTGCTGGAGGCCAGGTTAAGGACATACAGCCGCCTGCGCCGAGGGGCGATGGCTGCCATATGGAAACATCCCCCGAAGAAGGCCACTCCAGATTTCCATCCATCGTACCTGGCAACAAGCACGCCACTCTCTATTTCGTACTTCAGCACTTCCGGAAACCAGTATTTCACGACGTACACATAATCGTCCATCAGGGCAACGTAGAACGGGTCCCAATCGGTTGGCCCCTTCTCGACCTTGATCGTCCGCCGCAGCGACCAGTCGTCGAGAGAATAGACGTCTATCTCGCTGCGACCCATAGCGGAGGCGGCGAACAAGCGTTCGTGTCCGTCGAACCAGAAGTCTCGTACCTGGTTTGTGCCTTTCATTTCTTCAAACGAATAGATCTCGTTGCTTTGTGGATCGACGGCCAGGAGATTGCTTTCACTTCTGGGTGATACGCGGAGCGAACTGCCGAAGGCCAAAACGAACCTGCCGGTAACCGGGTCGCGGACCATTCCGCGGGGAAATGCTCTGACGGGGCAGCGCCGCTTTCTGGCGCTGAAAATCGAACAGGAAACGTCCGGGTTCCGTAAGAGCACGGTAACCCCGTCCTGCGAGGCGACCTCGTCGGCCGTAGATCCGGGAAATGTGTTGAAGTAGAAGGCCACCACGCCGCAGTACAACCAGGCGACCAAGAAGGCAATCGTCACCAATAATGGCAGACGCCTAAGCCGGAAAACAATGAAGTAGTGCGTGACCGCATAGGCTCCGAACATCAAGGCGGTGAATCCGGGTAGAGCCTTGGCGGGGATGATCGGTACCATCGTAAAAATCAGGGGGATCTGGCGTGACCACGCATCATGCACGTCGGACCTGTAAACGATGAGATACAATAAGATACCCAAGGAGGCATAAAGGAAAAGCACTCGCAACGCCGCGCTGACTATCGCCCACCGCGTCCAGGATCTCCTGCCATTGAACCACCATGAAAACCACAGAGTCAGCGCGATCACGGGCAAGAATGTCACTGTCGACAGCAGAATCGATCCATGAACGAAGGTGTGAAGAAGAAGGATGGTATAGATCGCAACCAAAGAGCCCCAACTCCATAGCCAGGGAATCAAGAACGCAGCCACGCCGCGCTTGAACACAGCAAGAAGCCTGAACAACGTCTTTTTCACGTTTCAGCCGTGTGACCGTTCGGTCCGAAGAGATTTCTGATCGAGTTCCTCACCCATTTTCCTAACCCTATTCTCTCTCGTTATGAATTGTCTTCCCCAAAAACGTAGAAGCCGGGACAACAAGTTGCCCAAGCACAGGCGAGGCAGCGATCGTCTTGCCGGCGACATTGGGCCAAGAACGCCTGCAGGTTCTCACCGGCCTCGCCCACGAAAACCATGTCCCGTGACGACTTGTCGAAATCCGCGGCCGCCACCTCCTCGTGGCCCTGCAGCAGGCACGGGGGACAATTTATTACCTGGATGTGCATTCCGCCGGGCGGATCGTCCAGAAGCCCGCCCAAAATGCGCCGCAAATCATCCTGGCGCGGAAGCTGGTCGGATGCGGCCCGGCCGAACGGCGTAACGACCTGCAGGTTCCAGCGCCGCACGCCCAACTCGGACAGCAGGTGCCCCAGTTGCGGCACAGATGCGAGGTTGTCAGCTACCAGGGTTGTGTTTACGGCGACTCGATCGGGAGAACCGAGGCAGAAAAGGATGTTCTGTATTCCCGTCACTGTCTGGTCGAAGCTATCAGCCACGCCTGTTATCCGGGCCTGGCAACTGGCGTCCGGCGCGTGCAGCGACACGAGCACCTCGTCTACCCCGCTGCGGGCAAGTGTATCCGCATAGTCATGGTAGCTGAGACGCCGTCCGTTGGTCACCAGGGTTATGCGTTCGAAACCCAGCGCTCGTCCTTGTGCGATGACCTCGAAAAGTCCGGGGTGCAGCGTGGGCTCACCGCCGTCGATATCCAACAGCTCAAACCCCTCGCTCCTGTAGCGGCGCAAAGCATCGATCACCTCGCCCGTGCCGGCGTGCCTGCGGACCCTGTCGCCTACTGCGCAGAAGACACAATGGTTGTTGCAAAGATATGTCAGGTTGACGATGACTTTCCGTGCCGTTTTTGGAGCTGTCGCCAGCCTAAAGGCTCCCACGGCCTGCTCCAGAAATTGCGGGTCGAATTCCGTCGTCTGGATGATGGGCCGGTGCTGAAAGCAGGCATGCCAGTCTTCGGGTTGATCTTGTACAAACTCCTTCTCCCTGCAGATCTTGTTCAGTTCGGTTCCCGGCAGCGGGACCGCGAACTGCACGAGCGGACGGGCCGCGTAGGTATCCAGGAACCTGCGGGCCGTCTGGAGGGTATGGACGATCTCGCTCCTGTTCTCACCCGGTATCCCGACGAGGTAATGCACCTGTAAACCGAGTTCGTAGCGCTTGCACCATTCCGCGACTCTCTCCACCGACTGCGGATCGAGCCGCTTTCCAAGCACTTCGTTCTGGACGCGCACACTCGCGCTCTCCAGAGACACCTTGAGTCCCGAGGTTCGACCCGCCAGGCGCCTGATGTCGCCCTCGGCAAGACGATCGGCGCGCAGGCCGTTGGGGAATTCCACGCGCAGGTCAAACGCTTCGAGCATGTCCAAAAGAGCGCTGAAACGGTGCCGGTCCAGGTTGGCCACGTCGTCGAGCACCACGATGCGCTCCAGTTTGAACTCACCGATCCAACGCCGGATCCAAGACTCCACCCTGGGCCAGGGCACGGGCCGGTAGCGGCGGCTGTCGCCGCCCTCGAGCCCGGGACCGGATGAGCAGAAGATGCATCCGTATGGGCAACCGCGCGCCGTGACGATCGGCAAGGTCCTAAGCGGTTCTGCGGGAATCGGTCCGGGCCGCCAGGGAACCTGCAGCGCCCGCCGCAGAAACGAAAAGTAATTCTCGTGATCGAGAAGGTCGTAGGCAGGCGCGGGCAGGTCATCCAGCGGAAAGGAAAGGCGTTCCTCCCAAATTTCCCGCTCCGGCCTCAGGCCGTCCGCAAACTCGCTCGCCAGACGAGCGAGCAACCTGTCACCCTCGTAGCGCAAGTACAAATCCAGGCCGGGCAGATCGTTCAGCCAATCCCGTGGTTCGCTCTCGATATAGTGCATCCCACCTACTACCATCTCGGCCATGACCAGCATGTCGTGTTTACCGGCCTGCAACTCTTTCACAAGTTCCAGAAGCCATCTCCTGCCGGGCTCGGCGCGCAGAAAGGAGGAGGCATGCACGATAACCAGGTCGGCGCGGATGTCGCCGAGCCTTTCGAGAAAAGTATCCCTGTGCTCACCCAGCCAGGCCAGTTCTCCCGTCTCGAGCAGATCGCCGCCCTCACCTATCAAGCCATCAACAACGCCGACGTGAAAGCCGCAGCTTCGCAGGATGGAAGCTGCCTGGTAGGCCCCTAGGTTCGAAAAATAGGGATAGTCGATGAACTCCTTCGAGAGAAGCAACGGCGGCTGGACTATGACGGCCTCCGGCATGTGAGCGTCCCTTCCTGGCCAGTGATGCCGCCGGAACAACAATGTCCGGCGTTTTATTCGCAGTGCACACCCGCAGGTTAGAATCCGATTGCGGGCCGGTCAAGCCAAAGCTATTACCAGCACAAAGCTATTGCCAGCCTTGTTTGCATTGGGCTCGTGTGGTAACTATCCCTGCTGGAGGAGGGACACTTGAGACCTTTTCTTCGATCGACTCGTTTGGCCGCGGGGATCCTGTTGTTCGCCATCCTGGCATGGGTCGTTCCCCGGCACGCGGCAGGAGGTTTCTGCCAGGGCCGGCGGGAAGGTATTCGCCTTTACCTGGAGTACCTGGGTCGTCAGATCGAGAAACGAGTCTTGGACTCTTTTTTCGATATTGAACTGCTTGCGAATGGGCTCAGCGGAATCCCACTCGATCTGGCCCTCTGGAGCCTTCACCTGCAAGCCCGTGCCAGGCTGTCAGAAATGCTGACAAAGACCGGCATGGAGCAAGTCGGCAGGCGGCCGTCCTACGAAGATGTCCGGGCAACCCTGCAGCCATTCTGGAGCAAGGCTGCCGCGATCCAGCGAACGTTCAAGCAAGCCGAGGTCAATCCCAAGACCGCTCTCAATGATACCCTGAGGGACATCGTCATCCGCTGGTCGACATGTCAAGCCCTGGCTTCTCGCAGCCTGGCACCATGCGATCTGGTCGGCGGTCTTGACCCCAGAAGGCGAAAGGGTTGCCGGCTCGATATGGTACGTTTGGTTACGATTTACGGCGGAGCCTGTTCAGGCGACCTCGCCGATCAGGCGGCCGAGATTCTGGGTATGAGCCTCGGCAAGCTCCGTGCCGCGTGCGAGATCTTATCTAAGGGGCAAATTGATAGATGCAAGGAGTTCGGTGAATTCGAATACCTCTGTCTGGCTTTTTGCAAAGACGAAGAGTCAGCTTGTCGGACCGGGCAACAAAATGACAAGCGTTCTGAAGAATGCGTGAAGGATCTGCACGCCTTCGAGACCATCACGGGAAAGAAGACTATCGCGCAGTTCGAAAAACGCTACCCAGACTCTCGCCGTCTGCTGATGGTGCGTGCGATGCTTGGCAGAGAGGATTGCTTGCACTCGGCGCTTCGTCAATACGATCAACGGGCGAGTATACCTTTCTTGCTTCAAGTGCAAACCTGGCAATGGCTTTCCTACAAACCTTGATATTATGGCCAAAAAGCACTCCCGAAAGGCATTATTGAAGGTCGGTTACAGGTGCAACAACAATTGCGTCTTCTGCCATTCGGCCCCGCACAGGGGAATCAACTCGACAATTGAGCAAATCGAGAAAAAGATCCACCGGGCGGCCTCGCTTGGCGCCGAAATGCTTGTGCTTTCTGGAGGTGAGCCGTCCATCCGGACCGACCTGCTGGACATCTCAGACAGAATACGCAAGGCGGGCATGACTCTGGGATTAGTGACCAACGGACGCATGCTGGCATATGAAAGTCTTGTCGAACAGCTGCTCGATCGCCGACTCGAGTATGCCTACGTCTCGCTCTGCGCTCCCGAGGCCGGACTTCATGACCGCCACACGCAAGTTGAATCTTTCAACCAAACCATCAAGGGACTGGAGTATCTCTCGGGAAAACTTGGCGATTTAACCATTAACGTAGTCATCACAGCATGGAACATCGATAGTCTCGAAAGAATGCCCGCTCTTGCGGCCGAACTTGCCCCGGTGCGCCTGAAGTTCTCAATGATCGAGCCGGAGGGCAATGCTTTGAACAGTTTCGAGACCCTGGTGCCGTCCCTGAAGCGCGCGTCGAAGACGGTCGCCAGAATCCTCGAACAAGTGTATGAGTTGGAAGGAGTAACATTCGCTGTCGACGGTTTTCCGCTGTGTCTGCTATCCGACTCCTTCCGCCCCCTCGAGTCCGGCCTGCGCGAAGATGGATTCTTCATCATGTCCGAAGCCTTCGAGGACGACTGGCACCCGATCGACGATCTTAACCGCGGCTTCGGCGCTCTCTGCTCACAATGCAGTCTGCGCAGGCGCTGTCGGGGAGTTTATTTACAGTATCTTGCAAACCGTGGCGATGACGAGTTGCGCCCGTTCACGCAAAACGTGTCAAATTCGTTCAACCTCAAACCGTCTTCCCCGCTCGTGCCGTTTTCAGTTCGACGTTGCCCGATCCAATCCGGAAACCTGTCTCCTCCCGATCCAGTGCGGGGTATGGCCGTCTATCTGGGCAACGAGCGTGCCCAGTTCTTTCATGCGTCCACCAGGGACTTCTCGGACCAGACAATCGAACATGCAATTCGCGACCTTGGACAAGTGTATATGGACAAAAGCGGCAAATTGCTGTCGGACGATCTTGGTCGCGATCTCGAACGACTGGTTCTTGCCAAAAACTGCTCTGTGTGTTCCACCCGTACGCTGTGCGGAGGAGTTTTCGAGCCGACCGCAGAGCCCTCCTTCGAGCGGGCCATGGAGATTCTCGGCGGTATTCTTGCAACCCTGCGGGGGACGCTACTGGATATCGGCTGTGGTCGGGGCACTTATCTCGATGCCATGCGTGCCGCGATCGAGGAACACAGTCTCACCTATCTCGGAATAGATCCGGGTATCGAGAGCATGGAACAAGGAGCATTCGTCAGATTCGAAAAAACAGCCTTCGATGACTTTCAACGGGACAAGCCTTCTTTCGACACTGTCTGTGCCCTGAGAAGCCTGAATCACCTGCGATCGGTCAAGGCCGCAATCTCGAAGATGGTGGCCCTGACGATCCCAGGCGGCCGCGTTATTCTGGCCGAGGATGAAGTTTTCGGAGTAGTGAGAAAGGCCCAGGTCACAGAACGGGTGGAATCACGATCGGGATTGCCTTTCGGCCACCTGACCAACCTTCACCTGGAGGAAGCTCTGGAACTTACCGAAGAATGCGGCCTGGCCACCGAGCAGCAGTTCTCCACTCACGATACCAAGAGCACACTCTGGTTATTGGTTTGCAGAAAACGAAAGGATTGAAGGGGCTGCTACCAGGATCCGTGGGATCCGTGAGAACCGTGGGATCCGTGAGAACCGTGGGATCCGTGAGAACCGTGCGAGCCGTGCGACCCGTGCGAGCCGTGGGATCCGTGCGAGCCGTGCGAGCCGTGCGAGCCGTGCGACCCGTGTGACCCGTGCGAGCCGTGGGAGCAGTGCGACAGATCCTTACCCGATATCCCACCGACCCCCGGCGCTTTCTTGGGCAGTTTGAGCGCCTTTGAAACAGCCGCCGCTCCGCCCTTACGGGGGACCATCGCCGTACCGGCGACAGCGAGCAAAGCCACGCTGGAAGTCGAGAGCAGGTCTCGTCGAGTTAGCTTCTTCTCGTCCTTGGTGAGAAAAGCCTGTGTGCTCTTCTCCGCCTTCGGAAATTTATCCTTGGACATGTAAAGCCCTCCACCGATTCACTCTCTTATTCTAGCTACTGTTTCCTAACAATGTCAAGGTAGTATTTGACGCAAAGTTACATTCTCCCAGACTGATGATCAGCCGAGACCAGACCGGATTCTGGCGCCCAAAATCCGCTCCAAAAGAGCCAGGGTAGCTTCAATGCTCTGCTCGATCTCGCTCGTGTAGTCCAGCTCATTCTTTTTGCGAAACTCGATTGCCTGTATAAGCACATGCCTCGGATCGGCATCTTGCGGAATGCAATGCCCTAAACTCCCGTACAGGGCCAAATAGGCCGCGCTCATGCCGCAACAGAGCACCTTCAGGTTGCATTCACCGCACTCTTCGGCAAAACAGGAAGTCCTGGATCTGAGTGCGTCGGCGGTAACTAAATTTTCTTCGACACCCGGATTGAAGTAGCGGTAGCCATCTGAAACCAGGAAGCTTATCAGGTTTGAGCTGAGGTGGTAACAAGGCGAAATGGCGCAAAGAGGGAAATTCTCGAAATTGACGCGAGGATGAATTTCTTCAGACAACCTGGAGAATATTCCTGCTTTCCGGATTTCCGGCCAGGTGGCAATCTCTATTCTGTCTTTGATCTTCTCTATCGCCTCCGTGTATTTCACGTGATAGTCCGGCTTTATTCCGGGGAAGTCGTGCTCGATGATGTCCACCAATTCAACCAAGTCGCCTACATTTACGGAATTGACAACAGTGTTTATCGTACAATGCAGCGGGTATTCCCCTGCCAGGGTGTTGATCACCTCCAGACACTGGCGCTGCTTCAGAGGCGTAAACGCCCTGCCTGAAAGATATTTCGCGTGCTCCGTGTTCATTGAGTGAATCGAAACTTCCAGACCACGCAGACCCACCTGCAGAAATGGCTCCAGCCTGTCCTTGCTCGTGAAATATGTGCCGTTGGTAGCCAATCCGATATTCGTGTATCCCATCTCGTGAGCCATTCCGATAAGGGCAAGTGCATCCTTTCTCAGTACGGTTTCTCCGGACATGAACATTACGTTTCTGACTTGCGAGGGATCGTCATTTTCAAACGTCTTGCGTATCTCCTGAAAGGTCGGCATCGGGGCATTGCGCTTCGATCTGTCTTCGAAACAAAAGCGGCATTTGAGGTTGCAACGACTAGAGACGTTGAGCACCAGCGAATGCAGGCCCGGCGCAGGGTGCATGGTCAGGTCAATCGCAGGATAATCCACTTCTTGAGCAGATACTTTCTCGATGACGACCGATGCCAGATCGCATTCGGCCTGAGAATATCCCTCGCCGCGCAGGGCGATATTGAAGCGCGTGGTACGTCCAAAAGCCGGCTCGGAGTCTTTACGCGGCGTGACCCAAAGGTTGACCTCGCGGGCAGGCGGGTTGGAAGCCTGGATACGCAGTAGCAAATTGGCTGGACCGCGTTGGAGGTCAACAATCTCCCATTCACCCGAAGTCGCCGAGAATAGTGCACGAATATCGCCCTCGGCTTCCTGCATACACCATCTCCTGCCGCTTAGATCTCAGGTATTCCTGCGATAGACGCTCGAACGGTCCTTGGTCTCGGTCCAGCGCCTCAGAAGATCATCGAGACCGGGCTCGCGCAGGCGCAGGAAAAGCATGTCGAGCATCCCCTTCTGGATGCGGCAACGATCGTTGGAAGGGCTTCGTGCGACCAGGTCCCCTTCCATGATGTAATTATAGACCGGGCAGACACCGCAATAGGGCACATAGGCGCAGTCCGAACAACCGGGCAGACCCTCGATACACGAGGCCACGCACAGGGTGCGCACTCCCTGGTGCTGAATGATATCCGCGTAGCCGTTCTGGTGAACGTCCCCGATGCAAAAGAGGTCATCTCCCATGGCCCCGACCATGCGGCCCTCGTCGCAGGTATACACGCGGCCGTCGTGGTTGTAAGCTAGTTGTCCCAGGCCGGCCCCGCAGGGCGAGCGCAAATCCATGTAGTTGGGGTTCTCGTCGGTCAGGATGCGGGTCAACATGATCGCCGCCATCTTCTCCATGATCTCGACGCCCTGCTTGTTCAGTTCGATTATGTGATCGAGAGCCTGTTCGTAAAACTTCAGAAACTCCCCGGCCGTGTATCCCTCCCGGGACCATATCTTGAGCCCCATGCCGAAAGGGTTCAGTGGTCGCAGGTGTATCACCTTGTGGCCCAGGCGCACGTACTCATCAACCAGGGCCTCGGGTTTGTCCAACGCCGAACGTGAAACCGTGGCCAGGGCATTCACGTAGGCCAGTTCAGGATCGAGCTTGCGCTTGCGGTACGCTTCGTTGAACTGCTCGACCGTCGTCAAGGCAGCCTGATAAGCGCTCTTCTTGGAAAAACGCCGATTGTGGTCGTGAAGTTCCCGCGGCCCGTCAATAGACGTGCAGACCATTACCCCGTTGTCTACCAGGAAATCGATTTGCTCCCGGCTCAGCGCGCTCAGGTTGCTCACCAGGCTGAAGTAAAGCTGTCGTCCAACGTCTTTGTTCCTGCGGTAGGCCTCTTCGACGAAATACTTCAGAACGTCGAAGTTCAAAGCCGGTTCACCTCCCTGAAACTCGATGGTCAACTCATCCGAGGGGCTTTGGAAGATCACGTCCAGAACATGTGCGGCCGTCTCCAGGCTCATGTCGAAGCCCTTGCTTTTCTGTGGCTTGCGACTGGCGTGGCAGTATATGCAGTTCTGATTGCAGCGTAGTGTCAAAATGACGATATGCAGGTTGGGACCCTGCATCAGATGGTCGCTGCGCTGGCGCAGCTTGTCCATCACGACTCGCTCGCTATCCGGTTGGCGAACGAAGTTGTTCTTCTGAAGATTCAGGTAGGCCGGACTGTCTTCGGCAAGCGTCCCGGCTAAAAAATCCCCGAACTCGTCGCGCTCGAGCCAAACGTGTTCTCCGGCGTCGTTAGTCAAAAGCACCCGCCCGTCGAGCTCGCGCCATCGGAACGGCATCAACTTCTGGTTGTGCACCTCGGGAATACGATGCGCTTTCATGGCTGGGACACCGTGCAGGCCAGAGCAAAGTTTGCAAATTCGTCCGGCACCTTCGCTGCAACGCCGTCCCGCATACCGCTGAAGCTGACAACTGTTTTCGAGCCTTCCTTGTGAAACTCTACATCGGCAAGCTTCGAAAAGGCCTCCCTGGCCCTGTCCAGCGCCTTACGGGGGTAGAACTTCGCATCGAGCTTGAGAGTCGCCTTGGTACCCGACTTTCCGGACGGCTTTTCCAAGCGGCTATTCTTCTTCGTCGCCATATTTCTCTTCCCAGGGAACGGCGATCCCCAACGGATCGTCGAGGTAATCCTGTTCTTCCTCGGATTCGGGCAAAGACCCCTCATCTTCCATGGGCACGGCCGAAAGCAGCGCCCGGCCGACCAGGATCTCCCTCAACCCGTCGGTTTTCTCGGCCACCTGTTCGCGCATCAACTGATGCATCAATTCGTTGCCGAATTCGTCCGCCAGAGCCCGGAGTCGCGCCTTGGCGGTCTTACGCTTGCCCTTGAGTTGGACGACGATGTGCTTTTTCGGCGCCGACTCCAAGCGCACGTAGCAGCGATCCAAGAACAGGTAGGCGGCGCTGACCACGACTCCACGGGTATAGATTTTTTCGTCGATCTCACAGCGGGCGCGATTCTTGGCGGCTTCTATTTTGATGTCCATGATAAAGGTGCTCCCTTGTTTAATAAAACAACAGCGGGTCAAACCTAGTTTGTCGGAAGTCGCCTGTCAAGAGATGGCTGGTTTACCGGGTAAAGTCGATGTTGATCAGGTATGGTTCGCAGGTGACGGCGGAACCGGCCCGTTCAACGCGCAGCCAGTAGCGGGCGGTGTTGTTGACGCAAAAGCACGGTCCCGGGCCGTTGGCGGAAGAGCGACATTGCGTTGCGGTGCCGACCGAGCACTCGTTGTAATAGTCATGATCGTACTCGAGGTACTCGCCCGAACAGACCGGGTTCCCCTTCTGGGCGCATTGGGCACTGACGTTCGTGTTGCGGTAAACCTGGAAAACATACTGGTTCGATGGGTTTCCACCGACCGTGTCGAAATATACGTGCAGGTGGTAGTTGTCGAATCCAGCCGTCAGGTCGGCGCTGTTGTTGTCGGACGCGCTGAAAGTGAACCAGTCCTCGTCGGCCGGCGCCGGGATCAGGTTGCCGGTTATCTGAGCTGAAGAGCCGCTTGCCAGTGAGCCCAGGTCGGTGATCAGCGCGTCGTCACAAATATCGGCGATTCCATCGTCGGCGCACTCACAACCATTGCCCGGGTTGTTGTCAATGTTGTAATAACCGGGATCGCAGGGCCCCATGTAACACAAAGAACCTGCACAGCCGGCTTGGGCGTTGTCATAGGTGCAGACGTTGCCGCAGAAACCGCAGTTGATCGGATCAATTGTCAGTTCCGTCTCGCAGCCGTTGCCGTCCAGGCTGTCACAGTCACCGTAGCCCGCGTCGCACACGTCCACGATACAGCTCCCATTCGAGCAATCTGCGGTGGCATTATCCAGCGAGCAGACGATGCCACAGCCGTTACAGTTATTGGGATCTGTCCAGATGTTTGTCTCGCAGGGTTGTCCGTCTCCCGGGACGCACTCGGCCAGGCCGGGATTGCAGGAAGAGACGTCGCAGCTGCCATTGTCGCATATGGGCGTTCCGACGGTTCCCGGGCAAACATTGTTGCAGAAACTGCAGTTGTCGGGATCGGTCAAAAGGTCTACCTCGCAGCCGTTGCCGTCCTGGTGGTCGCAGTCGTCGTAGCCGGCGACACACGAGTCGAGGAAGCAGTTGCCGCCGGAACAGATGCCGATGCCGTTGTCGAAGGTGCAGCGGACGCCGCATCCGCCGCAGTTGAGCTCGTCGAAGAAAATGTTCGCCTCGCAACCGTCCACGTCGCTCGAGTTGCAATCGAGGTAACCGGTGTCACAACTGCCCATGACGCAGGTGCCGCCCAGGCAGCTTGCGCCCGCATGGTCGAACTGGCAGACGTTGTCGCACGATCCGCAGTTTTGCTCATCGCTGTCGGTGTTTTTTTCGCAGCCGTCCTGGTCGAATGAGTTGCAGTCGGCATACCCGTCCAGGCAGTGCAGCAACTCGCATGTGCCGCCGTTACAGGCGGGCACACCGTATGGGTAGCTGCAGACGTTCCCGCAGTTGCCGCAGTTTTGGGGGTCGTTCTGCGTGTCGAAATCCTCGTCGGTATCGCAGTCGCAGTCGTCGTCGATGTAGTTGCATTGCTCGATGCCGCTGGGCACGCAGGGGCGCTCGCAGCCGTTCTGCGGGTCGCCGTCGCAGTCGATGGTCCCGGCTGGGCAACCTGCGCCGTTGCCGCTCAGATCGATTGTCACGCCGTCGGGGCGGCCGATGTCCGAGGAGTCGATCTGGATGGCGCCGCTATCCGGCCCCAATAAGTCGGGCGTGTAGCCGACCTGAAAGATGACCTCGATCGAGGTATTCGAAAGCACCATCGGCAGGGCAGGCAGGTTGAAAAGCTCGAAGTCCGGCGAGCTGCCCGCGGTAAGATCTATTGCGGTCACCTCGAGCGGTCCCGTCCCCGCGTTACGAATAGAAATATCCTTCAACACCTGTCGACCGACGTAAACATCACCGAAGTCATAGTCCGCCGCGGGAGATACGAAAATGTTCGGATCGATGCCGTTAGCCAGCAAGTCAATCTTGAAACGCCCGGTCACACCGTCAAACTCGATGTCGGGATCGTTCGTATCGAGTATTAAAGCGCCGTTCTCCGAACCAAGATCCATGGGCGTGAAACTCACTTGCAAGGGTAGCTCGACGTCGGGTGCTATCGAACCGAATTGATCCGGGGCGAAGGTGTACTCGGGGCTGGTGGTCCCGCCGCGCTGGATGTTGGAGATGACTAGATCTTCCCCGCCCACGTTCTTAACAAGCACGTCGAGCTGCACGATCTCTTTCGCGCCGCTGCCGAAGTCCATCTGGACGTTGCCGAACAACAACACCGCCGGATCGGGTGTCGTCTGGACTGCGGGCGGGATGAAGCCCTCGGCCTGCATGGCGACCAGGCGCTGGGGCTCTTCGGTGCTGTTGTCGATCACCAATGTGCCCAGCTCTTGCCCAACGTCTTCCGGGTCGAAACCGAGCAATACCGTCACCGACTCGGCGGGCGCCAGTTGTCTGGGATTGTTTCCCAGGTCGGCCAGGTCGAGATCGGTGCTCGAAAGAGCCCATTCCTGACTCACGTCTGTCATGCTGACGCCGCTAATCGAAAAAGACGCCCCGCCGGAATTGGACAGGGTCACATTCATTTCGCCATATTGTCCGACACGGACCTTGCCGACGTCTATCGGGCTGGGCTGGACGTCGAGGTCTCCCAGCACCCCGCGTCCCGCAATGGCTACCGACAGCGATGGATGAACCACATCGTTGCTGACCACGACGACCTCGTCGGAATCGTCTTCACGAAGCTGCGGGTGATAGGTGACATCGACCTGAAGGAAGTCACCGTTGTTCACGAAAACCGGCGGTACAACCTCTTGACTGGCGGCATCCGTAACCAGTAAATCGAAGTCGGGGTTGGCCAGTATGCCGAAGCGCACGTCCTGAACCTGCAAGACGGCGTTTCCCGTCCCCTGGTTCGAGACCAGGAAAGAAAGCGGCTGGCTGGTGTCCCCAACGGGGATATCGCCGAACTCGAGCGAGACGGGGTTGACCGCCGCGAAGGCCTCTCCCTTGAACTCGGAAAGCAGCTGAATCTGCACCAACGGCTCGTCCGGATCGTTGGAGATGATATCCAGGATGGCATGATCGGTCAGACCGTCTGTCGCCGTATAGAGCACGTCGAGGATGGTCTGCTCGCCGGGCGGCACGACGATCGGGAGGGAGTTGAGCTGGTCCTCCGCGATGCTGAAATCGTCGGCGTCCGATCCCGCCTCGAAGTTGAGTTGGATGATCTGCAGATCGGCGTCACCGTCGTTGCTGAGTTCGATCTGCTTGCCGATCGTGACCCCCACCAGAACATTGCCGAAGTTGACCTGGTATAAGGGGGGATCTCCGCTCAGCGGAGGGCTTACTACCACGATGTCCGGCTCGGGCAACGGCTCGCCGTCGCCGCCGTCGCCATCGGTGCCGCCGTCGTTGACCTCGACAACGCACACACCGTTGCGGCAAACAGACCCTTCAGGACAAGAATCAGCCTCGTCGCAGGGCACCGAGGTCGTCCGGCAGACTCCGTCCGAACAGAACGTACCGTAGGGACAATCATCGTCCTCTGAGCACAGGATGCTTCCGTCGTCGGGGGGAGTCGTATCGCTGGAGCATCCCATAAGCGACACAAAGGAAAGAAATGCGGCAAGAACCAGCGTGATATTTTTGGCTTTCATGAATATTTGCTCCCGACCTTGTTTAGGTCATTCTATCACAAGATCCCGATTGGTTGACAGATACAGGCGGAAAATAATTCAGGCAGGTGGATGGCACAGGGCGGCAAAGCCATGGGCCCGAACCATGTTCACCGGCAGTCCGGGACATGAAGCACGCCACGGACAGCTACTGCACCTCAAGGACCACGTCCTGTGGCCGTGCCGGATGTAATGGTCGGTGAAGGCGGCCAAATCGCCCGCGGCCAGCCCGATGACGGCCTCGATGCTCACGGGCGCGGCCTCCTCGACTGACACGGCGCCGGCAATGAGACATGTCGGGAGGTTCAGCAAGCGGGCGCCGCTTTTTGCAAGCGGCTTCAGGGCTTCAGAGGAGTCTAAGATGCTTGCCATGGGCTCCGCGGAAAACAGCAAGCGATCGGTCAGCCCGCAGAGAAAATCCACTCTCTCGGCCACCCAGTCCGCTGTCGCCTTGTTCAGCGCAACCTCGACCTCTCCCTTCCACCCGACCAATGTCGCCTCCAATACAGCCGGAACTCCGGAGGCCACTCTGACGATCTTTTCACCCAACCCTTCGATGAACATCAACTCATCATGGGCCGGGATGAAATCGAGAACCAGTTCGAGAGCTTGCCCGTCCCGCTCGAGGGAACCGACGAATTCAACGAGTCTTTCATAATCCCGGGCGTGGATCCGCAGTCGGGAGACTCTTGCAAGCAAATTTGACATTCCGGGCGCAATCTCACGGTCAGCCTCTACGCCGAGTGCCGTGGGCCCACCCGCGGCGATCTCGCGCACCAGACCCTCGAGCGCCCGGCAAAACCCTTCCATGGGACACTGCCGGCACCTGTCCGGCTGGTTGCACCTCAAAGGCTCCCCGCTCGAGATGAGATCCCTGTATTCCGGCAGCCGTCCGCGCACCTCGTCATGGAGCTTATGGGGATCCTGGATGAGATCCTCGTGCCCTTCCAGCAATGGCGGCGGCAGGCGGTTCGTCCACACGACGGCACCCGCCTTCAGCGCGAGTCGGATGGCCTCGTGCAGGCGCGGGAGCGACCGTTCCGGGTCCGGGAACAACTCGTCCCGGTTTCGCCAGGCCGAACCGAACGGCACCATCCATAGCAGGTCAAACTCGCGTACCCCGAAGCGGAGGAAAAAGTCGATGATATCCGGAAGCCGGGGGATGTTGAGATCGGTTAAAACCACGTCCACGTTGACCACGATCCCCAACTTCCCGAGGTTGCCCATGCCCCTGAGGGCTTGCTTGAAAGCGCCCTCCACCCCCACCAGGCGATCGTGCAGTTTCGCCTCGTGCCCGTGCATGGAGAAGGTGGCCTCACAAAGGCCAGCGCGAACGGCACGAGCGGCAAACGAGCGATACGAGAACATGCGGCCGTTGGTTACCGTTTGCACCCAGGCGTAACCCTGCCCGGCACCGTAGGCGACGAGATCCAGGTAAGCCGGGTGTAGCGTGGGCTCTCCTCCCGAGAGGATCAGGCGTTCGCAACCATCCCTGCGCCCCTCATCGATGTCTGCGCGGATCTCGGCGGCGGGCCGTATCTTCTCGCCCACTATCTCGGCATCGAGACAGAAAAGACAGTGATTGTTACAGGTGCGGGTCAGCCTGACCCAGCGTCTCTTCTCGTGTACCGCCCGCTCGCGATCGATGACGATCTCTGCCACTCTCTCTCCTTCTCGGCGTATCAATAGCATACACCGGGTCCGGTTGCCACAGGCTCCGTGGGCGGATATATTGATCTGTCAGGATGATTGCCAGGAAAGAAAACCCCAATCTGCTCTCGGTCGTCGTGCCGGCCTTCGACGAGGAGATGCTCATCTTGAGCACTCTGCAGAAGATCCATGAACACCTATCCAAGAAGGACTACGCATACGAGATCCTGGTCGTCGACGACGGCAGCCGCGATCGTACGGCCCGCTGGGCCGAGCGCTGGTTCCTGCAAAGTTCTACCCTGGCAGGCCGCGTGCTGCGCCTGGGCAGCAACCGCGGCAAGGGTTGCGCCGTGCGCAACGGCATGCTCGCGGCGCGGGGCGACTTCAGGCTTTTCATGGATGCCGATTCATCGACCGGCATCGAGGAAATAGACAAGTTCTGGCCCCATTTCGCGGCCGGTTCCGACATAGTGATCGGCTCGCGGGCCCTCGGCGATTCGATCGTCACGCGCCGGCAGACCAGCCTGCGCTACGCCGCCGGGATGGTGTTTCGACCGCTGCGCCGGGCTCTCGTCATTGGCGGTATCAAGGACACCCAGTGTGGCTTCAAGTGTTTTCGTGGCAATGCGGCCGAAGAAATCTTCACCCGGGCGAATGCCGATGGATTCGTCTTCGACGTCGAGGCGCTGTTCATAGCCCGCAGGCTAGGCTTCGGCATCGCCGAGGTCCCGGTCGTCTGGACCAACGATCCGGACAGCAAGCTGAACACCCTGCGTGACTCGCTCAAGATGTTATGGGGATTGTTCGAGATCCGGCGGCGTGATCGCCGGGGGATATATGACGGGGAGCGGCAAGAATGAAAGTCGCGTTGGTATTTCCGCGCCTGGCCTATCGCTCGGGAGATCCTCCACTGGGAGTCGCGCTACTGGCCGGCCAACTGGAGCGGCTCCCGGGCGTGCAGGTTGACATTCTCGATACGACCTTCGAATCCGACCCGCATGGCTACCTGTATAGCGCCTTCCGGCGCAGACGCTACGACCTGGTGGGCGTCTCGATCATGGCGTCCATGATGAGCGCTGCATCCCGGGTGGTTGCCATGGCTCGTTCCGCTTGCCCGCAGGCAATGATCGTATTGGGCGGCCCGCACCCAACGGTGATACCCGAGCAAGCGCTGGCGGTGACGGGAGCCGACGCGGTTTGCATCGGAGAAGCGGATGCAACCCTGCCGGAAATCGTCAGTCAACCCGGGAACCTTGCACACATCGCCGGCGTTGCCTTCCTGCGCGACGACAAGCTTGTAAAAACCGCCCCTCGCAAACCAATCGAGGATCTCGACGCGCTGCCCTTGCCTGCCTGGCACCTTCTCCCAATGCAGGCCTACCTGCGCAACTGGTTCCAGATGGACGCTGTGCCCGGCACCAATCCCGGAACGTCGATTATCGCCTCGCGGGGCTGCTCGTTCAATTGCAGCTATTGCCAGCCGACACTGCGCAAACTCTTCGGCTCGTCCGTCAGGAAGCGGTCGCCAGCAGGCATCGCCGCCGAGATTTCCCGACTGGTGAGTGACTTCGGTATCCGCGGCTTCATGATCCAGGATGATACTTTCACTATCGATGCAGACTGGGCCCAAGCAACCGGCCGTGCGATTCATCGGGCACAACCGGAGGTCATCTGGGCCTGCAACGCCAGGGCCGACACGCTCGATGAAAAGCTCGTCTCGGAACTGCACCGTTGCGGACTGCGCAAGGTCAACATCGGCATCGAATCGGCATCCGAGCGCATCCTGTGTGAGGTATACAACAAACGCATCAGCCTTAGACAGATCCGGCACGCGGTGAACCTGTCCAAGCAGTTCGGACTTTCGGTTCAGGGCTACTTCATGCTGGGGGCCCCGGGAGAATCTGTAGACGAAGTCAAACAGACCATCCGACTGGCCCGCGAACTGCCCATCGACGACGCGACCTTTTCGATCACCACTCCCCTGCCGGGAACAATTCTCTACGAAAAAACCCGCGGACTTATCCGTCCAGGTATTGTCGATTTCGACTACTACGGAAAGCCTGTCTACAGGAAAGATGCGGCCGTCGCACCCGACTTGCTCAACAAGTTGAGACGAGAGGCATACCTTGGCTTCTACCTGTCACCGAAACGGCTCAGAACCATCACCCGCCACCTGTTTTTATCCGGCCGGCCGGAAAAGACCATCAACAAGCTACGACGCTTGCTCTAGGTACTTGTTTTTCGCGCGATGACCAGCAGCTCGTCGCGAAAAACTTCTTCCATCAGCCGGGACAGCGGGCCATCCAACCTGAGACGGCCCAATATTCCAAGCAAGATTTGCAAAGATGAAGGTAGTCTGGTAGTCGAAAACTCGAGACGCGAAAGCGCTCGCCTTCTCGATGTGCTTGTCAGGTGACAAATTGTAAAACCAATGCTTTCAAAAATCATTCTCAGGTTCCCTGAATTGAAGAGAAATAGGTGCTCGCCGGGCTTCAGTTGGAACCTACGGCACCATAGGCTTTGCATATTCGGTGTGCTGGCCATTACCATTCCGCCTGGAGCGAGAATGCTGTGCACAAGCCTCAACGCACGGGCCGGATCGGGAAGATGTTCCAGGACATCGCTCAGGACAACACAGTCATAGCCAGTATCCGGTTTTTCGATTTCGTCCGGCTCGAAAAACCCCTCGACCACCGACAGGTCCGACCTGCCGGCCAGGCCGGCCGCCCGCGGATTGGGCTCGATTCCCGTGACATCCCATCCCAGGCGCCGTGCCTCGTTCATCAAGGTGCCCACGCTGCAGCCGACATCGAGCAACCTGCCGCGCCTGGGTCTGAAAGCGGCCAGCAGCCGCAACCTGCGGCGAAATGTTACCCGGTCCTCGTCCGCGCTCCTTGCGTAGTACTCGCTCGGCGAACTCATATCGTCACGGTACTGACTTTCGATTCTTTCTTGTGCGGCCGGCTCAGCATCAAACACCAGCCCGCAGCGCCGGCAGCGCAGGTAGTGCGCGGCCAGGCCGTCCGGGCCAAGCGGCACGGCTTTCGCGTCGCAGCCGAGCAGGCATCCGGCGGGGCGTTGCATCACCTGGCCTCGCCGTCAACCTTGCGCCTGTAGTATGGATGCTGGCTGTATCTGATGGGCAAGATCGGAAAATCATCCAGTGGCTCGAGCCACTCTTTACGAAACTCTTCCGAGAAGACGTGCTTGCAGCGCTCGGAATACTTCGAGATGAAGTAGAAGCCCGACATTCTGCGAAAAATCATTTCTATCGGCTCCTCACGCACGTTTCCATAGGACACCTGGACGAAGGGACACTGCAGAATCTCGCCGTACTCTGTGACGTAGATTTTCTCGATTCCCCCCGGACAACCCCAGCCGAGCGTCCTGAAATTGATGATGTTGTCGGAGCGGACATGGGGTTGCCTGAGCAGCGCGCTGTAACGGGCGTACCACTCTTCCGTGAGCTTCTGCTCGTGTTCAGTGCGCCATTCTCCGGCGCTGGCCGCCAGGTTGAGGGCCAGAAAGGCTCCCCATTCCTTGCACCTTTCGCCCAGGCGGACGATGTCATCGAAATTGTGCCGGCCTATCATGGTATTTACACAAACGGTGTATCCCATTCTCCGGGCGGTCTTGACTGCAGCCACCGCCCGGACGAAACTGCCGGAAACTCCCACGATCCTGTCGTGTGTTTCACGATCCGCACTTTGCAGGTTGACAAGAACCTGGGTCATGCCGGCCCGGCGAAGCCTTGCGAGCCTCTCCCCGGTCGCCAAGAGACCGTTCGTAGCCATGGCAATGATGATATCTTTCTTCCTCGAAAGCCCCTCTACTATGGCCACAAGCTCGTCCCAAGGCCTGAGTAGCGGCTCTCCCCCCGTCAGGTCGACATGAACCAGGCCCAAAAGCTTGCAGCGCTCGACCAGATCTACGATCTCGTCCACGGACAGGACCCGGGCGTCTTCGCGCGCCAGTGTCGTTGCCGAGCACATCTCGCACTTCTGGTTGCAACGATATGTCACGGCCAGTTCCATGTTCTTCATCCGCGGCCGTTGCCTGAGAAAGGCATGGTAGACGTTGGCGATAAGCCTGACGGCAACGCGCGGCCTCGATCGCAGGAAGCGCAGGTGCGAGACAAACTGCCTCGGGCTCATTGTGGATACTAATCGCAATTTCAATCCCGGCTTGCTTTTACTACAAGTTCGGCGAAAATAGTAGCCAATGATCGTTTTACTTTGCACAATGCTGGCATTTCTCACGCCGCTGCCGTCCATTGTGGTCTCGTCCGGAACATATATCATCGAGGCCGGGCGCGAGGCGGAGATCGAGGCGCTCTTTGGCGGCATCGGTCAAGGAGACAGCGCCGGCTGGCAAGTACCCGATATCGAGATCCCCAAGGATCACATCCGCGCTCACCTGAGCGGGCCAGACGGCGAAAGCCTCGTCATCGATTTACGTGACCGCCAGGGACGCAAGGATGCCTTGGGAACGACTCCGTCATTCGAGTTGTTCTTGGTGAACAGTCACGGCCTGGATGAACAAACCCGAAAGCTATTGATCCGCAGCGTGACGCAAAGCATTGCCGGCAAGGATAGTGGCGAGTTCTGGCACATGATTGCGGCTCCCGCCGCCAACTTGTCCCCGTCGAGCCCTAACCCTTGGTTCTCCTCGATCGGTGCCTTCGCCACAATCGGCTGGATGGCGGCCTTCTGGATTCTCGTCATCTTGGTGATCTTCGTCACGCTGCGACGAAAACCATGGAGAGAGGTCGAACATCGTCGCGTTCTGATTGAGCTTGCCGTCCTGACGATCGCAGCGTTCTGCATCCGCCAGTGGCTGATGATCCCGGGGCCCGGCCAGATGGTCTCGCGCCTGCCCGACCCGTCCGCCGCGCCCTCCGGCTATCCCCAGTTCGGCTGCGGCTTCGGGGGCTGGATCCTGGGCTGGTTCTGGATTTTCGGTTCTAACGACTCGGTTGCCTTCCTGGCCGGCGCCGTGTCCGGGGCACTGACCGTGATCCCAACATATGTTCTGGCCTGGCTCGGCAGCGGCAAACGCATGGCCGGCCTGGCCGCCGGCGTGGCCATCGCCCTCTGGCCAATCCACGCCCGGCTCTCCCCCACCGACGATGCTGGGGGACTGTTAGCGCTCCTGGTTATCTCTTCTCTTGCCCTGGTGATTTCTTCCGGACGCCTAAGATCGGGCACGCTGCTTTTCTGCGGCTGGCTGGCCGGTTGCCTGGCGGCCACGACCAGGCCGGAGTTGTCCTTGGCGCTTCTCCCACTGGGAGTCATCATCCTGGTCACGCCGTCCATCCGCAATATCCAGTTCCGTCCGGCGGTGCTCGTACCAACAGCCCTGCTCGGCCTGCTGACCTGTTTGGCAGTCTATTCCGCCGGCATCGAAGCCATGTCCGGTGGATTCTCACCGCTTTTCTGCGCTACGAACAGCGAGGCCCGAGGTCTTTTCGACCTGTTCGGGGGACGCTCCATACTGGCGCCTCCGAGGACGCCCTGGCCACTAACTGTGATGTTCCTGTCAGGCTTGATCGTATCTGTGTTCCGCACCCGCGGCCGGACCATTCTGTGGCTCTGCCTGGGCTTGCTACCGGCTCTGCCAACAGCCTGCTTTTCGAGGACGGACATAGTCACCGCCCGCTACCAGTTGCAACTGGTACCCATGGGAGCCGCCCTGGCCGGCATGTGCGCCGCCTGGATGTGGGCCGCCATGGTCAAGATTCAACCGCGCTTCGGACGCTGGGTTGCGATCTTAGCGGCCGCGGCGGCGATAATCGTAACAGCCAAACCGCTGGTCTTCCGCCCTCCCGAACCGACTTTCAAGCTCGAGTACAACTTTTTCAGGAATAACATCGGCAAGGTCCCCGCCGGCTGCCGAATCGTGCGTATCTCATGGCATTATGGCGACATTGGCCTGCGAGTGCCGACATACCTTACACGACTGTTGGGTCTCGACCTTTCATGGGTCGAGCCATCGCCCGAACTCGATCCATCCAAGGGCTGCCTCGCCTACTGGCAACCGGCCTCTTGCCGGGCATGGTCGCTATCCGTGAAATCTAAAGACTGGGCAGTCATGCCGGAGTGCCTGGCGATCGAATCAAATTTTCGACTCGAGCCCATAGCCACTGGAAAACTTCCGTCCCGGCCGGAATTCTGCGACAACTACAATGTTGATCCCGTCCCGGTCGGCTTTTATCGCCTGCTGGCTAAAAATGCCCCTAATGATGCAATATCACCGTGAAGTTATTCTGGCAGATTCCATCCGCGGGCGAATCGTCGTCAGGTGAAAAAACCGCGAAGTTCTCGGTCGGCTCGGACAGCTTGAAGCGCCGCAAGCCGCTGTGCAAACGCTGGCGAATGTTTGAAAAAACCGTCAACCGAAACGCGCCTGCCTTGCGACCGAGCCGTGTGCGCAGGCTCTCTATGAAGCTCACCAATGAATCTCCCCGCACGTAGATCACCGCCGGCACACCAAGACTTAAGAAATCCCGGTCAAGTCCGTGATCTTGCGGGTAGTGGCCCAGAAAAATGAATCTGGTGCAGTTCACGCCCGACATGGCAATGGCCGCATCCATGGCCGAGGAGGCTCCAATGGGAACCAGCTCCATACTGCCTGTGTGCTTTTCTATGACGTGATTCACGATCTCGGTTCCGGGATCGATGAAGCACGGCAGGCCCCTGTCGGACAAAATGGCGAAGGACGTGCCCTCCCGGATCATCTCGTCAACGAGCGGAAGTTGCCTGCGGGAGTCATCCGGCCCGGCGATCGGGATAAGTTTATGTTCTTCCGTCAGTATGCCTTTAGCGCGCAGCTTTTCGACCAGCAGATCCTCAACGTCGAAACCAGTGTCCTCTACGAATACCACTCGAATCCTGCGAAGTGTCTGTAAAGCATTGACGCTTAGATCGCCGAAGAAATCACCGATTGGAGCTGCGATCAAATATAGCTTGGGTTTGTTACGATCCGCACACACGGCAGGAGTTTGTCAAGGCTTGCTGCAACTGTCAAACGCCATCAATAGTGACGTAGTTACATTAATTAGTCCCGGTCAGTTCATGCCGATGTAGTCTTCGATCAGCTCGCGGTACTTGTGGGGAATGATGGTGAACCAGATACCCACTCCCCGCGTGCCCCAGAAGCGCGCTTCGCGCATCACGGTACCGCGGGCCCAGATGACTTCCTGGCTCGAGGGAAGCCTGAACTCAAGACTGACCATGGTGCCGTCCGGGATGTCCGGCTCGATCAGCTTATGCAGGTAGATCCCGGTGCTGGAGATGTCCGCCGAGCGAACCATGTAGGGCTCATCGTCCATGAACTTGTTCAGATAGACGTCCAGCGGCCTCCTTGGCTCACAACGGTTCTCGAACTCACGTGTTTCCATGACGGCCTCCTTGAATGTGTCGGGAACTGTATTCATAGGTATACTTATATCCTACATCCCCACACACGTCAAGTTTTTGGCCGAATGTCTTTTTACTTGATGACCGACTCGCCCTCGTACTGTTTGGAAAAACGTTCGGCATCGTCCGTGCTGCCGACTATGTCCCCGTAATGCATAGGTATTGTCACTTTGGCGCCGACGTCCCGGGCGGCCTCGACGGCCTGCTCGGCCGTCATCACGTAGGTGCCTGAAACCGGCAACAGGGCGATATCGGCGGTTATTTCCTTCATTTCGGGAATGCGGTCGGTGTCCCCGGCAAAATAGATGCGCTGGCCGCCGAGGGTGAAGACGTAGCCCACGTGACCGGCCTGCTTGGGATGGAACTGCTTGTCGGTGTTGTAGGCCGGCACGGCCTCGATGGCCACTCCCTTGACCTCGAGCTTGTCCCCCGGCTTGACCACAAGCACGTCGCCGTCGATCTTATCGCGACACTCTTTCGTTGCCAGAAAGATTGTATCGTCCTTTGCGATCTTGGCAAGGTCCTCCGGCGAACAGTGATCGTAGTGCTCGTGCGAGATGAGCACGATGTCCGCCTTGGGCAGGCCGTCGGGCAGGTTGAAAGGATCGGTGTAGACCGTAACCTCGCCCTCGAACCTGAAACTGTCGTGGTTGATCCTGAATATCTTGTCGATCATCGTTCCAACCTCCCGCGTTTGCTGGCTCGCTCTATTCCGGCACGCAGGCGCGCCCCTGGGCGTCGGTATAAGGTGGCGACATTGGCACCGAGAAGGCGAAGTCGCACTTGTAACCGCCGGGACAGTCGCCGTTGCGACAGCAGAATGAATTGCACAGGCTGTCCAAGCAAACCATGCTGGCGCAGTCGCTGTCTGCCGAGCAGCTTTCGCCGAAAGCTCCCGCGCCACGGGCTCCCCAGTCGCAAGCCTTGATGATCGAAGACTCCTGGCCGAGCCAGATGGCGCAGTAGTAGTTGGGTGGGCAATCGTTTACGGTGCAGCAGAAGTTCTCGCACTCTCCGTAGCTGCCGGCGTAGAAATCGCAGAAGCCGTCGCGACACTCAGAATTTGCCCAACAGACTTCTCCGGTATTCAACGAGCCGGGCGCTTGCATGCACAAACCGTGATCCATGTTGCCGTTGGCACTCGAGATGCTGTTGAGCACGCAGCTCCAATTCGAGACGTGCTGGCAGCCGGTGCGGCTCGAGCAGCCGCTCGAGCAATAGCTATCGATACACCACTCGCTGCGGCATTCGCTGTCTCCCCCGCAGGCGGCCCCGACGTCCTTGCCGCCGTTGCCGGACTGGACCGGCCAACAGAAGCCGGATGAATCGGTGTTGGAGTACAGCTCGCACTTATATCCCGGCGGGCACTCGTGCACGCCGTCGGTGTCTCCCGGCACCTCGTGCGAGTTGTTGCACCAGTGAACACACAGGTTACGGCTGTCTACGTTGTTGTGCTGGCAGTAAAGATCTCCCGAGCAGTGCTCCTCGTCTATGGGCAGACTGAGTTCGCAGGCTTCGCCCAATCCGCAGATGCCGCCGAAGTCGTCGCGGTCGGTGCGCCCGTCACAATCGTTGTCCTTGTCGTCGCAGACCTCGGGGTGCCCGGGATTGATGTCACCGTCGTTGTCGTTGCAGTCGGCACCACACCCAACGCTGTAGGTGTCGCCGTCACCGTCCTGTGGATTGCTGTCGTCGGGAGTACCGGCGTTGCAATCGTTGTCAACCCCATCACATTGCGTCTCGGTTGCTCCCGGATTGACGGCAGCGTTTGTGTCGTTACAATCTTGGCCGCAGCCGCGGGTGTACGTGTCACCGTCGGCATCGGTCGGATCGGGATCGTCCGGGGTGGCCGCGCTGCAGTCGTTGTCGATGCCATCGCACTGCACCTCGGTCACGTCGGGATGGATGGCTGAATTTGTGTCGTCGCAATCTCCCCCGCAACCGATGGTATGGTTGTCGACATCGGCGTCGGTGGGGTTGGGATCGTCGGGCGTGGCCGCGTTGCAATCGTTGTCAATCAGGTCGCACTGTGTCTCGGCCGCGCCGGGGTGGACGTTCTGGTTGTTGTCGTTACAATCATGGCCGCAGCCGACGGTATAGTTGTCGCCATCGTTGTCGGTGGGATTGGTGTCATCCGGGGTGCCGGCGTTGCAGTCGTTGTCCACACCGTCGCAGGTCGCTTCGGTTACACCGGGATTGACGGCCGGGTTGGTGTCGTTGCAATCGCCTCCGCAGCCGCGGGTGAAGTTGTCTCCGTCGGCATCGGTCGGATCGGGATCGTCGAAGGTCTGCGCGAAGCAATCATTGTCGATGCCGTCGCATTGCACCTCGACGGCATCCGGGTGAACTCCCGGGTTCGTGTCGTCGCAATCGCCGCCGCAACCGATGGTATGATTATCGCCGTCGGCATCTGTCGGGTCCGGGTCGTCCGCAGTCTGCGAGTTGCAGTCGTTGTCTATCCAGTCGCAGGCGACTTCTACTGCCCCGGGGTTGATCGTCTGGTTTGTGTCGTTGCAGTCGCCGCCGCAGCCGCGGGTGTAGTTGTCTCCATCGGCGTCGGTCGGGTCGGGATCGTCGGGTGTCGTCGCATTGCAATCGTTGTCAATAAGATCGCACTGCACCTCGGCGGCACCGGGGTTGACGGCCGCGGCGCCGTCGTCGCAGTCGGCGCCGCAACCCACCGAATAGCCGTCGCCATCCGCGTCGGTCGGATCGGGGTCGTCCAGGGTGGAGGGATCGCAGTCTTCGTCGACTCCGTTGCAGTTGATCTCGGGGTTGCCGGGAAAGCGGCCGGCATCATGATCGTCGCAGTCGCCGCCGCAGCCGCTGACCCCGTCGCCGTCTTCGTCCGGCCCATCCGAAGTTGCCGGATCGCAGTCGTTGTCGGCCCCGTCACAGGGCACCTCGACCAGGCCGGGATGGACGTCGTCCCGGGAATCATCGCAATCACCGAGGCAAACCGAGAACCCGTCCCCGTCGGCGTCCACGTCGTCGGGCGTCGCGGGATCGCAGTCGTCGTCTTTCTGGTTGCAGTAGATCTCCCCGGCGCCGGGATGCACCTCGGCGTTGCCATCGTCACAATCACCCTGGCAGGCGGATATCTCATCACCGTCCTGATCGATCTCGTCCGCCGGCACCTCGCCGTCGCAGTCGTTGTCCAGGCCGTCACACTTCTCGTTCTCGGGGTAAACGGCACCCTCGCAGACCCCGCTCCACTTGCCTGCGACGCAGTGCTCGACGCCGATGTCACATTCGCCCAGCTTGGTTTCGGGACCGCAGTCGCGTATCTCGTCCGGCTCGCATTCGGTCGCCTGGTCGCCGCCGCTATCGCCGCCGTCGAGTGAGTCTCCATCCGCTCCCCCGTCGCTGTCGGCAATACAGCGCCCGCTGGGAATGTCACAATGGTAACCCGCTTCGCAATCCTCGTTGCTCAGGCAGCCGCCGCCGCCGTCGGATAAGGCGTCACAGATCCCATCGTGGCAGTACATGCCGACCGGACACTGGTCATTCGACGTGCATAGGATGACACCCGTGTCGCCGTTGCCCGCGGCGTCCCCGCCACAGGCGGAAAACACGACCGGGTACACTCCCACGGCAGCCAATAATAGCAGGAAACGGAGTTTCATCGTCTTGTGCCTCCGAGTAAGTCCCTTATTGTCCAATACTATCACTAAGCTGCGAAACTTTGAAGTTTCGTCAGCGGTAGCTACTCGGATCGATCTCGTGGCGTTTCAGCAGCTTGTAAAAGTTCACCCGATTGATGCCTGAAATCTCAGATGCCTTCGAAATGTTGCCGGCCGCTTCGGACAGAACATTGGCCAGGTAGTCGCGTTCGTACTTGTCCAGCACCTGCTTCTTCATGCTCTTGAAATCCCGGCTCTTCGCGGCCGCCGGTTGCTTCTCGATCAACTTTACCAGCCGGGCGGGCAGGTCCGCCACCGTGATCGTCTTGTCGTGAGCTAAAATTACAGACTGCTCGATAATGTTTTTCAACTCGCGTACGTTACCGGGATACTCGTGGCGCAAGAGCAGTTCCATGGCCTCGTCGGTGATGCCCTCGACCGGCCTCTCGTGCTCCTTGGCCGCCTCGCGCACGAACGCCTTGACCATGCCGGGGATAGATTTTGTGTACTTCCTGAGCGGCGGCAGCCAGATGGGCACGACGTGCAGGCGAAAGTAGAGATCTCCGCGGAACTCCCGGCGCTCCATCATCTGCTCGAGGTTCTGGCTGGTGGCCGCGATGACCCTGACGTCAACCTTGCGCGTTCCTTCGTTGGAGCCCAGCTTCTGTATCTCGCCGCTCTCGATCACCCTGAGCAGCTTGGCCTGCAGCGGCAAGCCCAGATCGCCGATCTCGTCGAGAAAGATTGTGCCCCCGTCGGCCTTCTCGAACTCTCCCAACCTGTCGTAGGTCGCCCCGGTGAAAGCGCCCTTGACGTGACCGAAGAGCGTCGATTCGAGCAACTGATCTGGAATGGCGGCGCTGTTGACCATTACCATCGGCTTGTCCTTGCGCCTCGAGTTGAAGTGAATCGAGTTGGCCATCAACTCCTTGCCGGTGCCGCTCTCGCCCCGCAACATGACGATGGCGTTGGTCGCCGCCGCCCGCTCGACCCGCCGCTCGACTTCCTTCCACTTGTCGCCCTGCCCGCGGATCAGCACCCCGCGCCCGGCCCGGTCGGCGTCCCGAGTTGCCTCGTAGAGCTGAGCGCGCCGCACCAGGATGGTCACGTTGCGCGACAGGTCCTCGAGCACCTGCTGGTCTTCCTGGCTGAAGGCGTTCGGCTTGCGGTTCTCCACAATGATCACGCCTATGCAGCGGTCCTGAAACGAGATCGGCACGGAAATGTTGCTCTTGACGCCCTTGAAGAATGGAATGTAGTTGGGATCCTGGTCGGTGTTGCCGCTGATATAGGGTTTGTTGTTGTCGAGCACCCAGAAGGCGATTCCCGAGGCGCGTCCTCGCTTGCGGCGCATGAACTTCTCAGGCACTTCGTAGGCCAGGTCGCCCATGACCGCCTGCGAGCTGGTGACCAGATCCCCGGTCTGCTCGTCGGCCATTAAAATTATCCCGGTGCTGGTCTTTGTCCGGGCCAGGGCCAACTGCAGGATCTTGCCCAGCAGCGAATTCAGCTCGCTGCTGTCCAGTTCGGTCGGGCTGACGATACGGCGCTTGACGTCCCACAGGCAATCCAGCTCGCGACGCGAGGATTCGACATTGCTCCGGGTGCGGATGACTGCCGAGGTCTGTTCGAGCAAGCTGTCTATGAAACCGCGTTGGCCGGATCCGAAAGCGATGGGAGCGGAAGCCTCCAGCACCAGCAGGCCTTGTTCGCGTGAGTCCACGGGAACCGGCGCCACCAACTGGCTTTTCGAACCCTTGAAAAAAACCTCTTCATCTTTCCCGCGCAGGTTGGGCTCTTCCAACTGCAAAAGCGCTGCCACTTGTTCTCGTTCGGTAGAGAAAAGATTCTCTTTTTCGCGCAGCTTGCCCTTTGTTCTCACCCTTACATCGAGCGCGCCTTTTTCCGGATTGTGCTGGAGGATTAATCCTTCCTCGGCCCCGAGCCCTTCACGTCCTCCGCGAAACAGGACGTGAAAAACGCCTTTCAGATCGGTACGCCGCGTCGCATCCCGCAGCAGGTCATAGAGCAGTTCCACTTTTTCAGTTGCCCCGTCCGAATCAGCGGTCATCTGTTTTGCTCCTTGCATCAGTTGGAGTCAGTTCCCGGCCCGAACATCATCGGCAGCTTGAACGACTCGTTGGCGCGTAGCGGCACCGGAAAGCGCATTGCCAGGATTTTATTGACCATGCAGTATGCCAGCCATACGTCGCGTGTGGTGTTTTCGAGCACTCCCGCCTGAGCCACGCTTCCATCGCGGCCCAGAAGCACTCGCAGCAAGACGCGCCCCGACGGATTGTCCCGCCGGGGCCGAAGCGTCTGGTCGCAATGCAGAAATGCGTCTGTGGCCGTGTCTATGCGCTCCTGAACGTTTCCCATGAACTCCTGGAGACTGCCCGGCGCATCATCCGGCGGCTTGGTGCAGGGAAGATTTGAAAACTCGTCCGCCGGGAAAGTGGCCTGCAGCTTTTCTGAAAAAGCTTTGCGGCCGGCGTCCGCGGCTGCGTCTCCGCGCTCTTGCAACAGGCGCCACAAGAAGTACGAGCGGGCCGGCTCCGGCATCGCGCCGGCAAGCTCGTTTGTAGCCAGCTCGTCGGCCCGGCCGGCCAGCAGGCCGCGAAAGACGCTCGGCTCACGCCTGCCGAACTGATCAGAGAAATCAGGCTTGGCCGCGACCAGGTCGCTCAATGCCTGGCGCATCTGGATCTTTTGCCCCAGCTCGCGGTGCGCGGCCGCCTTGACCAACAAGAGTTCCCAGCCGGCATGCGACCAGACCAGCGAGCGTTGCACAACTCCAAGGCTGTCTGCGGCCCGGCCGACACGCAGCAGGAGCCCGGAGAGCAAGAAGGCCGTCTCCACGTCAGCTGGATGTTTCGCAGAAGCATAGCGCAGAACGACCATCAGACCCTCGTTGAGCCCTGCGGGCAGCCGTTTATCACGAGCAGCCAGCAGCCGGCGGGCAAAGAATGGGTTGCTCCCGGCCGCCCGCTCGAATGCCTCGATCGCTGCGGCCGTTTCTCCATTCTGCAAGTGTGCATACGCTTCGAGGTAGTCGAAGATGCCGGCCCGCGGCAAGCCCCGTCGGGCCGATGCAAGTTTTCCAGGCACCGCGGCGTACTTTCCCTGGCGATAGAGAGCCAGCGCCTCGCTCAGATCGAGCATCGCCGCGGCCCGTGTCTTTCTGTCCGACTCGCGGGGCCCGGCCGGGTCGCGCGACATCTTGTCGAACACGTATCGATACATGCAATCCAGGTACTCCCGGGATCGTCGCGCCGTCTCGGTATGCGCCACGTGCTCGGCCAGGGCCGCCACCCGGTCGCCCTCCAACTCGTAGACCTCTCCCAGCCCCAGGTGCGCCCGGTACAGGCCGGGATCCGCGCGTAAGGCCTTCATGTACTCGATCTGAGCGCCGCCGGCATCACCCCTGTCGAAAAAGACTGCGCCCTTTTTGAAATGTCGCTTGGCCTCGATCCGCCGCTCGTCACTCATGTCCGGCCTGGCGGCCAACTCGACGACTCGACGCGCCGGCGGGGCGCAAAAAGACAACAAAGCCACGACAAGGAAAGACGAAAATACCCTGATCTTCATCAAGGGCGTCTCCGCCGCAATACAAGCGCAACAAGCAGCACCAGAAGCCACTCATGACCACCTGCGCTACTCGATCCACACTCGCAGCCCAGCGCCGGTGTTTCTGTTAAATCGAGGGTGTCTTTCCTGTAGTCTCCCCCGCCGGACGCGGCCCTGATCGTCTCGGACAGTTCCTGCCAGCCGCTGGGCTCGTGGCAACCCACCACATCGGGCTCGGCCCCGCAGGGCGCCATGACCGTTACGTCGAAGGCCGCGTCCGAACCGGACGTCTCGCCGTAAACCAGCGTCAAGTCGAGCATCCATCCGGCGGGATCCGCCGACTCGACATCGACCGGCATCGGCGTGCCGTCCGTCGCCAGCAAAAATCGAACCTGGCCGGCGTTTGGATCCGGCATTTCCTCGATTGGCAATTCTCCCGACTGCAACAGCGCCGATCCCAGCAGGTATGAAAGACTCGAGCCGCGGGCCGGGTTCAACGTCAGCACAACGGACAAGTCCCAAAGCGGTTTACTCCATTCGCCGCCGCTCAGGCTGTCCGAGTTGGCAAGCCGGATCCTGACCGGGATGAAGCCGCCCTGCCGCGGTATGTTGGAGCCGACTTCGACTGAAAGTTCGACTTTGTCCGGGGGAAAGCGGCAGTCGGGAGAGTCGGGTTCATACACCGCCGCCGGGGCGTCGCAATTGTCTGGATCGACGATCTCGTCACACCAGCCCTCGATCTGGCAGGTACCGCCGAGCAGGCAGGTGCCCGTCCCGGTGCAGATGTCATCGTCATCGCACTCGTCACCGTCCCTGGCAGCCGATCCCAGACAGGCGCCCTGCCCGTCGCACTGTCCGCAGGGCTCGCAGTTGGTTCCTGCCGGCTTGTTGTCGTCGACGGAGCAAGAATCGGTGTCCTCGTTACATTTTCCGTTGCGACAGGGCCCCGCGGCCCACGAGCAGTCGTTATCATCGCCCGAGCAGAGACCGCCAGAGCACCTGTCGTTCACGGTGCAAAACAGCCCGTCGTCGCAAGGCAGGTTGTTTGCCGGGTGTACACAAGCCCCCAGCCCGTCGCACTGGTCGTCCGTGCACACGTTGCCGTCGTCTGTACAGGCCACTCCGGCCGTAACGTGGCAGTTGTCGGCCACGTCGTCACAAACGTTGTCGCACTCTGGGCCACTCAGGCACGGGTCGCCCACGTGCTGATTACAGGCACCGCCCGAGCAACTGTCCGCCCCGTTGCAAAACAGCCCGTCGTCACAGGGCAGGCTGTTTGCCGGGTGTCCACAAGCCCCCGTCCCGTCGCACTGGTCGTCCGTGCACACGTTGCCGTCGTCAGTGCAAACCGTGCCGGCCGTGACGTTACAGTTATCGGCCACGTCGTCGCAGACATTGTCGCACTCGGGGCCGGTAAGGCACGGATCGCCCGCATGTGTGCACCCGCCCCCGGAACATGTGTCTGTACCGTTGCAGAACAACCCGTCGTCGCAAGGCAGGCTGTTTGACGGGTGTCCACAAGTCCCCGTCCCGTCGCACTGATCGTCGGTGCATACGTTGCCGTCATCGGTACAGGCCGTACCGAGAGTGACATTACAGTTATCGGCCACATCGTCGCAGACATTGGCACACTCGGGGCCACTCAGGCACGGATCGCCCACGTGCAGATTACAGGTACCTCCCGAGCAACTGTCCGTCCCGTTGCAATACAGCCCGTCGTCGCAAGAAGAGCTGTTTGCCGGGTGTCCACAAGTCCCCGTTCCGTCGCACTGGTCGTCTGTGCACACGTTGCCGTCATCGGTACAGGCCGTACCGAGAGTGACGTTGCAGTTGTCGGCCGCGTCGTCGCAGACATTGTCGCACTCGGGGCCACCCAGGCACGGATCGCCCGCATGGGCGCAGGCGCCTCCTGAACAGGTGTCCACGCCGTTGCAGAACAATCCGTCGTCGCAGGGCAGACTGTTCGCCGGGTGTCCACAAGTCCCCGTCCCGTCGCACTGATCGTCGGTGCATACGTTGCCG
>CAZXHT010000036.1:0-33848 GCA_964640665.1 uncultured Myxococcales bacterium
TCCCTATTCCTGAGACAGAATATACCCACAGATTTTACGGAGGAGGCGTCAAAACTAATACTTCAAGGCGGTGCCTATGCCACCGCCATAAATATATGATGGATGACGAACGGGTTTGCTTGGACCTTATGGTGGGTTTCTTTGACTCCTTTCTCGGACGGCCTGACGGAAGAGGATAGAAGGCCGTTCGCACGGTGCATGCGCAGCTCCTTTCTAAATTCCCTGACCTTGATATCCACGGCGTTCACAGCATCTGTCACCTTTCCATCCATTACGTACCCGAGCATGCCGCCTTTGTCCAGTCCTTTTGCGTACTTCCCCTCGATGAATCGCATCATACCTTTATCCACGTACTCTCTGGCGAGGGAACTCCTTTTTCCGTTCGCCGAAACCACGTTCAGTCTCTTGCATTCGATTGCGAAGTAGATGTCCTCATAGTCTCCATGTCTGGTGAGTCGAATGTCGATGCGACCTGCCAACCTGCCTTGCCTCGCATCAATTTCGCTGCATTCCGTATCAATGTTGACGGGCAAGTTGCGAGCCGTCCTGTGGGACCGAAGATGTGTACAAAACCGGATCGTGATCGGGTTTTCCAAATCATCTGGCCTCGGCCTCGGCTGCGGGAATGCATACCATGCATCTAGCACGAGGTCGATGATTTCAGGGACCAACCCGTCGGGGAAGAGTCCAACCCAGCGACTCAGATCTCCGGCCCAACTCATCACCGCCTCCCCAGTATGGCCGCGGCGATCTCGTCCGCATCGTTGAGCGCAGCCGTGCGGGTCCACCACCTGAGCTGAAGCGGCTTCAACATATGGAGCTGGTCGCCATCGAAAACCTTTAGGCCCCTCATCTGAACAAAACTTCCGGTCCGTTGCGGCATGGCTCGACCGATCCGCTCAATGGCTTCTTCGAAATCGTCCGTTGCCTGGGTGTCGCTGTAGTCGCTCTTGAGGCCGGCTATGCTCAGCGTCACGACGGCAGCGCCCGCCTGCGGGCAGCACGTCACGGATCCGCTGACGGTTCTCTCGCTTCGCCTCGCCCAGCGGTTTACAGCGCGGCAGAGCAACTTGACGTAGCGTTCCCGCTCCCCTCGATTTGGTTCCTGAAGCGTCTTTATTCGGGTTGAAGTCGCACCAGGTGTCGAACTCGGCTCAAATATCTTGACGGTGTCTTCGACAAGCATCTGCTCCGACTCGTCGATGTCGTAGTAGTCGCGAACGCGTTCCTCGAAGAAGTTTCGACTCTTCGCGATCAGTGCTTCTCGTTCGAGGGAATTAGCACTAGTCTGCTTCCGCAGTTCGGCCATTTTCGACTGGACAGCTTCGACCACTTCGGCGGCCATAGCCGGATCATGGGTCTGCTCCGGCAGGGGGAACGGCATCCTCAACAGTTCCGAAAAATGTACCTTGTCTCGTTCTGTACCCCAGTTCGCTGACGTGTGGAAGAGGAAGTAAATTGCCAACTCGGAGCGCAAGACGACTGTGAGGAACATTAACAAGCCGGCATCCCCTTCCGGGCCTGCGATGGACTGCAGCGCGTGTTGAAACACCAGAGGGAAGCTTGAAAAGGCCACCTTTGAGAATCCCTGGCTCACAACCACGAGTGGCGGCTGAAACAATCGGGAATCGCGAGGGCGGTGTATCTTCTCAGGGAAGCGATCGCCGACGGGCTCACAGTCAGACTCAAGGAGCAGAAGTCCCAAGTCGGCGCGCTTTGCATCAAGGAACAGCATTTCCTTATCCCACCAGATTTGATTCTTGTCAGGCCCAATGGGTTGAATGCCTTGTCCCTTACACCATCTCATGTTTTTCTTTGCTTGCCCCGCCAGAGCTTCGATCTTCGGCATTTCGTCAAGTCGTTGCAGGAGCTTTATATCTCGCGGCGTGCCCCAGAAGCGCATCTTCCACATACCAGGCGCGCGTCCCTCCTCCGCACATGAAAGAAGCTTGGCCAATCGCACGTACTTCAGGTCTTCGGGCGAGACCGCAATGCCGCCGCCACGCTGACTCGCGGGATCGGTCTTGGGCGTTAAGTAGTCGATTCTGACGTCAGATGACGCTGGCGGAGCCGCCGCGAATCGCAGTATCACCGCCGGCCTGGCTGCGCCAGAGAACAGAAGGAATGAAAGGTCGGCAAGCTGAATGACCTTGTCGACCAAGAAAGAGCCGAACCAGGCTCGCTGAAACTCATTGGTGCTTTCGTTGAGCAATACCGCAGACGGAAGAACGAGACACCCGCGGCCTCGAGGAGTGAGAAACATCGGAGACTGCCACATGAACCCGTGCGCCATCTGCTTCTGTGGGGCCCGCACCTTCGGATCAGCCTTCATCCACTCGAGGAAACACTGATCGGTAGATTTCTCCTTCGACACCCATGGAGGATTGCCTACAACCAAGTCAAACTGCCGCCCTCGGAGAGGGAGGTCCAACTCGAAGACATTCCCCTCCACGATGGACCGGGGTTCGCGGACAGTCCTCCTCTCCTCTCGCGTCAGCAGGAGCTTGGGTAGCCGCCAGCCTTCCGCTTGCAAATCGATGATGTCCCGTGGATCGAGCTGGTCCAGCAGCGCCAGATAGAGGCTGAAGCACGCAACTCGGCAAGCCTCTTCCTGAACGTCGATGCCGAAGAGTCGGCAGCGAAGGATCTCGCTCAGATCCCTGGCCCTAGTCGTGTTCCTTCTGCCTCGGTTCTCCCGACGCCACTCCTCGGCCATTCGATTGAACACACTCACCAGGAACATGCCCGAACCACATGCGGGATCAAGCGCCTTCTTGTCGAGCAGAGATGCCCATCCCTCCGTTGCGGTATCAACCACCAGTTCAGCTAGGTGCGGTGGGGTGTAATATGCGCCCGTTTCTCTTCTTTGCCTGGGGCCGGCGGCCTCGATGAAATCCTCATAGATGGCGCTGATCGTCTCTATCGGGATGACGCTGAAATCATATGCCCAGAAGCCAAGTGTTTGTTGACCCTTGGCAAGCTCATCTCCGCGCAAGAAGCATTGAAGGGCCTCCATGTGGTGATCCTCGACCGCCTTCTTCTCTTTCGCCAAGTTCGTGTCGAACATGCTCCCATTGAAGCTACCGGCCAACTTCTCGAATATTGCGTAGAGTAACTCCCTTGCCCGTGATGGCGACTTGTCGCACAGAAGCTCCCGCAAGCTCCCGCGACGGTTAATCTGAGCCAGGTCCGGGTCGTCGAAGTGCTCCCCCTTGGCAATCTCCCGCTCGATAAGATAGCATGTGAATGTGGTCCGGGTCAGAAGCCCGTGAACGTACTTGGCTGCAAGAGGAGAAGGCCTCTTGCCAAGGAGCTTGCGAAGGTCGCTGAGATTCTGGAGAAGGTACCTATCGACGGCCTGCTCTCTGTCGAACGAACGCGGTTTGTCCTCGTAGATTAGTCCCGTTTCGATGGAGTGAATGAGTTGATGCACCTCCAGCGCATCAGCAGCTAGGTCCAGGATTCTGACCAGCCGTCCCCCAGCGTGAGGGTCCTCGTCTTCCTTGGCAGGCCAGGCACGTCCCGAGTAAACGTGCACATGCCGAGGTGTCCCGACAATTAGAATCGGTGCGATCCCTTGGTTCCACAAGCAGCGCTGTAGATCGCGCTCATTCGCCGGGGTGAGGTTTCTGACGTGTTTGACGTAAACGGCAGGGCTACGATCGATGTAGAACACCCCGTCCAGCCCCCTCATCCCTTTCCATACTCGCCGCACAGCGTTTGCTTGAGGTATCGGCTCCCGGGGCACCTCGAGTTCATTCAGGTTCCGAAAGAACTCTGGCGGCCTGCGTGGTGTCAAGTTGAGTGCGTCAAGAAGCTTGGCGGCTTCCGCTTCCGCTACTGGCATACTGTAGTTCCTCACTTCTTCCGCGGATTGTAGTGCCTCTGCTGCTCATTTTCAAGTGCGCAGCCGGCAGGAAGGTGCCGCCTGCTCGAAACATGTAGCACTCTATCATGCAACTCCGACAATCCGCCGTTTATTGACCATTCCGACAGCCTACGGTGCTTTTTAATCTCTGAGGCGGATGGCCTCGGGGCGCAGCACTCCGCTGAACCTATGTCCGTACCTGAACGTGCCCCACGATTGGCGCGAGGTGTTGATTCGCGATCACGCTGCCTGATGCACCGTGGCTACTGGATTGCATTCTCCCCGCGGGGTATCTCTATTACATCCACTCCGGCGGGAATGTCGAAATGGAAGGCGCTGTCTTTCAGGCCTACGTTGGTCGAGACGTGGTCGAAGGAAACGTGGTTCACGTTGCCGCCCGGGTCTTCTACAATTGTTTCCGATACACTGAAGCTCTTTGCATCCACGACGAAGATCAGTTTCTTGAAACGGGCCTTCTTGCGGGGCACCAACTGCAGCACGTAACGACCGGGACCGCCCAGATCTTTTCTTTTGGAAAAGGTTATCACGAACTCCTTGCCCAGATTGCCCTTGCCCCACAGGAAGGACACCGCGCCCGTCAGACGGGAACCCGAAAACGATTTATCGCGCATTACTTGCATAAGATCCGGGTCGTAGACGTAGAGCGCCTTGCCGTCGACCACGAAATGCTTGGCCCGCGGGGTCTTGTAGTCCCAGCGCATCATGCCGGGCTTTTTTATGTAGACGAAGCCGGTGGATGATCTCTTGCGACCGAGGGCCTTCGAAAAATACTCCTGCCTGAAGCCCGCCTGGAAATCATTGGTGCTGTCGTAGAAACCCTGGATCTTTCGGGCCACCTGCATGGCAAAAAGTCCCTTGCCCAAGACCTGAGCGGCAAGCAGGGTAATCGCTACGATGATTACAGATCCTATCCGGCAGGTTCTTGTCATCTCTCCCTCCGTTTGAAAGACGTGCCTCGTCCCGCGTTCATTCAGAGACATAGACTTCCAGGTCGTATGCTCCGGCCTTTTCCACAACGGCCCTGACTATCCGGCCCGGCTCGGCCCGCCCGTGGATTACCGTCTTCCCATCGACCTCGGGCGCCTGGTTCCAGGCCCGTCCAACCCCGAGGTCTTCTACAAGTACCTCGATCTCGCCCCCGATCAACGAATCATGGTAATCTGCGGCAATCCGGCTCTGGATATCCAGAAGCTCTGAGCGTCGGGCCTCGGCCAGCTCGGCCGGAACCCGGCCGTCCATCTCGGCCGCCGGGCTGCCCTCCTCCGCCGAAAAAGCGAAAACGCCCAGTCGTTCGAAACGACAAAGCTCTACGAATTCCACAAGCCGCCGATAGGCACTCTCGTCCTCGCCGGGAAAGCCGGTCATCAGCGAGGTGCGCAAGACAACCCCGTCAATATCACGCCGCAGGCGTTCTATCAGCGCGAGCATGGTCGCGGGATCGCCCCCGCGGCGCATTCCGGCAAGCACACCTCGGTCGGCATGCTGCACTGGAATGTCAAGATATGGCAACACGTTCGGCGTGCCCGAGATCACCTCGATCAGGCGCTCGGGGATCGCCGTCGGAAACAGGTACATCAGCCTCAGCCAGCGCAGTCCGCCTACGGAGGCCAGGGCAGCGACCAGGTCGGCCAGCTCCGGGCCTGCGGGCAAGTCGCCGCCCCAGGCGGCAAGATCCTGCGCCACCAGGACGATCTCGCGCACACCCAACTCGACCAGGTTCTCGGCCTCGATAACCAGGTCGGCCAATGGACGGCTGTGCTGCGGTCCGCGCAGACTGGGGATGACGCAGAACGAGCAGCGCCTCGAACACCCCTCGGCGGCCTTGAGATAGGCCGCCCCACTAGCCAGCGAGTTGACACGCGGCACCGAGGAATCCGCCAGATAGCTCTGTCCGCACCGGCAGCGAACCCTCTCGCCACCGGGCGCGGCATCCAACCACTGGCCGAGCTTGCCCACCTCGGCCGGGCCGACGAACAGATCCACCTCGGGAAGCTCGGCCGCCAGGCTGTCTTGGTAACGCGGCGTCAGGCAACCGGCGACTATCAGCCGCCGGCAACGACCCGAGGTCTTGAAGCGACCCATCTCGACTATGGCATCCAGAGATTCCTCGACCGCCGATTGGATGAAGGCGCAGGTATTCACCACGATCACGTCCGCCTGGGCAGGATCGTCCACCGCAACCAGTCCGCGCGTGGCGGCCGCGGCCCAGATCAGCTCGGAGTCGACCCTGTTCTTGGGACAACCCAGGCTGAGCATGTAGAAGGTGTCTGTCAAATCTCGAATGACTCTTCGGGCTCAACGGCGTGTGCGGAAAGTTCCGCACCGGAAAGGGCCGCGACCAACCCGCGGGCGGCGTCTTCCTCGCCGTGGTTTGCGAAAAATCTGCGAGGCGGTCCTGGGATTTCCTTGGCCCAGGCCAAAAGCACATCTCGATCCCCGTGTGCGGAGAACCCGTTTAGAGTCTCGATCCTCGCCCGCGCCTCGACCTTCTCTCCGTAGATGCGAACCTTCTCCTCGCCGTCCACCAGGCGCCGCCCCAGCGTGCCGTAGCCCTGCCAACCGACGAAGATGACGGTGGTGCTCTCCTTGTCGAGAAAGTCTTTCAAATGATGCAGGATGCGGCCGCCGGTGCACATTCCCGAGCCGGCGATGATCACCGCCGGGGGCTTGGTGCGCTTGAGAGTCTTGGACTCCTGGGCCGAGGCGATCTCCCGCAGGCCCGGAAAACGCATCGGGGGATCGCCGCGCTCGATACCTTCCCAGGTCACATCGTCGTAGCATTCGCGGTGGGCGCGGTAGACGGCCGTGACTCTCTCGGCCATGGGCGAATCGAGCATCACCGGCAGCCTGGGGATCTCTCCTGAATCGACCATGTGGTTGAAATGGTACAGAAGCTCCTGGGTCCTGCCGATGGCAAAGGCCGGGATGAGCACCATCCCCTTGTGGGCCACGGCTCGCTCGACGATGTCTTTGAACTCGCGCAGGGTTTCCGCGCGACCCTTGTGTAGTCGATTGCCGTAGGTCGACTCGATCACCACCGCATCCACGGGCTGGTCCCAGTCGGTCGTCGGATCGCGGATAATGGGAGAATTGGGCTGGCCGATATCTCCGGACATCAACAGGCGCCGCCCCCCGCCGCTAATGAGCACATGCGAGGAACCCAGGATGTGCCCGGCGTCGAACAGCTTGAGCGTGATCCCATCGAAATCATGCTCCTGCCTGTAACGCAGCGGGTGCATCAGCTTGCAGGTGCGCTCGACCGTCTTCTGGTCGTAGAGCGGTTTGCCATCGTGAGCCGACAGGCGGGCCGAGTCGCGCATGACGATCTCGGCTAAAGCAGTCGTGGCGGCGTGGCCGAATATCGGGCCCGAGTAACCCGCGGCCACCAGGCGCGGTACGCGACCGACATGGTCGAGATGGCCGTGGGTCAAAAGCACCGCGTCGAGGGAGGCCGCATCGAAGGAGAACGCCTCCCTGTTCAGCTCGGCCGAGTTGTCGTCGCCCTGAATCATGCCGCAGTCGACCAGGATACGCTTCCCGGCACACTCTACCAGGCTGCATGAGCCCGTCACCCGGAGAGCCGCGCCGTAAAAGGTTATTTTCATGCCGCTCAAATTCCACCTCCGTGTTTTATCAACGGCGCGGCTCGGGCCGGCGCCTGAATGACAATGGACGCTCACGGTGCCACTCCCAGTAGCGCCGCAATCCCTCTTCGAGCCCCAGCGTCGGCTGGAACCCGATGCTCTGTTCCACCTGATGCGTGTCGGCGAAGGTGTTGGGCATCTCGCCCGGGCGCAACGGCAGCGACTGGCGCTGAAACTCGACGTCCGCCAGCCAGGCCAGTTGCTCCGCCACCTGGGCCAGCGTGGTGGTCTGGCCGGTGCCCAGGTTTAGCACCCGCCAGGGAACCGGACGATCCAGGATTCTCAAAATGCCAACTACAAGGTCGTCTATGTGGATCATGTCCCGTCCAGCGGTTCCGTCGCCGTAAAGCCCCATGGGCACTCGGCGCTCGGCGGCCTCCGCCAGCGCGGGCACAAGCCTCTCGGGCGACTGGCGCGGGCCGTAGACCGAGAAAATTCTGACCATCGTGATACTGATTGGAGAACGCAAAGAGAAGGCATGGGCGAAAAGCTCCGCCGCCCGTTGCGCCGCACCGAATACCGACAGCGGTCGGTCGGCGGCGTCGCTCTCCGAAAAGGGGTAAACGCGCGAGCCGCCATAGACGTGCGCCGACGAGCCGATTACAGCTTGTTTGACGTTGTTGCGTCGGCAGGCCAGAAGCAGCGAGGAGCATCCCTGAATGTGTAGCCGCATGCAGGCTTCGGGCTCGCGCTCGGCCCACTCCAGGTCGCGCCGCGACGCCAGGTGAATCACTGCCTCTGGACGCAAGGCGGCCATGGCCTTGTCGAGCGCCTCCCCGTCCGTTACGTCGCCACGGGTGAAGGAGAAGCGTTCGTGGGCGCGGGCTTCCTCGATGCGTCCTTCCTGCCAACCGGGCGGATCCAAGCCATCCAGGATGTCGAAGCCGGCTACCCGGTAGCCACCCTGCAGCAGCACCTCGCATAAGCGCGCGCCGACGAAGCCCGCCGCGCCTGTAACCAGCACCCTCATCTATTGAGCTTTCTGCCCATGCTGACGTGCTCGAAGCCCATCTCGCTCATGCGTTGGGGATCGAAGATGTTGCGACCGTCGAAGATCAGCGGCCGGGCGAGCATCTCCTTGATACGTTCGAAGTCGGGACGGCGGAACTCGTTCCACTCGGTCACCACGATCAAGGCGTCGGCGTCCTGGCAGCAGGCGTAGTTCTCGCTACAATAGGTCACCCGCTCGCCCAGTTCGGCCCGGGCGGTCTCCAAAGCCTCTGGATCGTACACTTTAACGGCCGCGCCGGCCTCGAGCAGGTTTTCGACGATCACCAGCGCCGGGGCCTCGCGCACGTCGTCGGTGCGCGGCTTGAATGCCAGGCCCCAGACGCCGAAGGTGCGCCCGGTGAGATCCTCGCCGAAGCGTTCTCTTATTCGTTGCGGGATGATCGTCTTCTGTCGCTGGTTGACCTCGTCCGTGGCAGCCAGCATCTTCATCTCGATGCCGTGCTCGGCCCCGGTCTGCACCAGGGCGCGCACGTCCTTGGGAAAGCAGCTTCCGCCGTAGCCGACCCCGGGAAACAAGAAAGGATAACCGATACGTTGGTCAGAGCCGACTCCCAGCCTGACCTGATCGACGTCGGCCCCGACTGCGTCGCACAGCAGGGCTATCTCATTCATAAACGAGATGCGCGCCGCCAAGAGCCCGTTGGCGGTGTACTTGGTCATCTCGGCGCTCTCGTTGTCCATGAATAAAATCGGGTTGCCGGTGCGAACGAAGGGAGCGTACAGGTCGGCCATCAGCTTGCGGGCTCCCTCGTCCCGTGTGCCGATGACCACTCGATCTGGACGCATGAAGTCATCGACCGCAGCGCCTTCCTTGAGAAACTCCGGGTTGCTGACCACGCTCAACGCATGAGAAGTCAGCCCACCGATGAGTTCGCGCACCTTGCGTGAGGTTCCGACGGGTACGGTGCTCTTGAGAACGACAGTCAGCGGGCCCTGCATCGCCCGGCCGATCTCGGTGGCCACGCGCAGAACGAAGGTCATGTCGGCCCGCCCGTCACCGCCCTGGGGCGTTCCCACGGCAATGAAGACGGCCCGCACCCCAAAAAGTGCCGAGCTGAGATCGTTTGTAAAAACCAGGCGCTTCTTACGCAGGTTGCGTGCCAGTAAATCGGCGAGCCCCGGTTCGTAAAAGGGTACTTCGCCCCGCCCCAGGGCGGAAAGCTTGCCTTCGTCCACCTCGACCAGCGTTACCTCGTGCCCGGTCTCGGATAGGCAAGTCCCGGCCACCAAACCGACATATCCCGCGCCGACCACCGCTATCTTCACTCCACACCTCCCGGCCGTCAGAGTTTATGCGGAGGACAAAAACCTTGTCAACCAAAGGCCGATCGGACACCTGCCGAGCGCAGGCTATTTGGATGTATGCACGCTACTTTCTGCGACGGCGAATCGCCAGGCCCAGCAGACCGAAGATCGCAAACAACCCGGCCGAAGCTGCACCCTGCGGGCGCGTGCCGCAACCGCAGCCTCCGCCCGATGTCTCTCCTCCACCGCCGTCACCACCGTCCGTGCCGCCGTCCGTGCAGGTGCCCGTACCGCTGCATACCCCGTCGGAGCAAACATCGTTCGAGGTGCACTCGTCGTTGTCGTCACAGTCCAGTGTATTGTTGACGTACAGGCAACCATCTGTCGCATCGCAACTGTCGGTGGTGCAAACGTTGTCGTCGTCACAGTCCAGGTTCGTACCAGACTGGCACTGGTTGCCTTCGCAAGTTTCGATTCCGTTGCAAACATTACTGTCGTCACAATCGGCATCGCTCTCACACGGCAGGCAACCCGTATCGGACTGGTCGGTAGTTTCGTCACAGTCGTTGTCGATACCATCCGAGCACGATGCGTCTCCCTCGGGACCCTCGGTGGCGTCGGGATTGACCAGCCCGTCGTCGTCGTCACAGTCGGTGCCGCCGGCGCACAGGGCGTCGATGAAGTTATCCTGATCGCTGTCCTTGTCGATTGCGCCTCCGACACAGACGCCTTCGGCGCATGCGTCGACCGTGCTGCAGGGATCTACGTCATCGCAAGGCTCGGTGTTGTTCACATTGAGACAACCGCTGGAAGCGTCACAGGTATCCGTCGTGCAAACGTTGCTGTCGTCGCAAACGAGCGCGGCGCCGCCCACGCATGCGCCCGCTACGCAGGTGTCGCCGGTGGTGCAGGCGTCGGAGTCGTCGCAGGGCAAGGTGTTGTTCGTATTGACGCAGCCGCTTGAGCTGTCACATGTGTCCGTTGTGCAGGTATTGCCGTCGTCGCAATCCGGAGCCGCTCCTCCGACACAAACGCCTCCCGCGCAGGTGTCGCCGGTGGTGCAGGCGTCGCCGTCATCACAGGAGGCTGTGTTATTGGTGTTGGCGCAACCGTTGACCGTATCGCAGGTGTCGGTGGTACATGGATTGCCGTCGTTGCAATCCGCGCCGCTGCCGCTTATGCAGGCACCTTCGAAACAGGCGTCGTTTACCGTGCACTCGTTGCCGTCGTCACAAGAATCGGTGTTGTTGCTGTTGACACAGCCCGTTGAGGTGTTGCAGGAATCGGTGGTGCAAATATTCGAATCGTCGCAGTCTGTGGCCGAGCCGCTGGTGCAGCTTCCGCTTGCGCACACATCGCCTGTCGTACAGGCGTCACCGTCGTCGCAAGAGGCCGTGTTGTTGACGTTGACACACCCGACTGCCGTATCACAACTGTCGGTGGTGCAGACATTGCCGTCATCGCAGTCAGGTGCCGCTCCGCCGACGCAAACCCCGCCCGCACAAGTGTCGTTCGTGGTACAGGCGTTCGAATCATTGCAGGGCTCGGAGTTGTTGGCATTGACACAACCGATTGCGGCCTCACAACTGTCCGTCGTGCAGATGTTATTATCGTCACAGTCGAGGGCCGTACCGGCTTCGCATAGCCCGACGGCCGTGTTGCAGGTCTCAGTGCCGTTGCAGGCATTGTTGTCATTGCAGTCGGCGTCGACAGCGCACTGCAAACAACCTGTATCGGGAGTTCCGCCGGCGCCGTCCGTATCGATCGTATCGTCGCAATCGTTGTCGATGTTGTCATTACAGATGGCGGTCCCGAAAGGTGTTTCGTTTATTCCCGGGTTGACGTTTGTATTGCCGTCGTCGCAATCGGTGCCGCCCGTGCACTGATCATCATAGAAGGAGTCGCTGTCGGAGTCCTTGTTGGTCGCACCTTTCTGGCAAATACCTTCGTTGCAAGTGTCCAGCGAAGAACAGGGATCCGGGTTGTCACAAGCGCTGCCGTCCGCCAGGTACAAATTCGTCGAGCAAGCGCCGGCGCCGTCGCAGTTCTCGGCGGGATCGCAAACATCGGTCGATGGACGACACTCGGTGGTTACAGGCTCGTCGTTTGGCAGGCATGTGCCCGCGCCATCGCAAGTGTCCGGATCGGTGCAAACGGTATTGGCTGCATCACCACAAGCGGTTCCCAAAGGCATAAATGCGTCGTTCGGACAGTTTCCCGCGCCATCGCAATTCTCGTCGACATCGCAATCATTTCCAGCCGCGCGACAGACAACCGTGTTCGGCGCGTTATTGGCCAGGCAGCTGCCGGAGGCGTCACACGTGTCGGGGTTGGTACAGGTGTTGTTCGTATCGCTACCGCAGCCGGTCCCGATAGGCTCGTATAGATTCGCCGGGCAGTTGCCGGCGCCATCGCAATTCTCGGCAACATCACAATCACCGGCGTCCGCCCGGCATACCGTGGAGCTAGACTCATAGTTGATGTCGCAAGCGCCTGAACCATCACAGCTGTCCGCGTGGTCACAGGTACTTTCACTGCCGTCACCACAGGCTGCGCCCACGGGCTGAAAAGAGTCACCCGGACAACTGCCGGCTCCATCACAGTTTTCGGCCATGTCACATGCACCCACGGCCACTCTGCAAACGGTTGTGATCGGCTCGTCATTCGGCAGACAGGTGCCCGATCCATTGCAAGAATCAGGATCCGAGCAGACTGTGTTGGCGAGACTACCGCAGGCTGTCGCTGCTGGCGCATGGTTGGCCAGGCAAGCCCCGGCGCCATTGCAGGTGTCGGGATCGGTGCAGTCGGTGTCGGAAGGATCACCGCAAGGAGTGCCGAGTGTCTTGACGACGTCAACAGTGCATGCCCCGGCGCCGTCACAGTTATCGGCCACGTCGCAATCGCTGGCGGGCGGCCGGCAGACGGTGCTGGTCGGTTCATGGTTAACGAGGCAGGCCCCCAAACCGTCGCAGGTGTCCGGATTGGTGCAAGCGTCGTCCAGCGGGTTTCCGCAGCCCGTGCCAGCAGACTTGAATATGTCTGCCGGGCAAACTCCGGCGCTGCAATACTCCTCGAAATCACACTCGCCGGCAGCACCACGGCATAGCGTTGTACCGGGGGCATTGTTGGGCAAACATACTCCAGTACCGTTGCAGGTATCCGGATCTGTACAGGTGTCGTCCGTCGGGTCGCCGCAGGCGGTTCCCGGAGCCTCGAAACTGTCACCCGGGCAACTGCCGTTGCCGTCACAACGTTCCTCAATGTCGCATGCTCCAGCGTCCGCGCGACAGACGATCGTGTTAGGAGCATCGTTGCGCAGGCAAACCCCGGACCCGTCGCAGGTGTCCGGATCGGTACAGGTGTTGTTGGTCGGATCGCCGCAAGGCGTGTTCGCCGGTTCGAAGGCGTCCGCAGGGCAGCTACCGGCGCCGTCGCAATTCTCCGCCACGTCGCATTCGCCGGCATCCGCCCGGCACTCGGTCGTGTTTAGTTCGTTGTTGACGAGACAAGCGCCGCTGCCGTCACAGCTGTCGGGATTGTCACACACCGTGTCGGACGAACTGCCGCAACTTGTGCCGGACGGTTCGAAGGCGTCCACCGGGCAACTGCCGTTGCCGTCACAGCGCTCTTCCACGTCGCACTCGCCGGCGTCCGGATGACATACAGTCGTGTTGGGGGCATCGTGACGCAGACAGGTCCCGTTGCCGTTGCAGCTATCCGGATCGGTACAGGTGTCGTCGGTCGGATCTCCGCAGGGCGTGTTCGCCGGCTCGAAAGCGTCCGCAGGACAGCTGCCTGCGCCGTCGCAATTCTCCGCCACGTCGCATTCGCCGGCATCCGCCCGGCATTCGGTAGCCGTTGGCTCGAAGTTGTCCTGGCAGGCACCGTTGCCGTCACAGGTGTCGGGATCGTCACAAACCGTGTCGGACGGGCTTCCGCAGGGCGTGTCTACCGCCACGTGGTTAGCCAGGCAAATACCGGTGGCATTACAACTGTCGGCATTGTCGCACTGACCGCTGGTAGTGTCGCCGCAGGATGTACCCAGGGTTTTCACAAGATCGACAGGACACACTCCGTTGCCGTCGCAGTTTTCGGCCACATCGCAATCGCTGGCGGCCGGCCGGCACTCGGTGCTCGACGGTTCATGATTGGGAAGACAGGTGCCACCGGCATCGCAGGTATCGGGATGAGTGCACGTATCATCTGAATGATCGCCACAGGGCGTTCCTGGTGACTCGAATGAATCAGTCGGGCAGCCTCCGGAACCGTCACAATATTCGGCCACGTCGCAATCGCCGGCATCGGCGCGACATTCGACACTGGTCGAGGCATGGTTGGCCAGGCAAACTCCGGCGCCGTCACAGGTGTCCGGATCGGTGCAGGTAGTGTTAGTGTGATCTCCGCAACCAAAACCCACGCTCTCGTAGTTTTCGAGACAAGCGCCGTTGCCGTCGCAGGTATTGGGGTTGTCGCAATCCGTATCGGTCTGGTCACCGCAGGCATGGCCGCTGTTTTCGAAGGAATCGTCCGGGCAAGTGCCGTTGCCGTCGCAATACTCGGCCACGTCGCAATCGCCGGCGTCCACCCTACACTCGGTGCTTGAAGGCTCGTAGTTGACGAGACAGGCGCCGTTGCCGTCGCAAGTATCCTGATTGTCGCAGACGCCGTTCGGTCCATCACCGCAGAACGTGCCGGTCGGCTCGAAGTGCTCGACCGGACAGGTGGAATTGCCGCCGTTACAAGTTTCTTCAGGATCGCATTCGCCGGTGGAGGCCCTGCAGACGTGCGCCGGGTTGGCCGCGATCACTTCGCAGACCCCGTCGTGGGTCGATCCGGCCGCGATGCTGCATGCCTGGCAATCGCTGGAATCGGAATCGCCGCAAGCCATGTCGCAGCAAACGCCGTCGGTGCAGATCCCGCTGTAGCACTCCACTCCGTCGGAACAAGGCTCGCCATCAAGCAGGTAGGGGTATTCCCAGGTGTCCGCCAAGGGTGTGCCCATGCCGTTGTCGCCACCATAGAGCACGCTCACGTCTCGATTGTCGTCGAATGCCATGGCATGATTGGTGCGTGGACCTGGATCGTCGAAAGGAATGACGTTGGTCCAATCCAGTCCGTTCCACTCCCAGGTGGTCAGGGGCAACGGGACACCGGCCAGGTTGGTGCCGCCATAGAGCACAACCACGCCGCGGGTGGAATCGAAGTCCATGGCGTGTCCCATCCTGGCGGGAGGGATAGTGGTGGTGGGCGCCTTCAGGTTCCAATCCCAACTGGCCGTGCCGATGTTATAGCTAAGTTCCCAGGTGTCCTGACGCACGTTGATGCCGTCATAGCCGCCGAAGAGCACGACGACGCCACGCAGGCTGTCGTAGGCCATGGCGTGGTTCTCGCGGGGAGGCGGAATGATCGCGTTGGTCACGTCGGTCCAACTCGTCCTATCCCAGATCCAGGTATGCCAGTCCAATCCACCGACGTAACCGCCGTAGAGCACGGCAACTCCCTCGGCGCTATCGAACACCATTGCGTGCCGCGTCCTGAGACCGGTGCCGCCTACGGTTTGCTGCGCCCAGGTCAGGCCGTCCCATACCCAGGTGTCCCCGAGAGGATTACCGGAGCCATCCGTACCGCCATAGAGCACGACACCCTCGAAACCCGGCGTGCTGTCATAGGCCATGGCGTGGTCTTCCCTGGCGGGCGGGCCGACAACCGCTACCGGGATCCATTCGGCGCCGCTCCATTCCCAGGTGTCCTGAGTGACAACGGTCCCGTTATTACCGCCGAACAGGACGATTACATTGTTGACGATGTCAAAGGCCATGGCGTGCCCGAACTTGGTGCCTGCGTTGGGCAGACGTGTCTCGTGCTGAAAAGGCTGCTTCCAGGAAGGGAACACTTCCGCCGGTTCGCCGCCCCCGTCGATGCCGCCGTCCGGACCGACCTTGATGGCCGATGATTGGCTGCCGAATGCGGCATTCGTACTGTCGCCGCAATTGACCGCAAACAGGCCGACTAACAACACGGCCAAAAATGTAATACCGACCGTACACCAGACATTGACTACCGTTCGTGTCTTCTTGGCAACCATGTTTTCGATCCTTTCCAAATTAGCAAAGATATGGTGATCCCTCTGGAAAATGCCTCACACATCGTATGGATCCGTGAAGCCGGAAGTATGTAGTATCGGCCCACTGATTGCAAGTTGTTTAGAGGTATATTCCGATCAACCGCACTCGCCGGTGTAATCCACCGACTCGCCGGCCATGGCCGCCTCGCACGCGTTTCCGTAGGTCTGACCGTCGCAGCCGCAGACCGGATCCCATATATCCGGACAATTACTCGGGCGCGGCTGGCATGTCCCGGAGGCGGCTTGACAGGATTCTAAATCGCAGAAGTGGCTCTTGTCGCAATCGCTGTTGGATGTGCAGGTCTGGAGGCACTCGCCGTGATAGTCCACGGAGGTCCCGGCGGCGGCGGCGAAGCAGTCGTTGTCGTATGACGCCCCATCGCAACCGCAAACCGGATCATACAACCGCGGACACAGGCCCGGATTGGGGCGCTCGGCGCATGTACCCGACTGCGCGTCGCATGAATACAGCAGGCAGTAAGCGCCTTGATCGCAATCTTTGTTCTGTGTGCAGGGTACGACGCAGACGGCCGGTTGGGTCGAATCGTCGCAATACTTATCCTCCGTGGCGCAATCGACCGAATCGACCCAGTCCAGGCAGCCGGCGACCACCTGTTGGCAGCGCTGGATCACCCGTCCGTTGCAGCGAGAGGTGTCGATAGCCGGGCATTGGTCCTGGCAGGGATCGACGCAGTCCGCCCCGCTTCCCGGGTCCAGGCAGATCTGGCTGCCGGCTGAGCAGTCGATCGTCTGCGTCCAGACCAGGCAGCCATCCTGGTTGGCCCGGCAGCTCTCGACCGCAGTGCCCTCGCTTGCGCAGCGCACTTCGTCCTTGGTCTGGCACTTCCCGGCAATTCCCTCGCACTTGTCAACCGGGTTGGCAGATCCAGCGCATCCCGACATGGCCGCAGCAGACAAGAACCCGACAGCAACCAGCATCAGTTTCCATCCAGAGCACATGGTTTTCATCTCCACCCTCCTAAAAAAACCAGCCTATTTCTAGCACGAAAACAGCGTTTGGTCTATTGACACTTTGTTTCCGCTGCCAGGAGTTGACAACAACCACTCCCGGCGGTCACCATGGTGCTCATGAAATCCGGTGACCAGCCGAATAGCGCGGCCCTGTTCGAGGCGACCGCGGTGGCCTTGCAGGCGCTGATGCTTCCGTTCGGGATCAAGCCGCGCGAGATCAAGACCGCGGGCGTCGGGCGCACCAGGCCCGTGGTTCTGATCCACGGCTACGGATCAAACCGCTCCTGCATGTTGCCGATCGAGGCCTACCTGCGGGCCGTGGGCCACGACCGCATCTTTCCCTTCAACTTCGGGTCGGGCGGCGCCGCCGAGGGCATCGAACCGGTGGCCATGCGCCTGCGCGACTTCACAGAGGGCGTCTTTGACGCCTGCGGCGGACGGGGAACGGTCGACCTGATAGCCCACTCGCTTGGCGGCCTGGCGGCGCGGGTCTACCTGCAAGAATACGGCGGGGCGCGGCGCGTAGACCAGTGCTTGACCATCTCCACCCCTCATCAGGGCACCTACAGTTCCTACTGGGCGCCCACAACAGTCGGGCGCCAGATGCGCCCCGGCTCGGACTTTTTGGCCCGGCTAAACGCTCCCGCCCGGCGCGCCTCCGGGGTGCGCTTCTTCTCGCTGTGGGCCGGGATGGATCTGCTGGTCTTGCCCCGAGAGAACTCAATCTACTCAGAGGGCGACGACGCCTGCATCAACGGCGCCGGCCACTCGGGCATCCTGATACACCCGGAAACCATGAAACTCATCGCCGGGCGCCTGCGCGCCGGACAGGACATGCCCTCCACCCGCTTCGAGCGCATCGCGCAGATGGGCCGGGGAATTTTCCGCAAGGGTCTTACGGCAATCACGTCCCGGCGAGATCGGAGTTGACATGGCCATGTTTATGGCCTACAATGTGGGCATGAAAGTGGCCAATATTGCAGAACTGAAGAACAACCTTAGCAGCTATCTCGCTTCCGTCGAAGAAGGAGAAGAGGTCGAGGTCCGCAGGCGAAATGTGCCGGTGGCCAGGATCATTCCGGTGACGTCTCAAGGAAAGAACCGGACGGCCCTGGGATGCGGCAGGGGAAGCGCCCGGATTATCGGCGATCCGACTGAACCTGTGATACCAGAGGAAGACTGGGAAATGCTCGGAGGCAATCGCAGTTGAAGGTTCTACTGGATACCTGCGCCATCTTGTGGGCGGTTTCCGATCCCGACTCACTGACACCAAAAACCAGAGACGTTCTGACTCGGGCGGACACCGAAGTCTGTATCTCTCCTATAAGTTGCGCCGAGGTAGCCTGCGCGGTCGAGCGAAAGCGCCTGGAACTGGACCGACACTGGAGGCTCTGGTTTCGCCATTACCTGGAACTGAATGGATGGAAAACGGTCGATATCGATCTTCAGATCGTCGAGGAAGCCTATTCGTTGCCCGACCCATTTCACCGCGATCCGGCGGATCGCATCATAGTTGCCACCGCTCGCAAACTCCAGTGCCCAATTGTCACCGCCGACCACAAGATTCTCGAATATCCGCACGTCGAAACCATGTGGTAAGCGAGGGATTGTCATCTTGAAGAGGTCAAGAAAATGGTGCCCTCCCGGGCCATGTTGGTATATACAATTCGCAGCAATGAGAAGAATCAAGGAGTAAACCATGCAGATCGAAACCATCGGGGTCATTCACACGCCATTTCATCCCGACGATTTCTGCCCCAGCCAGCCGGGCTCCCACCAGCGCGCGTCAGGGCCGGGGAGTCAGCGGGAGATTGACCGAAAAGGATGTGCCTTTACCCGGTTCGGACTCGACGTCGACTGATCCTTGGTGCGCCTCTATGACTTTCTGCACCAGGGACAGGCCCAGGCCCGAACCGAGAATACCGCGCGTATCCTTGCCCTTGACCCTGAAAAAACGATCAAAGATGTGAGGCAAATCCTCGCTCTTGATACCCATGCCGCTGTCGACCACGCGGATGCAGGCCAGGGAGTTCGCGGTAGAAGCGGAAACGGTTACCTTGCCCCCGGGGGGGGTGTACTTGATGGCGTTGTCGACGATATTGTCCAATACCATGCGGATCTGATCTCGATCCACGGACATCCACCATTCCTCGTCGCTGGGTCTGAGCAACAGGTCGATTTTCTTTCCTTCGGCCTTTGGGCGGAAAGTGTTTATTACCAGCCGCAGAATATCGTTACCCCGTGCGGGTTCCAGATTGAGCACCAGGGCGCCGGTTTCCAACCTGGAGAGGCTCAGAAGATTCTCGATCATCTGAAGTTGATCCTGGATGCGCGCACTTATGCGACCGAGCAGGTGCTGCCGCCTTTCGGCGTCTTCCTCGGCACATTGCTGAATGGCGTATATCATCTGGACAATGGATGCCAACGGGGCGCGCAGGTCATGGGCGACCATGGCCACAAATTCGCTCTTCTGTTGATCGATCTGCTTGTGGGTGGTTATATCCTCGAACACCGTCACCGAACCGAGTACTGTTCCATTATCTACCCTGACCGGGGCGCAGTGGGCCCGCAGGTACAAATGCGAGATACTGCCCGGAGGGAACTCACGGGTTATTGCCCTTCCATCGCGAACGACCTCTGCGATCATCTCCACCGCGTCGCGATCGTGGATCGAATCGGCCAGCAATTTGCCAATCACCGGATCCGTTTGTATCTCCAGCATACGTATAGCGGTCGGGTTGTGCAGCACCACCACGCTCTCGGCATTCGTGACCAGGATGGCGCTTTCCATGCAGCCGAATATGGTCCTGAGCCGGCTTTGTTCCTGGGCGATGGCCTTGAGATCGAGAAGTTTCTCCTCGCGCAACTTGGCCGTCTCGGCCAGCAACTGACGTTGCTCCGCTGCGCGCTTGACAACCAGGCGGATGTAGTCAGGAGTGAACGGCTTGCCGACGAAATCAAAGGCGCCCTGTTTCATGGCCTCGACCGCCTTGGTGACGGTGGCGAAACCGGTGATGACGATTACCATGATCTCGGGCTGGTTTTCCCTGATCCATTTCAGGACGGAAAACCCATCCATTCCCGGCATCATCAGATCCAGAAGCACTATGTCATAACGAATTTGCTGCAGGCGCTCGATTCCAAGGGAGCCGTTCTTGGCCTGGAGGATTTCATACTCCTCGCAAGCCAGCGCCCGCTCGCAACCATCCCTGATGACTTTCTCGTCATCGATGAGCAGGATTCGAATCTGATCCGAGGCAGGCATGTCCCCCTGTTTCCCTCGTTCCCGGAACAAACCTGGCGGCTAGATCCAGTCCTTGATGCGACTGAGCAGGACTTCCGGTTCTACGGGTTTGGGTATGTAATCCTCGGCGTCGCTCTCGATCATGTCGCGGTGGGTGTAAGTGCTCGATGTTACCCGGGAGGCCACGGCAGTCAGCAGGATTACCGGAATCTTGCTGGTCTCCGGGTTTTCCTTGAGCGCCTTGCAAGCCTCGTGACCGTTGACCTCGGGCATCATGACGTCAAGGATGATAAGATCCGGCTTTACGTCGCCGACCTTTTCCAGGCACTCCTTGCCGTCGTAGGCCACTTCTACATCGTAGCCGCCGGCCTCCACGACCGACTTGACCGCATCCACGAAATCAGGATCGTCATCGACCAGAAAAATCTTTTTCTTGCTCATTACCGTCTCTCCCTCTTCTTGCCCGCTTGTGTTGCATGGAACATTGGGGCTCCGTGTGGTTCAAATCGCCGGTCGTGGCAGTAAATCGGCCTGGGAGATGATCTTGTGCAGTTTTCTCTCCCATTCGATGGCCATCACGTGCACGCCGCGTACTCCCTCAATCTTACGCAACTTATGGATCATTTCAACACACATCTCAATTCCCACCTTGGCCTGCTCTTTCTTGTCCACCGCCGAGATGCGTTTGATCACCTCCTCGGGAATGTCCATGCCGGCCACGTTCTTTTTCATGAACTTGGCCATCCCGGCCGATTTGAGCGGAGTCACTCCCGCCAGAACGGCCACCTTCTCGTGCAACTTGCGCTTGCGCACATCTTCCATGTAACGCTCGAACTTGTCCAGGTTGAAAATGCACTGCGTCTGGACGAAGTCGGCACCGGCCTCGGCCTTCAACGCCAATCGCGGCACCCTGATCTCAAAGGGATCTGCGAAGGGGTTGACGGCGCAACCGATGAACACCTTCGGTGCGCCCGCAAGCTCCTTCCCCGACGGGAACTTTCCCTCGTCACGCAGCCTGCGCACCAGGTCAATCAATTGGATCGAGTCGATGTCGTAGACGTTCTTGGCTTGTGGGTCGTCTCCAAAGGTCTGGTGGTCGCCGCTCAGGCACAGCAGGTTGTGAATTCCCAGGGCCGCGGCCCCGAGCAGGTCGGACTGCAGGGCAATCCGATTGCGATCGCGGACGACCATCTGCATCAAGGGTTCCACGCCGGCCTCCTTCAGCAGGAGGCAGCCGGCCATCGAACTCATACGCACCACCGAGGTTTGATTGTCGGTCACGTTGCAGGCGTCGACGTTACCCTTGATAAAGCCGATCTTCTTGCGCATTCCTTCCGGGTCTGCCCCACGCGGTGGCCCGCACTCGGCCGTGACCGCGAAATGACCCGCGGCCAGTACCTTTTCCAGGTTGCTGCCTGCTTTCATTGAGTCAAATCCTCCCTGATTATTCGCCGCGGCCCGCCGTCCCGGCTTGTTCTCCAATCCTTCATCGGCCGCAGTTTCTCGTACATGTCCAATCTGTCAAGGGCCTTGAGCCGGTCGATAATCAGTTGCCAGCCGCAGGCCACCGACTTGTCGATCTCGCAGTGGCCGTCTACCGATCCACCGCACGGGCCGTGAAACAGGCTCTTGGAACAACGGGTCACGGGACAAATTCCGCCGGTCAGGTGCAGCACGCAATCACCGCAGGCCTGGCAGCGCTCGCTCCATTCTCCCTGTCGTTCGGTCACTCCGATAAAGTCGGTGTTGATGCCCGGCAGCAGTGGTGTGCTCTGGTACTTCTCGGCCATAAACTGCACTCCGGCCCCGCAGGCGAGGGAAAGAACCGCCTGGTAGTCCTCTACGAACGGGCGCAATTGTTCCAGATATTCCGGATCGCACTGGCGTTCCAGTGTTTCTTCGCGGATCTCTATTGGCCGCCCGGCGCTCTCGCGGGCCAGGCGCAGGGCCGAGGCCGTGATCTCGACTTCCTTCTGGCCGCCTACCCGGCAGACGGTTACACAGCCGTTGCAGCCTGCCACAATAATCTTGTCGAATGGTTCGAGCATTTCGAGGATTTCTTCCAAGGGTTTGGCGTTGCCGATGATCATGCCTTCTCTCCCGAGTCTTCCGCATGCGACGCCGGGGCAATGCCCGCGGGTTGCTTATTTCGTATCAGGTTAATGGGACTGGGCCCCAATTCGGTCAGGTGCTCGACCATTTCGTTGGCGAAGGCGACGAACTTGGTGGCCTCACCGGCGCTCAGGTTTACCATGCGTACCCTTTCCTTGCCGATTCCGGCCTGCTCCAGCAGATCGGCCACCCGCTCGACCCGCTTGCGGGCCCGCAGGTTGCCTGTCTGGAAGTGACATTCGCCCTCCATGCAGCCGATGACCATGACGCCGTCCGCGCCGTTCTCGAAGGCCTTCAACATTACAATCTCTTCGACCCGGCCGGTGCACGGCACCGGCACGATAGTCGTGCTGTCGGGATATGAGCGTCTCTCCGAACCTGCCAGGTCGGCGGCAGTGTACGCTCAGTAGCGACAGCAGAACAAGACCAAATTTGGATGAAACGTACTCATGCTCATTGTTTCTCCATTGCTCTTTTCGGCCTGTAATCGGACAGGACGTTTATCTTGGCCAATAACTGGCTATTGGTGTATTGCCCCAGGCTGATGGCTTTCCCCGGACACTCGGCCGCGCAGATGCCGCAGCCCTGGCACATGGCCGGATTTATCTCGGCCACGTGGTCGGCGTTTATCGTCGGTACTCCGTAGGGACAAGCCCTTACACATGTCAGACAAGCCGCACACCTCTCGGGGTGATCCACAAACGAGACGACCCCCGACGTTTTCAACTTGTCCCGGGACAGGATCGTGGCCACCCGGGCCACGGCCGCCGAAGCCTGGGCGATAGTCTCGGAGATTGTCTTCGGTCCGTGGGCAACTCCGGCCAGGAATACACCCTCGCTTGCAACGTCAACCGGCCTCAGCTTGGCATGGGCCTCGATGAAGAAACCGCCATCGTCCCGCGGCGCCCCGAGCATGGCGCCAAGCTCCTCGTTCTCGTTGGCCCGGATACCGGTTGACAGAACCAGCAGATCCGGTTCCAGGACCACCCGCCGGCGGATAGAATGGTCGTCAACTTCAACGCGAGGCATTTCGCCGTCGGTTGTGACCCGCAACGGGTTTGTCTCGGGATCGTACCTGATGAAATTGACCCCGGCCCGTCGGGCGTCCAGGTACTTGGTCTCGTTCATTCCATATGTGCGTACGTCGCGGTAGAGAACGTCGACACGCGCATCCGGATAGCGCAGTTTATAGGCCAGGGAGTTCTTGATGGCCTGGTTGCAGCAAACCCGGGAACAGTACGGCAGATGCTCGTCACGCGAACCGGCGCATTGGATCATCACCACGTGTCTGCAGGTCAGGCCAAGACCGGGCAGATCGTGCAAGCGCTGTTCGAAGTCGGTCTGGGTAACGACCCGATCGCACTCGCCCAGGCCAAAAATCTCCGGTCGGGCCTCGCTGCCGCCTGTGGCAATCAGGGTGGCACCATGTCTGATCTTCCTGCTGACCCCGGTCGGGATCATGATTTCCGTTTCAAAATTGCCGACGAAGCCGCTATAGGCCGCGATTTCGGATCCGGTGTGGACACTAATCTTGGGATTAGCGCGGATTTCCTCCTCCAGGCCATCCATGAAAAACGCCACGGGAAGTCCATCCATGGTCCTGCGCAGGTTGCGCAACTGTCCGCCCAGTTTCGGCTGGCGTTCGATCAGGTACACCCGGAACCCCTGGCGGGCAGCCTGCAATGCCGCACTCATTCCGGCCAAGCCGCCGCCCACAATCAGCAGGCTCGCCTCCACGTCGAATTCATGTTCTACCAGCGGCTCGGCGTGGCTGACGTTGGCCACCGCCATCCGCACCAGTCGCCTGGCCTTCTCGGTGGCGCGTCGGTTGTCTTTGCGATGCACCCATGAACATTGATCGCGGATGTTGGCCATGTCGAACAGGTATTTGTTCAGGCCGGCCTGGGCAATGGTTTGCTGAAAGAGAGGCTCGTGTGTGCGCGGCGAGCATGACGCCACGACCACCCGGTTGAGCTTGTGCTCGTGGATGATCTCTCGCATGCTTTCCTGGGTGTCCTCGGAACAGGTGTACAAGAAATGGCCGGCGTAGGCCACACCCGGCAGGCCGCGCGCGTAATCCGTGACCTGCTCCACGTCAACGATGGCGGCGATGTTGATCCCACAGTGACAGACGAACACGCCGATGCGCGCATCTTCCTCGTCCAGTCCCGGGCGCTCGGGCGGATAAACTTCATTGACCACCAGCGAGCCGCGTGCGCTGGACACTTCCGCCGCCGCCTCACCTGCCGCCCCGCTGGCCTCGGCAACCGTCTCGGGGATGTCCTTTGGCGCGTTGAATACTCCGCAGGCGAAGACTCCCGGTCTGCTGGTGGCCAGGGGCCGGAAGGTTTCTGTCTGCGCGAAACCGAAGCGATCCAACTCCACACCGATCCGCCCGGCGAGTTGCTTCGACTGGTCTGAAATCTGCAGCCCGACCGAAAGGACGACCAGGTCGAACTCTTCCTCGACCCGTTGGCCTGACTGGTCAATGAAACGCAACATCAGATTGCCGCTGACCGGATCCTCGAACACCCGGCTGACCATGGCGCGCACAAAGCGTACCCCGTATTTCTCGCGGGCACGGGTCACGTAGTCGTCGAACCCCTTGCCGTAGGCGCGCAGGTCGATGTAAAAAATGGTCGCTTCGATATTACCGTCATGCTCGCGGGCGATGACTGCCTCTTTGGTAGCGTACATGCAGCACACCGCCGAGCAATAGTCCCGCCGGCATGATTGATCCCGGGAACCGACACACTGGATGAAGGCGATTCTGTGCGGGATGCTGTCGTCACCCGGCCGCCTGACCTGCCCTTCGGTGGGACCGGAAGCGGACAGCAGCCTTTCGAACTCGAGACTCGTCAGCACGTTCTTGTATCGTCCGTATCCGAACTCGGGTCGTAATTCTGCATTGAATGTCTCGAATCCGGGCGCCAGAATGACCGAGCCGACGTCCAGTTCGAAGTTCTTCTCGATTTGATCGTGATCGATGGCGCCGACCTTGCATGCCTCAACGCATTGGTAGCACTCGGCGCAGATACCGCAGGACAAGCAGCGCCCGGCTTCGGCAATTGCCTGCTCATCGGTCAGGCATTTCTCGACCTCGTCGAAGTGTGTCCTGCGCGACTGCGCATCCAGCATGGCGGCGCGTTCACGATCACGGTGCTCGACTCCCTGTGTGTCGACTTCGGCCACGGTCGGTTCATACGGGCGTCCCGCGCGCAAGTCTTTTCCAAGGAGATAACGCTCTATGGAAACGGCTGTCTCCTTGCCGCCGGCTATCGCCTCGATTGCCGTCGCGGCGCCGCTGACGAGGTCGCCGCCGGCGAAAACGCCGGGCAGCGAGGTTTCGAACGTGACCGGATCGGCGACAGAGCGGTTCAATCGTTCGGCCTCGGGCAACCAATCGAGGTCGGCCCATTGGCCGATGGCCGCGATGATGGTATCCGCCTCCAGACGGCTCTCCGAACCCTCGATCGGAATCGGCCTTCTGCGGCCGCTGTCGTCCGCTTCACCCAGCTTCATCTGGAGATACTCGAGACCGATGAGCTTGCGGCCTTCCGCCAGGCAGCGTTTCGGGGCCGCCAGCAGTTGCAACTCTACACCTTCTTCCTCGGCTTCCTCGATCTCTTGATCGTTGGCCGGTATCTCCTCGCGCGAGCGGCGATACAGGATGGTTACCCGTTCAGCTCCCAGGCGCACGGCAGTGCGGGCGGCGTCAATGGCTGTATTGCCTCCGCCGATCACAATGACCCGCTTGCCGATCTCAACCGGCTTGCCCGTCTTGGTCCTCGAGAGAAAATCGATTCCTTGCACTACTCCTTCGAGATCTTCGCCTTCCACGCGCATCGTGCTGGAGCGCCAGGCGCCGGTCGCCAAGTAGATGGCTCGGTACCCGTCACGCTTGAGCGAATCGATGGTGAAATCCTTCATCAATCGCTTGCCGTGCTCAACCTCGATTCCCAGGCCGAGAATTCCCGAGATCTCGGCGTCCAGAATTTTTGCGGGCAGGCGATACTCCGGAATGCCGTAACGCAGCATGCCTCCCAGCCGGGGCATGGCTTCAAATACCTTTACCTGGAATCCCTTCAGGCGCAAGTAGTAGGCCGCGGTCAGACCGGACGGGCCGCCGCCGACGATGGCCACTCTCTCCGGCCGGTCGGGAGCCGGATCTGGCAGGTCGGGCAGGCCGTTGTTCATCTCGTAATCGGCCACGAACCGCTTCAACTCGCGGATGGCGATGGGTTCATCGACCCGGCTTCGCGAGCATGCTTCCTCGCAAGGGTGAGTACACACCCGGCCGCAGACAGAAGGGAAGGGGTTGTCGCGCCGGATCAAGGCCAGGGCCTGACTGAATTGGCCCTTGGCAATCAGGGCAACGTATCCCTGAACGCTGATGTGAGCCGGGCAGGCCTGTTTACACGGCGCCCGCCCTGTCTTGTCGATGGCGTAGGCGCCCGGAATGGCCTGGGGATAGCGCTTGAAGATGGCGTGCCGGACGCCGATGCCCATGTTGTACTCATCGCCTACCTCGACGGGGCAGTTCTCAACGCATTCGCCGCAACTGGTGCATTTATCCCGCAGGACATAGCGCGGGCTGGTCTTGAGCTTGGCACGGAAATGGCCGACGCTTCCGTCGAGTTCCTGCAGACGGGTATCTGTCAGGAGCTCGATGTTTTTGTGCCGGCCGACCTCCACAAGTTTGGGTGAGACGATACACATGGCGCAGTCGTTGGTGGGAAAGGTTTTGTCCAACTGGGCCATCTTGCCGCCGATAGCGGAAAGGGCTTCAACCAAATAGACCTTGAAGCCGGAGTTGGCCAGATCGAGGGAGGCTTGCATGCCCGCGATACCGGCGCCAACCACCATGATTGCTCCGACGGGCCGTTCCACCATGGCCCGCGGTTCCGCCATGGCCCGCCGATCGTTGCCCGTGCCGTGTTTCGTCTCGTTCATTCGCTTGGACTCGCTTGTAGATCCAGCTCGCGCAGCAACGGCCCGGGGTCCACCAGGTGCGCTTTCCAGCGCCGGGGGCGTTCCTTCGTGGACAGGGCGAGAGTCATAAGCTCGGTGACGAAGAAAACCGGCAGGCGGGGCCGGCCGCTTTCATTCTCATCGATTTGCCTCGAATCCAGGTTGGCCTGGCACATGGGACAATCGGTTACCACGGCCCCGGCCCCGCCCCGCCTGGCCGCCTCGATGATGTTTCCTACCAGGGCCCGCGCAATGTCCGGCCGGGTCATGGAGAGACTTCCGGAGCAGCATTCGGTCTTATGCGACCAGCGCACGTTCGTGGCGCCCAGCGCCCTGACGATCGAGTCGAGTCCCTGGGGATCCTCGTAATCCGGTGCTCCGGTCACCGCCGGCGGCCGGACCGACAGGCAGCCATAGTAGCACGCAATCTCCAGCCCTCGCAGGGGACGCAATACCAAATCCTCGATGGACTTCAGCATCTCGGGTTGTGAAAGAAAGCGGGACATATGGACGACCGAGAAATCCGGCCGGTAGGGCTCATGCTCCTCTTCTTGGGAATTGGCCCGCAGGGCCACATCCGCGGCGCGCAGCCGCTGGAAGCAGGCCGAGCAAGGTGTCAGGAGATCGAGGCCCAGGCCCTGGGCCAACTCGAGGTTTCTGGCCGCCAGCTCGATTCCCAGATTCACGTTGGTCATGTGGCCCGAAGAAGCGCCGCAGCAGCTCCAGTCTTCCAGCTCAACCAGCTCGATGTTCAGTAAGCGAGCCGCCTCGCGAATGGAGTGATCGTATTCAGCCGCAGTGCCGGTCAACGAGCAGCCGGGATAATAGGAAAGCTTCATTTGCGCTTCCCCTTTTCGACCCTGGTGAACAGCGCCTTTACCTGGCGCCTGCCGCGGATCTTCCGGGGCAGCAGGCGCAACTTGCCGCGCCGGAACATTTTCCAGCCCAACAGCAGATCTCCGAAGAAGTCTCGCGAGCGGGCCTTGTATGCCGCGAGCATACCCACCTCGTAGGTGCGGCCCCAGCGTCTGACCGATCGCAGAAAGGAGCGATGGAAAGCCGCGATCCGCGGCTCGGCCGGCTTTATTCCTTGTTCTAACGCCCGCTGGCGCAGCACGTCCATCAGGTGGGCGATGTCGATCTCATTGGGACAGCGGGTAGTGCAGGTTTCGCAGGATGCGCACAGCCAGATGGTCCGTGATGAAAGCAACTCATCCTCGATCCCGTAGGATCCAAGGCGAACGACTTCCATGGGCAGCAGATCGAAGAAGGGCGTAACCGGACAGCCGGCCGAGCAGCGCCCGCACTGGTAACAAGCCTGGACATCGAGGCCGGCCTTGGCCAGCTTTTTACGCAGATCGGAATCGGCTCGGGACGGCTTGAAGACTTGCTCGCTCAAGATTCACCTTCCAGGATTTCCTGCTTCAGAGCCGGAAAACGAAGCGTAAAGGTTGTGCCCTGGCCGGGTTCGGACTTCACCCTGATGGAACCCTTGTGCTCCCTGACAATGGCGTATGAAACCGAAAGGCCCAGGCCGGTTCCACCACGGTCGGCCTTGGTCGAAAAGAACGGGTCGAAGATCTGTGTCAGCAGCTTATTGGGAATGCCCGGCCCATTGTCCGTAATGCAGATTTCCACGATGCCTCCCCCGGAACGATGATGTGCCTGGATGACCAGTTTGCCGCTGCCTTCCATTGCCTGGGCCGCGTTGACCAGCAGGTTGATCAGCACCTGGTTCAGCCGGATGGGGTTGCCGAAGATGCGCGACAGGTCCGGCTCGATCTCGAACTCGATCTCGATATTATGGAACAGCGGCTGCTTTTCCAGTATACCCAGCGCCTTGTTTGTCTGGACGCCAATGTCCACTCCGGTCTGTTCGTAACTCGTCTGATGGGAAAACTCCAGCAGGTCGGTAACGATCTGTTTACAGCGCTCGGCCTCGTGAATAATGACGTTCATGTCCTCGTTCAAGCGGTCGTCATCTTCCAGTTTTTCCTTGACCAGGCCGGCATAGAGCATGATCCCGGACATCGGGTTATTGATTTCGTGGGCCACTCCCGCTGCCAGGCGCCCGAGACCCGCCATCTTTTCGGATTGCAGCAGCATTTGGTGGGTCTGCTGTAATTTCTCCTCGACCTTTCGAATGGCTCGCAGATCGGTGAAGATGCCGAACGAAGCCAGCTCCTTTTCTCCGTCGTATATTATGCCTCCCGAGAGGCTCATGGGGATCTGCCGGCCGTCCTTTGTGATGGCGATCAGTTCATGGCGCAGCAGTTTTCCCTTGCCGCCGTATGAGTTGCTGCGCATACGCTTGAGTATCTCGCGGGCCTCGCCCTCGGGGTAGAGCTGATCGACCTGCAGATGCTCGAACGCCTCCCGGTGAGAGTATCCGAGAATCTCCTGGGCGCCGGTGTTGAACAGGATGATGCGACCTTTCATGTCGGAGGAGATAATCCCATCGACGGACGAGTCGATCAGGTTGTGAAAGAATGAGGCAATTCCCGCTTTTCCAACCAACGCTGACAAAAGATCGGGTGGCGCGACCATGGCAGGCATCAGGATCATCTTCTCTTAGCGTTCCAGGATATCCAAAAACTCCGGCATGTGCGTTCCCCAGCCCATGGCGATCAAGACAGCTCCCGCGCAGCGCTCGCGGATGTCCTTGATGAAACTGGCCGCGATCTCCATGCCCGCTTGCTGCTTGACGGGCGATTTCATCATCTGCTTGAGAAACTCATGCGGCACGCTTGGCACCCCCGGCAAGTTGTCCAGGTAGCGAATCATGGCCACCGACTTCAGCAGCATCACTGAAGCCAGCAACCCGATTCCGGCGTCCGCGGCCACTTTGGCGAAAAGGTCGACGATATTGGTGTCATATGTCGGCCCCAGCACTATGTAACTCGCGCCCTTTTCCGCAAGATGAGGTATGCGGCCCGCTTTTTTCCGGTTGCTATTGATGTCGTCTGATACGTCCAGATAATAACCGGTTGAGAAATCGACCTCGCCATCGAGCTTTTCTCCGCCCAAATCGCGGCCTGATTTGAGAGCCGAGACGCAATCGAGCATAACGTCCAGACCGAGGTCGGTGCTTCTCTTGGCCATGGGCTGGTCGCCCACCGACGGATCCTCCCCCTCTTTGATGAGAATGTTCCTTACCCCCAGCGACCAGGCCGCGAGCAAGTCGCCCTGAAAAGAAATCCGATTGCGATCGCGACCGTTTATGATCATGACCGTCTCGATGCCGCGTTCGATGAGAGCCCCGCAAGGCACCAGGGGAGTCATGCGCATGATGGCGTTGGCCCCGTCGGTAACCACAACCGCGGTCACCCGGCCTTTAATGGCAATCACGCCGTCGATAAAACCGGAAAGGCCTGCTCCCTTGGGCGGGTCAACCTCCGTCAAAAGAACAAAATCACCCGACTCGATTTTCTTCGCAAGTTCCATGAAACTACCCAACTTTCCTGGCTACAGGCTCCCGCGCCGGAGAGAACCAAATAATCAAGCTATCGATCTATACATCTTCTCTTATTGCAAATTTGATCGAAATTTGATCAAGAACGCTAGCATTTCAGATCTTGCAGCGTCAAGAGCTTTGACTCTATTTTTGTCAGAAGTCCAAATAATTGCGTTTTCAAAAACATGGATTCGGCGCCGGTCGGGCTTCACGATGTCGTTGTGCATGCCGTGGCGGCGAAGCGCCTTCGATTAGGGCAGGCTCTTCACGTAGAGGTGCTGAACACCTGCCGATTCCTCCCTGAATGCCACGTAGGGCACGCCGCCGATGCCCAGGATAACCGGATCGAAGGCAGGGGAGGCGAAGTTGTTGTTGAGGGCCGAACCCACCTGTTGCCAGCCAGTCCCGTTCCACACACGGACGAACACCCTGTCGATTCCTCCAACATCCTCCACGTAGGCCACCCAGGGGGTAACGCCTATGATGGCGATGGACGGTGACTCGGCGCCGCCCGAACCGCTGATCTTGCCCGCGCCCACCAGGCTCCAGTCGGCTTCGTATTCCTTGACGTAGATCTCCGTCACCCCCAATCCGTTGTCTTCGACCCAGGCTGCATACAGGTTCCCGAATCCGTCGGCGGTGATGGAGATATCCTCTGGCCATCCCGTGTCGGCGTTCATGTCCAGCGGTGAGCCCAGGTCGGCCCAGGCGCTTCCGATCGAGTCCCAGTACTTGACGGTGTGGACCCCGGAGTCATTCAAGGCGATGTATGCATCGTCGGTGAATACAATGTCCGGCTTGCCGCCGCCGTTCATCGTGATCTGCCCCGGGAACCCGGCACTACTGGGATGCTGTTGCCAGGCCGCCCCGTCCCACCACGAGTAATCCACACCGAGACCGCAGCCTCCGGCGCCGTAGGTTAGCAGGTGGGGGGTGGATCCCTCCATGGCCAGGGCTATTGAGAAGTGACTCATGCACGCCGAGGTGTATCCCGGGGGACCCACCTCCTGCCAGGCGCCGCCGTCATGGTACTTCACCTGCACGTTGTCCGCGAACCCGCCCCGGGAGTACATGACGTAGGGAGTCGCGCCGTCGAACTCCAGGGCCACGGGATCCGTCGCTCCTGTCCAGGGAGGAGGATCGAGCGCTGTCCACGACATACCACCGGTGTAAGTTGCTACATCGACTTGCCTGGTCGCACCTTCGTCGTGGACGAAAGAAACCGTCGGCCGCGAGCCGTCTGTTCCCATATCGTGGTACAGCACACCGTCGGCGCCCGGGCCGTCGATGGGATTGCTCCCCACCGAGTCCCACGGTCTCGGTGTGCACATCCCTCCCGCACAGTCCTCTCCGAATACGCAGGGAAAAGATGAAGAACACTCCATCAGGAGGAAATCGGATGGTGCGGAGACATCCATGATCAATTTTGTCTTGAAAAACGGAGCACTCGTAGCGGCGCCGAAGATCAGGATTCCGCTGCTGTCCATAACGTAAAGGTTGTCATCGGCATCGAGATAGGATTTTTGGGGCATGTCCATCGAAGCGTCGCCGATCTCGAAGTCGGGAAGAACATCACCGGTCAGGTTTCCCGCGTTCTTGTAGACGTTGACCTTGTATGGTCCGGGGAAGTGGCTCACGGTCACCACCAGGATATCTTCCCTCATGAATATATGCTTGACATCCGACAGGTTCGAAGCGGCTCCCATGGTGGCATCGGGAGCCGCGCCCGCCGATAGAGAAGAGATGTTGTCCCATATGTTGACGTAGGGAGGATTCCAGCAGCCTACGTACAGCCTTCCTCCGTAAATGTTCATGGACGACGGAGACAGGCCCGCGAAGAGCTGCCAGTCGTTGTCGTTTGTCTCTCCCGACTTGGACGCCGGGTCGTCCCAGGCGATGACACCTGCGCCGCTGACCTGTCCGCCCAGAAGCTTGTTGCCGGCGGTGTCGAACACCATTGAGAATATCTGAGGCCCCCAGACATGAGTGTACTGTGCCTGAGAGTTCGATGCGCTGCCCAGGGACCCTGCGTCCATGAAAAGACGGATGTAGTCATAATCCATCCACAGATTGGCCGAAGAGTCGACATACATCTCGTGGACGCTCCAAAGCGCTGATCCGTTGAACGCGGCGACGTCAATAGTGTCGTCGTTGGGAGCACCGTCCGAGATCGATCCGGCGTTGTCGTAGATATAGACAGGGTGATCGCCGTTGTCACTGGCTGCGAACAACCTGTCCTCATGGAGAGCCAACCCCAACCCCCGGTCCGCGAGTCCACCGAGAGTGGCATCCGCTACCCGGTCCGCGAAGATTGCATCGGCGCCGTCCCATACCTTCACACCATCGGAATCCGCTACGAAAAGCCGCGGGAATGACGGGGGGGGACAGTCGTTGTCGCTGGAACTGTCGCATCCAAACGGACAGCAGCCGTCGGCGTCGATACAGGCAACGATGTCTGTATGGCTGCAGGCCACGTCGCAGTCGTCCGGAATCCCTGTCATGCCGTCGGTGGTGCAAGGGTCCAGGTCATCGCAGCTAACGGGACAACTCGCCGGCGGGTCGCAGGTCTCGCCGGCCTCGATCACGTCGTTTCCGCAGACGGGCGAGCAGTCGTTGTCAATGTTGGCGTTGCAACCGGCCGGACAGCAGCCGTCGGCGTCTGTACAGGCAACGATGTCTGTATGGCTGCAGGCCACGTCGCAGTTCGCCGCGCTGCCAGTCATGGCGTCGACTGTGCAAGGATCCGGGTCATCGCAGCTAACGGGACAACTCGCCGGCGGGTCGCAGGTCTCGCCGGCCTCGATCACGTCGTTTCCGCAGACGGGCGAGCAGTCGTTGTCAATGTTGGCGTTGCAACCGGCCGGACAGCAGCCGTCGTCGTCTGTACAGGCAACGACGTCTGTATGGCTGCAGGCCACGTTGCAGTTCGCCGCGCTGCCGGTCATGGCGTCGATGGTACAGGGGTTGCCGTCGTCGCAGCTAACTGGACAGCTCGCAGGCGGGTCGCAGGTTTCGCCGACCTCGATCACGTCGTTTCCACAACTGGGCGAGCAGTCGCTATCGGTGGTGTTGTCACACCCGGCCGGGCAGCAGCCGTCGCCGTCCGTGCAATCGACAATGTTCGTGCGGCTGCAGGCCACGTTGCAGTTCGCCGCGCTGCCGGTCATGGCGTCGATGGTACA
>CAZXHT010000036.1:33948-52007 GCA_964640665.1 uncultured Myxococcales bacterium
CAGCTAACTGGACAGCTCGCAGGCGGGTCGCAGGTTTCGCCGACCTCGATCACGTTGTTTCCGCAGACGGGCGAGCAGTCGCTATCGGTGGTGTTGTCACACCCGGCCGGACAACAACCGTCGCCGTCCGTGCAATCGACGATATCCGTGTAGCTGCATTCCACGTCGCAGGTATCCGCGCTGCCGGTCATCTCATCGATAGTGCAGGAATCGCCGTCGTCGCAGCTAACGGGACAACTCGCCGGCGGATCGCAGGTCTCGCCTTCGTCGATGACGTTGTTGCCGCATGGTTGTGAACTCGTGGTATCACCGCAACTCCATGACACCAATCCGTAGATAAAAAGCAGTACCCACAAAGTAACGTTGGCAGGCTTGCACATAGAAGACTCCTGCATAACACGTGAATATAATCCATTATGTGGTGTACAGGATGTAGTTGGCAAGACAATCGAATCCGATGGGCCTCCCGCGCCTGCCAGCACCGCCGGGGCAAAACCGGGTCGAGGACAGAAGGAACGATTGACCCGTTCGGCGTTCAGGCCGTCAGTAGGGAGTCTTCGAGCAGAGACCGCTGCTGCAACTGCCAAAGGAACCGCAGTCGGAGCTCGTCGAGCAGTGGCCGCAATGGCCGCTCGAGCACTTGCCCCATCCACCGCAGTCGGAGCTGGTCGAGCAGCTGCCGCACTTGCCGCTACTGCATTTGCCAAACTTGCAGTCAGAGCTCGTACTGCAGCTTCCACACTGGCCGCTGCTGCACTTGCTGTTGGGACAATCGGAGCTTGTCGAGCAGCGCTTGGCCGCCAGCAAGGTCCGGGCGGGCGCGGCCGTGTCGGTGGCCGGCGCTTCGATCTTCGGTGTGTTCGGTTTGGCCAAGTTCGCCGATGACCGGGTGGCCAAAAAAAGTCCGGCGACGAGCATGCAGCCAACGCTGATCATCGTTACCATTCGTTTCATGGTCCGCTCCTCTCACAGTGATTGTAGGAAGATCGAGCATACCATTATTCTGGGCGCGTGCAAGCCCGGTGAAAATCATACGGGCGATTGACAGCACTCCCTGGCGCAGGGCCCCGATGTCGCGATGCTTGCGGCAATCACGACCCGGCGAGCACGAAAACAGGGGGACGGCAAGTGGTAAGCGGAGATTGGTATCGCGGTTGTCCTGAATCAGTGACTCAGCTTCCTGACGATCTTGGTAAGCCCCGAGCGAAGCGACTTCATCCGGCAGTTCGTCCGAAGGGAGGCAGCCTTGGCGATAGACTCAGATTTGACGTCGTACAGAACGTAGTCGAGGACACAATCTTTTCCCACTGCCAGAATTTTTACGGCCATAGCTTTCTCGACCCCATTGTCTTCGGCGACCCCCAGTTGACAGTCCTTGTCGCCGCACCCGCCAGGATGCTTGGCAACCATTGCCTCCACCTCGCCCAGGGGCATGACATCGCTTCCGGCCAGGTTTATCAGGTTGTGTTTGAGAAAAACGGTCAGCGCATGCAGTTTCTTGGCGGGAATCTTTACAGACGTCGCCCGGATTGGAAACAAAGCAAGCGATTGCTTGTTCAGCGGAGAGTTCTTTGTAGCCCGGTTCTCTACCTCGGACGGCATTTTACCGGTGCGGGCAAACTCACCCAACAAGCGGACGAGTTTGCCTAACGCCGGCACTATTTCTGCTGCCTGGTCGTACGTCTCCAGCTTGGACCAGACAATCCCCGCCGATTCCACGTCGACGAGATTTACGACCAACTCGACCGAATGATGATGACAGAGCACATCGAGCGTTAAAACATAGTCGGCGGGAAAACCCGCCCTGACCCGCTTGCGTGTTTCGACCTTGTAGAATCCGGCTTTCTTTATCCTGGAGACCAGACTAGCAGCCACGCTGTCTGCATCTTTGGGCGCGTAGCCTCTGCAGGCCGACGATTTTACCCACTTGGTCTTGGCCTTGCCAAGCACGATGGACTTCTGGCCGGCAAAGGCAGTGCTCGAACAAAGGACAAACATGCACAGCACGGCAATCATTGAGCGTTTCATTGCCATTCCTTTCTTGGACACGTAAGCAGCACTCTTGGCGCTCGTTATTTAGGCCCTGCCAGCACGATCCGCGCGTCGACCACCTGCGCGCCCCGGCTTTTTTGCAAAACCATCAGCGGGTTGACGTCCAGCTCGACTATCTCTTCGAAGGCATCCACCAGCCGGGCGATCGCAAGTACGCCCTGGCGCACGGCCTCTACGTCGCGGGGCTTGCGGCCGCGGGCGCCCGTTAAAAGCGGATAGGCCCTGAGCGACTTCAACATCGCCTCGGCGCCCCGCTCGTCGAAAGGCAACACCCGCAGGGCGATGTCACTCAGTACCTCGACGAAGATGCCTCCCGCGCCGGCCAGAACCGCCGGGCCGAACGTCGCATCGCGCTTGGCACCAAGGATCATCTCGATGCCTGACTTAACCTGCGGCTGGACAAGCACACGCGGCTCGCCGCTAACCCCCGCCCGCCGGGCGGCTTGCATCAAATCTTCGAATCCGCGCGCTGCCTGGGCCTCGCCTTCCAGCCCCAGCAGTACGCCGCCGATGTCTGTCTTGTGCGAGACTTGCGGCGCGACCAACTTCAGCACCACCGCTCCGCCGCAACTCTCGGCGGCCGCGGCGGCCTCGGCGGCGCTCGATGCCAAATAAAAATCGGGCACGTCGAGGCCCGTTGCCTTCATGATCGAAAGCGCCTCGTCGAGCAGCACCGGCCGCTCTTCACGACGGCAGCGCTCGATTATGGCGGCGATGGTTTCACGGTCGAGATCTCCCGGAGGCAGGCACGGTTGGCCGACGGCATCGTGTTTGTAGTCGCGAAGCATTGCCAGCGCCGAGACTGCGTCCTCGGGAGCGGTGAACACCGGGTGGTGCAGGCTGCGGCGCAGAATCGACATCTCCTCGCCGTCGGTCGAGACGCAGGTGGCCAGCGGTTTTCCGTGGGTGTACGAGAAATCCTCGAGCTTGACGATGAAGGCCCGCGACTGCTCGCGTTCAATGGCCGAGATGTAGGTGTGCAGGAAAACGACGGCGTCGACACCGGGCAGTTTCAGTGTCTCGTCCACTATGCGCGTGTAAACATCGAAGTCGAACAAGTCGCCCAGATCGAGCGGGTTGCTCAGGCGGATCACCTTGGCCCTGAAGTGCTTCTCGATCTGCCGCAGGAAGGGCTCGGGAAAAGAGGTCAACCTGAAACCGGCTTTCTCACAGGCATCGGCGGCGATGACTGCATGGCCGCCGGAGCGCGAGATGACGGCAATGTTGTTGCCCGTCATCTTAGGCATGGGCAGGATCTTCAAAGCGTTGACAAGGGTGTCCGATTCGTCGAAGCGCGCGATGCCGGCCTGCTCGAGTGCGGCCGAGACCACGGCGTCATCGCCGCTTAAAGCCGCGGTGTGCGACTGGGCAATTTCACGGGCCAGTTCTCCTACGTTCGACTTGTGCAGCAAGATCGGCTTCGATGTGCCGCGGGCGATGCGCATCAGGCGCCGTCCGTCAGAAATGCTCTCCAAGTACATACAGATGATGTCGGTCTCGTCGTCCTGGACCATGTACTCGAGCAGGTCGCACTCATCTACGTTAAGCTTGTTGCCGATGCTTGCGAATTTTGAAAGTCCCAGGTTCTCCGAAGCCATGACGTTCAGGTAGTCGAGCCCCACACCGCCGCTCTGCGAAATGATCGATATCTTGCCGCGTGCGAAAATGTCTTCCAACCCGGCGAAGGGAACGCTCAACCCGGAAAGCTTGTTTATCACGCCGATACAGTTCGGCCCTATGAAGCGCATACCGTATCTGGCGGCGATCTCGACCACCTGTTTTCCGATCTCGCCGCCGGCGGTGCCCAACTCCGAAAATCCGGACGACTCGATGATCGCGCGTCTGATGCCCTTCCGCCCGCACTCCGCGAGCATCTCGGGCACGTGGCGGGCCGGAACCAGCAGCACGGCCAGGTCGACCTGGTCGGGGATATCCGCTATCGATTTATAGATGCGCCGCCCGAAGGCCGTGCCTCCCCGGTGCCCCATCAGATAGATGATCCCGTTGAAACTGAACTCTTGCAGGTTCTGAACGATGCGCCGCCCGAGATTCTGCTCAGATTCGGACACCCCCAGCACCGCCACACTGCGCGGATTGAAGAATAGATCCATGCGCCCGCGTATCCCTTTGGCTGTTTTTGTGGTGCTAGCGCCTGTTCAAAACCATCAGCAGGCGCAGAACATACCAGAACATGAGCGCCACGGCGGCAAACAGGGCCAAGGCCGCGGCCACGTGCTGATCGGGGCGATAGTGTTTCATCACCGCCGAGGTGTAGTAAAGGATGTAGCCGCCGGCCAAGGCAATCATGGCCACCGAAAAAATCATGCCCAGGTTGAAGCCGAAGATGATGGCGCAGACGATCAACCCCATGGCCACGAAGCCGCCGATGGTCAAAATGCCGCGCATGAACGAGAAGTCTTTCTTGGTGATGAAGACCGTCCCGGTCAGGCCGGCGAACAGACACAAAGTCAGAACGGCCGCTGTGGGAATTACATCGGGCGAAGTGTAAAAAGCCGCGACGTACAGCAGCGGCAAAAAGATGACCGCCTCGGCCACGATGTACAGGCAGAGACCGGCGTACTGCATTGCCCGCGAACGCTCGGAGCGAGCCCAGCGGTCGGCAATGTAGCCCACCGCCATGAACAGTCCCAAAACAATCAGCCAGCCGTAGCCGGTGGAGATCATCTTGATAATGAGCGGCAAGGTCGCTTCCTGCAGCGGCACCAAAAGGATGTACTCGAGCAGAGCGAATGCGAGAATCGCTCCCGCCAGGTGGGTGTACGTCCTGCGAATGAAGGCTGAGCGTTCCGTGCTCGGCGACATCGCAACGGCATACTCCGGAATAGCGCTTTGCATTCTGGCCATTGCATACCTCCTTGTCATATCCCCCGCAACTCGAAAGACTAAGATACAACGACCCGTAAAGGCAATTACTATCCGCCTCTGTTCGTGTTATGGATATGCCGTGAAAAAAAAGCGTCCACAATCCGGCCGCTTCAGGTCGGGACAAGTGCTTGCGCTGGCCGGCGCTCATTTCGCGCACGACCTCTACACCGCCTTGCTTGCACCCTGGCTGCCCCTGCTGATTCGCAAACTTTCACTGAGCTTCTTCCAGGCTGGTTCGCTTGTGGTTTTCCTGCAGTTGCCTTCGCTGCTGAATCCCTGGCTCGGCTCGCTGGTCGACCGGCATGGGCTTGCGCGTCTGCTTTTGATCCTGGCGCCGGCAGTCACCGGCGGCGTGATGTCGCTTGTAGGACTTGCACCGGGCTACGGCGCATTGGTCATGCTGCTGCTGGTCGGCGGCTTGAGCGTGTCGGCGCTGCACGTCACCGCTCCGGTGATCATGGCCGAGGCTGCGGGCGGGCGCACCGGGCTGGGCATGAGCTTTCACATGCTGGGCGGCCAGATTGCCCGCACACTGGGGCCGCTCGTGGCCGTGCAGGCCGTGGCCTGGTTCGGGCTCGAGGGGTGTTGGCGTGTGTTTCCGGTCGGCCTGGCAGCCTCGCTGCTGATCTGGTGGCAAATCGACAGGCTTCCTCCCGGCAAGAACATAGAAAGTCCCTCGCGGCTGGGCGCGGTTTGGGGTCGTATGCGCCGCATGATAATCGCCATTATCGGCCTGGTGGTTGCCCGTCTGTTCGTGGCCGGTGCCATCACGACTTACCTGCCGACCTTCCTGGTCGGCGAGGGCGCCAGCCTGTGGCTGGCCAACGTCGGGCTTTCCGTCTTCGCCGCTGCAGGTGCTATCGGCGTTCTGACTTCCGGGGCGCTCTCCGACAGGATCGGACGGCGCAAGGTGGTTCTGGGCGCGGTCTGCATAGTGCCCGGGCTGATGGCTCTTTTCCTGCTTTCCGGCGGCGCGCTGCGCCTGGTGGCGCTGGGCGCCCTAGGCGCCTTCACTCTTTCGACCACGCCGGTGCTGATGGCTTTGATGATCGAAAGCGCCGCGGATGACCGTGCAGCCGCCAACGGGATCTTCATGATGATCGGTTTCATATCGAGCGCGCTGATCGTCCCCGCCATCGGAGCAATAGGCGACGCCATCGGCCTGCGAGGCGCCTTCTGGATCTGTGCGGCCATCTCGACGCTGGGCATCCCCTTCGCCCTTATTCTGCCCCGGGATCGCTAGCTGGAGTCCATCTCAAAACTTATCGAACACAAACAAAAACCCAATAATTTCGTAGTGCCCGTCTTCGAAAAACGGGGTTTTGGGACGGGCATTAGCTGAACAACTTGGAAAGATCGCGCAGGGCGGCCGAGCGCTTTGCGCTCTTGTTGTTGGGTGCTCCCCGGTGCCCGCGGCGCAATGAAAGCGAGATACGCCCTCGGGCTTGGTCCACCTCGACCACCCTGACCGTGACCCGCTGCCCCACCCCAACCACCTCGGACGAGCTGGCTGCAAACTCGTCCGAAAGTTCGGACAGGTGCACAAGCCCCTGCGTTCCGAGACCCAACTCGATGAAGGCCCCGAAGCTGGCCAGGTTGGCGACCACCCCCGAAAGCTCCATGCCCGGCCTTAGATCGGCAAGCGATCCGACCATCGGGTTGATCCGCATGCCACGGGCCCGGGGCGCGGCCGTCTTGCCGCTCTCGCGCTCCCAGACCACCGCTTCCCGCACGTCGCTAAGCGCTTCTCGCAGCCTGGATGCGTCGACGCGATCGAGGTACTCACCCAGCCCGAATTGATCGGGCTCGAGATCCGCATAGCCCAAAAGAGGATCTGAGAGTCTCTCGGCCACTACTCGCGCCGCTGCATTCTTGATCGGTCCCGGCCGGCGACGGGCCTGTTTCATCAGGCCCGCCTCGCGAGCCGGCTCGGCGGTGAGACTGGCCTCGGCCAGGCTCTTGAAAAAGCGCGCCGTCTCCCGGCAACCAAACAGGCGCGCCAGGCCGACAAGATCCGGTTTGCGCGCAGACAGCCAGGCTGCCGTTCCGGCCAGATCGCCAAGGCCGAAATCGGCAAGCTCGGGGTCCTGGTCCGGGCGCAAGATGCATGCGAATACGCGCTTGCCGTCTATGGCCAGGCCAGCCACCGGCCCTGCCACAGGCGGGCGCGAAAGCAGCGAGCGCAACGCTTCGGCCGCGGCGGTGATCGCTGTGCGCTCGGCCCGGGCGCCGATTTCCGAAAGCACGGGCCGTTCGATCGCCCGCCTCAGGTCTGGAAGTAGTTCGGAGCGTCTAAGCGGCGCCAGGCAGTTTTCGATCTCATCGCCGGGCGCGATGACTTCGATCCATAAAAGTCCCGAAGAGACCGCGCGCGCGGCCGTGAACCAGCGCTGGGTAGTAATGTCCGCGCAGCCGGCGCTGCTTTCGGCCAACGAGTCATACTCGGCCGAACGCGGATCGTCGGGACGCGCGAGGTGCATCCGCAGCCGCCCGCGCTCGAGCGTAACCCGCGCGGCGCAAGCGAAGCAGGCGCCAAACTCGTGCGCATGCGCCTCCGGCGCGGCAACCCGTGCGGCCCAGCGCAGCCCGGCGGCAGCCAGCGCGTCACCAACCTCGCCGGCAAGGTGCGCAGACTCGTTCTCCAGCACCTGATAGCGCCGCAGCGCGCGACGGATGCGCAACAAGTGTTGCGGCCCAATCCCGGCGGCCGAGATCTTGGAATCGTTCAACAGCTCCCGCACACCATCTCCGCGCCGCGTGCGCGCGGCGATTTCTTCGAGAAGTTCCGGCCGCAGCCCGAAGCTGAGATCGTATCTTTCGAGGTAGCTTTTGAGCGAGACGACAGGCATGGCAGATGATTATACTAAAGCCCGGAAGATGGCACAAAAAACCATCGAGGTAACGATTATTGAGGAGTCGTCTGATTACTAATTTGCAGGCGATAAATGACCTTTACGTCCTGATACCCGGGCGGAGGCGGAAACTTCAATCTACGAATCTGCATTTCCAGGCAGCGCACGGTTTTTTTAGTGGCTAGATTTGATTCATCGATTTTGGAGATCGCCACGTAGCCGTTTGCGCCAATTAGAAACCGGATCAGAACCCATCTGTCAGGTTTCGATGGTTCGGATGGTCCCTTGCTGAAACAATCTGACAAGGCTGCCCGGTTTTGATACATGACAATCATTATCTCAGCCCGGCTCAGTTTGCCTTTGATCTCAACCAGCTTGAACCTGATGCCCGTAAAATCTTTTAGCTGTGAGTCAATTTTTTCAATCTGCAGCAGGGCTGTGGAGTTTTCGGGATCATGACAATTTGACTCGACTTTTGTGAGTTGCTCTCGGGCTTGACTGAAGTGATGCAGGCTTATCAATGAGTGAGCCAGGGCCGATCTTACTTGGCAGACATTTTCTTCTTTGGGGCATAACTTCAAATGGGTTTCGGCTGCCTCGATGAAATCCAGATCGGTCTGAATTTTGTCTTTTACCAAAAGGTTTTGGCGAGCCAATACTACGCCATAAGTGGCCCAACAAAGGTAACGACCGCGCGGATATTTCTTCGAGGGGCCGCTTTCATTTATAGCTAAAGATTTGCGTTTTTCAATGTGCGCCAAATCCGTTTCGATGATCCTCTCATATTCTTTGGCAGCCAAGCCGTACTTCCTTCGCCTTTTATACAAAAAATCGGCATAGGCGACTCGCATGACATAGGCCTGATCGGTATCGGGAAAGATTTCCAGATACCGGCTAAGTAGTTCTTCGGCCTGCTCAGTGGCCAGGGGCAGAGCATACTTTGCTTCTTTTTCCCAGGTTGCCGCCAGGCGGGCAATGCTGTCGGCAGCATCCTGGCGAGCTTCATCGTATTTTGTGCGGTAGTTTTTGCGGCGAATTTTCTTAGAGAGGATTGCCTGGTGCAAAGTCTGGGCAAGCTGCTTCACTTCGAGCAGGATGTCGTTTCTCATGCCCAGCCGGGCAAACATTTCGATGATATTGGTCTGGTGCTCAATCTTTTTGACCGGATCGGTTTCGGTTTTCATCAAATGACGCAGGATAGTGATTGCATCGGTGAATTTACCGTGATCGATATACAGCCAGGATAAACGATCTAGCATATGCCGACCCTGGTTAGCCCCAATATTCTGAAACACGACCTGCGCTTTTTCGGCCCGACCGAAATGGCTGTATGCCAGCACATAATCCTCAAGAGCTTCTTCTTTAATATAGTTCTTGTGATCGAATTTATGTTTGACAATTATTTGTTTAAAAAGCTGGCCGGCTTTCTCGAATTCCTGCAGGTTGATATGGATCCAGGCCAGTTTGTAGACAGCGTAGTCGGCTAAGCTAGAATTCTTATACTTGATGGCTTGCTCGTATGCTTTTTTAGCAGTGAGCATATTGGCCTGGTTGAAGTAATAATCGCCGATAGCCACCAGGGCATCCGGGACAAACTTGCCGCCCATGCTAATAAGTTGCTGATAAAGTTCCAGAGCTTCTCTTGGCCGTTTGGCATCATTCAGCGCGCTGGCCAGTAAGAATCTTACTTCGTCGAGCCGCTGATAGCTCGAGTGGTTTTCGATGATTTGGCCATAGGTCTTTATGGCCAATTCTAGTTGTTCTTTAGGTAGATCGAAACAATCATGATACTGATCATTGTAGGTCCTGGCCTTGCGGAAAAGAAGGTCAGCTCGTCGAGCGGGGTCTTTCTCGAAGCCAAGCAATCTGTCAAGTTGGATGACTATATTTTGTCTTTTTTTGTAGGCTGGAGTGTTTGGGCAAGATTCAGCCGGGGCCCGGGATGACGTAGCTGGTTGATTGAGCTTATCTTGGGCAGACGCCTGGGAGCCGAACAAGACGACGACTAACAAGATAAGAAATCTGGAATTGGCCAAGTTCTGCCCCGCTGTTGTGGGTTGTATCTACTAGATACGGAATAGACGTAAAACAACAGAGGGACGGCAAAGCGGGCTACTGGCAAGCCGCTCCCTCTAACAGATGCGAGTCGCACTCGGGAGGAGCATGTACCGGGTTGCAGCGCGCTGGCGTGCCGTCGGGGATGTCCACCCAATAGTCGAAGCCACCTCCGGGGGCTGGAAAGTCGGTGCTTACGAACTGGGCGCCCGAGGACAGCGCCGCATCGAGGCGCGTGTAGTCTTCGGCTCTTGCCTCGACCGTGCCCGAGTCGGCCCGGGTGCGTACCAAAAAGCCCTCCGCGACCGCCTGCCGGATGCCGCCTTGGTTCGCGATCGGGTCGTCGAACATCAAGACGGCAGCGTAAGGGACTTCTGTATCGCCCGCCCGCGGGAACATCAGCCTATCTGCGGCATCCTTGTCGCCGTGGGTATAGGCGCTACGGAACTCGCCGCCCTCGAACAGGACGAACAGGGCCTTGCCGCGCGAATCTCCGAGTGTCGGCCAGTCGCCGCCCATGACCGCCTCGCGCAGTGAGGCCCGATCGCCGAGCACGATATCGGGAAGAATCAGGCGATCAGCCTGCCAGACAGAGAGGATGCGTCCCTCGATCGCCTGGAAGTAATCCTCGGGCTCGCCAATCTCGTCGAAGAAATCCTTGATATCGATCATGACGAAGATCGGCAGGTGGCGCGGGTTGGCGTCCGACCAGTCCTTGAGCAGCCCCAGGCATTGGCCGAGAGGGCTGCAGTTGGATTTGGGATCGAGATCGGGCGCGTGCTGGACACGAAAGCCGCCGTCGGCTTGGCTGTAGACATCGAGTTCGAACTGGCGAACCCCCTGATCGGCAAGCTGGACATCCAGCGGCGCCTGGCTGTAATCCCACTCGGCGACACCAACGCTGTCGGGCCTGAGATGGTAAGAGTTATGCGTGCCCTTCATCTGCAGGTCAGACAGATTAAGCCGTGAGTCGAGCGGATACTCGCAAGGCGAATTACTCGACGCGCAGCCGCCGCCGAGTAAGACAACAAGAGCCCCTGCAATCGTCGCTTTCTTCGCCATGGTGCGCGATTATACCAGAAAGAAGGGCTTTTGTTTATCGATCGTCGACACCTTGATTCGGTAAAGTGTCCTTGACGATGTCCGCACAAGCAAGTAGCATTCGCTGGGTTTCAGATGGAGGTTTCTTTCATGCGATTTTTGCGACCACGAACCGTCCTTGTTCTCGTTGTTGCCTTCTGCCTGCCCGTGCTGGCCGGGCCCAAGGTTTTCAATATCGGCGCCAAGCTGCTGCGGGGCAAGCCGACTATCTCCGCCGACAAGACCTCGGGTTACTACATCTGGTACGACAGCAAAGGCCTGCACCTGCGATTCAACGCCATCAGCGAGCCGCGTCTGTATACCGGGCGCATCGACACCGATAAAGCGATCAAGGGCGTCACCCGGGTGCGGGAAAAAACCGGCGGCTGGGCCAAGGCCTATGGCAATCGGATCGTGCTCTTCTCGGCCACCGTCCGGCCCGGGCAAACCGACGGGGTGGACATCGCCGTCCCCGGCGCCCACCGGGCGGCGCTGCTGCTCGATATCGACGGCACACACCCCGTGCCCCAGGAAGTCTACCTGGGCGAGAAGCAGACCAACCCCAGCGGCCTGCCCATGCAACTCATCCTGCGCTGATCTCGTTTCCTTACACGTTCGGCCGCGATAGCGTGAACCCCGTGAGCGCATGACCGCCGGGGACAAGCGCATTCGCCGGGCGGATCCCTGGCGTATCCCGTTCGGGCTGGCCATGCTGGGCATGGCGGCCACGTTGCTGGGCTACCTCGGCAGGGTCTGGTGGCCGCTGGAGTGGTTCAGCCATTTCCGGGTGCAGTTTTTCGCCTGCCTGTTTCCGTTCGCGGTCGCATTCCTGTGGTTTCACAAGTTCCGGATGTGCGTCGTCACCTGCGTTTTCTTGACAGCGAATCTGGTTGAGATTCTTCCCTTGTATTTCGGTGGAAGCGGGCCGGAACCTTCCGGTGAACATTTGCGGGTCATGCTCTTGAACATCAACAGCGCCAACCGCCGGCACAAACTGGTGATTGCATCGATCCGCGCCGGGAATCCCGATGTCGTTCTGGTCATGGAGGTCAACCAGCGCTGGATGGAGGCCCTCTCCGAATTGTCGGCCGACTACCCGCACCGGATTTCACGCCCGAGGCCGGACAACTTCGGCATCGCCTTCTTTTCCCGGCTCGAGCCGGAGAACCTCGAAATCCAACACATCGCATCGACTGTGCCCAGCGTGGTAGCCCGGCTGAAGACCGGGACCGGGCTGCTCACCATCTTTGGCACCCACTCGCTTCCGCCGATCAACGGCCGCTATGCCCGGGAACGCAATTCCCAGATCGGCGAACTGGCGCGGCTGGCCCGGCAAATTCAGGGCCCGGTGGTGCTCATGGGCGACCTGAATACCACATCCTGGTCACCGTTCTTTGCCGATCTCGTCGAGGATTCCGGGCTTCGCGACAGCCGCCGGGGATTCGGTATTCAGGCCAGCTGGCCGGACGGATTGTTCTTCCTCCGAATTCCCATCGATCACTGCCTGGTCTCCGGGGACATCGCGGTGATGGACCGCAGGGTGGGACCTTCGATCGGATCGGATCACTTCCCGGTGACGGTGGACATTGCACTGACAGTCGGGGAATGAGATACGAATGACTATCGAATCGTTTTCCTGGCGGTCAGGGCGAAGACGCCCAGCGGGCCGCGGACGGTGAAGTGCAGCGTCCTGATGTTATCGACCGCGCGGTCGAGAGCGGCGGGCGAAGTTGCTCCATTTCTTTTCAAGAGTCGTGACAGGGATCCGTCGGCGACCAGGATCACACCCAGGTCGATCGCCCGGGATTCGAAACCCGCCCCCAGGGATAAAAGCGGCAGGTAGAGATCTTGCGCCTCCAATACAAGGTGTAACTCGGCCCCCGAGCGGCGCAGGCCGGCGGACAGCAAAAGTCCCCCGCCCACTGAAGGCGTCGCTTGCCAGCCGGCCGAAAGCAGGGACTTCTCGATCGCCTGCCCGATGCCCCGCGCGGATCCCTTGCGAGGCAGGCGCGCTGCGGCCAGGCTGTCCTTGAGATCCATCAGGGCCGGATGCAAGACGCAGATCGGCCGCGCCCCGGCGAAGAAACGCTGGGCACCCAACTCGAGCAGGTTAACCTCGGCTTCGGAAAGCGATTCGATCGTGGCCGTGTACGCGCCTTTTCCCCGGCGATCGAGCACCAGCACCCCCCGCGGGCGGCGTGCCTTGCGCGGACGGCAGCGCCCGCGCAGCCAGCTACGCAAGGGTTTACCTTCTTTTCCCAAAAAGACAACCTTCAACCGCTTTTCCCGACCCGCGGATCTGTACAGTCGCGCCGGGACCTTGCCGCTGTCTCCGAAGCGAATCTCCATCGCCCTCCCCGCGGATCCCGGATCGTCACCGAAGAAGTCTTCCTCGGAGGCCCGCACGGTAAGGGTTCCCTCGATGACCAACTTGCCAACCGGTTGCCTGTAGCTTGCGCTCATACAACACAGTAAACACGCCACAGCCACCCATGTCCAGCAAGCAGAGCTTTTCTTGCCGCCGGCGTTCAGCGCGCATACCATGGACCCTAGGTGATAAAGATAATTTCATACATAGCTTCACTCTTTCACGTCTTGTTCCTGCCCAACCTGCCGGCAAAACTTGTGCATAACCCGGATACGGTCCTTTTCATCCGCGGACAGCAACAGTTCTACTCGGGCCGCCTGACCGAAGCTCGCAAGACCTTTGCGAAACTCACCCGGCGTTTTCCCGCAAGCATACACCATGCCCTGGCCGTCTTCCGCGAGGCCGACTGTGCCTGGGAACTGGGCGATACCGACGCAGCCCTGCGCGCTTACAAGGCTGTCCAAAAGCCGGCAGCCGATCCGCGTGTCGATCCGGCTGTCGCCCTGGGCCACCTCGTCGATTACCATCTGGCGCACAACGAACAGAGGCAGGCCCGTCGCGCCTTCGTCAAGCTGCGCACCCGTTTCCCGACCCACCCGCTGGCGGCCTCCCCGCCGGCAGGCCTTGCAGAACCCATTTTGTCCTTTGACGAAAGCATGCGGCTGGCCCGCTCGTTTTGGAAAGCCCGGCGCTTCGAGCGAGCGCTGGCTGTTCTCGACCAGGTTCGCGAGCCAGGACGGCCTACGAGGCTCTACCAACTGGCCCACCTGACGGGACGGGTACTCTTCGACGGACAGGGCCGTTACCTGGATGCTTACAACCTGCTGATAGCCGCGCGCGACCACGCGCCTTCTCCCGCCGCCGCGGAGGAAGACTGGTTCTTCGCATCGCGCGCGTTAGGACGCCTCGATCGCGACGCCGAGGCGATAGCCGGCCACCTGGCCATGCTGGCGCGATATCCCCACGGCCGGCACGCCGCCCGGGCTCTTTTCTACGCCGCCTGGCTGCAGGCCAATCGAGGGCGCTGCGACCTGGCCCGGCCGTTGTTTGCACGATTGATGGCGGAGTATCCCGCAAGCCGCTGGGTGCCCGAGAGTCGCTGGTTCCAGGCCCTGTGTCAGATCAGTAAGAAACACTGGAAAGACGCCTTGGCCGCCCTGGCAACGGAGCGCAGGCGCCCGGAGCCCGAACGGGGAGGGCGAGCTCTTTACTGGACGGGCGTCGCCCGTTGGGAACTGGATCGCAAGACAGGGGCGCGGGCCGCCTGGAAGGCGACCATAAAACGCTTCCCGCTCGGCTGGTACTCTCTGCTGGCCAGGGCGCGCCTCGCTGACAGGTCGCCGTCCGCCCGGCATCCCCCGAAGCCGCATCGGTTCAAGCCGCTAGCCGACAAGTTGCTGGTGCGGGCCAGCGAGCTTGCCCGGGCCGGGCTGGGAACGCTGGCTTCCCTGCTCCTCAGACAGAATGAGAGCCAATTCCTCGAGCGCCACCCGGGCGATCGCGGCCTGGCCGCCTTGCTTGCCGCCTATCGCGCGGCGGGCGACTTCAATCGACCCTGGTTGCTTGTGGCCGGAAAGAGACCCGGCTACCTGCGGCGCCTGCCGTCCGGAAAGACGCGCCTGTTCTGGGATCACGCCTACCCGGCCTGCGAACGCGAAACACTCGACAAACACTCGCGGCGCGGTATCAGCTTCACCCTCTTCCTGCAGGCCGTCATGCGCACCGAAAGCGGCTTCGATGCGTTCGCCCTCAGCACGGCCAACGCGCGCGGCCTGCTGCAGCTCATTCCGCCTACGGCCCTGGAGGCCACCCGGGCCGTGAACCTCGACTTTGACGAAGATCGCCTCTTCGAGCCCGACTACAACATCCGCCTGGCCGCCTGGTCCATCGGCCGTCTCTACGAGCGCCTGGCCAAACAGTGGCCGCTGGTGGCCGGCGCCTACAACGGCGGCGAGAAAGCCATGATGAAATGGTACCGCCAAAACGGGCACTTGGCTCTCGACCTGTTCGTAGAGCAGGTTCCCTGGACCGAAACCCGTCGCTACATCAAGAGAGTCACACAGGCCTTCGCCAAGTACTTGTATCTGGAAGGCCTACGGATCCCCCGCCTGTCACTGCGTCTGGATCCTGCTTGCGTCGAAGAAAGTTCCGGGCCTTAGAGACACTTGACGTACATCTTTTTTATATCTTCCAGGGACCACTCTCCCGGGCAAAACACCAAGGTCGCGACACGGACACGATCAGCGTGGATGCAGTGGAGTTCATAGCCATGTTGGCGCAGCACATCCCGCCCGCCCGCCGCCGCGGGGCCTCGGAGTTGCTGGAGGACGAGGAAAACAAGACGTCGTGAGGTTTCATGCCGCGTACCAGCGGTTTTGCGCTACCCTTGTGTCCTTGACCCAGAGTTGCCAGAAGGCGCTCCGAGTCTGTCAGAATGCTGTCTCGGTCAGTTGCAATACATAGTACCTTGTTCTTATTGTCCCGGGCCACTGGCTAGCCGTGCCGATGGCTCACGGGAGCATGCGAGCGAGCCCCGTTATGCCTTCTAGTTCCAAGGATATTGCGAGTAGATGGAATCACACACTTCCTCGTGTGCTTGGCAGTATGGTTCGATGCATTCGTCCTCGAAGTTGTACTCGGGTTCGTTGCAGGGGTTTTCAGCCACGTCCTTCGGACACGCTTCCAGGCCATCGATGCATTCCCAACCCTTTTCCCACTTGTCTACGCAATCCGCTCGGCACACAATCTCGTACGAGGCTCTGCAGAAGTTATTGCAATCCGAGTTCTCGGTTATTATCTGCCCATCGGGGCAGTTCTGGCACAGCCGTATACAGGCATCGAGATTTGCACTGCTACTTCCGCAGGACAGCGCGGTCACGACGAGAAACATGAAGCCAATCAACACGAGGATAGATTGATTTGTCATTATTCCCCATACGAAACTCAATCTCTTCAACGGATATTCCTCCCGCCCTTGAGCAACTCCGATTCTATCACCGGAGTCGTAAGAAAGTAATACCCCCCAGGTCCCTTCGCGATTGGGCGTACTTCACCTGTTACTCTGAAACCCAGAAGACATAACAGAGACCGAGGATCACGCCAGCGAGACGATCGAGAATCTAGCCACCGAGGATCGACTCAAGAAACTGCGCCACAGAAGAAAGAATCACTTCCTTCGTATGGGTCCCATCATGCCTTCGGAAAAAAAACCTGCCGGATACTTCCGTACAATTCCCGCTCGGCCTTTTCCTACTTGGCATAGGTACTCTGGATGCCGAATTTCCCGTCGGCGCCGATAATCGGCAGAACCCACTTGTTCCAGTCCATCATTTCACCCTTTTTTACGGGAGTCGGGTAACGACTCTGGTTGAATTTGGGTCGGGCGCGCGGAAGTTTCTTGTACGATGCAAAGGTTTCTTTATAACCAGGCAGTTTGTACTCGGCCAGGCCGAAAACCTTGCGCATGGTCACCAGCTCGTCATTTTTATTGAAATCACCGGCCAACATATCGACGAATTCGCGGGCGCTGTATCGATCGAACCATTCCTTGGCGGTCTTGGCCAAGGCCTTGGGCATCTCGTGCAGATTGCCCTCGGTGTTGAATTCCAACTCGTCCTCAAAATCATCGGCGTTGGTCACGCCTGTTCCGCCAACGGCGAAGTCAGCCCGTCGGTTGAAGAAGAACTTGTTATTATTCAGTGACAGTTCTTTGCTCTTGAACTTGACCGTCACTCCACCGCCGTCATTGACGGCCAACACGTTGTTTTCGACAACAACCTTGCCGTAACCGTCGCGGGGATCGACCGAGATGGCCCGGCCCTCGGTGGTTTTCATGGCGTGGCCGAACATGACCGTGTTGTTCTTGATCAAGAACAAGGGCTTGCCCCAACCCCCGCCGGTGATGGCCTCAATGCCACGGCCCTGGCTGATCAGCACCAGGTTGTTCTCGATTATTACCTTTCCGGCACCACCGGCCTTGATGTAGATGCCCCACCAGGGGTTGTTGATCAACATGCAGTTACGCACGGTAAACGAGCCCTTGCCGATCAACTCAATGGTCGGATCCGAACCGGATTTCTTGGTATTGATGGCCTGGAAACCCCAGGCGCTGCAGTCTTCATGGCCCTCGATCTTTTTATTGGCGCCCGGGTTACCGGCCCCGTAGTAAGCGGCGTGGGCGCCGCGGTCTATGCTGAAACCGTCGATGGTGACATTGTCGATCTTGTTGTTCGATGCTTCCCACTTGAAGACCGAGTCGCTGTCACCCTGACGGTCGGAAGCCGGAACGATAATCGAAAGGTATTTAAAGGGATCACGTATGGAAAAGTCGGCCTTCCAGCCGCCTTCGATGATTACATTGGAGGCGGTAGACTTGGGCATGATGCCCTTCTTGCCCTGGCCCATGTAGTGTCCCTCGGCCACGAACAAGTGGTCGCCGGGTGCTAAGTTTTTAATCGCCTTCCAGAGCATCTTCTTGGGCTTGGCTTTCGAGCCGTCGCCTTTCTTGCTGCCGATAGTCTTGGAAATGTAGATATCTCCTGCAATCGCGTTGCCGGCGAATGCGCAGATTGTCACTATCGACAAAATGCAGCCCCACGTCTCGAACCTTTTCATGACGAACTCCCTATTTGAAAGAGTTGGCTAAATGGGTAATCCAGATGATAGTCACATATCCACACCCAACAGGTCAAATACCCTGAACTCCCACCCCATTAAATAGAAGTACCTCATTGTTTCCCGTAAACCGGGATGTTAAGGTTGTTGTT
>CAZXHT010000037.1:0-51616 GCA_964640665.1 uncultured Myxococcales bacterium
TACCGAAAGGGCAAGGAACGTTTGTGACTTTGTGAGGAACGTCCCCGTTTTTTTGAGGAACGTTTGTGACTTTGTGAGGAACGTCCCCGTTTTTTTCCTTTTTTTGCCCCGTTTTTTTCGGCTTTGGCTCACATTGTAACCAACGCTAGGGGTTTCCAAATTTTGAGAGGATCTCATCGAGGGTAGTCACGCGCTCGTCGTCCTCGCCGAGCATGTCGACCAGGTGCTTGCGCGTGTATTCGACGTCAAAGCGCTTGCCAATGCGTGCCACCATTCGTTTTACGTCCTCCACATCCTTGGGTCGGAAAAATATCAGCTTGAACAGCGCCAGGTCCTCAGCCGACAAGATGCGAATCTGGCGCCCGGACAGCTGGACGGGAACGGTGCGCCGCATTGCCGACTCGTGCAGGTCGATGCTGTTGACGAACAGGTCGACACGGACGCCGGTGAAGGTTGCCCTGGCGTCACCCCGTCTGATCAGCGAATCCATGGCCTTGTCCATATCCAAGCTGAGCCCGGCTTTCCGCAACGTCTCCAGGGCCGGACGAGCTTCCCCGGCGCTGACGAAAATATTGAGATCCACGTCTACAGTGCCGCGGGGTGCGCCATAGAAGCCGTAGGCAATGGCGCCGCCGACTGCATAGGGGATGCCGGCGCCACTGAGCGCCTCGGCCAACAGCAGTACAATTTCATGGACATCCTTCACGATTTGCACCGCTTGCGTTCAAGCAGTAACCGCCAGCGTTTTCTATTCTGGAAGGACTCCGCCTTGGAGGAGGGCTCCAGCAATTCAGGCCGGGAGCGCATCATCGCCGATGCGGTGCGAAGAACACTCTCGACGAAAGGGCCGCTGTCCCCGGCAGGGAGATCGCGGTAGGGTTCGATGTCCTCGAAAACGCTCTGCCGGTCGCGGCGTTGGCGCTCCGCCTGTGTTATCGGGAGCAGCATTTCGGAAAGTGAGCTAGCCATACCCTGAAGATAACACATTCAACCGCGCCTTCTCAAGGAGAGGGCGCGGGAGACGTCAACTATGTCCTCGGCCGGCTTCGCGATGCGCGTCCCGAACCGCGACTTAAGTGACAGGGGGCGTGCAGAATTGAAACGCTTTCTTACAAGCGCTTGCCGAAGGCCGCGCCTGGCCGGCTACTAAACCTTCTTTCTTCTTCGGGATCGTCGTTCGAGCCGCCTGGTTGGTCTCTGGCACCGGGCTTGCAATGATACACGGCGTTTGCTAATACGAGGAGGGAGAAAGATATGCTGGAACAATCAACCCGGCAACTCGCCAAGGAATCACGCCAGAGTAAACCCAGTCCCAGTCCTGAAAGGGTAACCTGCTTCGTTTGCAAGCAGCAGGTCAGCCGCTCACAGGTGGTCAAACTGCGCCACCCCAAGGAGCATGACGTCTGGGTTTGTGAGCAACATCTGAAAAGATAACTGATTGTTGATAATGTAGTGAATACGGGATGTTGCCGGATATACATTAAGTAATACATCCGGTTTTGCCCGGTTGTTCACAAAATAGTGTCTGTTTTTTGTACACCACTATCTAAAACCTGCTCTCGTTGGTAGTCCTTTTTCTGAATTACCTCTTTATTTCAACTAAATAGAAGCTTGGGTGATTCGGCCGGCACCCGGCCCGTCCATATCAAGTGGTGTACAAAATCTGTATACCAGATTCTGTGGTCTGGCTGTTATATGGACGATATATCGAAACAAAATAGGAGAAAATCTTGACATCACTCCTGGCGTGGTGGATTATTCATCAAAGTGGGAAATAGTGGTAAGTAGTGCCGTATGTTGGTACGTCGTACGCGGCTTTTTGACGGAGTGAGAATGTTCACCGGGCGATTCGAACATACCGTTGACAGCAAGGGTCGGGTGAGTCTGCCATCCCGCTTCAGGGAGATCCTTTCGACCTCGTATGCCGACGATCGCCTGATCATCACCTCGTTTACAGACCCTTGCCTGATCGCCTACCCGGTGGCCGAGTGGCGGACCTTCGAGGAGAAAGTGCGCGCCTTGCCGCGCTTCGATCCCAGGGTGATGCAGGTCAAGCGTGTGCTGGTCTCGGGCGCCACCGAGTGCCCGATCGATAAAAACGGCCGTGTGCTAGTCCCGCCCGTACTGCGGCAATTCGCGGGGCTCGAACGCGAGGTTGTCTGGGCCGGGATGGTGGACACCATCGAGATCTGGTCCAAGGAAAACTGGGAGCGAATGTTCGCTGCCGCCCGGAGCGAAATAGCCGACCTCGGGGGAGCCCTGGGAGATTTGGGGCTCTGAAGTTCGCAAAGGCAGGGGGCCGGATGCGCGTCCGGTCCCGCGGGGCCACACAGGCGCCGCGAGTCAAGGAGGGATACCAGGGGTGGAGCACCGTCTACACCAGCCGGTTATGCCCGAACAAGTGGCGCGCTATCTGCAACCGCGCCCGGGCGGCATCTATATCGATCTCACTCTCGGCCTGGGAGGTCACGCCGAGGTGATCCTCGATCGCTCTTCACCCGATGGCCACCTATTGGGCATCGACCGCGATGCAGAGGCGCTCGAGCACGCGAGCCGCAGGCTTTCCTCCTTTGGAGATCGTTTTCGCGCGTTGCACGGCAGCTTTTCCGAACTGCCCGATCTCATGGCCGGCGTCGGCCTCACGCGAGTCGACGGCGTGCTCGCCGACCTGGGGGTCTCGTCGCTGCAACTCGACAGCGAACGGCGGGGATTCAGCCTGATGAAAGCCGGGCCGCTCGACATGCGCATGGATGCCAAGGCGGGCGCCCCGCTTGCCGAGAAATTGGCAGGCATGGATACGCTGGAATTGGCCGGCGCCTTGGCGCGCCTGGGCGAGGTCTCACACGCACGAAAGATCGCGGGCAGGATTCTGGCGGCGCTCCATGCTGGAAAACTCAAAGACACTCTCGACCTGGCACGCGTCTCGGCCGAGGGCCCACGGCGGGGGAAGATCCATCCCGCCACCCGGGTTTTCATGGCCCTGCGCATGCTGGTCAACCGGGAGATCGAAGAGCTTACGACCTTGCTCGACAGGCTGCCAGATCCTCTGCAGCCGGGCGGGCGGGTCGTCTTTATCGCTTTTCACAGCCTGGAGGATCGCCTGATCAAGAAGCGCTTGGCGGAACTTACGGGAAAGTGCAGCTGCCCGCCGGGCCTGCCGGAGTGCCGCTGCGGCGCACGCCGGCGGATTACCCTGCTCACCAGGCGCGTGGCGCGGCCCAATGACGAAGAGATCGCCGCAAACCCGCGCTCACGCAGCGCACGCTTGCGAGCGGCAGAGCGATTGGCGGCATAGGCGCAAAGACATGACACACGACAAGAAAAAAAAGCGCACCAAGAACCGGCCCGGGCCGTCGGGCTGGACGGCCGGCTGGACGGCCGCCGTGGTCGTCGTAGCGGCCTTCAGCCTGGCCGCGATTTTCCACGTGCGCACGAAACTCGTCGCCGTCGAACTGGGCTACCGCCTTTCGCGGGCCGCTTCCGAGAACAAGCAGCTTCAGGCCGAGTCGCGCAAACTGCGGCTCGAGGTAGCCACGCTTCGCAACCCCCGTCGCCTGCGCCGGATGGCCTCCGGCAAGCTGGGTCTGTACGAACCGCGGTCTGACCAGGTGATCACCATCGGTACCCCAGGGCACGGCAAGTTTGCGGCCAGCACTTACAGCGATCGGAAGGTGCCATAATGCCCGATCAAGCACATGTGTACGTTGACGGGCGGCGGTTTGTGCCGTCCTCGATTCTCAGAGGGCACTACGAAGGCATTGGTTTTTTTTGGTGTTCGCTTTTTTACCCAAGAGGATCTGAATAGTGCCCGATCGCAAGCATACCCGCTGGATGCAGGTTCGCCTGCTGGTGATCGCGGGCTTCTTGGCGCTATGCGCGGGGGCGGTGGCTTATCGCGTCTTCAATCTCCAGGTGCGACAGGCAAGCTGGCTGCGAGAACTTTCGCGCCAGCAGTATCTCAAGGAGATCACGCTCGAGCCGATGCGCGGGCAGATCGTCGATCGTCACGGGGCGCCGCTGGCGGTGAGCGTGATGACCGAATCGGTCTTCGCCATGCCGGGCCAGATGCAAGATCCCCGTGGGGCCGCAGGCAAGCTGGCCGCGGCGCTTGATCTCGATCATAAACACAGCGCTCGCCTTCTTGCAAAGCTCACCGGTCGCAAGCACTTCACCTGGGTCAAGCGGCGCCTCGCCCCGCGGCTGGCCGGGCGGGTGCATGCTCTCGACATAAAAGGCGTTCACTTCACCCGGGAAAGCCGGCGCTTCTACCCGGCGCGGGAACTAGCGGCATCGGTGGTCGGCTTCGCCGGCGACGGCCGCGGCCTCGAGGGAATCGAACTGATCTTCGACGGCCTGCTGAGAGGAGAGACGGTGCTGGCCCAGGGCCTCAAGGATGCCCATGGCAATCTCCTGTTGGCCGACGGCATCGGGCAGCACAACTCGGCCCGGGGCGGGGGAGTGGTGCTGACCATCGACAGCACCATCCAGGAGATAGTCGAGACCGAGCTGGAGAACACCTTGCGGCGCACGGGCGCCAAGGCGGCCAGCGCAATCGTAATGGAACCGGCCAGCGGCCGCATCCTGGCGCTGGCCAACACGCCGGGCTTCAACCCCAACACATTCTGGAAGTTCAAATCGGCCGACTATCGCAACCGGGCGGTTACCGATTGCTACGAGCCCGGCTCGACCATGAAGGTTTTCACCATGGCGGCGGCCCTGTCCGCGGGCGTCGTCGATCCACATGAGAAGATCGACTGCCATCATGGCAGCCTGAAGATCGGCTCGCACACGATCCACGACTCGCACCGCGGAGGCTTCGGACTTCTCAGCCCGGAAGAGATCCTGGTTCACTCCAGCAACATCGGCATAGCCGAGATCGGCGGGCGTCTTGGGCGCAAGCGCTTGTACTCGGCGCTTCGGCGCTTCGGCTTCGGACGACGTACCGCAGTCGACATGCCGGGCGAGTCCCGTTGCAGGCTGCGCAAGCCCAAGGGCATCTCGGACGTGGGCCTGGCCACCATCTCCTTCGGCCAGGGTGTCAGCGTGACGCCCCTGCAGCTAGTCACCGCCCTGTGCGCGGTCGCCAACCGGGGCGTCTGGATGCGCCCCCTGGTTATCAGGGAGATCCGCGGGCCGGGAGGAGAGCAGGTGCAGGAGTTCGATCCAGATCCTGCGGGTCGGGTAATGAAAGCAGCGACGGCCGAACGGCTGATCGCCATGATGGAAGGCGTTACCCGCCCAGGCGGCACCGGGCCCCGGGCGGCCATCGAGGGATACGCGGTGGCCGGCAAGACCGGGACCGCCCAGAAGGCCGATCCCATCGCGGGCGGCTATTCCGAGGACAAGCGTGTGGCCTCGTTCATGGGATTCGTCCCGGCCGACAAGCCGCGTGTCGCCGTGCTGGTGGTGGTCGATGAACCGCAATCGAGCCCCTACGGAGGAGTGGTCGCGGCCCCTGCCTTCGCCCGGATTGCCGGGGCCAGCTTGCGTTACATGGGTGTGTTTCCAAGAGGCTCTGCTTCCGCCGCGTTGCAACAAGTTACGGGCTTACTATCGACGGATAGGCAAAAAGCGGGGCTGGAGGATTTTGGTAGGGCTTTGGCAGGCAGGCCCTCGATGATCGACGGAGAGGTCGGGCCGGGGATTGGCACACAGACCAGTGGAAATACGGACGGCTTTCTGGGTGGTCTTTCCGGGCTTTCCGTGCGCGAGGCTGTGGCTCGACTGTACGGCCGGGGATTCGATGTCGTCGTGCATGGCACAGGGCGTGTGATGGACGCCAAGCTGTCTGCTGGAGTGGTGCAGCTAATTCTCGAACATCATTCGAATGTTCCCGATGCCGGTCCGCCTGGAACCGAACTTGCAGCGCTATCCGGCAAGGAGGGCGGCCGGTGAGATTGTTTCGTGAATACGGGCCGATTGCGCAGCGGGGGCTATGGCCCTGGCAGGATGTGTGGCAAGCATGACACGAGGCACTATAAAATTGCTGGAGTTGCTTGAGGGAGTCGAGGTCTTACACCTTACAGGCGATTCCCAGGTGCCCATCGGCGGTGTGCGCTTTGATTCCCGCCTGGTGAAACAGGGCGATCTGTTCGTCGCCGTGCCGGGTCTGGACGTCGACGGGCACGACTTTCTGGGCAAGGCCGCAGCGGCCGGCGCCGCCGCCGCCGTGGTGTCCGGGGATGTCGATCCCGATGGGTTCGCGGCCGTTGCTCGTGTGAGAGATTGCCGGGCGGCGCTGGCCTTGATGGCGTCCGAATTCTTCGGGCGGCCGTCTTTGGAAACTGCCCTGGTGGGTATCACCGGCACCAACGGCAAGACGACTTTAACCTACCTGCTCGAGCACATCGCCCGCGAGGCCGATCTCAGGCCCGGCGTTCTGGGCACCACCGGCGTGCGCTGGGCAGGGCACGGCCAAGCTCTCGAGCACACCACGCCGGAAGCGCCGCTGCTCCAGGAGCTGCTGAGGCGTATGTGCACAGAAAATGTTTCGCCGGTGGCCATGGAAGTCTCGTCGCACGCGCTCAGCCTCGAGCGAACGCTGGGTTGTCACTTCAAGCTGGGCGTGTTCACCAATCTCAGCCATGATCACCTCGACTACCACGGCGATCTCGAAAACTATGCCCGGGCCAAGGCGCTTCTTTTTTCCCGCGAGCTTGTACAAAGCCGGGCCACGGACAAAGCGGCGGTCTACAACCGGGACGATCCATACTGGTCCACGGTGGTCGGCGGCTTCAAGGGCCGGAGTGTGAGTTTCGGCTTCGACGCCGAAGCCGACGTGCATCCGGTCGGCTCTGTCCGCTACGCACTCGACGGCATCGAAGCCCGGGTGGCCTATCCCGGCGGGCATTTCGACATGACCGGCCGCCTGCCCGGGCGCCACAATCTGCAAAACTCGCTGGCCGCGGTGGCGGTGGCCCTGGCGCTGGGCATCGAGCCGCGGGCGATAGCCAAGGGTATCGCGGCCTGCCGCCTGGTACCCGGGCGCCTGCAGCCAGTAGCGGCCCCAGATCGGCCGGCTAAAAACCAGCCGGCGGTCTTCGTCGACTACGCGCACACCGACCAGGCTCTTGTGAACGTATTGAGTTCTCTGCGACAGCTGACTTCCGGGCGCTTGATAGTGATCTTCGGCTGCGGGGGAGACAGAGATCGCGGCAAGCGCCCCCTGATGGGCAAGGCCGTGGCCGGCTGGGCCGACCTGGCTGTGGTCACTTCGGACAACCCGCGCAGCGAAGATCCCCTGGCGATCATCGAACAGATCTTGCCCGGGCTCGACGAGCAGGGCTTTGGGCGCCTGGACGCCGCCGATCTCGCCGCGGCCGGCAGCCGGGGGTACGCGGTCATACCCGATCGTAGCAGGGCAATCGCCGCGGCCATTTCGGCAGCAATGCCCGACGACGTGGTCGTCATTGCCGGCAAGGGACACGAGGACTACCAGATTGTCGGAACGACCCGGCGGCATTTCGACGATTGCGAAGAGGCGCGAAAGGTGCTTTGTGCCCGGCCTGCGGGAGACGAAACATGACGACGATTCTCGCAACCGCCGCCCAGGTGGCCCGGGCCGTAAGCGGCAGTCTCGTCGCCGGTGATGCCGATGCTTCCTGCACCGGTGTCAGCACCGACAGCCGCGTGCCGGCCCATGGATCGCTCTTCGTGGCGCTTAGAGGCGAAAACTTCGACGGGGCCCGCTTTGCGGCTACGGCGGTCGAGCAGGGGGCCGTCATCGTGCTGCTCGAGCGAAGCAGTCTTGGTTCGGGAATCGCTGGAGAACTGGGCGCGGCCGCGGTGGTGGCGGTGGATGACACTCTCCGGGCCCTGGGCGACCTGGCCGCCTGGCATCGGCGCAGGTTGCCTGCGCGGGTGGTGGGCATAACCGGCTCAAACGGCAAGACATCCACCAAGCAGATGACGGCGGCGGTGCTCGGGGGTCCTCCGGCCGTTCTTTCCAACCGCGGCAACTTCAATAACCTGATTGGCATGCCGCGTGCCCTCTTGGGTCTCGGCCCTGGACAGACGCACGCCGTGGTCGAGATGGGCATGAGCGCCCGAGGCGAGATCGCCCGCCTGGCCAAGATCGCCGCGCCCGAGATCGGCCTGATTACCAACGTGCATCCCGTCCATCTCGAAGGACTGGGAAGCATCGAGCAAGTGGCTCGGGCCAAGGCCGAGTTGATCGAGGCCCTGCCGGCGGACGGCGTGGCCGTGCTGAACATGGACGATCCCCACGTGCTCAAGGTGGCGTCCCGTACGCGGGCCAGACGGGTGACATTCGGTCGTGCACCAAACGCCGACGTGCGCCTGCTTGATTCACATGAGACGGACGCCGGGGTAAGCCTCGAACTCTCGGTCGCCGGCGAAAAGATCGTATCGCGGCTCGATCGTCCCGGGTTGCACAATGCGATCAACGCCGCGGCCGCTGCCGCCGTCGGTTGGGTCGAAAACGTCGTCGCCGCCGAGATTGGCGAGCGCCTGGCGCGCGCCGAGTTGCCGGCTCTGCGCATGGAGCGGTTGCAACTCGGCCGTGGGCAGCTGCTGATAGACTGCTACAACGCCAACCCGCGCTCGATGCAGGCGGCCATCGATACGGTCGTGCGGCTCGCTTCCGGCTCCGCTTGCTACGCCGTTCTGGGAGACATGCGCGAATTGGGAGACGCCTCGGAGGAGCTTCACCAAAAGCTCGGACGCGCGGCGGCCGCATCCGGCCTACGTGGCATATGCGCTTTCGGGCGCCTGGCACAAGACATCGCCGCTGTCGCCCGTGAGGGAGGTCTTGCGGAAATCATGCAGACCGAGTCGATCGAAGAAGCCACAGACTGGGTCGCGGATAAGCTAGGGGAAGACGCATGGGTGCTACTGAAAGGCTCGAGGGCCATGCGGCTCGAGAGAATCGCTGACCGCCTGGCCGGAAGATTCGGCGTCGTCTGGCGCAAACAGGAGGACTGACAGCGTGCTTTACTACCTGCTCTACCAGCACAGTCACCTGGTCAACGTAATCCGCTACCCTTCTTTCCGGGCCATAGCGGCGGGCGCAACTGCATTGATCACCGGCCTACTGCTCTACCCGGCCTTCATAGGCTGGCTCAAGTCGGTTCAGAAAGGCGCCTCCAACGTCAGGGAAGACACACCCGAGACGCACCAGGCCAAATCGGGCACGCCCACCATGGGAGGGGCGCTTCTGCTGGTGGCCATCATGACCAGCTGTCTGCTGTGGGGCGACCTGACCGATATAAACCTCTGGGTTCTGATGGGCCTGACCACGCAGTTCGGCCTGATCGGTTTCATAGACGACTATCGCAAGCTGCGCTACCACAACTCCAAGGGGCTCTCGGGCAAAGTGCGGCTGATTATGCAGTTCACCTTCACCGGGGCAATGATAGCGCTTCTGATCTTCTTTACCCACTTCGATACACGCATCTCGTTCCCGGTGATCAACTTCAAGCGTTTCAACCCGGACATCGGGCCGTATTTCTACATTCTCTTCGCGACCGTAGTCATCGTCGGCACGGCCAACGCCGTCAACATGACCGACGGGCTGGACGGCCTGGCCATCGGCCCGGTGGTTACATCGTCGTTCACCTTTCTGGTGCTGGCCTACGCCGCCGGCGCCGTGCTTTTAAAAAATTTCGTGGTGGCCGACTACCTGGGCATCCCGCATATCAAAGGCGCCGAGGAGTTGACCGTCTTCTGCGCCGCCATGATGGGCGCCGGGGTGAGTTTCCTTTGGTACAACACCTATCCGGCAACGGTGTTCATGGGCGACGTCGGCTCACTGGCCATGGGCGGCGCGCTGGGAACCATGGCCGTGCTGACCAAGAACGAGATTGTCTCGGCCATCATCCACGGCGTCTTCCTGATGGAGATCCTCTCGGTGATCATCCAGGTGATCTCGTTCAGGTTGACCGGCAAGCGGGTGTTTCGCATGGCACCGCTGCATCACCATTACGAGTTGAAGGGTTGGGCCGAGCCCAAGATCATTGTCCGTTTCTGGGTCGTCTCGATCATGTTGGCCATGCTGGGATTGGCCAGCCTGAAGTTGCGTTAGGGGAGAACCGTGGATTCGATCGACAAGCGCCTCGATCATCCCGCCGGGCTGAAAGTCCTGGTGATGGGCCTGGCCCGCAGCGGGTCGGCGGCGGCGCGCTTGCTGACCGGCCGCGGGGCGCGAGTTCTGGGCACAGATCGCGGGGAGTCCATTTCCGGAGCAAGCGATCTCGAGCGGGCAGGCGTCGAACTGCGCCTCGGGGGTGATCACCCAGAACTGGTGCCGCAGGCCGAGATGCTGGTGCTCAGCCCCGGAGTTCCGTTGAGCGCGCCACTACCGCAAGAGGCGCTGCGCCTGGGCGTGCCGGTACTGGGAGAACTCGAACTGGCCGCGCGCCTGCTGCGCCTGGAAAGCGGCCCGCCGCTGCTGGCCGTCACCGGCACCAATGGAAAATCCACCAGCTCGGCGCTTTCGGCCCACATACTTTTAGGGGACGGCCGGCGGGTATTTCTGGGGGGCAACATCGGCAAACCGCTTTGCGAGTTGTTGCTTTCCGGGCAGACAGTCGATGTGGCGGTAGTCGAGGTTTCCAGCTTCCAGCTAGAGCACCTAAGCGACCCACGGGCGTTTGTCCCGCGTGTGGCCGTTTGGCTCAACCTGACGCCGGATCACCTCGATCGGCACGCTAGCCTGCAGAACTACGCCGCGATAAAAAGACGGCTCTTCGAGGGGCTGGGCCCCACTGACAGCGCCGTGCTATTCACGGACGACGCCACCGTTCGCGAATCCGGCCTTGGCCTGCGCGGCAGGCTGCTCGGCTTCGGCCGCGATGCGGCCGAACTGCCGGACAGCGGCATGCTGATTTCAGGGCGCGAGCTCAGCGTCATTGGCGAAGCGGCCTCGGGCACCCACTACACCCTAACGGCTCCACGGCTGGCCGGCGATCACAACGCGGAGAACGCGGCCGCCGCCGCTCTGGCCACTGCTGCGCTGGGAGTCGCCCCGGCCGCGATCCAGGCAGGGCTCGATTCGTACCCCGGCTTGCCTCACAGGCTGGAACCAGTCGGCGAGATCGCCGGCGTGCGCTATATAAATGACTCCAAGGGGACAAACGTCGACGCCACGGCCAAGTCGCTGACGGGTTTTGACACACCGATAATCCTGCTGGCCGGCGGGCGGGGCAAGGGCAGCGGTTACCGGAAGCTGCGCGCGGCGGTCGACCGGCACGTCAAACAGCTGATCCTGTTCGGCGAGGAGGCCGACAGGTTGGCTGTGGATCTCGAAGGTTGCGCTCCCGTGCAGTTGGTGGCCGGGATGGCCGAGGCTGTCAATCTGGCCCGCGAGCTTGCGCAAAGCGGGGACGTGGTGTTGCTCAGCCCGGCCTGCGCCAGCTTCGACATGTTCAGAGACTTTGCTCACCGCGGGCGTGTGTTTACAGAGTTGGTTAGTGCTTTGCGGGAGGGATCTTGAGCCGCAGGCGCGAAAAAGAGGCCGCCGCCGGCGGGACGGATGCAGTGCTGCTCTTTTGCGTCATCGCGCTTTCGGCCTGCGGCCTGGTCATGGTCTACAGCGCCAGCGCCGTGTATGCCCAGGACAAGACCGGCGACTCGATGTACTTTTTCAAGCACCAGCTCGTCAACCTGGCGCTGGGGATTTCGGCCATGGTCGCCGCCTACCGCTTCGGTTACCAACGCCTGGTGCGCTACGCCTATCCCCTGTTGATTTTCAGCATGCTGTTGCTGGTGGCGGTGCTGGTGCCCGGCATCGGCTCGCGCGCGGGCGGTTCCAGCCGCTGGATCAAGCTGGGCGGGTTCGGATTCCAGCCCGGCGAGTTGGCCAAGGTGGCTTTCGTGGTCTACCTGGCCTGCTCGTTGACGCGCAAGCGGGCCAAGATCAAGACCTTCGGCAAGGGTTTCCTGCCGCACCTGCTGGTCAGCGGCGTGCTTATTTTGCTGCTTCTGGGCCAGCCGGATTTCGGAACCGCGGCCGTTCTGACCTTGCTGCTGTTCTTCATGCTCTTCGTGGCCGGCACGCGCATCAGCTACATCGTGGCGGCGGCCCTCTTGGCGATCCCCATGGCCTACGGGTTGATCGCCGGTTCGGCCTATCGCATGCGCCGGCTGTTGGCTTTCCTCGATCCCTGGGCGCATCGCCAGGACATAAGCTACCAGATCTCCGAGAGCTTGATGAGCTTCGGATCGGGCGGGCTGCTCGGCATGGGTCTCGGTGAAGGTAAGCAAAAGCTATTCTTCCTGCCGGCCGCGCACACTGATTTTATCTACTCGATTGTCGGCGAAGAACTCGGCATCGCCGGTGCGCTGGCGCTGATGGTCGTCTTCGGTGTCGTGATCTACAGGGGCATGCGCATTGCCCTGCGCGCCCCTGACCTGTTCGGATCTTACGTGGCCTTCGGGCTGACGATGCTTCTGGGTCTGCAGACGGTGATCAACATGGGAGTCGTCACCGGACTGCTGCCGACAAAGGGGCTGACGCTGCCGTTTTTTTCGTACGGCGGCAGTTCGCTGATTTGCACCTTGCTGGCGATGGGCATCCTGTTGAGTATCTCGGCCGCCGGGAGCGAGAGCGTACCGGATGCCAAGCTGACCTGGCCCTGAGGAAACAGTATGCGGGAGAACGGATTGAAAGTGCTGATCGCAGGCGGAGGAACGGGCGGCCACCTGTTCCCCGGTTTGGCGCTGGCCGAGGAGATCGTCTGTCGCGATCAGGGGCACGAGGTTCTCTTCGTCGGCACCGGGCGCGGTATCGAAGCACGCCACGTTCCGCGCTCCGGCTTCGAGCTGCGTCTGATCAGCGTCGGCGCCCTGAAGGGCCGCGGCATCTGGGGTTGGATCACAGGCCTGCTGCGCATGCCGCGGGCCGTGTGGCAATCACGCCGGATCATCAAGCGGTTTTCGCCCGACGTGGTGGTTGGAGTCGGCGGGTATTCCTCGGGCCCTACTCTGCTTGCGGCCTGGCTGAGGCGACTGCCGACTATGATCCTCGAGCAGAACGCACTGCCTGGCATGACCAACCGTTGGCTGGGCAAGATCGTGCGCGCGGTCGTCACGGCCTTTCCCGAGGCTGAGAAGTTTTTCGCCGCCGGCAAGGTGCATTTGTTGGGCAACCCGGTGCGCCGGGCCTTGGCCGAGAACTTGACGTCGGGCGAACAGGAGCGCACGGGTAAACACTTGCTGGTCTTCGGCGGCTCACAGGGCGCTCGCGCTCTCAACCAAATTGTGCCGCAGGCGGCGGCGCTGCTGATGCGGCGCTTCGCGGATCTGCAGATTGTGCACCAGACCGGCGAGCGCGAACAGAAACAAGTCGAGCGTCTCTACGCTGAGCTTGGCCTCAGCGCCAGTGTGCTGCCTTTCATCGATGACATGGCTTCGGCCTACCGCCTGGCCGATCTGGTTGTCTGTCGCGCGGGAGCCACGACCCTGGCCGAACTGTCGTTGTCCCGCATGCCGGCCGTGCTGATCCCGTTTCCCTACGCCGCGGACAATCACCAGGAGGTCAACGCCGGGGCGCTGGTCGAGGCCGGCGCGGCGATTATGATCCGCCAGTCGGAGCTTACCGCCGAGAGCCTGGCAGACAGACTCAGCTCGATCCTGGACGATCCCGAGCGGCTGGCCCGCATGGCTAAGGCTAGCGCGGCGGCCGGCCGGCCTACCGCGGCCAGGGAGATCTGCGATCTTTGCCTGGAGCTCGCGCGTGGAGCGCGGGTGCCGGCGGGGGAGGGAGCCTGATGCCGCTGCGACGCACATACAAGGTGCACTTCGTCGGTATCGGCGGGATAGGCATGAGCGGCATCGCCGAGGTTCTGCTGAACCTGGGATACACGGTCAGCGGATCCGACCTGATACAGAGCGAGGCGACTTTAAGGCTCGAGAACCTGGGGGGCAATATCTTCATTGGTCACAGGATCGAGCAGCTCGACGACGCCGACGTGGTCGTGATCTCCAGTGCCGTGCATGCGGACAACCCGGAGGTGACAGCGGCGCGCGAGCGGGGCATACCGGTCATCCCCAGGGCCGAGATGCTGGCCGAGCTGATGCGCATGAAGCATGGCATCGCCGTGGCCGGATCTCACGGCAAGACGACGACCACTTCGATCCTGGCCTCGGTGCTGGCCCAGGCCGGGATGGATCCCACCATTGTCATCGGCGGCAAGCTGAACAGCCTGGGTTCCAACGCCCGGCTGGGGCAGGGCGACCTGCTGGTGGCCGAGGCCGACGAGAGCGACGGCACCTTCCTCAAGCTGAGCCCCACCTACGCCGTGATCACCAACATCGATCCAGAGCACCTCGATCACTACGGCAGCCTTTCGGCGATAAAGGACGCCTTCGTCGATTTCGCCAACAAGGTGCCCTTTTACGGGCTGGTGGTCATGTGCCACGATCACCCGCACGTCAAAGAGATTATTCCCCGGGTGGTCAAGCGCATGGTCACCTACGGCTTTTCTCCCCAGGCCGATTTCCGTGCCGAGAAGCCGAGCTTCGAAAAGACACGGGTCTCGTTCGATGTGCTCAGGCGCGGCGAGCCGCTGGGCCGCGTCGGCCTGAAGATGATCGGCCGGCACAACATTCTCAACGGCCTGGCCTGCGTGGCCATGGCCGACGAACTGCAAGTTCCCTTCGAGGCCATCCAGGAGGCGCTGGAGGGCTTCGAAGGCATCCAGCGCCGCTTTACCGTCCGCGGCACAGTCGAGGGCATCACCGTCGTGGACGACTACGGTCATCATCCAGAGGAGATAAAAACCACCCTGGACGGTGCGCGGCATGCTTTCGACGGTCGTATCCTGGTTGTCTTTCAGCCGCATCGCTTCACGCGCACCCGCGACCTGGGAGAGCAGTTCCATACCGCCTTCGATCTGGCCGACCTGGTGTGCGTCATGGACATCTACCCGGCCGGCGAAACACCTATCGAGGGAGTCAGCGCCCGGGATCTGCAGGTTGGTATCCGCAGCAAGGGACACCGCAACGCGCACTATATTTCCGATCGGCAGGGTGTGGTGGCCTGGCTGCTCGACACCGTCAAGGACGGGGATCTGGTCATCACCATGGGCGCGGGCAACGTCTGGCGGGTGGGCGAAGAATTCTTGGCCCGCCTGAGTCGACGGTCGAACGGGGAGGCGGATGAATGAGTACCGGCCTGACAGGCTGGAGGTCGCGTTTCGCTATGCGCTTCGGATGCCGGGTGCGCTTCGATGAGGCGCTTGCGCGCCACACGACCCTCGGCGTGGGCGGGAGCGTCCCGCTGATGGCCTGGCTGGAGAGCGAGGAGATCTTGATCGCGGCCTGCCGTTTCCTTGATTCCGCGGGTCTTGCCTGGCGGCTACTCGGCGCCGGCAGCAACGTGCTGGTTGCGGACGGCGCCCTGTCGGGGGCCGTGCTGCGGCTTGCCGGCGGCCTGGCGGCTTTCCGCGTGCTGGACGAGGATCGCCGTTCGATCGACGTGCAGGTCGGAGGCGGCGCGAGCCTGGCGCGACTTTTGGCTTGGGCTCGACGGCGGGGCGCCGGTGGGCTCGACGCGCTTTACGGCATTCCCGGAACGTTGGGCGGGGCGGTCAAGCTGAATGCCGGCACGCGGCGCGGCGCGATCGCCGACCGCCTGATCGAGGTGCGCGTGCTCGGCGGCGGCCGCCTGAGCTGGTTGCGCGCCGAGCGGCTGGGCTTTGGCTACCGGCGCTCGTCGATCGGCAAGCGCCGGGTAGTGGTGGCGGCGCGCTTGCGCCTGCCGCGCTGGACGCCGCGTCAGTTCGAGCGCGCCCTGATAGATGCCCGGCGGCTGAGAGAGGGCCAGCCGCGTGGGCGGCGCAGCGCAGGCTGCTTTTTCAAAAATCCCGAAGGCAGGTCGGCCGGCAAGTTGATCGACCGGGCCGGCTGCAAGGGCGAGCGCCTGGGTGGCGCTCTGGTCTCCCGGCGCCACGCGAATTTCATCGTCAATGAGGCCGGCGCGTCGGCCGCCGATATATGGCGCCTCTCGGGACGGGTCGCGCGCAGGGTGCGGCTTGCCTTCGGCATCCGATTGAAGCGTGAGGTAGAGCTGTGGGGTTCGTTTCGCACGCGGCCGGCTGCGGGGAGGAGCGGATGAAGGACAAGCACATCGGCATGTTGATGGGCGGGCACAACGCGGAACACGAGGTCTCGCTGAGGACCGGCGCCGCGTTTGCTGCAGCGCTTGTCGCACGCGGCTACCGGGTCAGCACCATCGAGGTCGACGTCGACCTGCCCGCAGTGCTTTCGAGCCGGGGCATCGAGGTGGCCTTTGTCGCCTTGCACGGCCGCTGGGGAGAAGACGGCTGTGTCCAGGGATTGTTGGAGGCCATGCGCATACCCTATACCGGCAGCGGCGTGCTGGCCTCGGCGTTGTCGATGGACAAGGTTTTCGCCAAGCGCATATTCAGCGCGGCCGGCCTGCCGTTGGCCGAGGATCTGGTCGTGGCGCGCACAGATCTCGACGACTTCACTGCCGCTCGGCTGCCCTTCGATCTGCCGGCGGTGATCAAACCTTCCCGCGAGGGATCCAGCGTCGGGGTGAGCATCGTACACGATGCGGCGGCCCTGCGCGGGGCACTGGACGAGGCCCGACGCTTCGCGGGCGAAGTGCTCATCGAGCGCTACCTGCCGGGCCGCGAGATCCAGGTGGGCGTGCTTGACGATCGGGCTCTGGGAGCGATCGAGATCAAACCGGCCGAGGAATTTTACGACTACCGGGCCAAGTATCAAAGCGGCGGAAGCACACACTATATCTTTCCGGCTCCCCTGGGCGAAGAACAGACCAGCCAGGTATGCAGGCTCGGGCTGGACGCGCATCGCAGCCTGGGTTGCTGCGGCGTGAGCCGGGTGGACACGATCCTGGGGCCGGACGGGCGCTTCGTGTTGCTCGAGGTGAACACAATTCCCGGAATGACCGAGGCAAGCCTGATTCCCAAGATTGCCCGCGGTGTAGGGATCTCTTTCGAGGATCTGGCCGAGAGGCTGCTGCTGGGCGCGGCGCTGAAGGCTTGAGGAGATAGGCGATGGCGCGCAAGAACCGCAGACTGATAGCGCCGGAGAAAAAGATACAGCGCCGTAAGAAGCGCGTGCGCTCGTGGTTGCTTTTGCCGCTGCGGCTGCTGGGTCTTACGACACTGGGCGCGGCAATCGGACTGGGTGCCTATCAGGTGGCCATTTTTTTACACACCTCTCCCGCCCTGTCGGTGAGGCAGATAGAGATCCGCGGTCTCGAACGCACGGGCGCTGCGGAACTGTTGCAGGCGGTCGGGTTGGAAGAGGGCATGAACATCTTCGCGGTCAACGTCGGCCGGGTTGGCCGCCGGGCCGAGCGCCTGCCCTGGGTTCAAAAGGCGCAGGCCGAGCGGATCGTCCCGGACAGGATCGTGATCGAGGTGCAGGAGCAAAAGCCGGCCGCGACCATCAACCTCGACGGGCTCTACTACGTGAATACCGCCGGCGAAGTATTCAAGCGCGCCCGGCCTCGGGAGCGGATCGATCTACCTATCTTGACGGGTATATCCAGGCAGAGCTACGAGGATGATCGCCTGCGGGCGCGGGTGCAGGTTTCCGTGCTGCTTCACATCATCGACAGGCTGCGGGCGCTGCCCTGCCTGCGCGGGCGAAACATCGCCGAGATGCACTTCGATGAGTTGATGGGGCCGTCGGCGGTTCTTGATCCGGGGGCACTGACGGTCAGGTTCGAGCGGGATACAGAAAACGAGGCGGCCGACCTGTGCCGCGTGCTGTCGGAAATAGAGCGGCACAAGCTGCGGGCGCGAACCATTATCATGAGCCGTACAAGAGGGCGGGTCAAGGCGACCATACGGCTGGAGAAGAACGGCGCCCTGGCGGATTCAAGCAGGCACAAAACCATTTTGGTGAACGAATAACACGAGGAGAGCCATGGCAAAAAACAACGAATTGGTGGTTGGTCTCGACATCGGCACGACCAAGATATGTGCCATCGTGGGTGAGATCCAGCCGGATGGAGTGGACATCGTCGGTATCGGCACATCCCCCTCGCGCGGCCTGCGCAAGGGGGTGGTGATCAACATCGAGAGCACGGTCAACTCGATCAGGCGCGCCATAGAGGACGCCGAGATGATGGCCGGCTGCGAGATCAAGAGCACCTACATCGGCATCGCCGGCGGGCACATCAAGGGGATCAACTCCCACGGCATCGTGGCCGTCAAGGACAAGGAGGTCAAGAACTCCGACATCCGGCGGGTGATCGACGCGGCCCGGGCAGTCGTCATCCCGCTCGACCGCGAGGTGATTCACATCCTGCCGCAGGAGTACGTGATCGACAACCAGGACGGCATCAAGGAGCCGCTGGGAATGAGCGGGGTCAGACTGGAAGCCAAGGTGCACCTGGTAACCGGCGCCTGTTCCTCGGCCCAGAACCTGATCAAGTGCGCCAACAAGACCGGGCTGGACGTTGCCGACATCGTGCTGCAACAGCTGGCCTCCTCGATGGCTGTGCTCAACGAGGACGAGAAGGATCTCGGCGTGGCGCTGATCGACATCGGCGGGGGGACGACCGACATTGCCATTTTCTCCTGCGGCAGCATTGTGCACACGGCGGTGCTCTCGCTGGGCGGCAACCAGGTGACCAACGATATAGCGGTGGGCTTGCGCACGCCGGCTCCCAAAGCCGAGAAGCTGAAGATCGATCACGGTTGCGCCATGGCCTCGCTGGTGGACAAGGAGGAGACCATCGAGGTGCCCTCGGTCGGCGGGCGCAACACGCGCCACCTGTCGCGGCAGATCTTGTGCGAGATCATCGAGCCGCGAGTGGACGAGATCTTCAGCCTGGTGCAGCGCGAGATCCAGCGCTCGGGCTTCGAAGACCTGCTGGCCTCGGGAGCGGTGATCACCGGCGGCACGACGATTATGGAGGGTATGCCCGAGCTGGCCGAGGACGTGCTGGGCATGCCGGTGCGCCGGGGAGTGCCGGGCGGCATCGGGGGCCTGATGGATGTCGTACGCTCGCCGATATATGCCACCGGGGTCGGGCTGGTGCTGTACGGCAAGGAGCACCTGGGCCACAGGTTCTTTCCCATCAGGCAGGACAAGAACCTGTACCACCGTATCAAGTTGAGAATGAAAGGTTGGATGCACGACTTTTTCTAAAGGAGGGAAGGCCATGATCGAGTTTATGGAAATTCCGCAGAACGGAGCCAGCATCAAAGTTGTCGGCGTCGGCGGGGGAGGCAACAACGCCCTGAATACCATGATCCAGGCGGGTATGGATGGAGTCGACTTCATCGCCGCCAACACCGATGCCCAGGCGCTGGCGGGCAGCCTGGCGGGCATCAAGATCCAGATGGGCGAGAACCTGACCCGCGGACTGGGCGCGGGCGCCAATCCCGAGATCGGGCGCAACGCGGCGCTGGAGTCGAGGGAGCATATGGCCGAGTTGCTCGAGGGATCGGACATGGTGTTCATCACGGCCGGCATGGGCGGCGGCACCGGCACCGGCGGTGCCCCGGTGATCGCCGAGGTGGCCCGTTCGCTGGGCTGCCTGGCCGTGGGCGTGGTCACCCGCCCGTTTCGCTTCGAGGGCAAGCGTCGCTCGCGCCAGGCCGAGCACGGCATCCAGGAGCTGAAGCAGGCGGTCGACACGCTGATCACCATTCCCAACGAGAAGCTGATCGAGTTGGCCGGTGAGAACACCTCGATGCTGGACGCCTTCACCAAGGTGGACGCCGTGCTGCACAATGCCGTGCAGGGAATCAGCGACCTGGTCGTCGTGCGCGGGATGATCAACGTCGACTTCGCCGACGTACGAACGGTGATGCAGAACCAGGGGTTGGCCTTGATGGGCAGCGGTTGTTCCAGCGGTCCGAAGAGGGCGCTCGAGGCGGCACACGAGGCGGTCAATTCACCGCTGCTGGAAGAAGTGGCCATCACCGGAGCGACCGGCATCCTGATCAACGTAACCGGCGGGCCCGATCTGAAGTTGTACGAGGTCAACGAGGCCGCCTGCTTCATCCAGGACCAGGCCCACGAAGAAGCCAACATCATTTTCGGCGCGGTCGTCGATCAGAACCTGACCGACGAGATCAAGGTCACGGTAATCGCCACCGGCTTCGATGTCGCCGCGGGACTGGAGACCGAGCAGGGCCGATCGGTCGTACAGCTGCCGGAAGACCTGGACATACCTACCCACATTCGTAAATCCACCACGCGCTACAGGGAACTGGCCTCGGCCCCGGCCTTCGAACGGACGGCGGCCCCGCTGCCCAGGCCGGTTGTGCCCCGGCAGGTGAGGGAAGCGCCGCCGACAGGCTTCGCCAGGATCGAGCCGGAGATTTCCGTGGCCGAGGAAGAATACGACGTGCCGACCTTTTTGAGGAAACCGGATCGCTAGAAACAAAAAAAGGCGCTTTTATAAGCGCCTTTTTTATTGCTTACCAGAAAACCCGGCGATTAACCCTCGCCGCCTTCGGCTCCCTCTGGCGGCTTGGCCTCGCCGCCGCCGGTGGGCAGCACCGCGAAGTTGATGTTGGTGTAGCCCACCGAGGTGCAGGTGTACATGACCTTCTTCAACACGCGGAAGGGGATCTTGCGGTCGCCCTGGATGATGATCTTGCCGACGAACTTTTCGTTGGGGTGTAGCTGCTGGAAGTTTTTCTTGAGGTTGTTCATCCGTTCGGAGAGATCGGGGATCTCGAAGTTTTCGTCATCGGCGATATCGTCCATGCGACCGACGGTCTGGCCCTCGATGACCACCTGTCCGCCGCCGATGATGACAACAGGAGCCTGCTCCATCTCATCGGAGTGGCTGGCCTTGGGCAGTTCGATGTCTTTCTGAATGAAGAGGATCTCGCCCGAGGTGGAGAAAGTCATCAGCAGAAAGATGGTCAGCACGACGAACATGTCGATCATCGGAGTCAGGTTGAGACTGACGTCCAAGGTGCGCGAGGCGTTCTTCTCGATATGTTGCTTGGCCGTCTTGAGCGGGATATCTCTCATCAAGCGCGGGCCGGGTTTATGGATAGGCATGGACTATATCTCCTTTGCAACCGCCCGGCGCTAGATAGTGCCCGAAACGGAGATGTTCGGGAACTCGTTGGCCAGGCAGACGTCCATGGTATTGATAAGATCCTTGTACTCGATCGTGTCCTCGCTCATGACCACGATGTCGTTCTTGTCCGGGAACAACCCGTGCACTTCCTTGAGCTTGGCACCCAGTCGATCATAGTCGTACGATTCGTCCTTCTTGAGGATGTCGCCGCCCTCGAGAGTCTGGCCGTTGCCGGTCAGCAGGAAGCCCTGGGGAGTGATGGCCACCACCAGGTTGAGCTGCTGGCGTTCCTCGGGAGTCTGCTCGGTGGGCGCGCCTTGCCCGGACTGGGTGACCGAGATCTTGCCGATCTGCACCCAGACGGCGGCCATCAGCAAAAAGCAAATCAAACAGGTCAGCAGATCGATGAACGGCACCAGGTTCAAATCGACATTGAGCGCTTTCTTGCCGCCACCCGACCGTCCTCCTGGAGCACTTACGTTTGCCATCGCTGTCCTCCTCCTCCGGTTGGAGGTTCGCGGGCGAGGAAAGTTCCCTCGCACCCGCTTTCAGGCCTATTCAGCGCCCTTGACGTCGGAGGTGTTGAGCTTGTCGCGGTTGGCCAGGATCAGGTTCAGCATCCGCACCGAGCTCTCGTTGATGTCGTCGATCAGGTGCTGGGTGGTGCCCGAGAGGATCGAGAAAATGATCAGCGTCGGGATGGCCGTGCCCAGACCGAAGGCGGTGCAGTTCATCGCCTCGGAGATGCCCTTGGCCAAAAGGACCGCCTTCTCGGCCGCGTCGGCGTATGAGACGGCCGCGAACGACCTGATCAGACCGCTGATGGTTCCCAAAAGGCCTGCCAGAACCGCCACGTTGCCCAGCATGGCCAGGTAGCCGGTGCGCTTCTCGATACGCGGCATTTCCTGGAGCGCCATCTCGTCCATGGCCGATTGGATTTCCTTCTCCGTGCCGTCGATGCGCAACAGACCGGCCTTGATGATGTTGGCCAAAGGCGCCCGGTTGCTCGAGCAGTAGGTGATGGCACGTTGCAGGTTGCCTTGAAAGAGGTACTTGTGCATCGTGTTGACGAAGTCGTTTTTGTTGATGCTTGCCTTGAAGTAGAGGTACGAGATTCTCTCGGCTGTGATGGCGATCACGAAAACGGCGATCATAGCGATGGGGTACATTCCCCATCCGCCCTCTTTAAAGGCCTCGGCGATGGCATCCATGGTCAACTCCTTTTTCCGCTAGAGTGCAAAGTCCTTCTGATCCCGGTAGATTGTCTCAGGGGCTAAACATCTTATAGCCGGTCCCATGAAGTCAAGAAAAAAAGCTCGCGCGTGTGTGTTCTTTTTCCCTACACATATTGATCACGTTGCCCCGCCTGCCTGTTAGTGGCATTTACGAATCGTTTTTTGATTCGTTAGTGCCACGCTATACTGTGCATTATCAGTGGAAGGTGTTAGCTTTTCGCGATGTCGGGGAAAAAAAACTCAATCCGCGCCCCCGCAGACGGGATAACGACCGCGCTGATTTACCCGGGGCCCGCGGCCCAGGGCAAGGCCAGCCTGGCCATGGCCGCACTGGAAGCGCAGGTCGTACAGGATAAGGCCGTCTGCGAACGTGTGTTCTGGGACGGATCGAGCGGCCACGCTCCTGCCGGCGAATCCGGCAGGAAACTTTCAGATTTCGATGTTTTGTTTTTCACGACGGCCTTCGAGGAGCAGTGGGTCCTGATGCCGCACCTGCTCGCCGCCGCCGGCATTCCCGCCAGGGCCGAGAAGCGGAATGCAACGCACCCGCTGATCGCCGCCGGGGGATTCGCCGTGCGGTTGAACCCCGGACCAATTGCGCCTTTCACAGACATGCTGATCCCCGGCGAGGCCGAGCCGGTTTTGCCGGAGATTCTAGAGGTGATCCGCGAGGGGAAAGGGGCGCCGCGGGCGGAGTTACTCGATCAACTCGCGGCGATCGACGGGGTAGGCGTAAGGCCCGGCCCGCAAGCGAGCATCGCGGCCCGCCTGTACGATGGCGATTGCCCCGTGGCCCAGAGAAAGATCGAGCGCGGATCGATCTTTGCCGACATGCTGTTGGTCGAGACCGGTCGCGGCTGTCCGGTCGGCTGCAAGTTCTGCGCGGTTGCTCATTCGCGTCGTCCGCCGAAGTTCTTCTCGGTAGAAAGCATACTCGAAGCGTCCCGGGAGGGTCTGCGGCCCGGTCACCGGGTGGGGCTGGTGGGCGCCAGCCTCTCACGCCACCCGCGGCTTTTCGAACTGCTCGATCTGCTTTCCGCCAAGGGCATGGATCTTTCTCCGGCCTCGCTCGACGCCGCAGTGCTGGCCTCGCGGCGCGGAGAAAAACTGGTAGCGCAACTGGCCGGAGCCGGCCAGCGCACGCTGACTTTGGCCCCCGAGTGCGGCGGCCAGAAGTTGCGACGGCAAATCGGCAAGACGCTCACAGACGACGATCTGGAATGCGCCGTATCTCGCCTGGCCGAGGCGGGCATCTTGCACCTGAAGTTGTATTTCATGTACGGCCTGCCGGGCGAGCAGCCCGATGACGTCGAGCAGATAGTAAAGCTTGCGGCCCGGGCGCGCAAATGGATGTATGGGCCCCAGCGCCGCCGCGGGCGGGCGGGCAGGCTGGTCATCTCGGCCAACCCCTTCGTTCCCAAGCCGCACACACCTTTCGCCGCGGAGCCGATGACGCCGCTTGCGAAGCTCAAATCGACGCGGGCGAAGCTTGCCCGCGACATTGACAAGATAGGCGGCGTGTCGTTTTCGGGCTTCTCGCCCCGCCGGGCGGTGCTTCAGTGCCTGCTCGACAGGGCCGGCCCCGAGCTTGCCGATCTTTTAGAAGAGGCCCAGGGCCGCTGGCCTCCGTCGCGCGAGCTACTGAAAGCACATGTGCCGAACTTGGAAGAGCTGCTGGCGGGCGGCATGGTCACGCCGGGCCCGCGGGTGGTGCTGTCATAATCATGGCTTGTCGCCGCAGCTTATTTTTTGAATCATTTGTTACAGCTACAAAAAACTGGGCTCGTATTTTAGAAAATAACAAATAAATCGGTAGGATGACTGATAATCGGGAGATTGATCGTGAACGATGTCCACGTTCATTGTTGTGAGGGCGCTCCATGGATGACGGCGGCAAGGCCGCCGACCAGGATAAAATCGACGCCTGAACCATCTGGCCTCTTTTTGAGGACGACTTCAGTCGGGCATGCAGACCGCGACGCCCGAGATGCTCTCGCAATGCCAGCCGGCGCCGCCGTTGGGGCAGTCGATGCCTGGATCGTTGCTGTTGCAGGTGTAGCCGCACCAGCAGGTGGACTGATCGGTCCACAGGCAGATAGACGGCGGCGGGCAGTCTCCAGCGCTGCCGGAACAATCGCACTGGTCGGCACAGTAGCCGTTCATGTACTGGTCGCCGAAGAGCAGACAGTCGAGGCCCGCCTCGCAGCCGCCGGTCATGGGATCGCAGAAATCTCCCTGCCCGCCGTTGCCGCCTACGCATTGCCCTTGCGGGGAGCACTGCATTCCGGGGGGGCAGTCCCAGTCGTTGTAGCATTCACGCGGCAGGACGCACTGGCCGTCCTGGCACTCCATTCCCGGCGGGCAGCTGACATCGGCGCAGGGATCGTAGACGCAGAAGAAGTTTTCGCAGCGGTAGTTCTCGGGGCAGTACGAGTCGTCCAAACATGCCTGGATGCACATACCCATGATGCACCACTGACCGGTGGGGCAATCGGGATCCGAGAAGCATTGCTGCCCCTGGCAGATTCCGTTTACGCAAAACTGGCCGGCAGGGCAGTCGGCCTGGCTGCTGCACGGATCGCGCACGCAGTCGCCGCCCTCGCAGTGCCAGCCCGGCTCGCAGCGCACTCCGTCGCAGGGATCCTGGTAGACGCACTGGCCGCCGATGCAGTGGTAGTACGATCCGGGACAGTCGTAGTCCGACCAGCAGTCGGGCGAGTAGGAGCACTGGCCGTCTATACAGCTGAACTGGTCGGGACAGTCGGCGTCTGTGAGGCACTCGGGCTGGAAGATGCACTGGCCGTCGATGCAGTGCTGGCCAGGCGGGCAATCCCAGTCGTTGAAACACTCCGGACGCGGCAGGCAGATGCCGTCTTGGCAGGTGAAGCCGGGCGGGCAGTCGTTGTCCGTGAAGCACTCGGGCTGCGAGACGCACTGGCCGTCGATGCAGCGCTGGCCGGCGGGGCAGTCGAAGTCGTTCATGCACTCCGGTGCGATGCAGCTGCCGTCTATGCACAAGTATCCAGCCTGGCAGTCCCAGTCGCTGTAGCACTCGGGTTCGACGCAGACGTTATCGATGCAACGCTGGCCGGCGGGGCAGTCCCAGTCGTTTACGCACTCCGGCACGAAGATGCAGCTTCCGTTCTGGCAGATGAACCCGGGGGGGCAGTCTGAATCCGAGTAGCACTCGGGGTTGTAGACACACTGGCCGTTGATGCAGGAGTAACCCGGACGGCAATCCTGGTCGGAGAAGCACTCGGGCATGTACTGGCAGTAGCCGTTGACACACTGAAAGCCGGGAGGACAATCTGAATCCGAGAAGCACTCCGGGGTGTACTGGCAATAGCCCTCGATACAGTGATAGCCGGCGGGACAGTCGTCGTCAGAGTAGCACTCGGGGTTGTAGATGCACTGGCCGTTGATACAGGCGTAGCCCGGGGGGCAATCCTGGTCGGTGTAACACTCGGGCTGGTAGACGCACTGGCCGTCGATGCAGGCATAGCCTGGCAGGCAGTCCCAGTCGTACTGGCATTCCGGCTGCAGGAAGCACTGGCCGTCGACGCACTCGTATCCAGGCGGGCAGGTCACGTCGGCGCAAAGATCAACGACGCACTTGTTGTTCTGGCAGACGTAGCCCTCCGGACAATCGGAGTCGTTCAGGCACATCGCGATGCAGTAGCCCATCAGGCACCACTGTCCCGGCGGGCAGTCCGAATCGCTGTTGCACTGCTGGCCCTGGCAGAGGTTGCCGACACAGTACTGCCCCGGCGGGCAGTCGGCGTCGCTCTGGCACGAGTCCTGGACACACTGGCCGTTCTCGCAGTGTGTGCCTTCCTGGCAAGTGATGTTCTCGCAGGGATCGTGGAAGATGCAGTAGCCGTTTTCGCAGCGGTAGAGAGGCCCGGGACAGTCGGAGTCCGAGAAACACTCGGGCGTGTAGAAGCACTGGCCGTCGATGCAACTGTGCTGCGGCGGGCAGTCCTGGTCTCCGTAACACTCCGGGCTGTAGATGCACTGGCCGCTCGCGCAGCGGTAGCCGGGGGGGCAGTCCTGGTCGGTGTAACACTCGGGGGTGTAGATGCACTGGAAGTCGATGCAACGGTAGCCCGCCGGGCAGTCGTCGTCGGTCTGGCAATTGCCGTAGTAAATGCAAGTGCCGTCTACACACTTGTATTGCTCGGGGCAGTCGCGATCGTTGCGGCACTCGCCTACGAACAGGCAGGTTCCGGCGGCGCAGATATAACCGTCCGGGCAGTCCGTGTCGTTGTAACACTCGGGACAGATATCCCGGTAGCCTTGCCAGTCGCTGCAACTCATTCCCGGCGGGCAACCGGGCCGATCGCAGCAGAAGCAGGGTATCCCGTCGGACGAGTTTTCACAGCGGCCCCCCGTGCAGCAGGTGCCCTGCTGGCAATCGCAGTCGATCTGGCACTCGGGCTGCACCGGCAGGCAGTGACCGTTGGCGCAGTAGTAGCCGGCCGGGCAGTCGCCGTCGGTTCTGCATTCCGGCGAGTAAACGCAAGTCTGATCGATACAGCGGTAGTCGGCCGGGCAGTCGGCGTCCGATTCGCATTCGGGCGCGAACACACAGCGTCCATCGACGCACCTCAAGCCCTCGGGGCAGTCGGTGTCAGTCGTGCAAGGATAGACGATCACACACTGGCCATTAACGCAGGAGAGCCCATCGGGACAGTCGCTGTCCGCCTGACATGGCGTCGTGTCGGGCACGCACTGGCCGCCCTCGCAGATCTGTTCACCGGGACAGTCGCTGTCGCTCTGGCAGCCGCTCGGCAGGCAGCGCATGTGACCGTCGCCGATATCCGTGCACTCGGTTCCCGGTTTGCAATCGGCGTCGGTTTCGCAAACCTCGGGCAAGGTGCGCCCGCAGCCGGCCAAGAAAAGAAGAGCAGCCAAGGAGCCCGCAAGAGAACAGACACGAAAACAGCGTTTCATCTCACACCTCATCTCTTTCCCGGGGAGATCCCATGTTCATCGGTGGCAACCACGCATTCATCGATCATCACTATCATCAATCCTAATATCTACATTCTAGGCAATAGTCGGACCGGGAATCAAGGTCATGACAAATTTCCTGCCTACCACCTTTGCCTACACGTGGCGTTTGACGGACGGGGTGCTGACGGACGGGGTGCCAACGACGTACAATCCCGACCAGCAATCGTGGCCGAGCTTGAAATCAATTGTAGCTGGCGCTGAAGAGCAGCGCGCCGGAGATGGTGTTGTGCGAGTCGCTGTACTGGCTGGGCACCCGGGCGAAGATGAACTGCCCGGCCACGCCGATGGCCCAGTTGTCGGACACCCACCACTCCTTGCCGAAGAGGAAGTCCATGCCGAATCCCGGCTCGGTGGAGAAGCGGGCGATGCCGAAGTCGGCATTGAGCACTACGCCGCCCACCGCCCCGCTGATGTAGAAGTTGGAAGGCGTAAAGTAATAGGTCACACCGGCGCCGAAGCCGGCGGCGAAGTACTTTCCCGCAAGCACCACAGCGCTGGTCTGGCTGCCTCCCTTGGTGGACTCGGGTTCGATGAGCGCGGCGTGGAAGATCTCGGCGTGGAGGGCCAGGTTCTCCGTGATCGTGTAGCCGATGGCGATGGAACTGGTGCTGGCCGCGCCGCGGATTGTATTGACCACGCCGTCGTCGTCGGTCACGCTGTCGGTGGCGCCGCCGATGCCGGTAGCCAGCCTCAGGAAAAAGCCGTCGTGCTCGTGCGCGTCGGCGCCGGCTGCCCCCGGCGCCAGCCAGAGCGCCAGCAGCGCCATGGCGGCCAGTGTGGACGTTCGATACCTAGAGTGCATGATCACCTCCCGCGCGATTCTCATCCCTCGCCATCTCCGTAGCACAGGGCATTGCCTTATGTGCAAAATTATCACAACAACACCGGCCCATGTCAACTGCCCGGCCAGGGATCTGCAGGGACTGCGCGTTTGACGAACGGGGCCCGGTCGGCGTACAATTCTTGCCGGTATTGAAAGCGGGAGTCGTAAATGGTTGACGAGAGCAATAAGCGCGGCTCGGCGCGCAAGGAGATGTTTCGGGTTTGTCGCTACAACATCGAGGGACGCGAGTACGCCGATCTTTCTACCAACGTCTCCGACCATGGTATCTTCATCAAGAACTTCTCTCCGCCGCCGATCGGGACCGGCGTCACCCTCTCCTTCAAGCTGCCCGAGGAGTGGGGCCATCAGCCGCTCGAGATCAGCGGCCGTGTCGCCCACGTCAACGACGATCCCGATCCGCACAAGCGCGGCATGGGTATCGAGTTCCACTCGGTCGTCAGCGATTCCGTGCCGATGATCGAGTATTTCGTGCGCGAGATATTCCGGCGCCAGGGCGCCGTTGCAAAAGAGGCCGGCGGAAAAAGCGCCGCCGATTCGGCAGAGGCTTCGGGCGGGTCGCTGAGCTATGAGTACAGCATCATCAAGAACTGCGAGTCCGAAAAGTGAGTGAAGCGGGCGGGCCAGAAAACGCGGGCGGAGGGGCCGACGAGCGACGCCGGAGCGCCCGGCGCGTTTCCCTCGAAGCCATCGTACACTACCAGATCGGTCAGAGCGAGTTCGTCAATCTCAGCTCCAACATCTCCAGCGACGGGATCTTTATAAAGAATTTTTCACCCCCGCCGGTGGGCACCAAACTCAAGATCAAGGTTCAGCTTCCCGACGGAGATGAGCAGTTGCAGGTACACCTGTTCGGTCAGGTCGTGCGGGTGGTCGACGGCGTCGGGGTGGACGAGCGGGGCATGGGTGTTCAGTTCACCGAGGTACAGGCCGATAGCCCCGGCACGATACGCCGGTTCGTTGCCGACATCTACGAGATCGATAAATTCCCCGACTCGCAGGTCAGCCGGGATCCGGACAACGGCGAGTACAGCTATTCCCCCGGGCCGCAGGACGTCTTGCGCCTCAACCCGGGCGATGCGTGGTCAGCGGCCGTAGACGTCGAGGGTCTTTCGCAGCACAGACTGCTCAGGAGCATCCTGCTGGTAGTCACCGGGATCCTCCTGGGTGGAGGCCTGGTCTTTCTCTTCTTCCTGGTTCGTTGACGTCGTGGCCTACGATCGCAAGGACGGCTGGTACCGCAAGGCCAAGCGGGAGGGCTACCGCTCGCGGGCGGCCTACAAATTGATCGAACTGGATAAGAAACTAGGCCTCTTCAGAAAGGGCATGCGCGTCGTCGACCTGGGTTGCGCCCCCGGGGGGTGGTTGCAGGTGGCCGCCGCGCGGGTCGGCCGCCGCGGCTGCGTGGTCGGGGTGGACAGGTTGCCGACACAACCGCTGGCGGCAGAGCAGGTGAAAATGCTGCTGGGCGACGTAACGCAGTCGGGCACCTGCGAACAGCTGGCCGGGCTGTTGGGCGGAGCGGCCGACCTGGTGCTCAGCGACATGGCTCCGAACACGTCGGGAGTGGGTTTCCAGGATCACATCCGCAGCATCGAGCTGGTGCGCATGGCGGGCGAGATGGCCGTGGCGCTCGTGGCCGGCGGGGGCGCCATGCTGGCCAAGGTGTTCGACGGGCCGGATCTGGATGCGTTGCTTGGCGAGCTGAAAGATTCTTTTGGCCCGCCGCGCAGAATTCGGCTAAAGTCCACCCGGAAAGGATCGCGCGAGACTTACCTCTTCGTTCCCAGGAGAGAGGACGAACGCAATGCCGACTGAAGCAGCCCGGGAGCCCGACACGACAGCCCATAAATTTCGGGCAGATTTCGACGAGCTGGTCGACGAGGTCTCCAAGGTCATAGTCGGCTACCGCGATATCATCGAGGCCTTGCTGACCTGCCTGCTGTGCTCGGGGCACGCGCTTTTGGAGGGTGTGCCCGGCATCGGCAAGACGCTGCTGGTCAACTCGCTGGCCGATAGCCTCAGCCTTGACTTCTCGCGTATCCAGTTCACTCCCGACCTGATGCCCGCCGACGTCACCGGCACCAGCATCATCGTCGCGGACGAGCACGGCGCGCGCGACCTGCGCTTCAAGCGCGGGCCTATATTCGCAAATGTTGTCTTAGCCGACGAGATCAACCGGGCTACCCCCAAGACCCAATCGGCACTGCTCGAGGCCATGCAGGAGAGCACGGTTACCGTGGCCGGACAGAGTTATCCGCTGTCCGCACCATTCATCGTGCTGGCCACGCAGAACCCGCTCGAGATGGAGGGGACTTATCCGCTGCCGGAGGCCCAGATGGATCGTTTCTTCTTCAAGATCCTGTTTCCTTTCCCGGGCCGGGCGGAGATCGCCGAGATCATCGAGCGCACTACGCAGAACGAGATGCCGGCGGTGGAAAGCGTCTTGGGGGCCGAGCGCATCCTGGCCATGCGCCGCACGGTGCGGGAAGTACCTGTCGCCGAGCACGTCGGCGACTATGCAATCGGACTGGTGTTGGCCACCCATCCGGAGCTACCCGATGCGGCGCCGATCGCCAAGAAATACCTGCGCTACGGCGCCAGCCCGCGCGGCGCCCAGACGCTGATTTTAAGCGGCAAGGTGCGCGCCTTGTTGGACGGGCGCTTCGCCGTGTCGCGCGAGGATATCAAGGCGGTAATGCTCATGGCGCTGCGCCACCGCGTGGTGCTCAACTTCGAGGGCGAGGCCGCCGGCCTTGGTCCCGACGAGATCATTTCCGAGATCGACGCAGGCACTAAATAAGGTAGGCCATGAAAGAACAGGACGACAAGGATCGGCGTAACTTCGAGCGGCTGGAGCGGCGCGACGCCATCAAGGTCAAGGAATTCAGTTACCCCGAGCGGGGCCGCTACCAGAAAGCCCGCATCATCGATATCTCGGGCGGGGGTTTGCAGATCGAGACCTCGCGCCACTTTCCGGAAAAGGCCGTACTCAAGATCGAGATGAACTTCACCGGCTGGCAGCGCTACACACACGGGTTCTTGAAATACTTCGGTTCGGCCGCCAGCCGGCCGCTGGTGGTGCTGGCCGACGTAGTGCGTTGCAAATCGCTGGTGGCCGGACGCAAGTACGAAGTGGCGTTGCGCTTTTCCGGCATCGACGAAATGCAAAGGCAGGCTTTAATGCGCTTCATCAAGGCCGAGATCCTTTCCGGGAGCTGAGAAGATCTTGGCCTCGTTCTACGAGACTGTTTTCATCGGCGGAGGAATTAGCTGCCTGGCCGCCGCGCGTGCGCACCGCGGAGATGCGATCCTTCTCGAACGCGACCAGCGTCCCGGCGGCCTGTGCAGGAGCGATAGCGTTGAGGGGTTCTCCTTCGATCGCACCGGGCACCTGCTGCACCTGCGCGACCCGCGTGTGCGAACTCTTATCAAGCGCCTGCTACACGGCAACCTGCGCGAACTGACGCGTGACAGTTGGATCTTCTCGCACGGCGTCTACACTCGCTACCCATATCAGGCGCACTTCTACGGCCTGCCGGCGCGGGTGGTTGCCGAGTGCCTGTTGGGCGTGTTTCGTGCCCAGGGGCGAAGGCAGCGGGCCAAGCCTGCGAACTTCGCCGCCTGGGTGCGAGATCGCTTCGGCGAGGGTGTGGCCCGGCATTTCATGTTTCCATATAACCGCAAGTTGTGGACCGTAGCGCCGGCCTCGTTGACCACCGAGTGGCTGCAACGCTTCGTGCCCCGGCCCGACCTCGAGCAGGTGGTTCGCGGAGCCTTTGAGGATCTGCCGGACCAGAGCGGCTACAACGCCCGCTTCTTCTACCCGCGGCGCGGCGGTATCGAGGTCCTGCCCGCGGCGCTGGCCCGCGGCGTGGCCAAGATGGAGTGTGGCGTCGATGTGCGGGAAATTGACATCAAGGCCCGGCGGCTGGTAACCGGAAGCGGCGATCGGGTTGGCTTCGGCCGCCTGGTCTCCTGTGTTCCACTGCCCGAGCTTATCAAGATGATTCGCCCTGTACCCGAGCGGGTCAGAAAGGCGGCCGGCAAGTTGCGCTGGTCATCGGTCTACAATTTGAATATGGGCCTGCGTGGAGTTCGAACGGATCGACACTGGGTCTACGTGCCCGAGGAGAGGTTTGCGCTCTACCGCTTCGGATTTGCCAACAATTTTTCAGCGAACGTCGCGCCCCGCGGGGCGGCAAACATCTACTGCGAAGCGGCCTACTCGAAACGCAGGCCCATTGACCAGAAGAAGGTAAAAAAACGCGTGGTAGACGACTTGTTGGCCATGCGAGTGATCGAGAGCCGCAAGGACATCATTTTAACCCACGAGTTCCGCTTGCCATACGCCTATGTGACCTACGATAAGAACAGGCGCCGCTCGGTCGGAATATTGCTCAAGTTTCTGCAATCACACGATATATATTCCATTGGCCGCTACGGTCGCTGGGAGTACGGCTCGATGGAGGACGCCATCTCCCAGGGTTTGGAACTGGCCGCAGCTCTTTCTTGAGTGCTTTTTATGATATTTCTTGACCCAGGTTTGCCTTCATGCTCTATTTCTGCGCGATTTTGAATGGAGGGAGTACAGAACTTTAGATTAAATTTATAACACCCTGGAGATTGAAGTGATAAACAGGAGTGTCGCACGTCGTTATGCGCAGGCCTTGATGGATTTGGTGGAGGCCGACCCGGCGCCGGTCGCGGATAAGCTCGCGCAGTTCAATCGGATTATCGAAGCCAATCCAATTCTCGAGGAAGTGCTGGTCAGCCCCGCCTTTCGCCAGGAGGAGCGCCGCAGGGTGCTCGATCAGATCCTGAAACGCCTGGGCTGGGGCAAGCCGCTCGACCGCTTCCTGGGCTATCTGGTCGAACATCGGCGCGTTGTCTTGATGGAAGCCATCGTGGAGTCATTCACCGCGATGTTGGACGAGCGCGCCGGGAGGATCAGGGTGCAGGTATCGAGCGCCTTTGTCCTTGACGATTCGGCGCGGGCCGGGCTGACAGCGGCGCTTGCCGAAGTGTTGAAAAAGAAAGTTGTCCTGCAAGCCAGCACCGAGCCCGACTTGCTCGCCGGCGTCAAGGTCAAGATCGGCGACCTGGTGGTCGACGGCAGCCTGAAGACACAACTCGACAACCTGGCTGACGTCTTGATTCGATAGCCACAGAACAAACGCATTCGAGGGAACCTCATGGAAATCAAAGCCGAAGAAATCAGTCGGATAATCAAACAGGAAATCGCTGATTACGATACCCGGGTCGAGGTGGCCGAGACGGGCACCGTTCTCAGCACGGGCGACGGCATCGCCCGCATACACGGGCTGCAAAACGTCATGGCCGGCGAGTTGGTCGATCTGCCCCATGGCATCCAGGGCCTGGTGTTAAACCTCGAGGAAGACAACGTTGGTATCGCCATCATGGGCGAATACCACAAGATTCGCGAGGGAGACGTCGTCAAGCGTACCGGCAAGATCGCCTCGGTGCCGGTCGGCAAGGAAGTAACCGGTCGCGTGCTGGACGCCCTGGGCAATCCGATCGACGGCAAGGGGCCGGTGTCTGCGAAGGAAACCCGCGAGATCGAGATCAAGGCACCCGGCATCGTCAAACGCCAGCCGGTCAAGGAGCCGCTGCAGACGGGCATCGTGGCCATCGATGCCATGATCCCTATCGGGCGCGGCCAGCGCGAGCTGATCATCGGCGATCGCGGCACCGGCAAGACCGCCATCGCCATCGACACGATCATCAACCAGAAGAATACCGATGTCTATTGCATCTACGTGGCCGTGGGGCAGAAGCAATCCACGGTCGCCCGCGTGGTGGACCGCCTGCAGAAAGAAGGGGCCATGGAATACACCACGGTCATCGCCGCCAGCGCCTCCGAACCCGCCCCGCTGCAGTACATCGCGCCTTACACCGGCTGCACCATGGGCGAGTGGTTCCGCGATAACGGCATGCACGCGGTCATCTTCTACGACGACCTTTCCAAGCAGGCGGTCTCTTACCGCCAGCTGGCCCTGCTGCTCAGGCGTCCCCCGGGCCGCGAAGCCTTCCCCGGCGACGTGTTCTACCTGCACAGCCGCCTGCTGGAGCGCGCGGCCAAGATGTCCGAGGCCGAGGGCGGCGGTTCGCTGACCGCTTTACCGATCATCGAGACCCAGGCCGGCGACGTCTCGGCCTACATCCCGACCAACGTCATTTCGATCACCGACGGCCAGATTTTTCTGGAAACCGATCTCTTCTTCGCCGGCCAGCGCCCGGCGGTCAACTCGGGCCTGAGCGTATCGCGTGTCGGCGGGGCCGCGCAGATCAAGGCCATGAAATCCATCGCCGGCATGATGCGCCTCGAACTGGCCCAGTACCGTGAGTTGAAGGCATTCGCCCAGTTCGGCTCCGAGCTCGACAAGGCCACTCAAGATCAGTTGGCCCGCGGCGAGCGCCTGATGGAGGTTCTCAAGCAGGGGCAGTACCAGCCCTTCCCGGTCGAGGAGCAGGTGCTGATGCTCTACGCCGGAACGGCCGGCGACAAGGAAGGCAATAACTGGATCCGCCGGTACCCGGTCGATCTGATCACGCGCTACGTGGAGGAACTGATCAAGTACGCCCGCAAGAAGCATGCCGGTGTGCTCGACGAGATCACCAAGAAGAAAGTTCTCGACGACGACCTGCAGGCCAAAATCGACGCCGTGCTCGAGGGCTTCAGGAAAGAATTCGCCCAGTTGGTGGACATCCCCGGGGACTGAGCGCTGAGCCATGGCCAATCTTCAGCACATCAAGAAACGCATCCAGGCGGTCCGTAACACCGAGCAGATCACCAAGGCCATGAAGATGGTGGCGGCCTCCAAGTTTCGCAAGGCCCAGGAGGCGGTTTTACGTGCGCGCCCGTTCGCCCGCGAGATGAGCGGCACGCTCGGGCGCCTGGCCAGGCAGCACGAGGAGCTGGCCGCGCACCCGTTGATGGTCGTGCGCGAACCGGCGCTGACCGAGGACCTGTTCGTTCTCACGTCCGATCGCGGGTTATGCGGTTCTTTCAACTCCAACGTGCTGCGGCGGGTAGAGCACTACCTGCTCGACAACGACGAGCGACGTGACAATATTCAACTTTCCACCATCGGCCTGAAGGGTTACCGCTACTTTTCCAAGCAGGACGTGTCCATCCGCCAGAACGTGGAAGATATGCTGAACCACCCCAACTATCGGCGGGCGGCCGATTTGGGCGAAGATCTGGCCGAGCGTTACATATCCGGCGAGATCGACCAAGTCTTGCTGGTGTTCAACAAGTTTCATTCGGCCGTACAGCAGGAGGTCGTCTTCCGCAGGCTGCTGCCGTTGGAGACACCCGAAGTGGACGAGAGCGGCGGCGGGCAACGTGATTTCGTCGATTACCTCTACGAGCCGAGCAAGGAAAAATTACTGGATCGCATCATCCGGCGCTACCTGGCCAACCAGATCTTCATGTTCGTCCTGGAGTCGGTGGCCAGCGAGCACGGCGCCCGGATGACGGCCATGGAGAACGCCACCGAGAACGCGGGCGAGATGATCCAGCAGTTGACCATGGCTTACAACAAGGCGCGCCAGGCCTCGATCACCAAGGAACTGATGGAGATCGTAAGCGGGGCCGAGGTGCTAAAGGGCTGAGAACTTTCCAGGAGACACAAATGGGTGAATCTGAGAGCAAGGCTGAAGGCAAAGTACAAAAGGTCATCGGGCCGGTCGTGGACGTTAGTTTTCCCCCCGGGAAGTTGCCGTCGATCTACAATGCTTTAAAGCTGACCAACCCGGCCATTAACGACAAGAAATTGAACTTGGTGGTCGAGGTTGCCCAGCACCTGGGCGAGGGTGTGGCGCGCTGCATCGCCATGGACTCGACCGACGGCCTGGTGCGCGGGATGCCGGTCACAGACACCGGCCAGCCGATCCTGATGCCGGTGGGCAAGGAGACACTGGGGCGCATCCTCAATGTCATCGGCCAGCCGGTCGACGAGATGGGCCCGGTGGTTGCCAAGGAGTTCTATCCCATCCACCGCCTGCCCCCGGCCTTTCTCGACCAGGACGTGAGCGTCGAGGCTTTCGAGACGGGCGTCAAGGTAATCGACCTGCTCGAGCCGTACATGAAGGGCGGCAAGATCGGGCTGTTCGGCGGCGCCGGGGTGGGCAAGACCGTCATCATCATGGAGATGATTCACAACGTGGCCACCAAGCACGGCGGCTACTCGGTTTTCGGCGGCGTCGGCGAGCGAACCCGCGAGGGCAACGACCTGTGGCTCGAGATGAAGGAGTCCGGCGTCATCAAGTCGACCGCGCTGGTTTACGGCCAGATGAACGAGCCGCCGGGCGCCCGCGCCCGGGTGGGTCTGTCGGCTTTAACGGCGGCCGAGTATTTCCGGGATGAAGCGGGCCAGGACGTGCTGCTGTTCATCGACAACATCTTCCGCTTCACCCAGGCAGGCTCCGAGGTGTCCGCCCTGTTGGGCCGCATTCCCTCGGCAGTGGGCTACCAACCCACGCTGTCTACCGACTTGGGCGAGCTCCAGGAGCGCATCACCTCGACCAACAAGGGGTCGATCACCTCGGTGCAGGCCATCTACGTGCCGGCCGACGACTTGACCGACCCGGCCCCGGCGACCACCTTCGCCCACCTGGATGCGACCACGGTCCTCAGCCGTCAGATCTCGGAGCTGGGCATCTACCCGGCGGTCGATCCGCTCGACTCGACCTCGCGCATCCTCGACCCACAGGTGGTCGGCGAAGAGCATTACCGCACGGCCCGCGAGGTGCAGCAGGTACTGCAGCGCTACAGGGATCTCCAGGACATCATCGCCATCCTGGGCATGGAGGAGTTGAGCGACGAGGACAAGCTGGCCGTGTCGCGGGCCAGGAAGATCCAGCGTTTCCTTTCACAGCCGTTCCACGTGGCCGAGACCTTCACCGGCACCCCCGGGGTGTACGTCGAGTTGAAGGACACCATCGCCGGTTTCCGCGAGATCCTGGACGGCAAGCTGGACCACCTGCCCGAGCAGGCCTTCTACATGGTCGGCACCATAGAAGACGCCAAGAAGAAGGCCGGCCAGATGGCGGCCTGACGGGAGGGCATCGTGGCCGAGCCATACATGCTGAGACTGCTCACTCCGGACAAGAGCATCTTCGAGGACAAAGTAGAGGCGCTGATAGTCCCCGGCTCGGAGGGCGAGCTGGGAGTGCTGGCGGGCCACACCAAGTTCATCACCGACCTGGTCCCCGGCAGCCTTCGTTACCTGCGGGCCGGGCAGACCGAAAGAATGGCGGTCAGCGGCGGCTTCGCCGAGGTATATCCCGGCGGAGCGACCATTCTGGCAGACACCCTGGAGCGCCCCGAGGATATTGACCTGGAGCGGGCCAGGAAATCGAAACAGGATACCGAACAAACCCTGCAAAAGCGCACCGAACTGGATCCCACAGAGACCCTGCGCCTCGAAGCCCGCCTGGCACGCGCCAAAAACCGTCTCAGGGTTGCCGGGCGGCAATAGAAAAATCAATTTTCGTTTGCATTCGATCTTTCAATATGTATGATGTACGGCATTATTGACTGTGGTGGAGAGCCTTTGGCTCATGGACAGTGATCAAAATAGCCGGTGTGTGGTGCCGGTTCGCGGCGTGGGGGTGACCTGACGGAGCAATTCGACCCGCCTCGCTTCATGTCCCCGACGTTTGTAACCATTGATTCACCACACGCGGCCTCTTTCGCCCCCGCCCTTCTTTGGGCAAGGAGGATGGCACATTGCGTAGACTGGGAACTCATCTCTTGTTGGAAATGGCCGGCTGCAACGCTGAAATGCTCGACGACACAGAGCGCGTCTCTAGTGTGCTGCTCGACGCCGCCGAAGACGCGCGCGCCACCATTCTGGGAAGTTCGTTCCACAGGTTTTCCCCGCAAGGAGTCAGCGGAGTCGTGGTAATCGCCGAGAGCCACCTCTCCATTCACACTTGGCCCGAGTTCGGCTACGCCGCGGTGGATGTATTCACCTGCGGCAATAGAGCCATGCCCCACCTGGCGGCCGCCAGCCTGATTAGAGCCTTCGCCCCGACCCATCACGATATCAGTGAGATCGCCCGCGGAGTCCCGGAAGAGGGCCGGGATCGAGTCAAGACTTGCCAGGGCAGGGTGTCCGATCTGAGTTGGAGCCCCCCGGCGAACAGGGATCTGGCTTGAGCATCGATATCAAGGGAGATTGGCTGGTAGACGGCTCCAAGATTGGCGAGTTGACCTGCCTGAGAATCACCAAGCGCTTGCATGCCGAAAAAACAGCCTTCCAGGAAGCGCAGCTCGTCGAGACCGAGACCTACGGTCGGGCGTTGATCCTGGACGGCAGCATACAGGCGGCAGCCGGAGACGAGTACATCTACCACGAGAGCCTGGTACACCCGGTCATGTTGGCCGTCACCGAACCGCGCCGTGTGGCGGTCCTGGGCGGCGGCGAGGGGGCCACCATCCGCGAGGTGCTGAAACACCGCGCCGTCGAGCAGCTGACCATGGTGGACATCGATCGCCAGGTGGTCGAGTTCTGCCGCGAGTACCTGCCCTCGTTTCACCAGGGATCATTCGACGATCCGCGTCTGCGGCTCGTGTTCGAGGACGCCCGTAAATGGATCGCCGCCCGGCCGGCCGCTTCGCTGGACGTGGTGATCATCGACATCACCGAGCCCCTGGATGGAGGTCCGGCTTACCTGTTGTTCACCCGAGAGTTCTACCGCCTGGTGCGCCAGGCCCTGGCTCCCAACGGGGCCATGGTGGTCCAGGCCGGCCCGACGGACCCCGTCGGGCATAAAGTCTTCACCCGTGTCTACAAGACCGTCGCGGTGACCTTCGATCGCGCCCTGCCGCTGATCTCTTACGTTACCAGCTTCGCAGATCAGTGGGGTTATGTCCTCGGTTGCAATGGTTCAGCCAATATTCCGCCGCCCGAGCGGATCGACGACTTGATTGCCGAGCGTCTCGATGGAAAACTCGGCAACTACGACTCCGAGACCCAGCTACACATCGGAAGCCTGCCCGGCTATCTGCGCAAGAGCCTGGCCGGGCCGTCGCAGCCGTTTACAGACGATGACCCGCCCCGCATGCGTCCCGGAGTGAGGTGATCGAAAGCAACATTCAGGGCAGGATGATTTCCAGCGCCGGGCCGGTTGTGACCTCCAGGCGCGAGGTTCCGTTGTACAGCTCACCGTCCAGCACGTAAGAAACCGGCCGCTCGGCTTCCAGCAGCAAGCTGTCGGTTATCGTATTCACCTGGTCGGGATGCTCGGGCATGCGTCCCAGCCAATACTGTCCCATCAGGCGGATGAAGTCCCCGGTCGCAATGCGCAAGGCCGCCGCCTGGAACTTGTCCGGATGCTCGTTGGCACGCGGATAGGGTTTGAATCCCAACCCCAGCTTCTCCATGCTCGAGCAGGAGATGCCATTGTTTTCCTTCCACGGAAGCGCCTGTCCGGAGATCGTCACCTTGCCCGGCTCGATGCGGAAAACATCGCGAATCGCCTTGCCGTGCACGATGAACGAGACCGCCCAGCTGGCGATCAACCTGGCGACGTTGAGGCTGGTGTCATCCAGGCGCGCGTGCAGCTCCTTGTAGAAACGGTACATGAAACCCGTGGCCATGCTGAAGCCGTGCCGTATTCCCTTGCCGTCGTCGATGCGCAGCAGCTTGCGCCGGGCGAGTTCTTGCCTCGCCCCTGCGTGGTATCTGCCGGCGACGCGCGCAAGAATCAGATCCGATTTGCCGTGCACCCCCACCGAGGCGGCGTGGGCATTGTGGGTGCCGCCGCACAGGAAGGCTATCAGGGGCAAGGGCCGCTTCTTGTAGAATCTCACCAGGGCGGACAGAACGTGGTGATTGGAGCCATCGCCGCCGCCGATGGCCAGGATATCGATCCGCCGATCGCGGAACTCTTCGATGACCTCGTCGATCTGATCGATCGAAGAAGTCTGACGCAGGCAGTCGTTACGATCGAGCAGCCGCCCGAGTCTCCAGGGCGCCAGGCCCCTGCCCGTTTTCCTGCCCGCCTTGCGGTTTATGATGACGCCGACTCCAGCCACGCCGAATCCTCCTCCACGCTCGCCGCAGAAAATAGTTTATACGACTCGATCTGTCAATCCTGGTAATGTTTGCGGATCTCGCGGGCCTCGTCCAGCATCTCGCCGAAGGCCTCGACACACTCGGGGTCGAAGTGGGTTCCCGAGTCCTTGCGGATGATGTCGTAGGCTTCTTCCTGGCTCATGGCGCCCTTGTAGACGCGCCTCGAAGAGAGCGCGTCGAAGACGTCGGCCACCGCCACGACACGTCCCTCGATCGGAATGTCGGTCCCGCCCAGTTTCCGGGGGTAGCCCTTGCCGTTCCACTTCTCGTGGTGCGTCAAGGCCACCAGTTCGCTCAGCTTGAGCAACTCGGAGTCCGAACCGCCCAGGATGCGGGCCCCGATCTCGGTGTGGCTCTGGATGATCTTGAACTCCTCGGGCGTCAGTTTGCCGGGCTTGAGCAGTACGGCGTCGGGAATACCGATCTTGCCCACGTCGTGCATCGGCGAGGAGTACAGCAATAGCTCTACCCGCTCGGCGTCCCAGCCGAGCACCCGGGCCAGGGCGGCCGAGTAGTGGCTCATGCGCATGATATGCGAGGCCGTGTCCTTGTCTTTGAACTCGGCCGCGACCGAGAGACGATAGATAGTGTCCAGATGAACCTTCTTCAACTCGGCCGTCAGGCGCGCGTTGTTGACCGCCACCGCGGCCTGGGAGGCCAGCGAGCGAACCAGGTCTTCCTGGTCAGTTTCGAAGGGGACGACTCGGCCGTCCCTGCTGGCATTGATCAGTTGCAGCACGCCGTGGACGACCTCGCGCCTGTCGAGCATGGGTACCGTCAGGATCGACTGGGTGCGGTAGTCGTTGCGCCGGTCGAAATCGGGATTGAAGGAATACGGGGTCTGGTCACCGAGCTGGTAAACATCGGCGATATTGACGTTTTTCTTGGTGGCCGCGGCGTAGCCGGCGATGCTGTCCGTCGAGATAGGCACCTCGAAGGAGGAAAACAGCGCCCGCTCTTTCTCGGCCCCGAGCCTCTGAAGCAGCGTCTCGTTCTGCGAGACAGCGAAGCGCAGGTTGTCTCCCGCGCGCAGATAAAGGCTGCCGGCATCGGCCCCCGTGAAACCGCGCGCCTCTGCGACGATCATCTCGAGCAGCTCGTCGAGGTTCTGCATGCTGGTAAGAGCGATCCCGATCCTGGTCAGCTTGAGCACCTCGTCGCGAAAACGCTGTTCGATCATGGCCTGCTCTCGACTCCTCCCCCCTTTACCGAAAAATCATGCTATCACATTTTTAAAAAGCCGAATACATTCGGGTAAAACTTTTGCTATACTGGTTCGTCGGTACCTGGCAAGACTTTGGAAAGCCAAGGGAGGTCTGCAATGAAATTTCCGCGAACTCTCGTATTTGTTGCCGTTTTTGCGCTTCTCGCGCTGGATGGGCCATGGGCCGAGGGCCGGGTATGGTGGTCTGGAAGCCAGCGTGCGGGCTCTTACGAGGTCGAGGTGCTGGTCGGCGGGTACTCCCGCTCGGTCTACTACCGGGGCGGGCACGCCTACGTCGAGGGACGGCGCGGCGAGCGTTACGTTATCCGCGTGCGCAACAGGAGCCGGCGTCGTGTCGAAGCGCTGATCTCGGTCGACGGGCGCGATGTGATCGACGGCAAGCCGTTGAACTTGAGCAAGCGCGGCTATGTCATCCCGCCGTATTCATACGTAGACGTGGACGGCTTCAGAATAAACTACGGCGAAGTGGCCGCCTTTCGCTTTACCGGCGTACCCGATTCATACGCCTCCCGGATGGGCACGCCCTGGGAGGTGGGCATCATCGGCGTGGCCGTCTTTCCCGAGCGCAGCTATCGCCCGCCTCCTCGTCCCAGGCGGCCGTACGTGCTGCGCGGCGAACGCAAGAGCGCGCCCGGCAACTGGGACGAGTCCCTAGACCAGGCCGGCGCAGGCGAGGCGGCTCCCAGGTCGTCGCGTAACCTGGGAACGGAGTTCGGCGAGCGACGCGCCTCTGCCGTTTCCGAGACGAGCTTCGTCAGGCAGAACTGGAGCAGTCCGGCTGCGCGCCTGTCAGTGCGTTACGATGATCGCGATGGGCTTTGCAGACTGGGCATCGGTTCATTCTGCTACCACCGCCCCTGGCCGCCGCCCTACCGGCCGCCCTACCAGCCGCCCTACAAACCGCCGCAGGACTTCTCCGATCCCCCGCCTGGCTGGGAACACTTCAACCAGTGGTACTGAAACGCTATCTGAAAAAACTTGAGACGGAGGCCGGCCTGGAAGCCGGATTGCCCGCGCCGCGTCCGGGCCTGCGCTTGTGCGTCGTCATCCCGGCTCTGGCCGAGCGCGATGGCCTCGGACGGGTTATCGACTCGCTCGGAAAAAGCGCGCGGCTCGCCGAGGTAATCGTAGTGGTCAATAATCCGGCCGATGCAGCGGACGATATTGTCCGCGACAACCTGCTGACCATCGAGGATCTGCGCGCCGGGCCGCGGCAGGAATTTCCAATTTTGACAGTCGATCGTGCCTCGCCCGGGCGGGCCTTCAGTTCGAGAGAAGCCGGCGTGGGCATGGCGCGCCGGGTGGGCATGGACCTGGCCCTGCGGCGCCTGGTTGCCGCGGGCACGGCCGGGCAGGGCGCCATCGCCTGCCTGGACGCCGACTCCCCCGTGGCTCCTGGATACATAGACGCGCTGCTCGAAGTCTTCGACTCGCCCCGTGCGCCCTTGGCCGGCCTGTGTTCCTATCGGCACCCGCTTTCGGAAGACGAACCGAGCGCCCGTGCCATCGTGGCCTACGAACTGTGGCTGCGCTACATCGAGTTGGGAATGCTTCTGGCCGGTTCCGCCTGCGCCTTCCAGGCGGTCGGATCCTGCATGGTGGCTTCCTGCCGAGGTTATGCCCTGGCTGACGGTATGCCGCGCAGGAAGGCGGGCGAGGACTTTCATTTCCTGCAGAAGGTAGTAAAGGCGGGAGGTCCGGGCTCGGTGGTTCGCATCCCGGGCGCGACGGTCTTCCCGGACGCCCGGCAGTCTTCCAGGGTTCCCTTTGGCACCGGGCGCGCCATGCGCCGCATGTTGCAAGAAGGGCCGGGGGCATACCTGTGGGTCGAGCCGTGCGAGGCATTCTGCGATCTGCGCGGCTTTTATTCTTCGGCCGGCAGGGGCTTTGACGACATCGATCTGTGGCTTGCGGACATCGGACCGGCGCTGGCCGATTTCATCCGTAAGCGCCGCGGCCCGGAGACCCTGCGTCGCCTGCGGGCCAATTTTTCGGACGCCGATCATTTCGCGCATGCCGTACAGACCTGGTTCGACGGTCTGCAGGCGATTCGCTACGCCCGCCGTCGCAAGGCAGAAGCCGGCCCAAGCTGGATCTTCTCAGCCATTTCCCGGGCGCTCGCTGAACTGTCCATGCAGGAGCTTACCGCCGATCTGGCGCATCCCGACCCGGACGGCGGCGATCTGACCTTGCAACTCGAGTGGCTGGAAAGGCTGCGCCGGGGTTGAACTCCGGCGCTGGCTAAAGAGCAGCGGGATCGATCTGCCCACCCAGCGCCCAGACACCGTCCTGGTCGCGGTCGAGGATCAGCACACCGGCCGGCCCGAAGACGTGTCCCGGCGGAGCCTCCCCGGCCAGCAGGCGCTCGGCCAGGGCGGGCAGAAAGGGCAGGTGGCTGACAAGCAGCAGGTCTTCAGCGGTCGTTTGCAACTCGGTTGCCATGGGCTCCACCGGGTCGTTGGGAGACAAACCGCTTACGGATATCGGTGACAATCCACCCACGAGGGCGGAGGCGATAATTTCGGCCGTCTGTTGTGCTCGGGCCTTCAGGCTGCAGCGAATCTGGGACGGTCGTGCTCCGAGCCGCGCGAGTTCACGGCCGACCAACTCGGCCTCGGACTTGCCGCGCTGGTTGAGTCCGCGGGCGGGATCGGCCTCTGGCAGCATGGCTTCTCCGTGCCTGACAAGGAACAGCCGCATGGAATTCCTCCCGGTGTTGTATGACCCGCAAAGAGTTGACTCCATCGATACGGCCGTTGTCAAGCAAGCCGAAAGGCATAAATGCTCACGTTTTGACAAGTTAAAGGCCGTTGCGATAGCCTGCCGGCATACCAGGAGACCTGCCGGATGACCTCGAAGATCGCGACAGCCTTGTTCCTCTTGTTTTTCCTTGCGATCGTCGTGCTGGTGAACATGCAAGCCCGGGCTGACGGCAGCGGCAAGCGCGACTGCACGATTTACATCTACATCGACGATCATGGCCGCTCGGTGAAGACGACCAGGCTGAGCGCCGTGCCCAAGTCCAAGCGTTCGGCCATGGTCAGCACACAAGATTGCGAATTGGCCCGGCGCAAAGGCGGCTATTCATATATCCGGGAGGAAGCACGAGACGGCAGCGAAACAGGAGAGGCCCGCAAGTCTGACAGCCGGTCCATAGAACGCTCTTCGGTCAATTCCCTTTTTCATGCGCTACGCATAAAGATGAGAAGGCGCTGGCTGTGGGTGTGCCTTTCCGTAACGACTTTAGTCGCGGCCTGGATCGGCATCCTGGTGGCAGCCTGGCGCGTGGGTTTGATATGGTTCCTGCTGACCCTGTTGGGGGCGCTCTACTTCCCGCCGATCGTGCTGGTGTTCGTGATATTCCACTGGCGCGTGGCGAAGGTCCCCTTCATTGCCTACTGGGTGGCATGGATAACTTTCGTGCTGCTGCTCCTGTTGTGATCCTGATTGCCGTCTACTACCACTACTACTTCTTCTTCAGATCTCTTCTCAGAGTCAGAAGATAGCGGATATCCTCGAGATTGCGGGCGTGCTTGAGGGGATCTTTGTGGGTGAATTTCTTCAGCGCGATCAGATCGTCGATAGACGGGACACGAAAAACCAGCTTTTCTTCGGGTGACTTCTTTTGCACCGAGCGCTTGTAAACCTCGTGAAAGACCAGCTCTTGTCCCTCGGCGTTTATTATCTTTCTGGCCGAGAAGCAGTCGATCTTGTCGGGGCCCACGTAGGCAGTGACGATCGGTCTGTTGCGTCGATCCTCGGGGGGCAACTCTGCATCGAAGATTTCTTCGAGCAGGAGATAGAAGCGGGCCCGGTCGGCCGGATCTATCCAGAAGTCGTAGTCGGCGGTGACCACGGGCGCGCCATGTTGAGCCACCGCCCAGCGGCCGATCAACAGGCAGCGTATCTTGCGGTCATGCAATTTTTGCAGAAAGTGAATCAGATCGAATTGCGGCTCGGCTTTCATTTTGCTTCCTTGATGAGTCGCATCTCTCGCTTCCAGCGCTCGCCGAAGCGGATCTTTGCGGCGGGAGACAGGGCACGAAAACGGCGCACGCTCTCGTCGATCTGCGGATAAGGTTCTGCCGAAAAACCACGCAGGCAAGCGCTGTCTCTTGTTGCCAGAAGCGCGATGTACCCCTCCACGGCCCAGCTCAGAGGCAACTCGGGGAAGCGCAGGCGAGCTCGTGTCGTCAACTCGGACGGCCTGAGCTTTGCGCCCGGTGCTTCACGTCCGCTCCAATCCACGAATTTACCGGAAAGGTGGAGCAGGACCGGGTTCATGGTCAGGCGCAGGATTAGACGACCAAAAAGTTTCTGCGAAGCACCTGACAAGCGAACACTGATCTGCGGTTTTTTCATGGGAAACTCCAAAGCATGTAACATTATTATGATACATTCTCCATTGCCTGTCAAGCACTTATAAAGAAAATTCCTTGCCACTCGTGGGCTCACAAGGGTAAGGAACGACACATGACCAAGCATCTGCCAGAGGAAGTCCGGCGCGGCCAGATCCTGGACGCGGCCAGGAAATGTTTCGTCGAGAAAGGCTACTTTCCAACCCGCATGGACGACGTGGCCAGGACGGCGGGGCTCAGCAAGGGCGGCATCTACTTCCACTTCGACGGCAAGCGGCAGATATTCGAGGCCTTGGTGCGGCAGGAGTACGAGGAGTCGGCCAAGTTCCTGCGCGAGATGTCGGTCGAGCCGCAGTCGTACCGCGAGATGTTCGCCAACCTGGCGCGCCACTACCTGGAATTCTTCAGTATCCGGCCTGACTACCCGCGCTTCTTCATGGTGATGGGCGAGATGGCCGGCCGCGACGAATCGGTTCGCGAAATGCTGGCTTTGCTGCAAAAAGAGTACACCGATGTCATCGCGCGTATCATCCAGCAAGGCATCGATGCCGGCGCGCTGAAACCCATCGATCCCGAGGTGACGGCGACACTGTTGAAAGGCATCATTGATGCCATCGAGGGTTACTTTGCCATCGGTGTCGACATCGACGTAGAGCGCATCATGGCCACCGGAATGGAAATAGTCATGAGCGGGTTGCTGCGCTGAGAGTTCGCGCGCGGGATGCAGGCGATGAAGATAGCCCTGGCGCAGATCAACCCGACCGTAGGAGACCTGGCCGGCAACTGCGAGAAGATCGTCCGTTTTCACGAACGAGCGATTGAAGCGGGAGCCGACCTGGCGGTCTTCCCGGAACTGGCCGTTACCGGCTATCCGCCGCTCGACCTGATCGTGCGCGACGGTTTTTTAAAAAAATGCGCGGCCGGACTTCGTACGCTGGCGACGAAACTCGAGCGGATTCCGGCTTTGGTCGGGTGCGTGATACCCAACGCGGCTCCGGAGGGTCGGCCGGCGATCAACGCGGCAGTGCTGCTCTCCGGGGGGGAGCTGCGCGCGACACAGGCCAAGAGCAGGCTGCCGACATACGATGTCTTCGACGAAGATCGCTATTTCGAGCCGGCGGCTGAAAGAAAGCCCGTCGAGCTTGGCGGGCAGAGACTGGGAATCACCGTGTGCGAAGATATATGGGACGGGCCGGAGGAAGACAGGCCTCGTTACCAGGTTGACCCGGTCGCCGACCTGGTCGGGCAGGGGGTGAAACTGATCATCAACCTGTCCGCCTCGCCTTTTTTCGAGGGCAAGGCGAAGCTGCGCGAGGGCCGGCTGCGTTCGATCGCCAGCAAGCACGGGGTGCCGGTGGTTCTGGTAAACCAGGTGGGCGGAAACGACAGCCTGCTGTTCGACGGCCGTAGCCTGGCGATAGGCAGCGATGGGAGAGTGCTGGCCCGAGCGGAGGCCTTCCGGGAAGACCTGGTCATGGTCGACCTGGACGCTTCGACGGGTGATGTACGTCCCTCTCCGGCCGAGGGACCGGCCGAACTGTTCGGGGCCATCGTCATGGGCCTGCGCGATTACATGGACAAGTGCGGATTCAAACGCACGCTGCTCGGTCTCAGCGGCGGGATCGACTCGGCCGTCACGGCCGTGCTTGCGGCCGAGGCCGCCGGGGCCGAGCGGGTGTATGCCCTGGCCATGCCGTCGCATTATTCGTCTCCTCACTCACGCAGGGACGCAGAGCGACTATGTGAAAACCTGGGCATGCGCTTTTTCGACGTGCCGATCGAGAAGGTGCTCGATGCCTATCGTGAGACGCTGCGCGACGATCTCGACGATGTCAGCGGAACGCTGACCGAGGAAAACCTGCAGGCGCGTATTCGCGGCGCTATGCTGATGGCTTTCGCCAACAACAAGGGCGCGCTGGCGCTCGCCACGGGCAACAAGAGCGAGTTGGCTGTGGGCTACTGCACCCTGTACGGCGATATGGTCGGTGGTTTGGCGCCCATTGGCGATCTGCTCAAGACCCAGGTGTACGACATTGCCGAGTACATCAACCGGCAGACCGAGGTCATTCCGCGCCGCATCATCGAGCGCCCCCCCAGCGCAGAACTGCGCCCCGAGCAGAAGGACTCAGACAGCCTGCCGCCATACGACGTGCTGGATCCCATACTCGACCTGTACATCACCGAAGGACTGGGAGCCGAGGCCATAGTCGCCAAGGGCCACCCACGGGCGATAGTCGAGGATGTCATTCGCATGGTGGAACTGTCGGAGTTCAAGCGCCGTCAGGCGGCCCCGGTGCTGAAGGTGACGCGGCGCTCATTCGGGGCGGGCCGCCGGATACCCATAGCCCGCGGTCTGGGACGAAGCTGAATGGCAGATCGGCAGGCTAAGAGGTTCGCGATCCTGCGCGCCGGTCCGGGCGATACCGGAGAACGGCTGGACGTCTTTCTGACCCTGCGCTTCAAACGCAGCCGAACCGTCATCAGGCGCAGCCTGGCGGGTGACGTGATCGACTCGGCCGGCCGGCCGATCAAGTGGTCGCACCGCTTGCGGCAGGGAGAAATCGTCCGGGTAGCGACCATCGAGCGGCCCGAGCCGGATGTCGAGGTAAGCTACCGCCTGCTGTACCGGGACGACTGGATAGTAGTCGTCGATAAGGGAGCCGGGGCGCCGGTGCATCCGACCCGCAGCTACCGCACCCGGACCTTGCTCACCCGTCTCAGGAAAGATCTCGCCGACGACGGCATCAACCCCGCCCACAGGCTCGATCGCGAGACCAGCGGAGTGTTGATCTTCGGCCGGCGTGCCCGGGCGATAAAAGAACTGATGCGGGCTTTTCGCGAGCGGCGGGTCGAGAAACGCTACCTGGCGGTAGTGCGGGGAAGCGTGGGTTTCGATCGCCTGAGAGTGGCGGAGCCCCTGGGGCGCGACGGCGACTATCCCATCGACTGCAGGATGAAGGTAGACCGCCAGAATGGGAGTCCGGCCGTGACCGACCTGGAAGTTCTGGATCGCCGCGTTGACCGTTCGCTGGTGGCGGCCAATCCCAGAAGCGGCCGCCAGCACCAGATACGCGTGCACCTCGCCTTTCTCGGCCACCCGATATTGGGTGACAAGCTATATCAGCAGGACGGGCAGCCATATCTGGCAATGGTTCATGGCAAGCTCGATGCAGACGCCTTGGATCGGCTGGGTCACACCCGCCAGGCACTTCACGCGCAGGCGATAGAGTTCGACCATCCGGAAAACGGCCAAAGGATGCACCTGACGGCCCCGCTGCCCGCGGATCTGCAAGAGCTTCTCGACCAGAGGGCGTGATTATTCCGCCCAGATCAGACCTATGTGTTTTATATTGCCTGCGTAAGGCCTGGTGTCTGTGCAGGTGTCCGGAGTGCATTCCTGGTCTTCACAGAAGTTAGTGCAGTGCTCGGAGATGTAGCAATCGGAAGCCGAAACCCGACTGCGGAACATGATGGTGCTGCAGTCGGAAACCGGATAATTGCCGATCGTCACATTGTTGGTCTCCTCGCAAACAAGGCCGACCTCCTCGCCGTCGACAAAAACGGGTGTGTTGCGACTGACCACGTTGTCGACCAACAGCTGATACTCATCGGATCCCGGGTCGGGCACGCCGTTCTTGCCTGATTCCAGGCAGGGTTCACAGCCGGCGGCGAACAGCGCCGTGCAGGTCAGGAAAACAAATTCTAAATTCAGGCTCATAGGAAGCGCCCCCTTTCGCGTAAAACAGTTCACAATTTTCCATCCTTGTCAATCGTTGACTGAAGGATGATAACACGTGATACTCCACGTCATGTTGAGCCGGGTATTTTTTACGCTGCTGGTATGTCTCCTGGTTGAAAGCTGCAACCGGGGCGACGCTACACCTTTCCCCCCGGGCATGATTGCCATGTTCGACCACGAGTGCCCCGACGGCTGGACGCGCTACCAGCAGATGGACGGCCGCTTTGCGCGCGGGGCGGTGCAGGCAGGGGAGACGGGGGGAGACGAGGGACACATACACTCGTTCGATGTGACTGCCCGCACATCGAAGGACGGAGCGCACGTACATATACTGGCGGCGGGTGAGCCTGTCGACGTCGACCCGGGCACGTTCGGCAATATAGGTCTCTACGACGGTTTCCTGCAGGCCTTCGAGGAGGGCGGGCGCGATCGCACCAAGGCCAGCCGCGCGCGGACCGTCACCGATACAAGCGGTGCCCACGATCACCTGATCAGCGTCCAGGGAGAAACCGAGCCGACGGCGACGGTGCCACCCTATCTCGATTTGGTTTTCTGCAGGAAGGACTGAGCACCACCCTCCTTATAATCCCTGACCCCGTGACTCCCGGTAACCGCGTTCGACCCTGTCCAGCAAGGCCGTACGTTCTTCCTCCGGTAAAAAGGCCGCCGCGGCGGCGTTGCGCTCGAGGCGCAGCAGATCATCGAGAGAGTATCCCCAGCGAGACGCAGCCACGTCGTAGTCATCGTTGATGTTCGTGCGATGCATTGCCGGGTCGTCCGCGTTGATCGTAACCGGCACGCCGGCCCGATCGAGGCGCGGCAGCGGGTGCCGGTCGAGCCGGTCGATGCAGCCGGTCTGGAAATTACTGATCGGGCACATCTCCAGCGTCACCCGGCCGGCGGCCAGCATGGCCGTCACGTCATCGTCCCGCACGGCCTCGATGCCGTGGCCGATGCGAACGGCGGAAAGCGACTCGACCGCGGAGGCTACCTGGTCCGCAGACGTGCCTTCACCGGCGTGGATGGTGATGCCCAGTTCGCCGATATCGCGAACCCGCCGGAAAAACCTCTCGAACTCGCGGTTGGGGTGCTGAAACTCGTCACCGGCCAGATCGACCCCGGCGATTCCCATCTCGTACATGCGTACACCCAGATCGACCATGTCGGTCCAGGAAGCGTAGCTGTATCTCTCACGCGCGAAGGTCAGGATGAAGCGAATCGAGATGCCTTCCTCGGCGGCCGCGGCAATGCCCGATTCGCAGACGGCCTGCATCGCCCCTTCAAGCTGCAAGCCGCTTGTGCGCGTCAGGTGCTCCGGGCTGAATCGCAGTTCCAGGTGCACGATGCCCTCGGAGGCGGCATCCCTGACCGCTTCACCGGTCACCCGCTCGATATCCTTGTAGGAACGGTACCAGTCGGAGCGAAACTTGGTAAGAAAGTTGGCCAGCGTGCGCGGCTCGTCGTCGTTGAAAGTCACCAGGCGGGCCAGCGAAGCCTCGGAGTCGAGGGGGAGATCCAGGCCATATCTCTTGCCCAATTCCAGTAAAGTGCCAAGGCGCAACGAGCCTTCCAGATGCCGGTGCAGCTCGATCTTGGGCAACCCGCGCAGGATAGCCAATCTCTCGTCAGCCTTCAAGATTCAACCTCAGCGCCAAGAGTCAAGGAGCCATCATTCTACGCAGCTAGACCAATCGGCGTCAACACGCGAAGAAGCCAGCCCTGACGCACGTGTTTCTTGTTGTTCACAATTATTGGTAATTACAAGATAATTCCGGACCAGAAGAAAATCCAAAGTTATTTTCGTCGCGCTTTTTTCAACCCCACCCCCGTTCCGCCATGATATCAACACATTTGAAAAACCAAGTCGGTCTCCAGAATCCAATCTTGGGGTATTTTTTCCTGAAAAACCGTAAAACTTGGCTTCCGACGCGTCTTTACGCCAAATCTTCTGGGGTATCGTTCTCCACGCTCTTCGTGCTAGGTAATACACAATGCTGTCTTGCTGACAGCGCGGAATGCATCTTTTTCTGCAATTCAGACAGTATTGAGCCCCAATCGCGGCCCCGCTAGGCACACGGCCTA
>CAZXHT010000038.1:0-11830 GCA_964640665.1 uncultured Myxococcales bacterium
GGCTCTAAGCTGCGCTTTCCACCAACATCCGGCGCTTTTACACCGCCGTCAACATCGAGTTCTCTTCGACGAAGGACAGCATGGAGATGAGCTTCCGCAAGGACGCTTATCGTGTGGCTCGCAAGCGGGCCGGCTTCGGCCGCAATATCATCATCACCGACAACACAGACTGGACTACGGCTCAGATCGTCCAGGCCAGCCTGGACAGGTGGCAAGTCGAGGATCGGTTCCGGCAGAGTAAAGACGATGAACTTGTCTCAACGCGGCCGGTGCGGCACTGGATTGACAGCAAGATCCGTTGTCACCTGTTTACCTGCGTGGTTGCGATGACCTACCTGCGCCGGTTGGAGCGCAGACTTCAGGATGCCGGGCTCCATCGAACGGCAGCATCAGTGATGGACGAGATGAGTCATCTGCATTCTATCCTCAGTCTGGGCGACGGGAGGAGCAAGCCGAATCGTCGCCTCGAGGTGCCGACGAAGACCCAGGCCGAAGTCCTATCTGCGCTTGGCCACTATGTGGATGCTGGTGGGGTCTTACAGGTTCGAAGCCATTAAATGCCAACGTTAACATATCATTACGATCAATTTGAACGATTACGTCTTAAAGTCCTGTCATAGACGTATTTGCCTAATTTGCCTTGTTTGAATCTGCCCTTCATTGCTTGTAGATATTCAGTCAAATTAGGCAAATACGTCCCTTATTCTGACCATAATTTCTACTGTAGAAACAGTCGAAATTTCTCTTTAATTCAGTCTAACCTATTGTATTATATACCAATGGCTACAAACAAGATTATGTCGAAACTGCACCGGAAGCTGTGTGATGATCTGCGCTCCTTAATGGAGCCAATCCGAGGTGCCAATCAGAGGGATCTGTGCTGGGGGCACCCCTAAAGGGTGTCTCTACCGCGACCCGTTGTCCCCGATCACGGTTGGAATCCGGGATCGTCCCAGGTGATGTCGACGACCTCCTCGATCCTGATGGAGGCCAGGTTCTCGCCCAGGTAGATAAGCTGGTAGTTTGCTCCTCCTTGTATCTGCGGCGCAAGTTCTATTCCGTGAACGCCGCCGAGCTGCTCATCGAAGAACATCAGGAACCGGTTGGGACCCGCGTGATGACCGCAGGCGAGCCCCGTCCGGAAGTAGCTGTCGACGACGCGCTCCCCGGAGCCCCCGGTGAACACACCCCTGATTACGTCGCCTAGCCCGTTGGGTGTCATGCAAGCCATTCCCGGGGGACAGTAGAACGACAGCAAGTAGAAGTACTCGAACTCTACGCGATCTCCGTTGCCTGCCTCCGCGCTGACCTTCCCCCGGACATGTCCAGCCTGTACTTCGCAGGTGTAGTCCTCCTCGATGAGAAGGGCCTTGAGATCGATCTGCGTAGCCTGCACCGGTAGCTCGATGTGGAAGCCGAACGATGCCTGAAAAATCTCGCTGCCGAGCCCGTATTCCTGGGAGTACGAGAAGACGATCCATTCCTCGCTCCCGCCCTGGGAATGGTGCGCCCGCAGGAGGCCGGGGCCCCTGGACTCGGCGGTCTCTCCGTCCGGAGAGACCTCGACCCGGTCGACCAGATCCACCTCCAGGCTCTCCTGTTCATCCGGCCAGCGCACCGACGACTCCTTCAGCCAGATCCGGATCTTGCCCTGGAAATCGCCGTAGGGCGGTCTTCTCGTCTCCAGGACGTTCCACTGACAGAAGCCGAGCCCCGGCGTAATTATAAAGTTCCAGCCGGCCTCGTCCGCACCACGGTCCCCCGCGTCCCCGGACGAACCGTCGCTGCCGTCCGACCGTATGCCTCCATCGCCGTCGTGAATCCCCGCGTCATCGACGTTGTTCCCGTGGTCGCACCCCGACACCAGGGCCGTCACAGCGGCCGCCAACGCCACCATACATATCTTCATCCCTTCCACCCGGGCCTCCAGCATCTTCCGGTATGTCTATACGTGTGTCGATCCGCACGGAAAGTCAAACTAAAATCTTGGGGCGTAACTGGCGGAGTATTTTCATGCTTGCCGGCCGGCCGGCGGGGTCTAGTTCTACCGATGCCATGATTACCGGCGAGCCTCCCGGCGCAATGAAGCATACCTTGTTATCACCATGGAAAGATGCGGGAATCAGCTTTGCCAGAGTTTCCGCGCCCAGGCATTGTCCCTTGACCAGGCGATCGGCTATCTCAGCCGGTGCGTCCACCCTTACAAAACGCCTCAGGACCTCGTCCAACGATATCATCGTCTCCGGGAGATTATCGGCTCGCAACTCGTTCAACTCATGTGCATCGGTCAGTTTGAACGTGCCGCTGGCCGTCCTGGTCAGCTTTGCCAGGTGTCCTACCGTCCCGAGGCTTACGGCTATGTCGCTGGCCAGGCTTCTTATGTAGGTTCCCGACGAACAGTCCACCTCAAGCTTCAGCCAGTCGGGTCCGCGGTCTATCAGGGCCAGCCTGTCTATTCGCACGCTGCGCTCGCGGCGCTCGACTTCCTTGCCTTCCCGGGCCAACTCGTACAGGCGGCGGCCCTGGTGGTGCACGGCCGAGTACATCGGCGGTAGCTGGCGAATATCGCCCTCGAAATTCTTCAAGGCCGCCTGCAGGTCTTGGTCGTTTAGACTTGGTACGTCTGAGCTGGATACCACCTTTCCCTCGGCGTCCAAAGTGTCTGTCGCCGTGCCCAGGATTACCTTGGCCAGATAACTCTTGCCTTCTCCGCTCAGGAAGCGACTCAGCTTGGTCGCCTCGCCTATTACCAGCGGCAACAGTCCCTCGGCCATGGGATCCAGCGTTCCGGTATGGCCTACCTTGAGCGGGCGCACCCAGGCCTTGATCTTCTTGACCACGTCGAAAGATGTCATGCCCCGCGGCTTGTCCACCAGCAGGGCACCATCGGATACTGGAGTCCGGTTTTTCTTCATTGATCAGAGTGTTACGACATTTTACTCGTTCAGCGCGTCTTCCACCGCGCCGTAGATTCGCGCGCTGACCTCGTCGGCCGTGCCCGATAAAGTGCAGCCGGCGGCGTTGTGATGCCCGCCGCCGCCGAAGCCTGCGGCTATTTCGGCTACGTTGACGCGGCCCCGGGAACGGAAGCTGACCTTGTATTGACCCTGATCCGATTCCCTGAACTGGATCGCTACCTGGACGCCCTCGATGCTGCGGGGATAGTTGATGAAGCCGTCGATCATGTCCATGCTGGCACCATGGCTTTCGAGCATCTCGCGGGTAACCAGCACCGAGCCGTAACGACCCTGGGGATCGAGCCACAGTGTTTGCAGCACCTCAGAGAGCAGGTGGATACGCTCCTGCGGCTGGGATTCGTAGATCCTGTTGCTCATCTCCCAGGGCTCGACACCGGCTTCTACCATCCTGGCCACCGTGCGCAGGGCCGCGGGCGTGGTATTCGAGTATCGAAAAGAACCGGTGTCGGTTAAAATCGAGCAATAAATGCAGCTTGCCAGGTCCGCGTCCAGTTCTACAGGCAAGAGGGGCAACAGGCGGTCGATCATTTCTCCGATCGAGGAGGCGCCGGGGTCTATGTAGAAAGCCTCGCCCAAAGGACTCGTCGTCAGGTGGTGGTCTATGCAGATCAGCCTGCCGAGCGCCGGCGCCGGGGGCAGCGGCCCGCAACGCTCGAGTTCGCCGCAGTCGAGCACCAGCGTGGCATCGTAGGGGCCGTCTCCCGGGCTGGTCACGAAAGCCTGCGTCCCGGGCAGGAAAGAATAGATACGCGGGACCGGATCCTTGTTGTAGGCCACCACTTGCTTTCCCATCGCCAGCAGTATCATCCGCATTGCCAGAACCGAGGCGATGGCGTCGCCGTCGGGATTGAAGTGGCTGGTAACCAGAAATTTCTCGGCCTCCCCGAGGGCCCGGATGACATCCTCGGCCGAGCCGCGCAGGCGGGTGGGATCGTCCCAACCCTCTTTCTCCCGCACCTCGACCAGCAGGCGTTCGATGTGATCGCCGCAATCGAGGCTCTGGTCGTATTTGAAATGGAACTGCGGGATGGCCCTGAGATGCAGACGCTTGCCGAGCGTCCTGCGGATGAAGCCGGCCGAGCTTTCCAATCCCTCCAGCGAGAGCGAGCGCTCCTGCTCAGTTCCCGGGCAGCTGAAATATACCCAGGCGTTGCCAAGGTCCGGGCTGACTTCGACACCGGTGATGGTCACGAAGCCCAGGCGGGGATCCTTGAGCCCCTTGGTGAGCAGGCCGCTGATCTCCTCGTGAATCTGTTCGGCCACACGCTGGATGCGAACGCTCTTCATTGCGCGGATATACTAAATGGTTGATCTGGAGCGTGTCAAATACGTAAACGGGGGAGGCGGCCTCAGAGGTTGATGATCTCCAACTCTCTGCCTATGATCAGCGCGGTTCCAAGCGAGTCTATGTAGCCGACGGCCCTGTCCAGCACCGAGTTACAGGTGCGCCTGTCGTTGCCCACACAGGCCAGGCCAAGCTCCGCCTGGCGGTGGTTGTCGTTGAGGCCGCACTCGGCCACCGCCAGGGCGAACCGGCCGCGGGTGCGTTCGATTATTTGCTTGATCACCTTGCGCTTACCCTTGAGGCTGTCGTTGCCGGGTATTTGTAGGACCAGGCGCACCACGCCCACAACCATGGCCGACCTCCTCTTACAGGGCCGGTTGCTCCTGCTCGATGATGAAGGACTCGATGACGTCACCGCGCTTGATGTCGTTGTAGTTCTCGATACCGATGCCGCATTCGTAGCCGGATGCCACTTCCCGGACGTCCTCTTTGAAGCGCCTCAAGCTGCTCATGCGACCCTGGTGAACCTCGACACTGTCTCGCAGCAGCCGCAGCATTGAGCCGCGCTGCATCTTCCCGTCGACGACCGAAACGCCGGCCACTGTGCCGATCTTGGGGACGGTGAACAACTCGCGGACCTCCGCCCGGCCGATCGTCTGCTCTTTGGTCGTTGCGGGAAGCAGGCCCGTCTGTGCCTTGCGTATGTCTTGCGTCAGATCGTAGATGACCTTGTAGACGCGAATTTCGAGCTGCTCGGTCTGAGCCAGTTTCTTGGCGTTGGAATCGGGCCTTACATTGAAACCGACCAGCACTGCTTCCGATGCCGCGGCCAGGTTGACGTCGGTTTCGTTTATCGCACCGACCCCGTGGTGAATCACAGTGACGCCCACCTTGTCGACCGAGAGTTTTTCCAAGGCCTGCTTGACGGCCTCGGCTGTTCCCTGGACATCGGCCTTGACAATCACCTTGAGCTCGAGTTTCTCGACGCCCTGGAGCTTTTCGTAGAAATCCTCGAGATTCAGACGCGCCGTTTGCCCGGATCTTGCCGCTCTCTTTTCCTCCAGGCGATGACCTACCAGTTTCTTGGCTTCACGCTCGCTGGCGACGACGTTGAAGGGCTCTCCGGCCGCCGGCACCTCGTTGAGACCCTGAACCTGGACAGGGCGTCCCGGCGTGGCTGCTTGCATGTCGCTGCCCTCGTAGTCGAACATCATGCGCGTCTTGCCGAAGGCCGTTCCCATTACTACCACTTCGCCCCTCTCCAGGGTGCCCTGGCTGACGAGCAGCGTCGCCACCGGGCCGCGACCGCGGTCGAGCCTGGCCTCGATCACCGTGCCCTGGGCCGGTTTGTTCGGGTTGGCTTTTAGCTCGAGCACTTCGGCTTGCAGCAGGATGCTCTCGAGCAACTCGTCCAGGCCGACCTTGGTCTTGGCCGAAACCTCGACGATAATGGTTTCGCCGCCCCAGGCCTCGGGCACCAGCTTGTGCTCGGTCAGTTGCTGGCGGATCTTCTCGGTTTGCACGCCGGGCAGATCGATCTTGTTAATGGCGACGATGATTGGAACCTCGGCCTCCTGGGCGTGGTGAATTGCCTCGATCGTCTGGGGCATGATGCCGTCATCCGCGGCGACTACCAGCACGACGATGTCGGTGATACCGGCTCCCCGGGCCCGCATGGCGGTAAACGCCTCGTGACCCGGCGTGTCGATGAAGGTAATCGATCCCTCCGGCAAACTGACCTCGTAGGCGCCGATGTGCTGGGTTATGCCGCCCTCCTCGCCGTCCGTCACCTTGGTCTTACGGATGGCGTCTAGTATGGACGTCTTGCCGTGATCGACGTGACCCATGACCGTGACCACCGGCGGCCTGCCGGCCAGATCCTCTACGGTATCTCCGCCGGTGGGCCGCAAGATGTTCTCCTCCTTGAAGGTTGCGTCCTGCACTTCGTAGTCGAATTCCTGGGCCAACATCGAAGCCGTCTCGAGGTTGAGTTCGCCGTCCATGCGCAGGTTGTCGATTTCTTCGCCCATCTCGCGCAGCTTCCTGTTCACCTCCGTCAGCTTGACACCCATGCGCCTGGCGAACTCGCTGGTGACTACACTGTCGGATTCCACGCGGATGACTCGCTTGAGAGCCTTGGGTGTCGTTAAAGCGGTCTTCTTGCCTGTCTTGCGGGTCATGCGCCTGCGCCGCGAACGGCCCGGCAGGTAGGCGGGAGAGAACGAGTCGAAAAGCTGATCGCGCAAATTGGTCTTGCCCTTACGGGAAGAGGCGGTCGTCTTGCGACGACCCTTATCGCGCTTGGACATGTCGATGAACTGGTGGCCACGTCCTTCCTTTCCGGGGACTACCTTGAGAACCCGGATACCTGTCGGCTTGGCGTCGCCGGTCTTTGGCGGCGCAGCGGTTGTCTTGCGTTCAGCAAGATCGACAGGATCGGCGCGCTTGATCACCTTGGCCGTGTAAAAATCCGATTTGGGGCCTGCTCTCTTGCGGGGCGCCTGCTTTTCCCGCCCGGCTTCCTTCCTCTCTTCGACCAACTCCTGCGGCTCGGCCGTTACGGCCTCTTTCCCGGCAGGCTGAGCTTCTCCGGGCTGCGCCTCGCCGGCGGCGGGTTCCTCTCGCGCTTGTTCGGCAGGCGTCTTTTCGGGCTCGGGTGCCGCCTTGACCTCGACGATTTCTTCCAAGTCGGTTTCGACAGCGGCTGCAGGAGCAGGAGCAGGAGACTTCTTCGCCCGACGCCGGATGACGCCCGTGCTGATGCGTTTCTCGACGATGCTTGCCTGGTGCTCCTTCTGCAACTTCTCGATGATTTCCTTGGCGACGCCGTCTTCCAGCGAGCTGGCGTGGCTCTTCACCACGTAGCCCAGCTCTTGAAGCTTGGTCACCAAGACCTTGCTCTCAGTCTTGAGTTCCTTGGCGATCTCGTACACACGCATCTTCGACATCTAAACACCTGCCTCAAGACCGGCGGCCGCTGCCGCCGGCGTTATGTGTCCGCATCTTCCCGCGGACTGAGTTTACTGTCAAATGGCCTTCTCTTTCAGCGAACTCCCCCAGTGAGTCCTGTAGCTCGCAGAACTTTTTCAACTCGTAGCTCAGCCTGCTTGCAATTCCACGATGACTGACGGCGACGACGGCCAGGGGCTTTCCGTGATGAAAGGCAGAAAGGCTGCGCTTGTCGAGGGCCGAAAAAGACGGCACCTTGTTCTGGAGGGCAAGCGAGCCGACCTCGCGTTTCAAAGAGTGCGATCCGTCAGTTGCAAGAAGAACCAACGCGCTACGGCCGGCTTTCAACGCATCCATCACGGCCGTGCGTCCGGCGATCAGAAAACCAGATCGTGTGGCAACACTGAGTTGGGCCAGCGCCTGCCGCCGACCGGATTCGAGGAACGCGGTCGCCATTGTCTTGGGGTCGCCGAAAGACGTCTGCTTGTGAAAAGCCCGTGAGGCAGCCTGATTGCGCTTGGCCGCCTCAAAACAGGCGATGTTCGGGCAGAGGTGCATGCCGCGCCCAGGCAGCTTGCCGAAAAGGTCGGGACGACACCTTCCTTCGGGATCGCGAATGATGCGCAGGGAGGCCCGCCGCAGAATACGCCTGCGGCAGCCCTGGCAGGTTCTGTAAGAACCGGCCCTGCGGCCGGCCCGTTTGCCGGGATGAAAGGCCAAGTCGAATTCCCTCTCACAAATCCCGTCCGGGGGCGAGGGACAATGCACTAATAGTCGAGTTCCTGGTAAGCAACGGCGCGCCTTTCTGCTAGTCGTCCTGCTCCTGCGCCTCATCGGAGGCGGCATTGGTATCTTCGGCGACCTGGCCGGATTCGTCTGTGGCTTCCTGCTGGTCTTCCAGGTCGGGCAAGATGGCCGCGCGGGCCTGCTCTTCGAGGTAGACGGCGATGGCCTGCTTGACCTGGCGGGCCTTCTTGATGCCGATCCCGCTCACCTCACCCAGCTTGACCACGTTTTCTTCCTCATGCACTTGCATGATGGTGTAGTAACCGCCCTCGGCCAACTGCTCGATTGTCTTGTCGCCGATGCCGCGGATCTCGAGGAAGTGCTCTTGTTCGCCATCGAGACCCAGTTGGGACGCTTCCGCCGCCGCGCGTCGCTCCTGGGCCGCCGCGCGCAAATCTTGCTCTTCCTCGGCCACGACACGGGCGGCCGACCGCTGCATTTTCTCGGCCACCTTTGCGCCGATCCCGGGGACATCGGTGAGCTGCTCGATGGTCGACATCATCACATCCCTGGCGGATCGAAAACCGTATTTGTAAAGTGTGTCGATCATGATGTCGCCGACACCGTCTATCTTTCCGAGCGAGTTGATGGCGTTCTTCCACATCTCGGCAACGCGGGATTCGCTGTTGATGTCCAGCTTCCAGCCAGCCAACTGTGAGGCCAGGCGCACGTTTTGTCCCTTGCGGCCGATGCCCAGTGAGAGCTGGTCGTCCGGGACGATGATCTCCATTCCGTGAGAGTCCTCGTTGATTATCACCCGGGAAACTTCGGCCGGGGCCAGCGAGTTGCAAACGAAGGTGGCCGGATCGGGGCTGTAGGGTACGATGTCTATTTTCTCTCCGCGCAGCTCCTGGACGACCGCCTGAACCCGGGAGCCCTTCATGCCCACGCAGGCCCCGACAGGATCGACATCGCTGTCGCGGGAAGACACGGCGATTTTCGAGCGGGCGCCGGGCTCGCGGGCGGCGGCCTCGATGGTCACGATGCCCTCGTCGATCTCGGGCACTTCCATCTCGAACAGCTTAATAAGCAGGCCGTGAGTGGTCCGGGAGAGGATGATCTGCGGTCCGCCCTTGGCTTCTTCGAGGACGTCCAGCACGTAGGCCTGGATGCGATCGCCGGCGCGGTAGGATTCTCGGGGGACCTGCTCGCGCATCGGTAATACGGCCTCGGCCCGCCCGAGGTCGACTATTATATTGCCGCGTTCGAAGCGGCGCACGATACCGGTCGCAAGTTCGTTGCGCCGGTCCTTGTATTCTTCGTACACCAGGGCGTGGTCCGCCTCGCGAACCTTTTGAATCAAGACCTGCTTGGCGGTCTGGGCGGCGATGCGCCCGAGTTCCGACGTATCGAGTTTGATTCCCAGCGAGTCGCCTACCTGCGCCTCGGGATCGAGTTGGGCCGCCTCTTCCGCGGAGACCTCGCATTCGGGATCGCTTACTTTCTTGACGACGGTTCGGAACTCGAAGATTTCCACCTCGCCGGATTCTTCGTTGAAGTGGACCTCGATCTCCCGATCGGCTCCAAAGCGTTTCTTGGCAGCGGTGAGCATGGCCATCTCGAGGGCCTCGATCAGGATCTCGCGATCGATTCCCTTCTCCTTGCCGACCATCTCGAGCGTGTGGTTCAAATTGGACTGCATTGCATTCTCCTGATCGTCCGGTTGCCTCAAGTCGAGGCCGGTTCATCGAAAATGGGCACCAGGTTGGCCCTTTCCACCACGGGATATTCGAGTTCGTAGGTCGTGCCGTCAACCTCGATGGTGACGGTGCCGGAATCAAGCCCCACAAGCCGGCCCGTGAAATTGCGCCGGCCATCGATGGGGGTGCTGGTCCTCAGTTTGACGAACCTGCCTGCAAACCTCGTATAGTCGTCCGTGCCGGTGAGCGGGCGGTCCAGTCCGGGTGACGAGACCTCGAGGTTGTAGGAACAGTCGACGAGATCCTCGACGTCGAGCAGGTCTGAAAGTTCGCGCGAAAGGCCCGAACAATCTTCGACGGTCACCGCGCCGCCGACCCTCTCGACCAGCACTCGAAGCACCCAGCCGTGGGCCTCGTGCAGGTAGTGAACCTGTACCAAGGCCAAGCCCCTCTCGGCGACCAGAGGAGCGCACACCTCGATAACTGCCTGTTCTACCTCGTTATTTCTCAACCTTCGATCTCCAGCGAAAAAAAAGAGCGGGCCGTCAAGCCCACTCTCAGATGTAACAATCCCATGAAGAGGAAGAATTGGTACCACGACCGGCCTGGCATTGCAAGAAAAAAAGCAACCGTTCAGGGGAGTGGCGGTAAAAAAACGTAACATATGGCACGATGGAACACCGCTCGTCAGGCGGTGTCAAAGACATCGGGCTTCATTTCCGGACTTCGCATCCGTTCAGGGAGGCACCGTCATGCAATCATCTGCTGCTCGGGAGACTGTTTTTACGCGGGAGTTGAGCGGATCCGATATTCCCTCGGTGGTGGACAGGATTTTGGAGGTTAAGGTCATGTGGGGGCCGGTGGTGCTGGCTGCGCACCAGTTGCGCCCGGGAGAATCCTTCACAATCGGAGACCACCCGGATGCCAGCATACGGGTTGCGAGCGCCGGACTGGGAGAAGGGCTTTTTCCCATGGTCAGCCCGGGAGGCATCCGGGGGCACGTGATCAGCGTGGTGCCGGGCATGCAACTGGATCTGATCAAGGATGGCTCCGCGATGCGGCAACCGAGCCCGCTCGAGCGAGGTTCGCTGCACAACCATACCTTGTCGGTTGGTGAGTGCTGGCGGGTAGGGATGGGCCAGATGACCTTTCTGGTGGCCTACACCAGGCCGGCTATGGGAATACGCTCGGGTTTACTCAAGGGGGCCGACTTCGGACTGGCGCGTTGGTTTGTCGTTTTCTTGCTGGTCGCGGTCGGCCTGTGGGCGCTGATTCAGATCACTCCCGCAACAGAACGGGAGATCTCGGAATATATAAAGAATCCTCAGCGCTTCGCCGTAGTTGTGCCGTTAGGGCCGAATTCTGCAAGGAAAACGTTCGAGCGCATCGAGAAGAGAATCATAGAGGAGACGAATGTGCCGGACAGCGGGAAATGGAAAAGAGCCAATTCGAATAGAAGCGACGCTAGCAACGAGTTTCCCCGCGAGACGAAAGAGCAAAAAGATCGCAAGTTGGTGGCCGTGAGCGGGCTGGTCAAGTTCTTGAAGGAGAAAGGCGGGGTGGGCGGCGATGGCGGCAATGCCAACGGCGGAGCGCAAATGCAGAACATCGAAACGAACCTGGACGGGATCAAGAGGCCGGGTTACACCGACTCGATGGGCATCGGCAGTCTGAGGCCGGGCTCTGGTCCTCCAGGAATAGGAGGCGACGGCTTTGCGCCGGCCGGCACGAGAGGCTACGGAGACAATGAGCAAATAGCCGCCGTAAACGTGCTTGTCAGGGGTAAGCGAAGGATAACGGTCGTGCGTCCGAAAAAACCGCCGACAACGGTGGTGGGCGGTCTGACGCAGCAGGTGGTCGGCGAATACCTGGGGCGCCACTGGTCGAGGTTCAAGTATTGCTACGAAAAGGGCCTGCTCCGCGACGCGAACATGTACGGCAAGGTTACCGTGACGTTCACAATAGAAGCCGACGGGCGAGTACAACAGGCGGAAATCCTGCAAGCCAGCCTGGAAGACAACAACGTCCAGCAATGCGTGTTACGCACGGTACGCCACATCCGCTTTCCCAAGCCACGGGGCGGGGGAGAGGTAATCGTGACCTACCCGTTCCTGTTCACGACTTCCGGCTGACTCGCATAAAAAAAGAGGGGCGCATGCCCCTCTTTTAAAAAACTGGGAGACTAGGATTCG
>CAZXHT010000038.1:11840-20960 GCA_964640665.1 uncultured Myxococcales bacterium
GCTAGTAAGACAAGTGCGTAGTTGCAGGGTAGTTCGGGGACTAGGATTCGAACCTAGATAGACAGATCCAGAGTCTGCCGTCCTGCCATTAGACGATCTCCCAACAATTCATACTGCCCCTCACTTGCCTTTCGCGCCGGATTTTTTCTTCCCGGTCTTTTTCTTGGCCGCCTTCTTGGTGATTTTTTCCAGCTCGGCGTCCGAGAGGACCGTGAAAATCGTGCATGTGCCCTTGTACTCGTAGATGTTCAGACCTTCCCAACTGGCGCCCTTCTTCTTGTTGCGCAGAAAGACGGCCCGCACTCCGGAGGTGTTGATGATTTTCTCTTGCACCACGTAGGGACTGAACAAGACCGTCTTGTGGTAGTACTCGAGAGTGCGATCGTAGTCGCGGGGCGACCGAAAGCGGTTCTCTCCGATTTTCTTGGCCCAGGGAATCAAGGGCGCGCCGTGGTAAGGAACCGGCGGCGTCTCCCGGGCCACGGCCGGAGAGGCGGAAAACACGAACACCAGGCAAGCCGCTAAAAAGAGCCGTACAAGCCGTATTGTCACAGATCCGACGTTCATTGGAGAGCGGATGTTATGGATACATTGCAGGATTGTCAAGCGGAAACGAAAATCTGACAGCGGAAACGGAAATCTGTATCTCAGTTCTGCCCGCTGAAGGCTTTCCAGACAGACAGCAGGGCCGTGGGAAACACGTCGGCCGCGGCCGGCACCACTTCGGAGGGATGATAGGTTTTCAGCGATCGGCCGGCCGCGTGCAAGGCCAAGAAAACCAGCAGCGCCGCCGCTCCCCCGGAGATGGCCAGCGCCAGTTCTCCGGCCGGGTAGAAAAACGCAAGCGCGCACCCGACGGCGAACCAGGGGCCTACCATCAGGTACTGCGACCAGGCGGTGCGTGGCTTTTTGAAGATGGCCGGGTTCAGCGCACATCCGAACATCGCCAGACCGATGACCAGTACGGGGTTCATCAGCAGATCCATCTGTCCGGATTTCGCCAAGCTGCCGACTGCGCTACCCAGGCAAATAAAAGCAAGGAAAAATGAGGTCACCAACAAGAAGCGGTTCTTCTCACGCACGGCGGTGCCCAGGGCAATAAACAGCAGGGCGGCCGCGAACAGCGGCCAGCGCAGGCTTGTCAAAAGCTGTGCCGGAAGAAAAACGGCCGCCGCCCACATGGCCCCCAGCCCGACCCAAACCGCCAACCCGAAAAACAGCCGCTGACCGAGCAGAAAGCGGCGTTGTACGTCCAAGCCCGCCATCTGCACCGTGAAGACCTCTTGCATGGGTATCAGGCGGCGGCGTCTCTGCTCGGGTGTGATCGTCGAAGGTCTCACGAGTTCCTCACTGCTTGTTCATTCCTCCGAGCATAACAACAGGCCGGCTGGCGTCAATATTCCATTTCAGAGCCAGTGCTTGTGCAACATTACCAACACGTCGTTGCTGACCGCCACCAACGTGTGCAACAGCCAGCCGTACCAGAATGATCGCGCCCTCAGTGCCAGGTATCCCAGCAATAGGCCCGCGAAGACGGCGGCCAGGGTTTCGATCTGCGCCTTGCCGAAATGCAGGATTGCAAAGGGAATCATCTGCACGAAAACGGCGTAGAATCCGATCGACGGGCGCAGGCCGAAGAGCATGAAGCCGCGAAAGATGAATTCCCAGCCGATGAAATATACGGCATAGGCACACTGGTAGACGAAAAAGTGCGTGCCGCTGCTGCCGGCTTCGTAAAAGAGGGGATACTTCGACTGGAAGGAAGGCAGGTAGCTCACCAGTACCAGGATGGGCAAGAAGGCGAAATACAGGCCGAATGTCGCGCTGAGTCCGAATTTCCAATCTCCAAGGCCCAGCCCCAGGTCGCGGGCCGAGAATCCCAGCACCAGCCTGCCCAGCAAGAAAGGCACGATTCCGAGAAGCAACAGGCTGCAGCCGTACCAGTAGAAGGCCGGGTAGAGATCCAAAAACTCGGCCGGGGAGAAGTACTTTAAGAACTTGCCGCGGAAAACCGAGCTTGAACCGTTCTCGTGAAACAGGATGATCAGAATCGTGGCGGCGACGATGACCACGACCGCGTCGAAAGAAAGACCGCGGGTCCAGGCCGCCGCGGCCCGCGCCCAGCGGCCGGAGCGGGCCGATTCGTCAGGACTGCTCACCGGCTATATCCAGGTGGGCCAGGGCCCGATCGAGGCGTGCCAGGGTTTCCGCGCGCCCGAGAATCGATATCACGGTGAACAGGGACGGACTGAATGTCGCTCCGGTCAGTGCCAGGCGAATGGGCTGGGCGACCTTGCCCAGCTTGCCGGCCGCAAGTTCGTCAGCCAAAGAGTGAAAGACGCCCTCGATGGCCTCTTCTTTCGAGAGATCCACCGATTCCAGGTCCGCGCGGGCGCGGCTCAGGATCGTCTCGGCTCCGGGCTTGAACCACTTCTTGGCCGCTTTCGGATCGTATTCTTGCGGGGCGCGGTAGAAGTAGACCGCCATCTCCGCCATCTGAACCATGGTCTTGGCGCGTTCTTTCAAGGGAACCACGATGCGCAGCAGTTTGTCGTCCACTGGGGCCTCGATGCCCAACTCGGCCAGGAAGGACGGCAGCATGCCGGCCAGTTCGGCGTCGGCGGTCTCCTTGATGTAGTGTGCGTTGAGCCACTTGAGCTTGTCGGGGTTGAGCACCCCGGCCGAGCGGCCCACGTGTGACAGGTCGAACTTGTCGCAAAGTTCGCTGCGCGAGAAGATTTCCTGGTCTCCGTGGCTCCAGCCCAGGCGGGCCAGGTAGTTGACCAAAGCGTGCGCTAAATAGCCCATCTTGCGGTATTCCTGCACCGAGACGCTGATGCCCTGTTTGCGGTACTGCTCTTCCCGGCGCTTGGAGAGTTTCGAACCGTCCGGGCCGTGGGTCAAGGGCATGTGCGCGAAGCGCGGAATGTCGTAACCCAGGGCGCGGTAGAGCAGCATCTGCTTGGGTGTGTTGTCGACGTGATCGTTGCCGCGGATGACGTGGCTGATGCGCATGTCTGAGTCGTCGACCACCACGCAGAAGTTGTAGGTGGGCGAGCCATCCGAACGGGCCAGGATCCAGTCGTCCAGCTTGCTCTTATCTATCGGAATGCGGCCCATGATCAGGTCGTCGAAGCTCTCCGGTCCGTCGTCGGGAGAGCGGAAACGTATGGTGAAAGGCCGTCCGGCGGGATCCTCTGAAGGGTCGCGCCCGCGGCAGGTGCGGTCGTAGACATAGGTGCGCTTTTCGACCTCGGCCTGCTTACGCTTGCGGGAAAGCTCGTCTGCCGCGCAGTAGCAGCGGTAGGCCTTGCCCTCGGCCAGCAACCGATCGAGATTCCGGCGGTAGAGCTCGGACCTTTGCGACTGGAAGTAGGGCCCCTCGTCGATGTCGATCCCGAGCCAGCGCAGGCTGTCGAGGATCTGATCGACGGCGGCCTGCGTAGATCGCTCGCGATCGGTGTCTTCGACGCGCAGGATGAACATCCCGCCCCGGCGCCTGGCGAACAGGTGATTGAAGATTGCCGTGCGCACTCCGCCGATATGCAGGTAACCGGTTGGCGAGGGCGCGAAGCGCACCCGGATTGCCGGATTCTTTTCTGTCAAAGCACGATCCTCCCTCACCCCGCAGCGCGGAGCATAGCCACAACTCGAACCCATGGCAAGATTTACGAAACTCGACCCTGCCTCAGTGGCTTCCTCTTGGGGCGAACAGGAAGGGGTAGGTGACGTCGACTTCGCCGCCGCCCGTGGGACGGGGGAAACGCCAGCCCTTGACACGATCCAGGACGCAGGCGCGTAAATTGGTCGCGGCCAGGCCGCGGCTCTGGCTGGCCTCGGCCAGGCTGACGTGGCCGCGGTGATCGATCACGAAGTGCACGCGCAGCTTGCCGGCCAGGTCGGGGTGCCGGGTCATCTCGCGCTCGTAACAGTAGCGGATCTGCTGGCGGTGTGCGCGGATGTATTGCCTTATGATCTCGGCGGGAAGAGATCCCCTGGAGTGTAAAACACCGTGGGTGATGAGCGGCACGTTCTCACTCGGGCGCGAGTAGACGACCCGGGGTCTGGCCCGGGCGTCGAGATCCGGTCGGCTTACGGGCCCGCCACGGCGCAAGAGCCCGCTACCCGTACCGCGTCCGCCCGGGCCCGTTCCGGCTACATCCAGCCCGCCATATCCTCCGGACACTCCGTGTGTTTTTCCATGAAGCCCGCCGATGGCGCTTGTCAGGTCACCTCCCAGCCCGTGACGAGTCGTGTCGATGGTGCCGCCCAATCCGGGAGCATCCGAGAGCGCCGCAATCAACCCCATGCGTGAGACACGCTCGCGATCATCGGGCTTGATCGCCCGGCGCGCAGAGCGTTTGCCGGTATCGGGCGCGCCCCGCTTGCCGGCCTTGCCGGCCGGTCCGGCGGGCAGATCGGCCGCTGTCTTTACATTGGAAAGATCGGCTTTGAACAAATCCAGCGCCAAATGTTTGCGCTTCGACTCGATGCGAGAGACGAGGTTGTAGAAATACCGGCTGGGTGTCTTGTGCAGTTCATTCTCCTCGGAACCCATGGCCCGCGGTCCGAGCAACAAGGTGGCCACGAAGGCCGCGGCCCCGAACAAAACCAGCAGCAGGCTATTGAGGAAGGCGGGCTCGATCTCCGAAGTCGGCAGGCCGCGGCGCGGCGGGCTTATCCGCTGCCGCGAGAGGACGATGTTCAAACGGTCGAAATCGAGACGCAGAGAGTGATCTTCGGGAAGCATGGCCATGGCCGTGCCGGGCATCTCCGGATCGGGGACGGTCTCTTGCGGAATCCAAACCCCTCCGTCGTGGCGCTCGATGCGAGTGTTGCTGCCGGCCCTTACCGTGACGCCGCCTGTGTCTATGTCGAGCAGCGGAAAGCGATCGTGTGGCAGCACGTCGGGCAGGGGAACGGCGCATGAGCGCTCGCAACCGGCGAAAATCGTGCCCCCGCGCTCCGCTACCTGGATAACGTCCAGCGGCGTATCTCCCCAGAAAAGCTCGATCTGAACCCTGCGCGCGAGTCTTGTCGTTGCACTCATGGCTACCTCCCGTACACGGACCTTTTGATGTCTCGTCGCCTGGAAAGTTCCATCGAAAAAAAGTCGGTCTTGCCCTGCGGTTAGCGTAGTGCTAGTATTTCATCGACATGAAAAAGTCGATTTGCGTAGCAATAGTGTTTGCCGTTGTGGGCTTCTTTTCAACCTGGATCTGGGCTTCGGCGGCCAAGAGGCTTTCTCTGAGCCAACTGGTCTCCTATTCGGACAGGGTGGTTGTGGCCCGCCTGGACGCCCCCGGAACATCGGCCTGGGGCCCCAAACGGATGCGCATCTACACAACTTTTACCTTCGAGGTGGAAGAAGATGTCGCCGGTTCCGGGCCGAACCAGGTCACCATCGTCCAGCCCGGCGGTCGGGTGGGGCGCCTGGCCCAGAAGACCGAGGGCTACCCGGGCTTCAAGGGGGGCGATCGCCTGCTGCTGTTTCTGGTGCACAAGCAGACGTCCTACCGTGTTGTAGGGTTGTCACAGGGAGTCTTCGCCTTTCACAACCAAGGCGGGCGGGTATTCGTCGCCCAACGCATCGAGGGACTTTCGTTCGTGGATGACGCAGGTCACCCCTTGTTGTTCGAGAGCACCGAGGCGCTTTCGAAAATCAAGACGCTGTTTGCCGCCAAGACAAGGGTGAGCAAATGAGTTTTCGTAACGTGCTTATGCTGATCGCCGCGGCGATGCTCTGCGCTGCTGGTCCCGCGCACGCTTTCAAGAGAAGCCGCGATGCGGAAACGGGGGTATGCCTGTTTCTTAATAACTCTACCGCCACCTACTACATCAACGAGCACTGCAGCTCGGACGTAACAAATATCAACGAGTGCATCTCTGCCGTAAGATCCGCCTTCGATAGCTGGAACAGCGAGGCTTGCACGGATCTGGCTATGATCTACGGCGGCACCACCGCAAGCACCGAGGTCGGCTTCGATGAAGATCACTGGAATGAAAACATCAACCTGGTCATCTTCCAGGAGAATTCCTGGTCGCACGAAAGCAGCGCCATCGCCCTGACCACCACGACCTATGACGTCGACTCGGGCGAAATAGTCGATTTCGACATCGAGTGCAACGGTGTCAACTTCGACTTCACGACGCTGGCGTCCCAGACATCCAGGATGGATATCCAGAATACTATTTCCCATGAAGTAGGCCATGCCCTGGGGCTCGACCACTCGCGCGATCCGACAGCGACGATGTACCTCTCCGCCGCGGCTGGTGAAATCAGCAAGCGCACACTGGCCCAGGACGACATCGATGCCTTGTGCTTCGTCTATCCGGTTGACGGGGAGATTCCGTGCTATACCGACGATTCCTTCATGCTGGAGTGCCGTGGAAAAGTCGGCGACGACAATGGATGCAACTGCAACAGTTATCCAGGGAGTTCGCGCGGCCTGGGATTTTTCAGCTGGCTGCTTTTGGCTTCGGCCGGCTTTATGCTTTTGCGCAGACGTTACAAGAAAGAACGGAGGTCAGAGAAATGATCCGCAGGTTATCTATTTTCTTCTGCGGCGCGCTGCTGATTGCGTCCTTGGGCCTGCCCGGTTGCGACGACACCCGCTTGTTCGCGGTCACGACCCATGTCGACCTTTTCTTCCCGCAGGGGACGCTGCAGGTCGACTCGTTCGATCAGAAGGCCTCGGCCAAGATCGACATCCTGTGGGTGATCGACAACTCGGGCACCATGCGGGAAGAGCAGGACAACCTGGCAAGTAACTTCCAGGCTTTCATCTCGATCATCGAGGCCTCCAGCGTCGACTACCAGATCGGCGTCATCTCGACCGATATGGTCAAAGCGGACCAATCCGGAAGGCTGCTCGGGTCGCCCAAGATCATCACGCCCGGCGCCAATGCCGCGACGCAGTTCGCCGCCAACGTCAAGGTAGGCACCGACGGCGCCGGCAACGAGCGCGGCCTGGAAGCGGCATTCAAGGCGCTGTCCGAGCCGCTTATCTCGGGCGACAACTCGGGCTTCCTGCGAGACGGGGCCGCGCTGGCGATCATCTTCGTCTCGGACGAGGACGACAAGTCGTACGGCATGGTTTCGTTCTTCCAGCGCACCTTCGAGCAGATGAATGGCGTCGGAAACGAAAACCGGGTGGTAGCGGGCGCTATCGTCGGCGACCCGCCGGACGGCTGCTCGAACCCCAACACAGGTTCGGCCCAACCCGGCACGCGCTACCGGTTGCTGGTGCAGGGTGTCGGTGGCAGCATCGGCTCGATCTGCGACGATGACTTCAGCGAAACTTTAAACCAACTCGGACTAACGGTGGCGGGCCTGGATCGCAGGTTCAGCCTGTCTGACGAGAGCCCCGCTGAAGACACTATCGGGGTGAAGGTAGAAGGAAAGGATGTGGCGAAAGACTACCAGGATGGCTGGCAGTTCGAAAACGGCAGCATTTTCTTCAACGGCAGCTACGTGCCGCCGCCGGGCTCGACGATCGAGGTCAGCTACTTGCACCCAGAGCGCAGCTTCACACTTTCCCAGGTTCCCGTTCACGATCCGGCCGAACCCGGCAAGGACATCGACGTGACCGTCTATTCGCCGACGGCCTTAGACTGCGATTCCAGCCAGGATTGTCCGTCCGGGCAGATGTGCTCGGCCGAGGCGCGCAAGTGCGGCGGGCAACCGATCTCTTACGCCCTGGCCACCGGCTGGGTGTTGGAGAACACGACGACCGGCGGCGAGGAACAGTTTATCGTAGCCTTCGAGGGAGAATATTACCCCGAGGGCGGCTCGACCGTGCAGGTCAAGTACGCCTGCAAGGGCGGTTGCAAGTGAGTCGCGCGAGGAAAGGAATGCAAGAAATGAAAAAGTCAGGCCTGATTCTATTGTTCGTTCTTGCGGCGGCCTTTCTTTTCGGCGCCTGCAAGAAATCCGGAGGCGGGGCCGAGTGCCAGAAGGACGGCGACTGCCCGGCAAACTGGATCTGCGACATCTACGGCAAGTACTGCCGTTGCGTCGACGACAACGGATGCGATACGACCGCGGGCGAGCGTTGCACGACCAGCGGCACCTGCGAGGTGTACACCGGTTGTACAAGCGACCAGGAGTGCGGGGGCTGCCGGCGTTGCGAGACCACCTCGGGCGAGTGCCTGTGCACCGAAGACTGCGGCTGTGCCGAGGGAGAAAAGTGCAACGCCTCGGGCTACTGCCAGCCCAGTTCCGGCTGCTTCGACAACGCCGACTGCGCTCAGGGCGAGATTTGCAACACCCCTACCAAGAAGTGCATTCCGGACAACACTTGCACCACCAAGATGCAGTGTCCGTTGGGGCAAATCTGCACGGGCGGGACATGCGTGGACGGTTGCGAGGATCACGGCGATTGTCCCTGGGTCGGCGACGTCAAGTACGCCTGCATGAACGGAAGCTGCATGGCGGGAGTCTGCGGGGACGACAGCTTCTGCGACTTCATGGAGTACTGCAACAACGGCAACTGCCTGAGCGCCTACGACGATCAGTTCGCGCCCTACTGCAAACCATGCGATGGAGCGGACATCGAGGGCTGCGGTCCGCGGTCCAATCCGTGCCTGATATATCCTTACGATCCTCCCGAGCCTTTCGCCCAGAACAGCGATGAGTACTGCGCGGTAGACTGTTCCGAGGGCCAGCGTTGCCCCAACGGGTTCGATTGCAGCACGATCATCTCAGTCAAGCAGACCGACATCTGCCAGACCGATTCCGACTGCCCCGCGGGGCTGCCGTGCCTGAAGAGCGCAGAGGAAGACCAGGGTTTCTGCCCCTGCAAGGCGATTGTCAATGCCTGCCCGGCAAATACCTGCTTGATGGACACCTGCGGCTCATTTACCCACACCTGCTTCGCGCTCTCAATGGCGGGAATTACATTGGCCTGCGAAACGGACGCCGATTGCCATCTGTGCGGGGTAACCATGGACAGTTGCGCCACCGACAGCGACTGCAAAACCATCGAGTGTGAATTGTACGACGGCGTAGACTACGGCGGCTGCGTCTCGGCCAAGGGCTGCGGCCTGCAGGAAGGTTATCATTGTCCTCCCTGACGGCGATCGAATCACGACCGGGAGCTGTGCCGATGCGAACGAAGA
>CAZXHT010000038.1:20970-51213 GCA_964640665.1 uncultured Myxococcales bacterium
GCTGACCGTTGAGGCGGACGGCGGCGGTGAGGTCGGGGGTGAGCTCGCCGGTCATGGCGACGTAGTCGGAAAGGGCGTAGATGATGGCGGCGGTGGTCTTGGTGGAGACCCAGCGATCGCCCTGCTTGCCGCGCTGGCGGCGCTACTGGCATGTGAAGACGTGCGCTTCACGGGCAATCCATTGCAGATCGACACTTTTCAGCAGACGCCCTTGCCGACGGTCGATATCCTGTGGGTGGTGGACAACTCGGGAACCATGCGGGAAGAGCGCTCTGAACTGGGCAACAAGTTCGATCAGTTCATGTCGCAACTCGAGGAAGTCGGCGCCGATTATCACATCGGTGTCGTTTCAACCGATACTACCGATCCGGCCCACTCCGGGCGACTGCAGGGCGATCCCCGGGTGATCACGCCCGAGACACAGGACGCCAAGCAGGTTTTCATCGCCAACGTCGATCTTCCAGAGACGGCCGATCGCACCGAGCGCGGGCTGGACGCGATGCGCATGGCCCTGGCAGACGAACTGCTTTCAGGCTACAACAAGGATTTCTTGCGACCAGAGGCAACGCTTCTGGTAATCGTTGTCAGCGACGAGGACGATCACTCGATCGGCCCGACACGCTACTACTCGCGCTGGCTAGAACACCTCAAGGGCAAGGGAGAAGAGAACCTGGTCAGCCTCTCGGCCATAGTAGGCCAGCGGCCGACGGGCTGCCAGGGGGCCGAGAAGGGCGAGCGCTACCTGCAGGTCGAGGAAGTTACCGGCGGGCTGTTCTACTCGATCTGCGAACAGGACTACGGCCCGGTGGTGCAGGCGCTGGGGATATCGGCCGCAGGCATGCGCAGGAAGTTCTACCTGAGCGAACAGCCCAAGCTGGACACCATGAGAGTCATGGTTTTCACTGCCGACGCGGCCGACTGCACCAAGAGCGACGATTGCACGCAGGGCGAAGTGTGCACCGCCGACGGTCACTGCGCAGACGATCTCGACAACATCAGTGACGGAGGCGTCTGGAACTACGAGGGCGGAGACAACGCCGTCTTTTTCTCGGAGAGCTACCTGCCGCCGGCCGGGTCGAACATCTACGTGGCCTATTTCCGGGGGACGCAATGAAAGCTTCGTACTCTGCCTTTATCGTGCTGCTCGCTTTTTACGGCCTGGTTCCGGGGTGCAAAAGTTCGAGCACTTTCGAGGGAGAATGCAAGCGCGATACCGACTGCGCGCAGTACGAGCGCTGTGACACACGTGACTACCGCTGCGTATGTAAATCCGACGAAGCTTGCGCCCCCGGCGAGATATGCAACGCCGGCGGCTCTTGCCAGCGCAAAACAGAGTGCTTCTCCAACTACGACTGCGCCGCGGGCACCGTCTGCGACATCGACTCCGGCGAGTGCATCGGGTCCAATTCGTGCACGACCGATTTCCAGTGTGAGATAGGGCAGATTTGCGAAAACAACCTCTGCCGGCTGGGTTGCCGAGAGACCGCCGACTGCGATCTCGAGAAGCGCGAGGTGTGCGTCTCGGGAGAGTGCCGCCTGGGCCTGTGCGAGAGCAACAGCTACTGCGAGTTCGGGGACGTCTGCGAGGCGCAGACGCACGCCTGCGTGGCGCCGCAGGATCCGCACTGCGTCAAGGATTGCAGTCCGACCTGCGATCAGTGCGGGGAAGACACCGGCATCGGTCCCTGCAACGACCCGGCCAACGTCTGCGTGCGCAGCGGAAATACGGCCTACTGCTGGGTGGCCTGCACAACAGGCGAGGAATGCCCCTCGGGCTACCAGTGCGTGCCCACCACGGTCTCATGGGGTCCGGTCTGCCAGAACGATGCCGACTGCACCAGCGTCCCCGCTCCTGACGACAGGGTAATCAACGTCTGTGACGGCACCAACGGCGGCCAGAACATTGGTCGCTGCAGGCTGAACAAGCAACCCTGCTGGACGGACGCTGATTGCTATCCCTTCGTGACGACCTGCCTGGCCCAAAAGTGTATCTTCGCCTATCACTGCCGCCCCCCCGAGGGCTGCCAGTAGACCGGCACTCAACGACAAATCATGCGCTGGACGTATTTTCCGACCTGGTCGGCATCGAGGTACCTACCCTCGCGGGCGATCTCGACTCCACGCAGGAAAACCCTGCGCGCCATGCCTGAGACGCGTTTTCCCTCGTAGGGACTCCAGTCGCAGGCAGTCTGGAGCTTTGCTGCACGCAGGCTGCGCCGCTTGTGTGGATCCCATATAACCAGATCCGCGTCGGCGCCTTTCTGGAGCGATCCCTTTTGGGGATAGAGGCCGAACAGGCGGGCCGGACCCTCGGAATGCAGGCTGATCCAGCGGCGTTCCGAGAACCGGCCGCTGGCCGGACCGAGCGTATAGCTGATTGGCAGCGATGTCTCAACACCAGGCAGGCCGTAGGGAATCTTCTCGAAGTCGCCCTGCCAGCTTTCCTTCTGGGCGCGGTTGAACGTGCAATGGTCTGTTGAGATGGCTTGCAGCCAGCCGCGGGATAAAGCCTGCAACAATCCGCGCCGCTCGGCCGGACCGCGCAGCGGCGGGCAGCACCCGAACAGGTGCCCGTCTTTTCCCGCAAGCAGCTTCTTGTCGAGGACGAGATAGTGCGGGCATGTCTCTCCGCTGACCCGCAACCCGCGACGCCGGGCCGCGCCGACGAGCCGGGCGGCCCCTGCCGTCGAAAGATGAACCAGGTGCAGGCGGGCGCCTGCAATCTCGGAAAGCTTGATGGCCCGGGCAACGGCCTCTTCCTCGACGGCGGGGGGCCGGGCACGGGCCAGGGCCGCGGCGCCGCTCTCGGTGTCACGTACCAGTCGGGTATAGTAATTGATCAGTGAATCATTCTCGGCATGGACGCAGGCAAGCAGGTCGTGTTCGCGGCAGGCCCGCATGACCTCGACCAGCATCCCGTCGTCGGCCTGCCAACCGCGATCGGCGTAGATCATGAACATCTTCACAGACGGCGAACCGAGCCTGGCGAGTTCTGCAAGTTGTGCGCGCCATTCCGGGCGCCAGGAGATCAGCACGTTGTGCAGGCCGTAGTCCACCTTGACGGAGCCGTCTGCAATCTTGCGACGCGCCATGAAGGCATCCAGCGGCGACTGGCCGGGCTGCGGGGCGGTGTAGTCGATGACGGTCGTGACGCCTGCGGCTGCGGCCGCGCGCGTGCCGCTGTCGAAGTCGTCCGCGGTGGTCATGCCGGGGCGGATGGTGAGATCGAAGTGCACGTGCGGATCAATCGCCCCCGGAATGACCAGACAATCGGCTGCGTCGACGACACGCCCGGCCGCCGAACGATCCTTGCGACCCAGTCGGCCGAGGTGGGCTACCTTTCCGCCGCGAACACCAACGTCTATGCGCAGGCGGCGACGGCCGGTGAGCAATGTTCCACCCATGACAGCCAGATCACATGACAAGGGTTTCTTCCTTCCGTTCGCTTGGCTATGAAGTATCCAGAATCTCCCATGAGCCGAAAGAGTTGTCAACGCGGGGAACCTTTCCGTAAAATATTATGTCATACTAAAAACAGGGGAGAATGAAAGAGTGGAGCAAAGGTTTATATAGCCATGAGGCGCCAAAAAACCGAGCTACTTCCTCTGCTTATCGCGGCAGGCCTATTCTTGCCGATGGGCTTCGGGCCTTTCTTTGTGATGTCTGCGCCCAAGGGTGAACCATTGCCCGTAGTCCGGCTGAAAATTCTCGAAGGAATTGACAGATCGTACACCGGCAGATACGCAAACGATCCTCGCTTCGACGAACTGATCGGCGGGCTGCAAGATCTGAGAGACCGAGCTATAAACGCGGCCCGTCAGAAAACCGGGATTCTTTTCGAAAACACCCAAAGCTTCGTGATCAGGATGGTCGATGCGGACATGCCTCATTTCGGGGCATCCATCCGGACGGTTCGCGGCCACAGCGGCCGGGTGAACCTGATCAGCCTTTCCTCCGAGCAACTCGTGTCCGGTGTAATGGACATCCAGGCTTCACTGGCCCACGAGTTCATACACGGCGTCATGCGTGAGATGATGGGATCAGAGCGATACTACGCCATGCCCCGTTGGATCAGGGAGGGTTTCGCCGTCTGGGGGGCGGGCCAGCTGCGGGAGAGGTGTAAGAACCTGGTGGCTGCGGCCTTTCTGGACAATCTCGATGCGCGCGCACTCGCTTGCGAAGTTGGGCGTTCGAGATACCCTGCGGACGAGTACTTGACGGATGCAATGCTGTTCGAGTACGTCAGCCAGAACCACGGCACCAGCGCCATAAAATCGCTTCTGGCCGAACTGATGGCGGGTCACGATTACACCATTGCTTTCGAGAGTGCTACCGGCTTGAGTTGGAATGAGCTGACATGGCGACGTGAGAGCTTTGCGCAGATGTACCTCGAGAGTGTAATTTTCGAAAGCGGCCTTGTGCTCTTCCAGGATGCCAGGAAGCTGCACGAGGCCGGGGACATTCCGGGCGCCATCCAACTGCTGACAAGACTTGTATCCGGCCCATACGATTCGTTGTTGCAACCCAACGCCTGGTTCTGGATCGGGCGCTGGCGGTTCGAGCAACGCCGCTATGCCCTGGCCGCGGTGGCGTTTGCCAAAGTGCTGAATCGCTTCCCCGAAAACCGCGGCCTTAGGCAACAGAGTAGCCTGTGGCTTTCCGAATGCCTGGCCCGCGTGGATAACCACGAGACTTCCATGCTGGCGGGTCAGTAAAGATCTTCTCCCGAAATGCTTTCGAAGTTACTGTTGACGGGAATACGGCAACAGGCGAAGCTGGTGCGCATCACGGAATCGGAGGATAGATAAATGTGTCGAATGGGTTCATTGGTTGTCATGATCGCCCTTCTGTTTGGGACCGCTTGCGACAAGAAAGAGAAACAGACGACCGTAAACGAGGCTCCGGTCGAACAGGACAAGGCGCCGGCGGCACCGCTGAAAAAGAAGGAGCCGGTCGAGTCCCCGGCCGAGGCGCAGTGTAATAAGATTCTCGATAAGTGTTTCGTGGCGATTAGACCGGCCATTAAGTTGCTGGGAATAAGCGACCCATCGACGATAGAGTCAAACTACAAGAAATCGGCCACAAATTTCCTGACACGCTGTGCCAATCTCGATGAGGATAAGCGCGCTTGTCTCGAAAAGGCCGGAAATCCGGTCAGTGCAATCGATACCTGCAAGGTGAACGCGGGCAGGAAACCCGCTGAGAAATTGTGGGCGCCGAGCCTCGCGCGATACATCAAGCTCTTCGAGACACAGGCGCTGCCTGCTGGACAAAGCAACAAGATCCTGGCCGGCCTGCGCGGCAGTTGGGTCTGCGACTGGAAGGAAGCCAAGACGCGCCTGACCTGGACGATCAAGAAAAACGGCGAGGTGGCCGAGAAGAGGCGCGGTCCGGGCGGCAAGGTCAGCCGGAAGCACTTCAAGATCTCGTTTATCGACAACAACCGGATGAAGGTGCACTGGAGCGAGCAATCCCTTCAAGATTTCACCTTCCTGAGAGCCGGCCGGCGCGTCTTTTTCGCCGGAGGCAATCTTGCCTATGACTTTTACCCGATCAAGAACAACAAGTCCTTCGTAGTGCGGGATTCGGGAGATTTTATCTTTTTCGACAATGGAAAGTGCAAGGTCGCAAACGATCGAGGCCTGTTGATCGATGGAAAGTGCTCTTATGCCCGCAAGCGGGGGCAAAAGATCTTCAAGGTCAGCTGGCACTATCCGGGGCAGGTGTTTTTAGACGGCAAGCCGAGGGTGCAGGAACGAGCCTATTTCCTGGTCGGCAAGAATCTGGTTGATGAGCGGCTCTACAGGTCTTCGCGCTTCACCAAGAAGTGAGTGCCGGCACCACTGCGGATCATCGATATTACTGTTCTCCTTGTCTGGCCGTTCAATAGTTGGTACCTTTTCAAGGCATTGCGAAGAACACTTAAATCCCATGAGCAGTTTGGAGCTTATTCCCTTATTCGGCGCCTGGCTGTAGGGGGGATGGGGGAGATCTGGCTCGCCGAGCGCAGAGGCATTTCCGGCTTCTCCAAGCGGGTAGTTGTCAAAACCATCCTCGATGCCTACTCCGATGATCCCGAACTGGTCGAGATGTTCTTGCGAGAGGGCCGCATTGCCGCCGGATTGACGCATCCCAACATCGCCCAGACCTTCGATCTCGGGCGCGAAGGCGAAACCTATTTCATCGCCATGGAGCACGTCGACGGTCGTGACCTCAGAGATCTGCTTATTAGCAACATTGAGTTGGGCCGGCAGATACCGCTCAACCTCGTGCTGCGCATTATCGCCGAGGTATGCGAGGGTCTGCATCATGCCCACGGTTGGAAGACTCCCGACGGTCAGCCGGCGGGGATAATCCACCGGGATATCAGCCCTCAGAACATCCTGGTGACGTTCGATGGGGGAGTGAAGATCGTCGATTTCGGTGTGGCCAAGGCGGCCCACATGGCGTCCAAGACGAGATCGGGAGTGCTCAAGGGCAAGTACTCCTACATGTCACCCGAGCAAATACGCGGAAAGAAGATGGACGGCCGGGCCGACCTGTTCTCATTGGGTGTCGTCATGTACGAAACAGTCACCGGCCGGCGCCTTTTCAAGCGTGAGAGCGAGGTGTCGACCCTGGACGCCGTCCTGCATGCCCAGGTTCCACAACCCACGCGCATCGACGGAACGGTGCCGGCGGACGTCGAAGCCATCACAATGAAGGCTCTCGCACCTAATCCCGACGAGCGCTTCCAGACGGCCCGCGAGATGCAGTTGGTCATAGAAGACACCATGCTTGCCTCGGGCTTGACCGCTTCTTCGGCCTACCTGTCGACATACATGCACGATCTGTTCGGAGAGGACGGCTCGGATGAGGACGAGGCGTCTGCCGCTCGCTTGAGCAGGCTGATGGACGATCTGCCGGGGGCAGAAGAGGAAGCCCCTCCTCTGGAGAGGACGGAACCATTCATCAACGGATCGAGCTTCATGGGCAAGCGACCACATGAGCCGACCCGCAACCTTCTGGCGCCGGCGCCCGAAGTCGCCTCGAAGAAATCCGGCAAGTCACTGATCATCCTGGGACTCAGCTTCGCCCTGGTCGCTATTTCGAGTTGGTACCTGGTGAATGTGTACCTTGGCAAGAAAAGTACCAACCGGGTTGCAGATCCGGGCGTGGAAGTAACAGAGGAGGCCTCGCGAATCGAGAATGTCGATGCCGGCAGTCCGCAGGTGGCAATCTCAGCCAGGATTTCCCAGACACCGGATGGATCTGAAAGCGACAGGCCGGACGCCGAGGACGGCAGGCTCGACGGGTTCACCGGTCGGCCTGTGGCCAGGCACACACTGCGACGGCATTCTACCGGCCTGCTTTCGGTCACCACCGATCCGCCGGCGGACATCTACCTGGGCCGGAGAAAACTTGGGCACGGCAGCATTCACGACCTGAAGGTCCCGGCCGGAAGGCAACGCCTGAGGGCCGTTGTGCGCAAGGGGATATCGAAAACGCTCAACGTGCGCGTAGCCCGAGGCCGCCGTCTGGTCAAGAACATCGTTTTCAAGAAAGGCACTCTGTTGATCGTGGTCCGGCCCTGGGCCGATGTGTGGGTCGACGGCAAGATGGTGGGTCAGGCGCCCATGAAACCCATCAGCCTGCTGGAAGGCACTCACAAGGTCAGCCTGGTCAACTCCGATCTGAAGAAAAAAGTGGAAAAAAGGGTCAGGATCGAAGCGGGGCGCGAAAAACGGATCACGGCCGATCTACGTTGATCCACACCCGGTTGCATCGTCGCCCATCTTCGCTTGTGCCATCAAGAAAGCCCCGACGGCGGTGGGATCGAGTTGCGTGCCCGCTACCTCCCTGATGATGCGCAGCGCCGAACTAACCGAGCGCGGATTGCGATAAGGCCTGCTGGACGTCATGGCATCATAGGTGTCGGCGACGGCGATGATCCTGGCCTGCATTGGGATTTTATCGCCGGAAAGACCAGCGGGGTAACCCTTGCCATCGATCCGTTCATGGTGATGACGGATGAGTGGAACCAGGTGAGCGTAGGCCTCCATGTGCCTGACAATGTCGGCGCCGATATCGGGATGGCTCTGAATGTGCTTATACTCTTCGTCGGTCAACTTGCCTTCCTTGTTCAAGACGTCTTCCCGAATTCCGATTTTCCCCAGGTCGTGAAGTCTGGCTGCATCCACGAGATCGGTGAGTTTATCGCCGCGCAGGCCCATCTCGCGCCCGATCTGCGCGCTGTATTCGGCGACCCTGTCGGAATGACCCCGCGTGTAGGCGTCGCGTGCCTCGAGCGCGGTTATCATGCCGGTCAGAGTTTGCAGGTATGCCTTCTTCAACTGTTGCTGGGCCTGGTGAAGCTCTTGGTTCGAGGCCAGGACCTGTTCCATCAACAACCGGCGTTCTACCGAAAGCTCGTTCTTCTCGCCGGCCAGTCGCACTTTCTCTTCGACGATCGCCAGGTCCTCGAATGGTTTCAGCAGGTAGTCGTAGGCCCCCAGGCGCATTGCCTCGATGGCGCTCTCCATCGAGGCATAGCCCGTAATGATGATGACTTCTATCTCGGGGTCGAGCGCCTTGGCCTGCTTCAGCAGATCGATGCCGGACATGCCCGGCAGATTCTTGTCGACCAGCAGGATGTTCGGTGGTTGCCTGGTGAGATAAGGCACGGCCTCTTCGGCAGACTTGGAAAGAGCCAGCGCGAACGAGTTTCCCAATGCTTCCCCGAGAACGAGACGCACAACGTCCTCATCGTCGACGATCAGGACCCTGCTCGTTCCCGCAGGTCCGCGGTATTCGAGTTGATCTGCCGCGCGGGTGCTCAAGCCAATCTTTCTGCCAGATGCATGGAGGCCAGTGTCAGTCGTTGGTTTCCTTGTACTCGGCGTCGATGACATCCCCGTCACTCGACGACGCGTCAGCATGCGGTGTGGCTCCAGCGGTGTTTGGAGGAGGCGCCGCTCCGGCCCCAGCACCGGCAACGCCCTGGTAAAGGGCCTCACCCATCTTTTGGCTGGCCTGCATCAAATCGTCGGAGGCCTTCTTGATAGCTTCAGTCTCGCCCTTCGAAAGTGCTTCCTTGAGATCCTTGAGCCGGGCATCGATGGTCGAGACCACGTCCGCAGGGAGCTTTTCCTTGTACTCGGCGAGGGTCTTTTCGGTCTGGTATGCCAGTTGGTCGCCCCGGTTCCTGACTTCGATCTCCTCGCGGCGCTTCTTGTCGTCCTCGGCATGTGTCTGGGCTTCCTTGACCTTTTGATCGATATCATCCTTGTTCATGCCGCTGGAAGCGGTGATGGTGATGTGCTGTTCGCGCTCTGTGGCCTTGTCCTTGGCGCTGACATTCACGATACCATTGGCGTCGATGTCGAAGGTGACCTCTACCTGCGGCATGCCGCGCGGGGAAGGGGGAATGCCGTCCAGCATGAACTTGCCCAGGGTGCGATTGTCGGCCGCCATCTCGCGCTCTCCCTGGAGAACATGAACCTCGACCGATGTCTGCCCGTCGGCGGCGGTGGAGAATATCTCGCTCTTGCGAGTCGGGATCGTGGTATTTCTCTCGATCAGCCTGGTCATGACGCCGCCCAGTGTCTCGATACCCAAAGACAACGGCGTGACGTCCAAAAGCAGCAGATCTTTGACGTCGCCGGACAGAACACCGGCTTGCAAAGCGGCCCCGTTGGCAACGACCTCGTCTGGATTGACCGAACGGTTGGGCTCTTTGCCAAAGAACTTCTTCACTTCTTCCTGGACGCGCGGGATCCTTGTTGAGCCGCCGACCATGACTATCTCGTCGATATCGACTGGCTTCTTCTTGGCGTCGTCGAGTGCCTTCTTGACCGGACCGAAGGAACTCATGATCAGGTCTTCGCAGAGGGATTCCAGCTTCGCCCGGGTGAGCTTCAAGTTCATGTGCTTGGGGCCGCTCTGGTCGGCGGTCAAGAACGGCAGGTTGATGTCCGTTTCGAGAGCCGAACTGAGTTCGATCTTGGCCTTCTCGGCGGCTTCTTTGAGACGCTGGATGACCATCTTGTCCCCGGAAACATCGATGCCCTGGTCTTTCTTGAACTCCGCTACCAGATAGTCGATGACGCGCTGATCGATGTTGTCGCCGCCGAGATGGGTGTCGCCGTTGGTCGATATGACCTCGACGACATTCTCGCCGACCTCGAGAATGGAGATATCGAAGGTGCCGCCGCCAAAGTCGTAGACGGCGATGATCTCATCTTTCTTCTTGTCGAGACCGTAGGCCAAGGCCGCCGCTGTGGGTTCGTTGACTATGCGCTTGACGTCGAGGCCGGCGATGGTGCCGGCATCCTTGGTCGCCTGGCGTTGACTGTCGTTGAAGTAGGCCGGTACGGTAAGGACGGCCTCCTTGACCTCGGAACCCAGGTAGGCCTCGGCCGCCCGCTTCAGCTTCTGGAGAATCTTGGCGCTAATCTCGGGTGGGGTCAGCGTCTTGCCCATGACCTGCACCTGGGCATCGTTGTTGGCCGCCTTAATCACCTTGTAGGGCACCAGCTTGATTTCCTCGCTGACCTCGCTGAATTTGCGGCCCATGAAGCGCTTGATACTGTAGACCGTGTTTTCGGGGTTGGTGATGGACTGGCGCCTGGCGACCTGGCCGACGAGGATCTCGCCCTCTTTCTGGTAGGCTACCACTGAAGGCGTGGTGCGATTACCTTCCTCGTTGGTGATGATCTTGGGGACATCACCCTCCATGACGGCGACCACCGAATTGGTAGTGCCGAGATCGATTCCGATGCACTTACTCATCTAAACCCTCCGGAATAGTTATGTATTATCATCTAAAGAACTCCACGCCGTAAAAATAATCATGCTGGCCGGCATGTCAAGGCTCTTTTTTCATGTTTGCATCCCGGGCTGAAAGGCGGGTAGATTACCTGTCGATAGACTGCCACGGAGGGTGTCCATGTCCAGCAAGGTGTTTTTTCACGACGCCAGATCCAGCGCCAAGAAAAACAGACTGGATAAAGTTCGATCGCTCTTCAAACGCGCGGGCTTTGGCAGGTTGATCAACTCCGGCGACAAGGTGGCCGTCAAGATACACTGGGGCGAGCCGGGCAACGTGGGTTTCGTAGCTCCGCCCTACATCAGGGCCGTCGTTGGATTAGTCAAGGATGCCGGCGGGTTACCCTTCGTAACGGACACCAACACCCTGTATTCGGGCATGCGGCGCAATGCCGTAGAAAACCTCAGAGCTGCCGCCATCAACGGCTTCACCGCCGAGACCATTGGAGCGCCGCTTGTCGTAGCCGACGGCCTGCTCGGACGGGACTTTCGCAGGGTGGATCTGCCGGGATCGTCGGTGGGGGAAGCCAAGATCGCTAGTGCAATCATTGAGGCGGACGCGATGATTGTCTGCAGTCATGTAAAGGGACACATGCTCTTCGGTTACGGCGGTGCTTTGAAAAACCTGGGGATGGGATGCGCGACACCGGCGGGCAAGCAGGTTCTGCATTCCGATGTGCATCCCTGCGTGGATCCGGAAGTTTGCCAGGGAGACGCTATCTGCGTTACGAGATGTCCCGAGAGTTGCATCGAGATGGTCCCGCGCAACGCATCTCGGCCACGGGGCAAAAGGGTCGCCCTGATAGACCAGGAGCGCTGCATCGGCTGCGGTGAATGCACGTCCGCCTGTCCACATCAGGCCATTCCGATCAACTGGAGAACGTCGGCGGAAGCGATCCAGCGTAAGACCTCCGAGTATGCCTACGCCGCGGTTCGTGACAAGCCCGGAAGGGTAGGCTACCTGAATTTCATCATCCAGGTGACCCCCGATTGCGACTGCTGTGACTGGAACGACACGCCCTTCGTGCCCGACGTAGGTTTTGCCGCATCGCTCGATCCCGTGGCCCTGGACGCGGCCTCGATCGACCTGGTGGCAAAAACTCCACCCTCTCCGATGAGCAAGGCATCAGGATGCAATGGAGATCCCTGGCGGGCGGTTCACGATGTCGACTACAGGCGCATCCTCGCATTCGCGGAAGAGACCGGCCTGGGGCAGAGCGATTACGAGCTTGTCAGGTTGTAGGCTGCTGGGAGCGGTTCTTTGGCTCTGTGGGTGTATTTCCCGGGGGGGCCTTGCGGCGGTTTGCGGTTTTTTTCTTGGGTTGCAAGGCTATTTCGAGAACTTCGTGGAAGTTCTCGACGAATATCATCTGCAGCTTTTCGAGAACCTTTGGGGGAATGTCTTCCAGATCCTTCTTGTTGCGGGCCGGGAGAATCACGCGCGAGATCCCGCTGCGGGCCGCCGCCAAGATCTTTTCCTTGACACCCCCGACCGGAAGCACCTTGCCCCGCAAGGTTATCTCACCCGTCATCGCCAGGTCGGATACCACCGGGCGATCGGTCAACAGCGACGCCATGGCCGTTCCCAGGGTGATGCCCGCCGAGGGGCCGTCCTTGGGGATGGCTCCCGCCGGGACGTGCACATGAATGTCATAATTGTTGAAAAAGTTCTCGTCTATGCCCATCTCGCTGGCCCGCGAGCGGATGTAACTGAAGGCGGCCTGGGCGGACTCGTGCATCACCTCGCCCAGCTTGCCGGTGATCGAAAGCTTCTTGCCCCCCGGCATGCGGGTCGCCTCGATAAACAGGATCTGGCCGCCGACGGCCGTCCATGCCAGCCCGATAGCGACTCCCGGGATGTTGGTTCTTTCGGCCAGTTCGGGCAGGAACTTCTCGGGGCCCAGATACTTGGCCAGGTCGTCCGGCTCAATGGCAACCATCTCGTCGTGGCCCGTCGCCACGCGCATTGCAATTTTGCGGCAGACGTTGGCCATTTCGCGCTCCAGGTTGCGAACGCCGGCCTCACGCGTATATGACTCGACGATCTTCTGGATGGTGGCATCGGAGAAGGCCAGGTGGTCCTGGCTGATGCCATGCGCCTCTAGCTGCTTGGGAACAAGGTGCCGCCTGGCGATCTCGATCTTCTCCTCAACGATGTAGCCGGGCAACTCGAGAACCTCCATACGGTCCATGAGCGGGCTGGGAATCGGATCCAGCAGGTTGGCCGTGGTGATGAAAAGCACCCGTGACAGGTCGAAAGGCAGATCGAGATAGTGGTCGGTGAAGCTGAAGTTCTGTTCCGGATCCAGGACTTCCAGAAGCGCCGAGGTGGGGTCGCCACGGAAGTCGGCGCCCAGCTTGTCGACCTCGTCGAGCATGATCAGCGGGTTGTTTGAACCGGTCTTGCGCATGGAGCGGATGATCCTGCCCGGCAAGGCGCCGACGTAAGTCCTGCGGTGTCCCCGTATCTCGGCTTCGTCGCGCACCCCTCCCAGGCTCATGCGCTCGAACTTGCGGCCCATGGCCCTGGCGATGGAGCGGCCGAGCGAGGTCTTGCCCACGCCGGGAGGCCCGACGAAGCACAGGATCGGTCCCTTCATGTCGTCCTTGAGCTTGCGCACGGCAAGGTACTCGAGGATCCGCTCCTTGGGTTTGTCGAGGGCGTAATGATCCTCGTCGAGCACGGAACGGACTTCCTCGATATCGAGATTGTCCTTGGTGCTCTTGGACCACGGCAGCTCGCACAGCCAGTCGAGATAAGTGCGCGCGACCGTGTACTCGGCGCTTTCCGGGTGCATGCGACTGAGCCTGGCAAGCTCCTTGTCGGCTTCCTTGCGCGCCTCTTCGGGCATGCCCGCATCGATGATACGCTTCTCGATCTCTTCGGTTTCGCGCGAGGAAGATTCGTCTTCTCCCAGCTCCTTCTTGATGGCCTTCATCTGCTGCCTGAGGTAATACTCGCGCTGGCTCTGATCTATCTGGCTCTTGATCTCGTCCTGGATCTTACTGCCCAATTCGAGCACCTGGATCTCACGGCCGAGCAGGTGCGCGACTTTTTCGAGACGCTCGTTGATGTCGAGCACCTGCAACACGGACTGCATGTCCTCGAGCTTCAGATTGAGATTGGTGGCAACGAAATCCGCCAGCATGCCGGGATCGTCGATGTTCTGGGCCGCTACCTGGGTTTCGCCAGGCAGAATGGGAGAGTTCTCGATCAATGTGCTGAATTGCTGGCGGATGTTCTGCACTAAAGCATCGACCTTGACGCCGGGAGCCAGGATGTTTTCCAGGGGCTCGATCTCGGCCGTGAAGAAAGGATCGGCGGAGGTGAAACGTTTGATCCTGATACGCTGGATTCCCCTTACCAGCACTCTGATACTGTCGTCGGGGAACTTCAGCATTTTCAGGATGGTTCCGACCGAGCCCATGTGATAAAGGTCGTCCTCTCCCGGATCTTCCTTGGATGGGTCTTTCTGGGCCACCACTCCCAGCAGGCGGTTGCCGCCGAGCACGCTGTCGACCAGTTTCACCGAGCGGCCCCTGGCAATCATCAGGGGCAAGACAACCGACGGATAGAGCACGGTGTTGCGCACCGGAAGAATGGCAAGCTGCCTCGGCATGCCCTCTTTTTCACCCGCTATGTTTTTTTCTTCGTCGCTCATCCAGGCCTCTCTATTTCCGGTCCCCGAAAAGACAGCTTGCAACTACTAATATGTTCACATATGGCTTGTGCGCAAGCATATTCTAAAAAAAACCGGGAAGACACGTTTGTCTTCCCGGAGGTTACTTCGATTTGTAACTCTAGGTCAATAACCCATGCCGCCCATGCCGCCCATGCCGCCCATGCCGCCGTCCATACCTCCGCCTGCCGGCATCGGCTCTTTCTTCTCGGGTTTCTCGCTGACCATCACATCGGTGGTGATCATCATGCTGGCGACACTGGCCGCGTTCTGCAGTGCGGTTCTGACAACTTTGGTCGGATCGAGCACGCCGGCCTTGATCAGGTCGCCGTATTTCTCGGTCTGGGCATTGAATCCGAAGTCACCCTTGCCCTCGCGCACCTTCTCGAGCACCACGGACCCTTCCAGGCCCGTGTTGATGGCGATCTGGCGCAGCGGCTCCTCGATGGCCTTGGCGAGAATGTCGACGCCCGCCTGGCGCTCGGGGCTAACCTCCATCTTTTTAAGCCTGTCCTGCGCCCGCAGCAAGGCCACGCCGCCACCTACCACGATGCCTTCCTCGACTGCAGCCCGGGTTGCATTGAGCGCATCCTCGACCCTGGCCTTTTTCTCCTTCATTTCGGTCTCGCTCACGGCGCCTACCCGGATGACTGCCACACCGCCCGCCAGCTTGGCCAGACGCTCTTGCAACTTCTCGCGGTCATAGTCGCTGGTGGTGTCGTCGATCTGTGTGCGGATCTGCTTGATGCGCCCGGCGATGTCGCCCTGCTTGCCCGAGCCGCTGACGATGGTCGTGTTGTCCTTGTCGATAGTGAGCCGCTTGCAACTTCCCAGGTCTTTGAGACTGATGTTTTCGAGCTTAATGCCCAATTCTTCCGCGAACATCTGCCCACCCGTGAGAATGGCGATATCTTCGAGCATAGCCTTGCGGCGATCGCCGAAACCGGGCGCCTTGACCGCGGCGCAGTTGAGCGTGCCGCGCAGCTTGTTGACCACCAGCGTGGCCAGGGCCTCGCCCTCGATGTCCTCGGCGATGATCAAAAGCGGCTTGCCGGCACGAGCAGTCTGCTCCAGCAACGGAAGCATGTCCTTCATGTTGCCGAGCTTCTTCTCGTGGATGAAGATGTATGGTTCTTCCAGTTCGACCATCATCTTCTCGGGATTGGTCACGAAGTACGGCGACAGGTAGCCCCTGTCGAACTGCATGCCCTCTACCAGGTCGAGCGTGGTCTCGAGGCCCTTGGCCTCTTCCACAGTGATGACGCCTTCCTTGCCGACCTTGTCCATGGCCTCGGCGATGATGGCCCCGATGGTGGCGTCGCCGTTGGCCGAAATTGTCCCGACCTGTGCGATTTCCTTGGGGCTGTGAATCTTCTGGGAGGATTTCTGCAAGGCGTTGATCAGGGTGCCGACGCCGTCGTCGATGCCGCGCTTGATATCCATCGGATCGTGGCCGGCGGCGACCAGGCGGCAACCCTCGCGGAAAATGGCCTGGGCGATGACGGTGGCCGTGGTCGTTCCGTCACCGGCGACGTCGGACGTCTTGGAGGCCACTTCCTTGACCATCTGGGCACCCATGTTTTCGAACTTGTCCTCCAACTCGATTTCCTTGGCGACGGTGACGCCGTCCTTGGTGATGTTGGGGGAGCCCCATGACTTCTCCAGCAAGGCGTTACGACCCTTGGGACCGAGAGTCACCTTGACGGCGTTGGCCAGCTTGTTGACTCCGGCAAGTAATGACGCAAGCGCATCCCCGCGGTATTTCATAAGTTTCGCTGCCATGACTGGTCTCCTTTACTTCTCGATTACGGCGAGAACCTCATCCTCGCGGAGGATTAGGTGCTCTTCACCGTCGAGCTTGATCTCGTTGCCCGAGTACTTGGCAAACAAGATATTGTCGCCCTTTTTGACGCCCATCTTGATTAGCGAGCCGTCTTCGTTGCGTCGTCCCGGGCCGACCGAAACCACCTTGGCTTCGGCAGGCTTCTCCTTGCCTGATTCCGGGATGATGATTCCGCCCTTTGTCATTTCTTCACTGGCCACTCGTTTGACCAGTACCCGATCGTGCAACGGTCTGATCTTCATAATATTCTCTCCTTTCTTTCTATTGGTTTTTTATCCTGGCAGCAACAAATAAGCACCACGATCCGGGTTGTCAAGGGGGACGGGCAAGAAAAATGGCTAGTTCGTGGAATACTGGCAAACCGGTATCTCACTCTTTGCGGCTGCGAGCGGGCGCGAAATGATAGGCGAACAGCTTGTAGATCAGCCTGGCGGCGATGAATTCGGTCACATGCTGGCCGGGCAACGGCAGGCATTCGACCACGTCCGCCCCGACCACATCGCGCCGCGAGAACACCCGTCTCAGCAAATCGATCAGTTCGTACCAGCCGAGCCCGCCGGGCTCGGGGGTTCCGACGCCGGGGCAAATCGAAGGGTCGAGGCCGTCGAGGTCCAGCGTCAGGTACACCTTGGGGCCCAGGCGTTCGATGACTTCGTCCATCCAGCCGGGAGTGGCACGGATGACGTTCATCGAGAAGGGCCGCAGATCCCGTTTTTCGATCAGCTCGTGCTCCTCCGCGGACAACGACCGCAGGCCGACCTGGACGATGGGAAATTCCGCAAGCACCCGCCGCATGACGCAGGCGTGGGAATAGGGGCTGCCCTGGTAGCTGTCACGCAGGTCTGCGTGGGCGTCGATCTGCAGGACCTGGATGTCACCATCCAGATCCCGGTGGGCCCGCAGGCAGCCAAGCGAGATGGTGTGCTCGCCACCCACGGCGATTGTGAACTTGCCGTCGCTAAGCGGTCGAGCGGTCGCCCGGGCAATGGCTGCAACCGTCTGCTGTGGTCCGCGCGCGTCGGGCTCGACCGGCGAAAGCGTGGCGATGCCGGCGGCGGCGGGCGTGAATAGCAGTTCCTCGTCAAATAGTTCCAGGGCCTGGGAGGCGGCAATGATGGCCGCGGGGCCCTCGCGCGTGCCCGTCTTGTAGCTGGTCGTGCCGTCGTAGGGCACCGGCAGCACGGCCGCGCGCGCCGAGGAATAGGCGCACAGTTCGTCGTCAAGCGCTCCGAACACGAAAGGGGACATGGCTGGGCCAGACCTCACGATCAATCGAGCAGGACGGCGGCGGCCAAGACAGTCGTCCACAACCCGCGTTTGTCGGCCCGGGCCGACTGGGTGATGCTCCTGGTGCGTACGATCTTCTTGCTCATCAAGAAAATGTCGCGCCTCTCGTCGTAGGCCTGGTCGGGATCGAAAGAGATACCCAGCGTCGAGGCCAGCATCGAGGCGGCCAGGTCCTCGGCGTAGTCGTCGGCAACATGCTCCGTTTGACCGAAGGCGTGATGCTCGCTGATGTAGCCGTAGGCCTGGCGATCGGCCGGGATGGCCACGCCGATGGATGCGCTCATCAGACGATTAGGCTCGTTCGTCTGGGCACGGCTCATCACGCAGTAAAGAATCTGGCCCGTTTGCAACTCGGCAATGGCTCTTTCACGCGCGGTAAGTTTTACGTTCGGCGGCAGGATGCTGGAGACGTTAACGATATTGTAGCGTTCGATCTTCGCCATGCGCAAGGCAAGCTCGAACGAGGCCAGCTTCTCCTTGTGTCGCCCGACACCCTTGGTCAAGAACACCTTGCGGGGCATGATAGGCATGTCGGTTCCTCCCGGAGCAAGCGGCGCATCGATCGTCGCAGACGATTATTACGGTTACCGGGCACGGTCAAGAGAAATGTGTTTTGTCGGCAATGGCTATTGCATCGATCAGAAAATACTGGACTCCCGGTGCCGGCATGTTTTAGACATGGCGCGAGCGTAAGGTGATGATAAGGCTTCAGGACATAATCGACCAGATGCGGTCGCACAGCCCGGAGACCGACGTGGACTTCGTCAAGAAGGCCTACGTCTACTCGGCCAACGTACACCAGGGGCGCGTCAGGTACTCGGGCGAGCCCTACCTGGCGCACTCGCTTGAGGTGGCCCACATCATCGCCCAACTCAACCTGGACGAGCCCAGCGTGGTGGCCGGCTTGTTGCACGATACGCTGGATGACGATTTGGCCAAGCCGGAGGATATCGAGGATCTCTTCGGCCAGACCGTTCGTTTCCTTGTAGAGGGTGTGACCAAGCTGTCGAAGATCACCTTCACCTCGGGCGAGGAACGCCAGGCCGAAAACGTGCGCAAGATGCTGGTGGCCATGTCCGAAGACCTGAGGGTGATCATGGTCAAGCTGGCCGACCGCTTGCATAACATGCGTACACTCGAGTTCGTCGAGGCCGGCCGGCGTGAAGAGGTCGCCTCGGAGACAGCCGAGATATATGCCCCCCTTGCCAACCGCCTCGGTATTCACTGGATGCGGCGGGAACTCGAGGACCTGTCTTTCCGCTGGCTGCACCCCGAGCAGTACCGGGGAATATCCGTAAAACTCGAGAAGATGGAGAAAGAGCAGCAGAGCTACATCGAAGAGGTGGCAAACTTCCTGCACCGAACCGTCATCGATGAGAACAATATCGAGGCCAGCATTTCGGGTCGCCTGAAGCACCACTACAGCATCTACCGCAAGATGAACAAGAAGAGCATCGACTTCGAGCAGATCTACGACATCATCGCCTTCCGCATCATTGTCGGAAGCCTGGGCGACTGCTACCGGGTCCTGGGGTTGATCCATGCCCTCTGGAAACCGGTTGCCGGACGTTTCAAGGACTACATCGCCATGCCCAAGATCAACCGCTACCAGTCGTTGCACACGACTGTTCTCGGGCCTTACGGCGAACGAGTCGAAATACAGATCCGCACCCGGCAGATGCACCAGGTCGCCGAGCACGGCATCGCGGCCCACTGGGCTTACAAGGAAGGCGTCGGGGGCAAGTTCAGGCAGAATAGCGAGTTGCAGCAGTTCGCCTGGCTACGCGAGATGCTCGATCAGCAACGCGACGTCAAGGACCCGGCCGAGTTTTTAGAAAACGTCAAGGTCGATCTTTTCAGCGACGAGGTGTTCGCCTTCACGCCCCAGGGAGACGTCAAGGCGCTGCCGCAAGGAGCAACGGCCCTGGATTTCGCCTACGCCGTACACACCGAAGTTGGGCATCGCTGCGTCGGCGCGCGCATCAACGGCAAGATTGCACCTTTGCGACAGAAGCTGAAAAACGGCGATACCGTCGAGATCTTGACCAATCCGCGCCAGAACCCGAGCAAGGATTGGCTATCGTTCGTAAAGACTTCGAGGGCGCGCAATAAAATTCGAAGCGTTGTACGCGCGGAACAGCGCAAGCGCTCGGAGGAAATCGGCCGCGAGTTGCTGCAGAAAGAGTGCAAGCGTCACCGAATCAGCCTCAACCGGAGATGGCGCACGGGAGAGATTGGCAAGGTCGCCGAAGAGCTTGGTTTCAGAAGCACCGATGAGATGCTGGTCGCGCTGGGATACGGGAAAACAAGCGCCATCAGGGTGGTCGAGCTTCTCCTGCCGCCCGAGCAGCGGGACCAGGCCACCGAGGCCATCGAGGAGACGCGCCCTTCCAGGATCGCCCAGGTCTTCAAGAGACCTGGGCGCAAATCCAAAAGTGGAATCCTGGTCGAGGGAATGGACGACGTCATGGTCCGCTTCGCAAAGTGCTGCAATCCAATCCCGGGCGACAACCTGGTCGGCGTGATCACCCGCGGTCGCGGAATAACCGTTCACACCAGTAAATGCAAGCGCGTGCACGACTCCGATCCAGACAGGCGCATCGACGTCCACTGGGACGCCGATCATTCCGCCCGGCACACCGTGGGCGTTCGCATCCGCTGCGAAGATCGTCCCGGGCTGCTGGCCAACGTGACCTCGGTGCTTTCGGACGCCGGTATCAACATCAGCCATGTGAATGCCAGGGCCGAGATAGGCGGTCTGGCCAATTGCACCATCAAGCTTTCGGTTGCCGATCTGGATCAGTTGACCTCGCTAGTCAGGAAGATCGAAAAGATAAAAGGTGTCAGGCTAGCCGAGCGCATCCAGGAATAGGTGCTCGATAAAATTGCTTTTTTGACAGGTGAGGCAGTAACTACTACTATGTATGCTGGTTTAATGGCTGGCATGGCGGAGGGGAGAGTTTGTCCCTCGATCATATTGGCAGGTACGAACTCCTCAAGAGCCTGGCTGTCGGAGGCATGGCAGAGGTTTTCCTTGCTCGCCAGACGAGCGTCCAGGGGTTCGAGAAGGTCCTGGTAATCAAGAAGATCCTGCCGCAGCTGGCCAGCCAGGAGCGCTTCGTGCAGATGTTCTTAGACGAGGCCCGGCTGGCCGCGCGTTTCAATCACCCGAACATCGTCCAGATATTCGATCTCGGTCAGGACCAGGACGTATTCTTCATTGCCATGGAGTATATCCACGGCGAGGATATCAAGTCGCTCGTCAGGCGCTGCGCCAAGAAGAAGCAGCGCATTCCAAACGAGCACATCGTAAAGATCTTTTCGGGGGTGATGGACGGGCTGCACTACGCGCACCAGCAGATCGATCTCGACGGGCAGAAAGGTGGTATCGTTCACCGCGACGTCAGTCCGCACAACATCATCGTCTCCTTCGAGGGCGGTGTGAAGCTGGTGGATTTCGGCATTGCCAAGGCACGATCCGAGATTTCGACGACCATCCCCGGGCGGGTCAAGGGCAAACACGCCTACATGTCTCCCGAGCAGTGTCGTGGCATGGATATCGACGGGCGCTCGGACGTCTTCTCCGCCGGAGTGGTGATGTACGAGCTTTTGACCTGGACGCGGCTGTTCAAGCGCAAGAGCAACCTGGACACTTTAAAGGCGGTAGCGGCGGGAGACGTCAGGCCGCCGCGAGCCGTGCGTCCCGAGATCGACGCCGAGTTGCAGGACATCGTCATGCGGGCGCTGGCTCCCAACAAGGATGATCGTTACCAGACCGCCCAGGAAATGCAGATGGCCCTCGATGACTACTTGCTGGCCAAGAGTCTCAAGTCGAACTCGATCTTTATTTCCAGATTCATGGCAGACATGTTCGTCGACAAGCTCGAAGCGCGTAACAGGGCGCTGGAGCATGCCAAGGCCGCAAACCTCGAAGGCGCCGTCTTAGCGGCCAAGGACGAGGGGCCCGACCTGGTGGCCTTTTTAGACATGTTCTTCGGCGATGCCGGCAGCGGCAGCGACTCGACCGGCGAAACCGGCCGCATAAGCGGCACGCAATCAGACGCCGGGCCCGAGTTCACTCCCTCCTCCGAGTACACTCCGGCCGGAAAGCTGGGCTTTCCGGCTAACAACATGAAGAGGACCGACCCCGTCTTGCAGATCTCGCCCGACAGCGGCCAGCCGCCGCCCAAGGCACCGCCGCCCAAGCCTCCTCCGGGCATGGAGCTACTGTACGACGCACCCGCGCTGAGCACGCGACAAGACCGGGCACAACCTGGGCAGTCGCCGGTCAAGACGGAGCAACCTGATTCGCTAATGTCTTTCGACACCGGGGCCCAACCCGCTGCCGAGATCGTCGACCCGCTGGCGGGCGAGCGGCTTCCGGGCGAACCGGATCCCTACGCCGAAGAGATCATGCCCGCCGGCAAGCGCGGCAAGGGTTTTCTGGTGCTGGTCTTCCTGGTACTGGCGGCCCTGGCCGTCGGTCTGATTTACATGTTCCGTGGCACCGAAGAAGCGTCGAACGCTCCCAAGACCGGAAGGGTAGAGGTCAAGTCGATTCCCTCGGGCGCGGATGTCTACTTCAATGACAGCCGCCTGCCCAGTCAAACACCGACCGAGATCGGCAGTGTGGAGCCCGGTATCGAGCACACCTTGAAGGTCTCGTTGCCGGGCTTGCCCGCCTGGGAGAAGAAATTCACCCTGACAGACACCCGCAAGCCGTTGTTCTTCGAAGCGGTGCTGAGCAAGGAGGCCGCCCAGAAGGCCAGGATGTCGGGCGCGCCCATAATCGCAGGAGCCGATGGAAAGGGCTTCGGCGAAATCCAGGTGAAGAGCACCCCCCCCAGGGCACGAATCTACCTGGACGGAATATCCACGGGCAAAAAGACACCCGTCACGCTGCGCAAGGTGGCCGCCGGCCTCGATCACGTAATCCTGCTGGAGAAGAGGGGCATGCAATCGGCCTTCGAACGGTTCAAGCTAGCCGAAGGCCAGACGATCCAGGTAGACCTCTCGCTGCAGGTAGGCGCGGACAAAGCCCGCGGGCGCCTCCTGGCGCACGTCGAGTCCGAGCCGGAGGGAGCCAAGGTAACCGTAAACGGCTACCCACTCAGCAATAAGACCCCCCTGGCGGTCAAGATGCTGGCCAAGGACGTCTCGGAACTCGAGGTCGAGATGAAGGGTTACAAGACCTGGAAAAGAACCGTAAGACCCTTGCCCGGCGTCGATTTGACATTCTTCGCCAGGCTGAAAAAGTAGTTCACTCAAATGTTGAAGTCCGCTGCCAGGCCCCGGTCGAATGTAATCATGTGGCGCACTGAACGCCGCCGGCAACAAGCCAGGTGAATGAGATCGCGTGCTCCCAACGCCGGATAGCGCCCGGAAAGTTCTTGGGCCAGGAAGACGTCCGCGGGTTCCACGGGCCAGATGTCGCCGATGCAACCCTCGACCAGTTCGAACGCCGCCTGCAAGGTGTGGCTGCGGTGTACCGGCAGGTAGGCGTGCAGCAGCTCCTGCAGCACCTCGGCCGAGGTGCAGGCCTTGCCCTCTCTACCCGAGACGAGACCCTCGAAAAATGCCCGCGCCTTTTTCCTCAGAGGATGAGACCCGCCGACTGCGTACATGATGACATTGGTGTCGACAAAGATCACGTGTCGGAGCCTCCGCTCCGGATGGAACGTTCGATAACCTTGCGGTGCTCGGACCAACTCGGTTCGGCATCTACCTCGCCTTGATCGCATTCGGCAAAAAATGCCGCCAGTTGCTCAGTGTTGTCGAACTCGCGCCTCGCCCGCAGGCGCTCGATCCGCTCGATCGCTGCCTGTCGCATCCAGGCACTGAGGGACATACCCTCCCGCCTGGCGGACTCGCGGAAATGCTCACGCTCCTCTTCGTTCAAAACAACCTGTATCCGCTTCGCCATATTACACACTCCAGTTACACATATGTCATTCTAGTACATTCCGTAAAATTGATCAAGCACGCTTTCACCCGGCTCTCCACCCAGGACGCAACTAGGGTGCCGATCCGGAAAGCGTTATCACTCTTAAGATAACTCGTTGAATTCATGGGGGAACAACCAGGTTTTGGGATTTTTACCGACGAACCTGCCACCAGTACCAACAACAGAACCATCGCCTTCTGAATGTTTTTCATTAGAGATTCTTTCTTACGGACCTGTAGGCTCGAAGGCTAAGGAGTTTATCTCGTATCCAAAACACAACCCTTACCGATGAATTCCAAAATGAGATGTTAGCACAAACCGGGTTTTTGGCTAGCCCTGGATTTGTGGATCGCGGTATGAGCAATCCGCTTCACCATAGGAGGGTTTGCTGGTGACGCAGAAGGCAAGGTATACCGAGGGGCACAGATGTGCTCAGCTTCGCCGCAAGGTCGACACGTTTGCAACATGCTGAAAAACAACAATTGACGCGCGTCATTTTTTTCTGGCGAAGTGGTACTTACTCTTGCTTTATGTTAAACACAGCATGCTTGAAAACTGGCGCTGGTAAACGGAGGCTTTTCTATGGTCCTGGGCGGGAGGTTTTGAGATGGGACGTCTGTGTCTAGTGGTGGCGATTGTTGCCATTCCCATGTTTGGTTGCGGAGTATTCGACGAAGGCCCAGGGATTGAATGGACCGATCAGGTCACGGGTTATACTTGGCAGGAAACGCCCGCCGGTAACACGATGCAATGGCAAGAGGCAATTGATTATTGTAAAAGCCTTACACTGGCTGACCACGACGACTGGCACTTGCCGACGATAAGCGAGCTACGCTCGTTGATCCGCGATTGCCCGAATATGGAGGCAGGAGGTTCCTGCGGCGTGACTGACAGTTGCCTGTCTCACTCATCATGCAGGGATGACTCTTGTACCGGTTGTTCATTTGGTGAAGGTTCCGCCGGAGGTTGTTACTGGCCAGGTGGCATGGAAGGTCTGTGCTCTTGGTACTATTCTTCGTCGGAGCGCGAGGACGACAATAGCGAAGCATGGACCGTGTTTTTCTACACCAGCGGTGTGCTCCTCGGCGACAAGGACTTCGACATCTATGTGCGTTGTGTGAGATAGGACGATCGGGGTCCGACGCGATTCTGCTGATTTCGGGGGCACGCCAGACAGGGAAGACGACTCTTATAGAAAACATGCGGCTACCACTGGAGAACGTGCCCCCTATGGGACGGAGTGGGTCTAAGAGTGGGTCTCAAGTCTGGACGGATACTACCTTGAAACAGGTAAAATCAAGATGACTGGATTGTCACCCGCACAGGCTCTTATCGCCTTGCTTTGAACCTGATAGTCCGATGCCCTTAGCATGAAACAGCCGGGCTGCAGATTCTCAATAATGAACCTTCCCTTGGCGTTGCACTGGACTGGCTTTCGTATTGCCTTCTTTGTCCCGGGTAGTGACATGTGCACCCTCGCGAAGGGCACGGGGTTTCCTCTCTGATCCACCACGCGGACCTTGACGGATAATCGATCGATGAGAATAAACGACAGGTCGGTGTCTCCAGCCTTGGCCTTGACCGGCTCGACATAGTGATACTTTTCGCTTACGGCCCTGATGTAGATTGGTTCAGGTCCAATCTTGTCGACGAGAAAGCGACCTTTCGAATTCGTTTCGGCCAGTATCCTTTCACCGGGCAGAGGAAGCCAAAGCATGAATTCGGGAAGCATTACCGGCCGCTTTTGGTAGGGCTTACTTTTTCGCGCCACTATCATGATGCCGGCCAGCCCATGGCCCCCGGCATCGACGACTACGCCCTCGATCCGCCCAGTTTGCTTGAGAATGACCTGCGTCTCTTCTTTGTTAAAATTCAGTTGGCCATGTTCGTTGCAGAAGCCTTCGTGGCTTATCTCGTAGCAGTTGTTATGGCCGGAGAGGTTGTTGAAATAGGCGACTCCGTTTGTGTCTGTGCGGATGATCTGATTCTGGAAAGCATTGTTCATCCGTATCTCGATTCCCTCGGGCGCGGGCGATCCGTCTTGCAACAGCACCCTGACCCTGTGCCTTATCCCCGGTTTGAGAACGAATTCAAGCCGTTTCGTCTCTCCCGGCTTCAGCTCTACGTCTCCTTGCAAGTGCAGCATGTTCTTGGGAGATATTTCGACTTGCAGTGGTCCTGTAGGAGCCAATTCAATAGTGGCAACTCCACTGGAATTCGTGATGAACCTGGAAGTGCGGCCCTGCTCCATGCAATTCACGAAAACACTCATGTTCTTGATTGGCCTGCCCGCTACGTCGGTAACCCTGGCTTCCAGTTTGCCAGAGCTTACCAACTCGAGATTGACAGTTGAGACTTTCCGTGTGGAAAGTTTGACGAAATGACGCCTTGAAAGACTAGCTCCTTTTCTCGCTCGAACATAGACGCCTTCATCATCGATGCCAACGGCCGAAAACCTGCCAAAACGATCTGTTTTTACCATGACCTCGTGGTTTACAAGCACTTCCGCGCCTTCGACCGGCTTGCCGTCTTGGCTGACATTTCCCGCCAGGCTTGGAGCACGGACGAGAACAAGCCGAAATGGTGAACTTTCCGTTCCGTCCCTGGGTCGCACAGTTTTTGATGCACCAAGGAAACCGGGCATCCGGGCTCCAATTCCCTCGCCCGTCGAAGGCATGCCCTCGATCTTGAAGCGACCGTTGCCGTCGCTTTGCACGCTTCGCCACAACCCGCGAGGCGATTTGATCACGATTACGGCGCCTGGAATAGGCCCACCTTTTTCGTCCTCGACTTGCCCGATGAAATCGTATGCCGGAGCCAGGAAGAAGTTCAATTTGACCTTTGGAGTATCCGTGTCGGGCCAGACGAGGCTGATGTCTGCTACGCGTCCAGGGCTCCGTGCGGTTACCCTGAATGGCCCATCTGCAAGCCCGACGAATTGGTAGCGTCCCATGGTGTCTGTCTTCGTTTCATGCAAGATTGCCGATCTTTTACGATTCCTGAGCAAATGTCGCCAACCCGGGTGCCGCTTGTAGCGTGTTGATTTCACGTACTGGCGGTACCTCAACTTGTCCTCTTCTGAAAGAGGTCTATGCTGGCTCATCGGCGTTGTCGATAGCACGATCTTTTCATTCTGAATGCTGACACGCACGAATTGTTCTTTTACAAAAGTCTGTGGATCCACGTCTTCGAGAACGACCCGGGCACCGGGGAATGGCCTGCCGTGCCCATCCACCACGTCGCCTGAAACGGTGTAGCTGCCGCCGGGAGCCGCGTTCACTTCGACCTTGTCTAGTACCGGCATCAAGACTACGCCGATCAACAGGGCCAGCGTGCCCCTTGAAACGCCATTCTTCATGCTAGTTCCCGTCCTGATCGGATTTTGAAAAGTGAACCAAAGAGGCCTTTCCGGTTGCCCAACCGTACCATTCACTGCCATCATCGAGTTTTACGAGTATCCCGTCCCAGACGACGAGCGCAGAAATACTGGCTTTCGTCCTTGTAGCTGCTGACAGACTGCCATCGATGCAGTACTGAGCGCCGGGTTTCAGTTCGATGAATTCATCTTCCAGGCGATCTTCCCGTTTTCCGCCGAGACTCAGCCAGCAGTCTTCGCACCAATACGACCGCAAAGAACCGGAAAATTTCTTCAGTATTCCGTCACGAGTTCGTTTCATTCTGCGTATCTTGATGACGCCCTTGGTTTCATTCTCGATGACATATCTTACAGGGGCCTTGCCGCCGCGCTTCACGGTCAAGCTTTTCGGTACTATGGATAATGCAACCGGTTGTTCGAGGGCAGCCGTCATTTCTGTTGTCATCTCGGCGACTGTCCCGAAGTTGTCCCTATACGTGGGGAATCCCCTGCCAGAAATCCGCATTCCTGGGGAGTAAGTCTGACTCATGCGTCTTGCGGTCTTCCTGGCCGCTTTCTTGTCGCCGATCATTCTTTGAACAACGTAGAGTTGAAACAGGTCGCGGGCGCACCTGCTGTTCTTTTCTTTCATCTCCGACTTCTGCCGGCGGCAGCCGCGCTCTGCCTCATCATATGCTTTTCCTGCCTCGGCGAGTCTCCCGTTCCTGGTCATGAGCCTGGCCAACGCCGAGGCTGTAGTAGGTGCCGAACTATATTCCCAGAGACCCTCTGCCTTCGATTTGCCGAGCGCCTGGCGAACTTCCCGGGTACCCTTCCAGTTACTGAGAAGCGAGAAGAGGCTCGAGTCCGCAGACTGCCTGACGTACCTGTCATGACTCTTGAGCAGGGGGAGAATATGGCTGACGAAACTTACCGACTTGTGAATACTGACTTGCTGAAGACCAACGATGGAGACTTTGGGACTCTCATCCCGCAGAGCATCGATAACCATGTAGAACGGAATGCTTTTCCTGGCCAGGGCAAAGGCAGTCCTGTATGCCGACGCTCGAACTTCATTCGAATCATGCTTCAGCATCGGTTTCACGAAGTTGTATTCATAGCCGGATCTTCTGCGCGCATCCCTGTCCAGTTCCTCGATACCATACGATATCGTGAGCAGTGCCCGATTCGGTGTTTTGGGATTTCTCATCATCCCGGAAAGTATTTCCCGTGACTCCTTGTTGTTGATGAAAACGAGTCCGAGACAGGCGGAATTGCGGAACGGCGAGTTCTTGTCCGCCAGGATGTTTTTCCAGAAGCCCAGTAACTCGGGAAGTTTCTGGCGACCTAGACAACCGATGGAGAACTTTCGCACTCTAGGATCCTTGGATTTTGTAGCCAGCTTGACGAGTATGGCTATCGTCTCTGGAGCTTGTTGCCGTCGCTCAAACGTGTGCCAGCGCACACCGGTTCCGCATCCGGCGCTTCTGCGTGCTTCCTCAATGAGTCTGAGAATTTCCCCTTCGCTAACCGGCTCAATCCGAGCGTCGTAAACGATTCTGCCGCAGTACAAACGCGCCCTGTAAGCCTTGGCATCTTTGCATGAAGTATACGCTTCCTGTAAAAAGTCCTTCTGACCGAGGTTGACCAGGGCCAGCAGCACGGCGAGCCTGACAGTCTGGTTTTTATCGGACAGGTTTTCTCTAAGTAACGGAATGTATTCCGGCCCCAGCATTCGCACGTTCTCGCCCTTGAATTTGCTTTGGGCCCAACTGAACTCGAACATGGATTGTTCGAACAACTTCTTGCGATAGATATCTGTCGCACGCAACGACTCGATGCTGTAGTCGAATTGCTCGCTATCGACCGGATTCGGAGATTCAAATTTTCTGGGATGAGGCGGGAAAATGGCTGACTCGGGACCATAAAAATTGGACGTTACACGCCTGTTCCAGAAATGATAATGGGGCATCCCGAGCAATTGCCAGCCAAGCCTTGTCTTTTTGTACAGCAGGACGACATGCTTCTCGTCAATGTTCGGATCGTATGCCTTGACCCGAAACGCGACCCGCGCATAGCCTCCGAATGTCCGGAAAGCATGAAACTGAATCAATGGAGTTCGGCTGTCCTTGTTGGAATCTTGCCATGAATCACCTTTTTGAAACCTGACAACGATTGGCTTGCCACCCCTGCAACTCGAATGGGCACCACGAGCCGGGTTTCGGGGCTTGATCTGCATTTCTCTGGTTTTTTTCAGATGTATCGGCAAGACCCGAAACTCGCGCTTGTCCAATATTCTTTTTGTGTCGCTGTGATTTCTCTTCCAGCGGCAGACCTCATTGATATAATCGCGTACGGCCCTTGATGCCAGTGACTGTTTAATTTTACCATCATCCAGGAGCGTGCCTTTTTTTAACAACAAGTAGTTGAGCGTATATCTCGCCTGTGCAGCGACAAGCGTCGAGGTGTCTCGTAAAAGTTCGGCGACGGGCACGATGGCTTTCTTATCCGGCAACCAGCGCAGCAAAATGCTGGCGCTTTCCCTGACTTGCGCGTTGGGGTCTTGCAGCATTTTCATGGCGACAGAAATATCCCGGGATCCGAGCTTGTAGATTCGCTCCTCCAGCGATTGCTGGACTCTTCTCGATTTGACTTTAGCAATTGCCCGGAAGAGTTGCTCAGGATCGTAGGGGTCCGCGACTTTGGGAATCGTCTCTTCGGGCTGGGGCGGGAAATCCGGCCGTCCGGGTAGAGAGATCTTGATGTAGTTTTCTACATAGCGTTCGATCGTGCCCTCTTCCAGGGATATTGCGTATCTCCCTCTCTTTACCAGTATCTTGACCGGAGGTCCCTTGATCGCTTTCAACGTGTAGCCGATCCATTGGTCGGGTAGGTGGGACACAGCATTGTCGGGTTCCACGGAGAAACGCAGGGAGATATTGTTGTCCGGCAAGACTCGCCTTCTGATGACTATGAACGGACCTTCCTCGGTCTTGAGATGATAACTCGCGATACCGAGATCTGTTTCTGGATAGAGGAAAGGCATTTCGATCGTGCTACCGCCAACTCGAAACAGGGCTTCCTCGGCGTATTCACGTATTTCTTCCCTGTTCAGAAAGGATGGATAGAAATAGATGATCGCGCCCTCGACGGAACGAACCGTCGTCCGAGGTAAAGGTTCATTCTTGCAGGCGGCGAGTGGAGCCGGCAACACCGACAGGTACAAGACGCACAAAAGGCATCCGGGGATCAAAGATGACATCGTTTCTGCTTTCTTGATGGTTGTTCCGAGAGATTATACCGGATGAAGGTTTCAAGGTGTGAAAAA
>CAZXHT010000039.1:0-50281 GCA_964640665.1 uncultured Myxococcales bacterium
ACTATCGACTCGTACAGTTTATGGGCTTCTTGGCGCGAGGGATCGTCGTCCGTGTCTTCAAGAAGGCGGGCCAGACGGTAGAACAAATCGAGGTTGTCCGATCCGGGCTCGTATCCATCCACCGACCGGCGGGCCGCCTGCAGGGCCAGCCTGGACTCTCCAAGCTTCGATAGTGCCCCGGAAAGCAGGCTATTGGCTTCGCGGTAGCGGGGATGCTCCTTGGCCACCTGCTGCAGTTGTGCTACGGCCCCTTCCGTGTCGCCCGAATCCAGCAGGTGTTGCCCGGCCTCGTAATGCAGGCCGGCCTTGATGGCCGCGTCCGCCGCCAGGGACTGGTCGCCGGCCCGGAGGGCATCCTCGCGTGCGGCGGCCGGGTCGCCGGCTTTGATGTAAGCCAGGGCGGCTTCTGCGTGCCGGCCCTTTTCGGAAAGCAGGTGGGCGGCTCGGGCCGGATCGTGTTGCAGGTAGAGCGCCATGGCACGATCCTCCTGGCCGGCCTGAATGTAGATCCGGGCAGCCTCGTCGTGCCGGCCGGCCTGTTCCATGGCGACCGCAAGCTCCGGGGAAGGAGCGTCGTCTGTCTTGCGTTCCGACTGCAAGAGGCGCAGGTAGTCCTCCGATCGCCCGGCCCGGCGGTAGAGATCGGCGGCCTGCCGGCGCTGTCCGGCTCGTTCCAGACAGCGGGCGGCCATTGGCAATTCGCCTGCGGCCTGGTAGGCCGATGCTGCCCGATCGAGTATGCCGGCCGTCTCCAGCAGTCGGGCAGACTTCAGGTGCTGGTCGTCTTTTTCGAACACCTGCGCGGCCCGCTCGAACAGCTCGGCCTCTTGCTCTGTAACGCCCGAGCTGGAAGCGGCGACAAGCTGCAACATGATCTCGGCAGCCTGCTCAGACTCACCTGCTTCAAACAACACCTCGGCCGCCTGGCGCTGCATGCCTGCGGCCAGGAAAAACTCTGCGGCCTTATGTTGCTGACCCGTCTTCCGGTAAAGCTGGGCGGCAGCCAGCGGGTCGTCCATTTCGGCCTGCAACTCGGCCGCAAGTTCCAGTCGCCCGTCCCGCTCGGCCACCGCCGCGGCCTGGGTCAGGTCTTTGCTCTGGCGGTAGAGTTCGATGGCCCGCTCGGTCTTGCCCAGAATCTCGGCCAGCTCGGCGGCCTGATGGAAATCTTCTGTCTTCAGATAAATGGAAAAAGCCTTGTCGAATCTCTCGGCCCGGCGCCAGGTGTCGGCGGCAAGCTTCAACTCGCCGTTTTTCTCATACTGCCGGGCGGCGCGAGCTGCCAGCTTGCGTTCATCCCCGGACCGGACCCTGGTTCGCAGCAGGATGCGCAGCAACAACAACAACAAGACAAGCAATAAGATCGCAGCCGCCCAGTCCAGGTGGTAGCGCAGCCAATAGGGCCTTATCGGACGAAACCAGTCGGCCCAAAGCATGCGCCGGTACCAGTCCATGCGATGGATGAACCCCAGCGGATCCCAACCGGCCAGTAGAATCCGGGTGCTTGTTGGGAGAGTCGGCAAGAAACTAAGGCCTTTCCACTACCATGGCGCAACCCATGCCGCCGCCGATGCACAGGGTCGCAAGCCCCAGCTTGAGATTCCTTTTTTTCATCTCGTACAGCAAGGTGATCAGAATGCGGGCGCCCGAGGCGCCTATGGGATGGCCCAACGCGATTGCCCCGCCGTTGACGTTGGTCTTTTCCATATCGAGGCCAAGATCGCGTATGACCGCCAGGCTCTGAGAGGCAAAGGCCTCGTTCAACTCGACCAGATCAATGTCGCCAATCGACAAGCCGGCTTTTTCGAGCGCACGGCGCGTGGCCGGAATGGGCCCCAGGCCCATGTATTTGGGATCGACGCCGGCCGATGCGTAAGATCGCACGCGGGCCAGCGGTTCGACGCCCAACCGCTCGGCGGTGGCGGCCGTCGTCACCACCACCACGGCGGCCCCGTCGTTGATGCCCGATGAATTTCCCGCGGTTACGGTGCCATCGGGCTTGAAGGCCGGCCGCAGGGCGGCCATCTTTTCAAGCGACGTCTCGCGCGGGTGCTCGTCCACGGCGAAAATCTTGGGCTCGCCCTTGCGCTGCGGGATCGCCAGCGGGACGATCTCGTCCGTGAAGCGCCCTTCCGCGATGGCCTTCGCGGCGCGTTTTTGGCTTTCGAAGCTGAAGGCGTCTTGCTCCTCGCGGCCGATGCCGTATTTCTCGGCGATGTTCTCGGCCGTGATGCCCATGTGGTAGTCGTTGAAGATCTCAAAGAGCCCGTCGTGAACCATCAGGTCGACGAGCTGCGCGTCTCCCATTCGCGCCCCCCAACGGACCCGGGGCAGGGCGAAGGGGGCGGCGCTCATGTTCTCGACACCGCCGGCCACTATGATCTCGGCATCATGGCAACGCACCGCCTGGGTCGCCAGGATGACCGACTTCAACCCGGAGGCACACACCTTGTTGACCGTCATGGCGGGAACCTCGATCGGAATACCCGAGTGCACCGACACCTGGCGGGCGATGTTCTGGCCCAGGCCGGCCTGCAGCACGCACCCCAGGATCGTCTCGTCCACCTGCTCCGCTTGCAGCTTCCCGCGATCGAGGGCCGCACCTACCGCTGTCTTACCCATCTCCACCACCGGCACCTTCGTCAGGCTGCCGCCGAAGGTCCCGACCGCCGTACGCGCGCCGGACAGAATCACGACTTCATCGGACATCGCATTCTCCTCTCAGGTAGCCTGTCGCAAAAGAAATCACGGCCGCTCGATGACCAGGCTGACCGCCTCGCCGCCACCCAGGCACAGCGAGGCCATGCCGCGCTTCAGCCCGCGATCTTTCAGGGCGTATATCAAGGTCGTCAACACACGGGCGCCCGAGGCGCCGATGGGATGTCCCATGGCCACAGCGCCGCCGTGTACATTTGTTTTCTCTTCGGGGATGCCCAGCTCGCGCAGCACGGCCACGGTCGAGACGGCGAAGGCCTCGTTGACCTCGTGCAGGTCGATGTCGGAAATGGCCAGCCCCGCCTTCTTGAGCACCTTGGGAATGGAGAGCATCGGGCTGACCAGGACGTCCTTGGGATCCTGGGCGGCCGCGCCCTGGGCCCCCACCCGGGCCAATATGGGCGCGCCGATCTCGGCGGCCCTTTCGGGCGTGGTAACAACCAGTGCGGCCGCGCCGTCCGAGATCTTGGAGCTGTTGCCGGCCGTCACGCGGCCGTTTTTCTTAAACGCCGACCTGATGGCAGCCAGTTTATCGAGGCTCGTCTCGCGGGGCGTCTCGTCGCTTTTGAACAGCACGGGATCTCCCTTGCGCTGCGGGATCTCGACCGGCACGATCTCCTCGCGGAATTTCCCTTCACGCTGGGCCGAAAGCGCCTTGTCGTAAGACCCGGCTGAGAAGCGATCCATTTCTTCACGGGTGATGCCGAACTTGTCGGCAATCAGTTCGGCCGTGTAGCCCATGTGAAAGTCGTTGAGCACGTCCCACAGGCCGTCGTGCACCATGCCGTCGATGATCTCACTGGTCCCCATGCGGTAGCCGCCGCGGGCCTTGGGCAGCAGGTAAGGACACAGGTTCATATTCTCCATTCCTCCGGCCACAACCACCTCGGCGTCTTTACAGGCAATGGCCTGGGCGGCCAGCATGACCGCCTTGAGGCCGGAGCCGCAGACCTTGTTGATCGTCAGGCATTCGACCGAAAAGGGCAGATCGGATGCGAAGCAGGCCTGGCGGGCGGGATTCTGCCCCAGCCCGGCGGGCAGAACGCAGCCCATGATCAGCTCGTCGACCTGCCCGGGCTCGATCCCCGCGCGCCGCACGGCCTCGTTGATGACCAGCGCGCCCAGTTGCGGGGCGGGTACCTTTTTTAGGCTGCCGTTGAAGTCGCCTACGGGAGTCCGGCAAGCTGAAATGATAACTGCCTCGCGCATCACGCATCTCCTGTCTTGTAGATATCTGTCGTTTCCACGGCAGGCAAAGATAGCATCCGCCCGGCCGCGTCACAAGCGCGATTTTCGTGTGGTCTGTGTTTACGGAGAAGAAACTTCCAGGTCGAACAAGCCGAAGAGCCGGTCGCCCCCGATGGCGGTGTCCACCACCAGCAGGTAGCTCCCGTCCGAAGGGGCGGTGTACGAGATTCTCTCGGTTTGGTTGTCGAAGACGGAATCCACGCCCGCCAGGCAGGCCTCGGCTTCGCAGGCGTCAAGGAGGATCAGCGCCGCGTCGAAGGTCGAGCTGACCTCGGCCAGCAGAGTCTGCCCCGCGGTGAGTTCCAGGCGGTAAAAGACGTCCTTGCCGGCGGTGCCCCAGTCGGTGCAGGTCTCCGTGTCGAAGGCTACACTCCCGCGGTATGGGGTGATGTCCACGTCCTGTGCGCTGAAGGGGAGCGAGGCGACCGAAATGGGCGCCGCACAGTCGTCACCGGGCGGGGCGGGAACGCAGGTGTAATTCGTGCAGCGCTCCTCGCCGGAACACTCCGAATCCTCCATGCATGCGGGGACCTGGCAGGCGAAGTCGAGGCAGATTTCCCCCGGTTGGCAATCTCCGTCCGCCGCGCAGGCCACCAAGCCGAGATCGGATACGATCAGATCGTAGACCTGGCCGTCGTACCCGGGACGCAGGCGCACTTCCATCAGGAAAGTGCCGGCACCGTCCGCGGTGACCACATGGGTGATTTCCGCGCCTGCGGCGGACGAAGTCCCGATGGATACCGGGGTTTCGAGATTGCCCGCGGCGTAGAGAAACGCATCCACATCGCCGTGGTCTTCTTCGAACGCCAGGTTGAAGCCATAGCGGTGCAAGGCATCGAGTTCGAAAGAGAACCAGTCCCGATCGGACGCCCCGCACAGGGTCAAACCGGATTCCTGGAAGTCGTTGTTCACGGGAACGGCCTGATCCGACGTGTCATTGGGCTCGTACGGGTCATCCGTACAGGAGAGCACGCACCGGTTCCCCTCGCAGCCAATCAGCGGGTGGTCCGAACAGTCCTCTTCGCCGACGCACTCGACGCAACGGCCCTCGTGGCAATGCAGGTCATCCGGGCAAGGCGCGTCCGGGCTGCAACTCCACTCCGCGCAGGTGAAGTCCCGGCAGACGTTTCCGGCGGGGCAATCGGCGTGTTCGAGGCACTCCGGATCCACGGCCAGCCGCAGGCTGTATCCGACAGAACCGGGCTGGTCGAGGAAGGGAAAGACTTGCAGGTAGACGGTGAGAGCTTCTGGGGCGGTGAACCAGGCGCTCTCGACCAACCCGGCGCCCGCCGATCGGTCCAGTATGGTCAAGTTTTCGTCAACGAGGATCAGGTCGAGATCCAGATCGGACTGATCCTGGATCAACTGTACGGCCAGGCTTGCTCCGGCCTCCAGGGGGAAAGAGAACCAATCCTCCGCCCCGCCGGGGTTGCAGAGATCGAGCGGGTGATCGCCTTCGGTCAAACCGGCGGCCTGGAGCATGCTTTCGTTGGGTTCACTGGCGTCATCGTCGCAGAGACACCCGGACCAGTCCAGCAGGCAGGCGCGGTTGCAGGTCGGCTCTCCGCCGGAGAAGCCGCGTTCGGAGCAAGAGTTACCGTCGAGTTCGTCACCGTCGCACTCCTCTTCATCGTCCACAGTTCCGTTGCCGCAGGGATCCGGGGTTCCCTCGCAGCCGGAGACGTCGAAGAGACAGCCGTCCGTGCAGGCGAGGGCGCCGCCGTCGTATCCCAAGTCCTCACAGGTCTTGCCCGCCAGGTCGTTCTTGTCGCACTCCTCCTCGGCGTCCAGTGTGCCGTTGCCGCAGGGATTCGCCGGACCGCAGCCGGATGTGTCGAACTTGCAGTCGTCGGTGCAGGACAGGACCCCGGAGGTAAAACCCAGGTCTTCGCAGGTCTGCCCGTTCAGACGGTCGCCGTCGCATTGTTCTCCCGTATCGATGCGGTCGTCTCCGCACGAATTGCCGGGGTCGTTGTCCGGCGAGCAGCCGTTCGCCGCCAGGACCAGCAGAATCGCAAAGATCGATTGCTTGCAGAAATTCATGGTCGCCTATCCTCTTTCCCTCAATCCGGCAGCAGCAACTGGTACATGTCGCTTGACTGCTTGCCCAGCTCGTTGAGTTCGTTGATCTTGAGGCCGAATTGCACCGCCCGGGTGACGATCTTGGCCCCGTTGAGGACGATGATGAAGTCGTGAACCGCGTCGGCCGTGTCTTCAAGGGGCGGGTAGATATCCGCGATGAAATCCAGGGGCACCGAGATGATTTTCAGCACTTTCTGCAGGAACTCCAGGCCATCGGCCCAGTTGCCGATATGTTCTTGAATGGTGAGCGCGTTGATGGCCGAGGTTTGCAGGTTGCCCATGCGCACACGAATATCCCAGAAATCATAAGACATGCTACTCACCCAGTCGTCGGCATCTTCCCCCGCCGGAGAGTAGGAACGGGCGTTGTGCAGAACGTGCCCCAGGGACCGGGCCGCCCTGTCTGCGTAATACCTGCGCAGCACCACGTTGTAGAGCCCGTGCTTGATCAGGATGTGGACCACCCGGTCCGTGTCGATCTTGAAATTGACCAACTGGCTTCCGAAAGCTTCCTCCATGCGTGGGACGGCCTCGTGGAGAAGGTCTTTGGCGAAGCCCATGAGAAAATCACGCACGACCGCGGGTACGCCCGCCCGGCGCATTGCATCCAGGGAACGATCGAAGACATCGTCCACCAAATCCAGAAGTTTCTCGCGGCCGCTCTCCTGCAAGTATGTGCCTAACCCGGAGGCGAACTTCTCCACGGCGTCGCCGAGGATCTGCATGCCGTCCCCCTCGTCGAGCACAATGGTGGTCAGGGCCCGCAGCACCTCTTGGATCAGTCGCTTGATCTCCTTTTCCAGCGGGTCATCCAGATCGAAAGATCCGAAGGCAGCCTCCACGAATCCATCGGTGGCCAGACGGCGGACCTCGTCCAGGGCTGTGCCGATTCCCATGTGCATCGCCGCTTGCATCACACGGTCCCAGTCCGGGTCGCCGCCCCCTTCGCCGAAATTGTGCACCAGGCACTCCTCGAAGAGGATTTCCAGCATCTCGAACATATCGTTTCGGGGGAACTGGGCCATGATGACCCCACGGATCTCGTCAACCACGTAACCGCTGGCGTAGTCGATGAGCTGTTGCAGCCCTTTATTGAGCATGGTTTCCATTGCGGTGAAGCGTCCCTGGGTGATCACCGCGTAGATGATCCGCAGTGCCGTGGATGTAATGGTTTTACCCCAGGACATCTCTGTGGATTTCTTCAGGTTGTTAATCCCGTCCAGGACCGCGCGGAAATCCGTGACGATATCCTGGAAATCTTCCACCGCCCGCTCGGTCTCGAGCTGCGCGTACTCATTGAGGTTGGCGTAGGCCGACAGGGTCACGGTAAAGCGCTTCAGGGCAACCATCTCCGGCCAGGTCAGACCGCCCTGCTCGAGATCCTGAAGCCATAACTCGGCGTCTTGCGCGAACGGCCCGAAGGGATCGCCGGAGATACGCCAATCATCGAAATCGCGGATCAGCCCGCGGGCCAGGGAGAGAAAGGCGTCCGCATCCGGGGGTCGCGGGCGCAGTTCAAAAGTCAGCCCCTCTTCCGGCGCATCCACCACACGGCGGTCCACCAGCGACAGCGAGAAGTCCTGAACCGTACTCTCTCCGGTGTCGGTAGTAAGCATAGCGTAGCGTCCCGGGTATAAACTGAGGACATCCAGCACACCGTCGGTGGGGTGAAGCTGCCACTTGTAATTCCGGGTGGGACGACCGTCCCGGAAGTAGCGCAGGGCCGTCGAGGTGTCGTCCAGGGGATTTCCCTCCTCGTCACTAATGTGAATGACGAAGTCAACCGGATCCCTTTCCAGGGGCAGCTCCCAGGTTGCCTGCAATGTTTCGCCGGGGGAGCCCGGTTTGGGCGCGCGCAGGGTAATACGGACCAGGTACTGGTCGAAAGTCGCGTGCAGGTTGTCGATGGGATCCCGCCAGTCCAGGCCGCTGGTCCAGGCCAGCAGGTAGCGGGAGCGAGAGGGGGGTTCGGGGCCCGGTGGGGGAAACAGCAGGTTGAAGAGCTCCTCTTCCTGAAAGGGCCAGCCGATGCCCACTGCCAATCCCGCCTGCTCAAGGGCCGGCAGGCCGCTGTTTTCGTCACAGGCCCGGTCGGCCACCGGCTCGCAGTCGGAACCTGGGTCGCCGCACTCGGGGTTCTGGCTGTAGAACAGCTCGATTTCATGCTTTTCGAGAAACTCCTTTGCTGACGAGAGGGTGGCGCAGGTGTTGCCGGCATGATACCAGAAGGTTCCGTAAACAGTCTGGGGGACGATATCGGTGATCAGCACCGCCACCTTGCGGGCCTCCGGGCGCCAGCCCAGCCAGGGCGTGAACATGATCGCCTCGTAGGCGTCGGTGGCGTAAGCTATCCCCCCGGTGTTTCGGATCACCCCTGCCATCTCCTCGAGGAAGCGGTCCGCCTCCAGGGGGCCGTACATGAACCGGGTATGGTTGAAATTGAAGGTGGAGGTGAAGCTGACCGCGCCCAGCCGGAAATCCACGTGTTTTTCCAGCAACCGGTCGACGAAGGCGGTGACCTGATCGCGAATGGCCTCTACGTGGTCGCTCATGGAGCCGGTGTAGTCGGTCAAGAAGACGATGTCGATCGGCTCGCCGCCGGTGGTAGCTTCCCAGAATCCGGTCTCGGGGTCGTCGTCGGCATCCTGGGCGACGAGGTCCACGGGCAGCTCAACGATAATGGCGTCGTCCTCGCGCCGGACCAGTTGCTCGATCAGCTCGAACTCGCCGGGGGTGAGCCCGGCCACCTGCCGGCCCGCAGAGTCCTCGACCAACAGCGAGCACCAGTGTTGCCAGGAGAGGAAGCTGCCTCCCAGGTAGTTGTAGCCACGCATGTACAGCGGGTTGTAGACGTAATCTCCATCGGGGTGCAGCGTGCCCAGGTCAACCGGTCCTTCCCCCTCCGCCAGGAAGTCCGTCTGCAGCAACACCCGGTCGTTTTTTAGAATCGTCAGGGAGTGTGCGCCTGTTAAAATCTCAGCCTCGAAGCGGCCGTCGGGATCGGTGGCCGCCTGCACCGGATCGGAATAGATGATAACGGTCGCGTTGGGAACCGGCGTGTCGCGGCTGTCCACCACCTGGCCGATGACGGAAACCGCGGTCGGCTGTTGGTCTCCACCGCCGTCAAATCCCCCGTCCGGCCCCGCGTCTACTCCTGGATCCTCCTTGCTCCCGCAGCCAGCCAATGAAAGAAAGACGCATAGCATTGCAAAAAATGTGATTCTTTTCATGACCATCCCTCCATAACCGCCTTTTTCAACTGCATTCTTGCCGGAATAAGCGCTTTGTTTCAAGTCATCGAAACCGGCTCGCTGAAATGTGATCGGTAAAGCACGATTTTCCCTTGCTTCGGGCGGCCATCTTTGAAAATGATGCTAGTTGGAAGAACAGGAGGAAGAATGTCCACAGTCGAGGTTGGGATCGCCGGGTTGGGGAGCTATTTACCCGGGAAGGCTGTCGATGCCTGGGAGGCGGTTCGGGAGTCGGGCATCAGCCGCGAGAAATTCGAGCATATCGGCGCGAGCGAGATTCACTTGGCCGCGCCGGGCGAAATGCCTTCCGACATGGCCGCCGAGGCCGGACGCCGGGCCCTGGCCGACGCCGGGCTTGAGGCCGGCGACCTGGATCTGATCATCTACAGCGGGTCGGTCAAGGACCACTCCCGCTGGCAGGCCTCGAACAAAGTCCAGGCCGATCTGCAAGCCTTCAACTCATACGTCTTCGATCTCTACCAGGGCGCCTGCGGCCAGAACCTGGCTCTTTCTGTCGCCCGCGACTTGATGCTTGCCGATCTCGAGATGAACAACGTGCTGATCGCCGCCGCGGAGCGCTGGGACACTTCGCTGGAGAGGCCGATTCTGGGACACTCCTTCGTCTTCGGTGACGGCGCCTCGGCGGCGGTGCTGACCCGCGACCATCCCCGGCTGCGCCTGCTGTCCTGGGCGCACACCACTCGCGGCGAACACCACCAGGCTTTTTGCATCCCAGACGTCGGGGCCGGTACCCACCTTACGCCGGAGGTGTTCGCGCGCGGCGGCCACCTGTTTCAGTTCTACCGGCCGCGAAACCGATCGGCCGACGCGACGGCGGCCTTCGTCGAAGAGTTCAACCGGCAGGGACGCGAAACGCTCGATCTCGCGGCCGGGCGGGCAGGGGTGTCAGTCGCCGAAATCGATTTCACCGTCATGCTGAACTCTTCGCACAGGCACAACAGACGGTTTCTCGAACTCGCCGGTCTCGCGGTCGACAGGTCCTCGGCCGGCTTCATAGCCTCCACGGGTCTGCTGGGCACTGCCGACGTCTTTTACAACCTCGAAAGGACTCGCCTCGAAGGCTTGCTGCAAAAGGGTGAGTTGGTGGCCCTCTACACGGTGGGCGGCGGTTATTCATGGGGTGCCAGCCTGCTGAGGGCTTGAGATTATTTGGGCTTTATGCTCTGCTTCCAGCCAGGACGGGGCGAGGGAAATGAGCAAGCAATACACGCTCGGAAAGTATGAGTTGATCAAGCGCATCGCCGTGGGCGGCATGTCCGAGATCTACCTGGCCTCGCAGGGCGGCCTCGAGGGGTTCGACCGGGCGGTGATCGTAAAGTGCATCCGTGAAGACCTGGACACCGAGAACGAGGTCAAGGAGATGTTCATAGACGAGGCCAGGATTGCCGCCTGCCTCAAGCACCCCAACATCGTGCACCTGTACGACGTCGGCCGCGACGGCGACACCGCCTACCTGGCCATGGAGTACATTTTCGGCCGCGATATGATGTCGATCTGCGACCGGGCCAGGTTTCTCGGCCGCGAGCTTCCCGTCCAGGTGCTGGCCAAGATCATGTGCGACGTGCTGGCCGGCCTGCACTACGCTCACGTAGTGGCCGAGTTCGAAGACAGGCCGCTGCACGTGATTCATCGCGACGTCAGTCCGCAGAACATACTGCTGTCGTTCGACGGCATTACCAAGCTGGTCGACTTCGGCATCGCCAAGGCCACGGCCAGGCTGTCCGAGACTCGGGCCGGCATCCTGAAGGGCAAGTACGCCTACATGTCTCCCGAACAGGTTCGCGGTAAGCCGCTCGACCACCGCTCCGACCAGTTCTCGCTGGCGGTCGTCTTCTACGAGGCCCTGACTCATACCCGCCTGTTCCAGCGAGATACCGACTACAGCACCATGGAGGCCGTCGATCGCTGCGAGATCCCGCCGATCAAGGTTTTGCGCAAGGACATTCCCCGACGCCTGCTGCGGGTGTTGCGCAAGGCCATGCGCCGCAACCCGAAGCGCCGCTTCTCGTCGGCCAAGGAAATGGAGCGTTCGCTTCACAAACTGCTCAGGGGCTCAGGCGTCGAGCAGACCGAACGGGTGTCGGATTTCGTGCGCGGCCTGTTCTCCACCGAGTTGCACGCCCGCGACAGAGCTATCGAGGGATCTTCGGGCGATGAAAGAGACCTGATCCTCTCGACCGGCTTCGAGATGATCTCAGAGAAGGGTACCTTGGTCAGGGCGGCTCCCGAGCCGCCGCTGGCCGTGCAGCGCTACGAGGAAATCCTGTCCGAGAGACAGGCGGCGTCCACCGAGATCAAGGCCAAGCTGCTCGGAACTCGCGCAACGCCGCGAGTCAAGGGGACAAGATCCGGCGCGGGCGAGGACGAAGTGACCACCGATCAGCACGGTTCTCTGATGGCGGCCTCGGAAGAAAGCACGGTCACCGGCAAGCGTTACTCGAAACTGCTAAACGATTGGCGTTTCCTTGTGCTCATCTTCGCTGCCGTCATGGTCGTGGCACTTTTCATCCTGCTATCGTTCGGCGAGCAACGGAAGATCGAAGTTCCGCTGCCCGACATGGGTCAGCCGCAGCCCATGCACACCAGAGCCAGGCCGGGGCTGGACGGTACTCTGTCGGTCTCGGTCAATCCGCGAGTGACCGTGACGATCGACGGCGAGAACATGGGCAAGGGGGCTTTTCAAAGACACCCGCTCGAAATGGGTCTGCACAAGATCAATCTCAACGACACGCGAAGCGGCAAGACCCGCGAGCTCAGGGTCAACATCAGAGCCGACAAGGACTTCTTGCTCAGCCCGATGGATTACCAGTAAGGGTTTGCCGCCCATGACTTCGTGAAGCCACCAGTCGATGTGGCAACGGTGGCTTTGGGTATCACCAGTCTCGGCGTGCGGTTACGGATTTTCGCGGAGTACGACACGTTTGTGCTACACTGACCAAGTGCCGGATGATGCCGTCAAGAGAACCATCAAAACCTCACTGGTGGTGTGTTGGTGCCTTGTTGCGATTTACCCGGCGCTTGCCAAAGACGCGAGTCGACTGGTAACCGCCGAGGAACGCGCCAACGCCCAGCAAAACATCATGCAATTCCCGTGGGCCGAACAGGAGCAACAGGCCGCCATCAGTGCAGCCGGGTACTGGCTGAACATGAGCGACGATGATCTCTGGCAGCTGATCCCGGCACAGGAGCTACCTCGCGGCATTCACACCAACAAGGTGATCGGGTGCCCGAACTGCGGGGACGGAATCGTTCCCTACGGCAACTACCCCTGGCGTCACGATTTTTGGAACAACGATTTCGGGCGGTGGAAGATCAAGTGCCCGAACTGCGGGCAGGTTTATCCGAAGAACGACTTCAAAGCGTTTTATGACACCGCGCTCGACGAACACGGCATGTTTCGTCGCGCCCTGGGTGACCGCTCGCTGCTTCACAACGAGACCTGCACCGACACCGGCAATCCCGCCTGCACGGTTCACGTGGATGACGGTTACGGCATGCTCGACGCCGACGGCAACACCCATTTTGCCATCGCCTACTATGTGCAGTGGGGTCACTGGCGAACGATCTACAAGGCTGTCAACTACCTGACCCGGGCTTACTCATTGACCGGAGACACACGGTACGCCCACAAGTGCGCGGTGCTCCTCGACCGGATTGCCGACGTGTACCCGGAGATGGATTTCCGGCCACTGGCCGACCTGGGATTCGAGCACTCTCACGGCGGATCGGGAGAAGGCCGCATCGAGGGCCGCATCTGGGAAAGCCACAACGTATGCCCGTATTTTGCCCGCGCCTACGACCGGATCTTCGACGGTCTTCAGGGTGATCAGGAGCTGGTGCAATTCTGTTCGGCCAAATCCCAGCAGTTCGATCTGGGTGACAAGAGCTCCATCGATGCCATCTGCGCGCACATCGAAGACGACATCCTCCTTCAGATGCTGGACTCGATCAAGGAGGGACGCCTGCACGGCAATACCGGCAGGGATCACATCTGCACCGCGCTCGCGGCCATTGCCCTGGACCGGCCAGTGCCCACCCGGGAGTGGCTCGACTGGCTGTTCGACCCGGGATTTCCCGGGGACTATACGGCCAAGAAAGATCCGGTACCCTGGGTGCTGACCGAAGGGCTGGACCGCGACGGCATGGGTGGCGAGTGCGGAAACTACGGTTTGATCTGGGTCAACAGCATGCATGACCTGGTCGAGATCCTGTCCAGGTATCCGGACTACGCGGAGCACGATCTGGCCGTCGAATACCCCAAGCTGAAGCAATCCTATTTCATCACCCCGCGCCTACTCTGCCTCGGCCAGGCCATGCCGCACATCGGCGACACGGGCAGTACCGGGTCCTGGTCGAACCCGGCCAACCTTCAGGCCTTCGTGCGCGGCTACCGGATATTCCGGGATCCGCGGCTGGCGGCCTGGGCCTGGCGCCTGGTTGCCGGGGATCTCGACGCGCTACGTCCCGATGATTCTATCTTCGAAGACAATCCCATGGCGCTGCCGCAGGAGATCGCCTCGGTCGCGGGTGAACTGCCCGACAGGTTGCGTTGCGAACACCTGGGCCGCTACGGATTGGCCGTGGTGCAAACCGAGAACAAGGACGATGGACGGGCCATCTGGATCCACTACGGTGACGACAAGGGGCATATTCACTACGACATTCTAAACCTCGGGCTGTACGCAAAGAACATCGACATGCTGCCCGACCTAGGCTATCCCGAATACACCGGCACCTGGCCCAAGCGCATCGGCTGGACTTCGCACACCGTCAGCCACTGCACCTTGATGGTCAACGACGCCCGCTCGATTGGAAACTCCGGCGGCCAGATCCACTTGTTTGCGGACCAGGCCCCGGCCCGGGTATTCGAAGTTTCCTCCCGGGCCTATCCGGATTTGGACAGCTACCGGCGCACTGCCGCGCTCATCGACGTGTCCGGAGACAACAGCTATATCCTGGACATCTTCCGGGCCCGCCGGGGCAGCAACCATCGTTTGTCCTATCACGGGCCTTCCTCGACCGCCGAGGTTGCGGGCCTCTCGCTGGCATCGCAGGCCGTGGGTACGTTCGCGGGAGAGGATGTCTCCTATGGTGAATTTTACGACGGCACCCCGGACTGGAACTACCCGGGAAGCGGTTTCATGTACCTCGACGAAGTCGAGCGTTCGACTGGTCCGGTGAGCCCGGGGTACACGGTGGACTGGCTGGCCGAAGACCTGCGCGGTCGCATCCTGCCGGGTCACGAGCCCCACCTGCGATTGCACGCGCTGACCCCCTGCGACGAGGTGGCTCTGGCCTCCGGGTATCCCCCGTCGAACAAATCCGGCAACCCGGAGAAGCTGCGCTACCTCATCCAGAGCCGGCTGGGCGATGAACTGGCGAGTCAGTTCGTGACCGTACTCGAGCCCTACGACACCACGCCGTTCGTCCAGCAGGTCAGAACCCTCTCCGTAGTTCACGACGCCGATCCCGACACGGTAACGGCGGTGGCTATCGACCTGGCCAGCGGTGAGACCGACGTGGTGATCAGCTGCGAGCATCCCACCCGGGTGAGCGCGGAAGGCGGCATCGAATTCGAGGGCAAGTTCGGCCAGATCCGGTTCTCGGACGGCGAAGTCGAGCTGATGCGGATGAGCCATGCCTGTCTGCTGGAAGCGAGCGGAGTCAATCTGACCAGCCAGGTGTCCGCTTACACCGGCATGGTGACCGCAATCGACGTCACAAACCCGGAGAATACCCTCATTTACCTGGAGCCCGGCCTGCCCCCTTCCGATACCCTCGTGGGCACAACCATTCACTTCGACAGCCCGAACGAGCGGGATACCAGCTTCGAGATCAAGGGCATCGGACCGGGCTGGATCGCGACCGGGGACATCACGGTCGTGGCCGGCTTCAACGATCCGCTGGATTTCGAGTCGGGTCTCAGATCCCTGGTCAACCCGGGCGACGCGTACACCGTGCCCAGACACATGGGTTACACGGATGGCCAGGCAGATCCGGATCCGGGCGGTCCGGCCTGTGCCCTGCAAGAGGGAGTGTGCGCAGGCTCGACAATGTCCTGTGTCTGCGGCCAAGCATGCACACTTTGTGCAGGGAGCGACTACGGACCCGACTACCAGGCCGAAGAGACCCGGTGCGACGGGCTGGACAACGACTGCGACGGTGAGACCGACGAAGGAGACTGCCCGGAACAAGACGGCGGTCCGGATGGTGATTCCGGCGACGGAGAAACCGATGGAGACGATGACGCCGGCGCGGACGCCGGCACGGATTCCGGATCTGATTCAGGCGCCGATGCAGGCCTCGACGACTACGACGGATCGACGAAGATCGACGGCGGGTGCAGCTGCTCGAACCACCAGGGGTCGCGGTCCTTGGTGGTCTTCATGCTCATCCTGCTCTGGGTTTGCCGGCAAGCGCGATGAGGACGTTTTCGCCGCCGATCGGGGTATGAATGGAATATCGTTGCTTCTCAGGTGCCTAGCCAGGCATCCACTGCCGACTGATTCGCATCGATGGGTACCGGGCGGCTTTCTACCGCCTGAATAGCGGTGGCTACGTCCTTGAGACCGTTGCCGGTAACCAGGCAAACCACCCGTTCGTCCCGGCCGACCACCCCGGAAGCAGCCGCCCTTGCCAGACCGGCAAACCCGGCGGCGCCGGCCGGCTCGGCGAAGACGCCTGCCTCCCGGGCCAACCGGCGCATGGCCGACAGGATCTCTTCGTCCTGCACTGCGATCATGGCGCCGCCGGATTCCCGCACCGCCCGCAGGGCTTTGATGTGATCCCGGGGCTGACCCACGCAGATGGAGTCCGCGCATGTTTGCGCGGGTTCCGGCGTTGCCGTGCGGTCGCCGCGCTCGAATGCATGAACCAGCGGCGCCGAGCCGGCCGCCTGTACTCCGTACAGGCGGGGCTTGCGATCGATCCAGCCAAGCTCAAAAGCGTCGCAGAAACCTTTCCACAACCCTCCTATGATGCAGCCGTCGCCCACGCCGACGAACACGGCATCAGGCACTTCCCAATCGAGCTGTTCGCATATTTCCAAGGCGGCTGTTTTCTTTCCCTCGCCCAGGTAGGGGTTGACCGCGGTGTTGCGGCAGTACCATCCCCTGGAGATCGCGGTCTGCAGACACAGGTCGAAAGCCTGATCGTAGGTGCCCCGGACCGCCAGGACCTCGGCCCCGAACATCAACAACTGGGCCAGCTTGGCCCGCGGCGCGCTCTCGGGCACGAAGATGACCGCCCGCATGCCGGCGCAGGCAGCGAAGAGTGAAAGGCTCGATGCGGCGTTGCCCGTTGAAGCGGCGCTGATCACCTTGCGGCCCTGTTCGATGGCGTGCGCTACGCCCACCGAGGATGCGCGGTCCTTGAAAGAAGCCGAGGGATTCTGCCCGTCGTCTTTTATCCACAGGCGGCCCAGGCCCAAGCTTGCGGCCAGCTTAGGTAGATTGTAAAGCGGCGTCCAGCCCAGGCGCGGATGAAGCGCAGGGGGCCTTCTGGAAACAGGCAGGATCTCCAGGTAGCGCCAGTGGGACTGCTCGCGGCGAGAGGAGAGGATCTCGCGCGTGAGTATCTTGCCGACGGCTTCGTAATCGTAGTGTACGCTGAGTGTGCCCAGTTGCGGGCCGCAGTCCGGGCAGGTCAGCTCGACCTCACCCGGCGCGAACTTCCGGGAACATGTATCGCAAATCAGGTATTCGATATTGCCGGCCACCGTAAGCCTCCGAGTAGTTGAACCGGGAACACGCGCCTTTTTATACCGGGCCCGGCTCGTACAGTATTGCCTGACAGCGCGGCGCGTAAACGTACTCGACGAGCCTCCCCAGCCGCAGTTTGCGCAGGCAGGCGGCGCGAGGATGCTCGCCGATCTCGATCTGCAAACCGGATCCCAAAAACGAGTACCCTTGTTCCAGAGCGTCCAGTACCAGCCTGGCCCGGAGAAGACCTCCGTCCTTCACGGGATACGAGAAATAGTGGACGGGGACGGGCCCCTTGTCCGGTTTTCGTCGCCTGGTTCGGATGAGCTTGCCGCGCAAGTTGAAAATCATCTCACCCGTGTCGCGCTCCGTCACCCGGCATATGCGCAGGTCGCCATCTTCCCGGAAGGAGATGTCGGCCAGGAACTTGGGATAGTTGAAATAGTCCAGGCCGCCGGCCAGGGCGATCTCGGTGTTCACCGGAAGCTCCAGTACGTGCCCGTGGTAACTGCGGGTCAGCTTGGATCTGGCCAGGGCCAGCGGGCCGGGTAGGCCGCCGTCCACCTGGACGGCCACCGAGACTCCCACCTCGTTGTAAGGTCCTACGTCCGTGTCCTTGTACTGAAAGCAGTTGACGGCAACCACTGCCTTTCCGGGCAATCCCACCACGGGCCGCAGGCGAGTGGACGGCAGCAGAGCGCGCGCCGCGTCCAGGTCGGCCAGGAAGATACCCTGCATCATGGACAGGTCTCTGTAAAGAAGCGGCGAGAAGCTGGACCAGTGCCTGATCGAGATGGGCTTTTGCACTACCCCTGTAAACAGGTTCGCCGCGGGTTTCATCCCAATAATCCCTCCCGCCTGAGCTTTTCGAAGTTGCGTCGATTCAGCATGTCTACCAGCCGCGGGAAAAAAAAGCGCAAGCCGATCATAGTCCGATAAGGAACTCCCAATACCACTCTGGCCAGATCGCGCCTGATGGCCCGCAGCACTGCACGAACCACTTTTTCTGGATCCATGGCATGGGCTTTTACGTAACCGTCGAGTCTGGCTATGCGTTGCTGTTGGGCTGCGTCCAGATTTTCTTTCGGCGAGCTGTTACGCACGATGTCAGTTTTGACAAAGGCCGGACAGATCGCACTCACGCCGACTCCCCGCTCGTGCAACTCGGCACGCAGCGCTTCGGAGAAGCCGACCATGGCGAACTTGGATGCTGCGTATACCGCCATACCACCAGGAGCCATCAGCCCGGCGGCAGAGGCGACGTTGACGATCTGGGCCGGTCGGGATGCCAGCAGCCTGGGCAACAATCGATGTGTCAGGTGGATGGCCGCCTCGGCGTTCACCGCCATCACCCGGCGTACCTCGGAAGGATCCATCCCGCCGAATTCTGCACCGGGTGCCAGGCCCGCGTTGTTGATCAGGATGTGTAGGTCGGGCGTCCCGATCTTGTCCACGAGTACATCTATCTCCCCGGAAGAGGCCAGGTTCACCGTGTGGATGGACACCCGCTGCGGGCAATCCAACTCGGCCGCGAGCTTTTTCAGGCCATCTTCATCTTTGTCCAGCAGCACGAGCCGGCAGCCCTCCTGGAAAAAACGCCGGCACAAACGGACGCCGATTCCTCCGGCCGCTCCGGTAAGCAGCAACCGTTTGCCGTCGAGGTTGCGAATTCCGGCCATGGTGACTAGAACTCCACGCCCAGTAGACCCGCCACCTCGACCGCAGATCGTACCGCGTCTTCGTGCAGCCCGTGCCCGAAGTGAGAGCCGCAGTAGTAGGTGCGGTTCACCCCGTTGAGAGAGGAAAGCTTCTCGATGGTGGCACAGGAATCGAAATCGAAGATTGGTGTTTTCAAGACGGTCTCGTACTCGATCTTGTCGGCGCTGATGGGAAAGTTGGGGTGCTGGGAGGAGATCAGATCGCACCTGCGGTTCACACCGGGCTCATAGCGCACGACACCGTTGACCGAGGTATTGAACTTGCCGTTTTGCAATGTATACAAGAAAGTGTATGCCTGCTGCAGTTGCCGGTGAGGAAAGCTGCTGTGATCGTTGTGCAACACCATGCGCCCGGGCTTGTAACGCCAGGGTCCCAGCAGGCGGCGTTCATCATCTGTGGGTTTTTCCAGCAGAGAAAGCGCCTCGTCCGCATGACAGGCCATTACCAAGCGGTCGAAGCGCTGCCGGTCTCCTTGTGCGAAGATCAGCTCGACCCCGTCAGCGTCCCTCCGCACGACTTCTATTTCAGAGGACAGGTGGATCCCGTCGCCCAGGGGCTTGGCCAAGGCTTGCACGTAGGCGCGGGTATAACCGCGCACCGCACGGACCGACCATACGGCCTTGGGCGAGATCACGTCGTTGTGCACATCCAGCTTGTGTACGAAGAACTCGGCAGGGGCGGCAAGGACCTCGTCGGCGCCCTGGGACGACAAGAGGCACAAGGCCCCGAGAAATACCACCCTGGTCATGTCCCGCATTCCGGGCACTTTCTCCAGGGCTTGCGCCATGGTCAGCCCGCCCAGTTCGCCAGCGGCCAGCATGCGGCGCAGTCGTTTCACGCCACGCAGCAGCCTCCACACGGCGCCCACCTGACGGGGGCCCATAATCCTGAACCCCTGACGAAATAACCCCGCCAGCCCGGGTGTCATGTAAAGGCCCTGCTTGGTGTCCAAATTCTCGAAGCTCATGTAGGCCGACAGGCAACGTCTGGTACGCACTCCCAGCTCGTGCAGCAACTTGTAGAAGTTGGGATAACCGGCCTTGCCGAAAGCGGCCACGGCGATGTCGACACTCTCGCCGGAACTGGTGTCATATGTAAAGGCGTTTCCCCCGGCTCGACCCTCTTTCTCGTAGATGTCCACCTGGTGTTTCCGTGAAAGCAGGTACCCCGCGGTTAGTCCGGCCACGCCGGCACCAATGATCGCAACTCTCTCGCCCATGGTTCCTCCCGGACCGTCTTCATATCACAACAAGGAAGCCTATACCAACTGAGCGCCCATGACCCGGCGACTGGGGTGTATGGTGCGGACTTCTTCGGAAAAGGTGCTTATAAGACACTGGAGCCAATGGCTTTTCGAACATCGGACATCAACTTTTCACGGCTTTCGATCGTGTAGTTGCCGGTGTCGATTGGCTCGTGGATCTGAATCCGGATGATGCCGGGCAGCAGCTTGCGGGTCCTGTTGGGCAACACGTGGCGAGAACCGCTGATTGTGACCGGTAGAATCGGCAAGCCTAGCTGCAAGGCCATCATGAAACCGCCCTTTTTGAACGGCAGCATGCGGCCGTCATCTGAACGGGTGCCTTCCGGAAAAAACATGACCGAGATGCCCCCATCGAGAAGCGGACGGGCGGCCTCCAGGCTCTCGATGGCTTTCTGCCGGTCGGATCGGTCGACAAAAATGTGCCCGACACCCTCACAGCCCCAACCCAGGCCGAGCACCTTACGCAGCTCTTGTTTTATGACCCAGCGAAACTGGTAAAACCAGTGCCCGTAAAAAGCCAGTACATCGAAGTGGCTCTGATGGTTGCACATGATGATGTAGGATTGGCCTTTCTGGATGTTCTTGCGGCCACGGACCCGCACCCAGGTGAAGTTGGCCAGGCACAGCAGGAAGGCCCAGGCCGTCCCGCAATGAAAGGCAATCCGCTTGCTGATTAAGCAGGTCGTAGCCGCCAGGGTGCCGAAGAAAATGGTCGTAACAGCCAGAAACGGCGTGAATACCAGCCAGACCCAGGGGAAATACAACCAGCTCAGGAAATTGCGCAGTCTATCCTTGGGCTGGCCTGCATCTTCGGAAACCCGGGCAGGCTCCTGCTCCTTCATGGATGTCTCCTCCTTTCGCAATCAGACAACTGGTAAATTTTTCTCGTTTTTTCAAGAAGAAACCTTTAGCACAGAAAACCCATGACTTCCCGCGAAAAACATATCTATTCTCCAGGGGAAGAATTGCTCAACAGCCTGACAGGGGCCGGGTTGGCCTGGATTGCTGCGGGAGGCTGGTGCCAAGTAAGGCAAAAATAGTCTTGCAATAATCCCATTTCTGTCTAGAATTGATCGCTAATATGTCTGTTTTTGATATCACAACCTCACAGGAAAGAGCGCAGCGGCGTTTCGGCAAGAGAAACGCTTACGATGGTGCGGCCAGGCGTTCGGACCAGGGGCGCATGAGAATATCCCCCAAGGTTACAGAAAAACTTATTGAGCTGCTCGGCGGTCACCATCGACCCTCGATAAATAGCGTCTTGCAGTCACTGAACAAGCACGGTGCCGGGCTGGGCCTGCGCCCGCCTTCCAGGGCCAGCGTCTACAAGTTCATGGCCACGGTCAACGTACACGCCTATCCTGTGCGTCGGTTGCCCGCGGGAGTTCGACAGGCTCTTTACAACATCTCTGAGAACAGCGAGGTGCCCGGACACCAGTTGGCATTTTACTGTTTCAACTACGGCGGGGTGGCCGAGATATGCTTTGCCGCGGGGCTTCCCTGGCTGGACCTGTACCAGGCGGCTCGGATGCGCGGCTGGAGGTCCGCGAGCCTTGGGTTGCTCGATGCGGTCATGCTGGTAAGAAGAATCTGACAGGGGAACATGAAAGATGAACGAGAAATTCGATCCAATACAAGTTATACCCCGCCCCTTGGCTAGTGTGCTGCGGGATCTAAGCTACTGGTTCGTCATCGGCGGGCACGCGGTGCGCTGTTTCTGTCCATATCGCCCGAGTCGTGATGTCGACTTCGGGGTGCACCAACCTGCCGATCTGGAAGATTTGCTCAGGCAACTCGAGAAATCCGGCCAGGTTGAGATCCTGGAGCGAGGCAAGGACACCGTGCACCTGCGCTGGAACGGCATAAACGTATCGATTTTCGTGCTCGAGAACCTGTCTTCCTATGTCGAGGACAGATGTCTCAACGTAACCGGCATACTGGCCACCAAGCTACATGCCATCCTGGACAGGGGAACCAGGCGTGATTTTTTCGACCTCTACGTCACCCTGCACCGGCAGCGTCTGGGAATCGCCGAATGCCTGTCTGCCATGCGCAAGGTCTACGGGGCCGAACTGAACGAACCCCTCTTGCTGCGCGCCATGACCTACTTCGATGACGCCGGGCGTGAGGCCGGCCTGCCCGGCGAAGGCCCGCGCGACTGGCAGACGGTGCGGGAATTCTTTCTGAGCCGGGTTGGACAGTTGCTGGTTCCTCCTTCCCGCCCGCTTGCAATAGAGCGTCAGCGGATCGATCTTAATGAAAAAGCGTGATGGCGATGTACGCCATTGACAAGGGGGTGAAGCGTGGATCTGGACGCCTGGCGTATGTCCTGCCGCTGAGGAATCTCCATCTGCTTATTGCAGCGGCAGCTCGTCGGTCGGCTGTATCTGCCCGGTCAGCATCTTCATCCCGGCCCCGGCCAGGCGCAGGTACCAGTCGCAGGGGAGGGTGTAGCCGTCCTGGTCGAGGGCCAGAAATTGCCCGCTGGTCGGCAGGTTTGCCTGGGTCGGGGCGGCCTTGTAGATCGCGGTCGATTCGTCTACCTCGTCAAACATGGCAATGTAAAGCATGCCGCAGCCGCTTTGCATGGCCTCGTAGAATTGCTTGGTGAAAAAAGTGCCGCCGTTGCGCGGGATCGAGTTGAAGACGCCTGGATCCTGCTTCAGGTTGGCCCACGAAAAGCCCGGCCAGACTACCGGCAGGTAGTCCTTGCCCTGGCTGTTCGCCTCGGCCAGGTCGGGTTGGATGTAATTATGGTTGAAGGTGACTACGCCCGAGATCGAATTGTAGCGGCCCACCGACCAGGGGGAGATTACGTCGAATGAACGGTAGACGTTTCCGAACCCGGGCTGCGAATCGCCGTTGCCTGTTCGCCAGTTGGTCGGCACGCCGCCCATCAGCGTCGCCCGGTAGCGTACCTCGGGCGCGTTGCGGAAAAAATCTATTACCGCCTGCGCGTCAGCGGCGCTGCCCGGCCGATCGGTGAAGCCGAAACCCCAGATTGCCACAAGCGGCCTGCCGTCGTGGTGCAGGTAGCGGTCCGAGGCCGTAACCCGCAGCGAGGGATCGTCTACCAGGTGTTTCCAGTCGGCGATCAGGTCGTCTACCAGCGTGGCGCCGTTGGCGCCGCTGATGTCGTACATGATGATGAAAGCCCGCCCGTACTTCTCGGCCCCGGAGATGACGTTGCGGGTGACCTGATCGCGGAACTCTCGCCCGGCGCCGCCGGTCGACTCACACAGGAAACGCTGCAAGAAGGCTGCGTCGATTCCGTACTGGGCCATCCACTTCAGATGCCGCTCGACCGTCTTTGTGTTGTAGGCCGAGTACAGCTTGGCCGTCACGCCTCCCTGGTATTGCATGTTGCTCGAGTAAAGCTCCGCGGCCGTATACTCGCCGAGATCGGGCCACAGGTCGAAAGTCGCATCGGCAGGCTGAGGTGTCTGCGAGCGAAACCAGTGCACCCAGGCGTTGCGCTGAGAACCGTCCCCGGGAGCTCCGAACCAGCCCTGGTAGCCTGCCACAACCTTGCCGTCGAGAGTGCTTGCATCGACCGGCGGATAGCTGGAAGAGTCTGTGCACATGGTCATCCAGCCCGTCTCGATGCTCGTGCCGCTGTCGCCCACACCCGTGCTGCCGCCGCCGCACTGGGCCGGGTCGGTGTGCCAGCTTCCCTCCCACTGGTAAGCCCCGCATCCCGGGCCGTTTGCCCCGCAGTCGTTGGTGCCGCTCTCGACCTTGGCGCCCACTCCGGAAGATACGCACAAGCGCAACCAGCCTGCCTTGATTCCCACACCGGCGGCGTCCACGCCGTGATTGCTTGCGGTGCAACTCGTTCCCACGTGCCACGCCCCGCGAATCTGGCCCGCGCAGGTAGAGCTGTTCGCGCCGCAGTCGTCGACACCGGCGACGACCTTTACGGCCGAGAGATCGGCCGAGCACAGCCACACCCAGCCCGCACTCACCTTGTATTTCTGGAAATCGATTCCCTCGGCGTCGGAGTTGAAGTTGCCGGGGCCGGTCAGCCAGTGACCGGCTTCGGTGTATCCTTGAGGGCAGACAAGGTTTGCAGCAACAAGGCTGGGGCGGGCCAGCAAGATTGCTATCGGGGCGCAGTGATCATCTATACAGGTCTCCCCGCTCTTGCAGCCGACACACCCTCGGCAAAGCCCGTCTGTACACTGCTGGCCCGCCTGGCACGCGCCGCAGCTTCCCCCGCAGCCGTCGCCGCCGCATTCTTTTGCGGCGCAATCGGGAGCGCAGCAGGCGCCTGAAGAACAGACCTGGCCGGAAGCGCAACAAGCGTCCAGGCAACACAGACCGGCGCAGCCGGTTGCCGGCAGCGAGCAACTCGTGTCGCGCTCGTTTCCGCAGCCGTCTTGCTGGTGCTTGGTTCCGGTGCAGGAGCTGCACTCTGTGGGTGTGCAGTCGCACTGGGTTACGTCGGTCCACTGCGGGGTGCAGCCCTGGCACCGGCCATCGGCGCAGCCGTTGTCGCAGGCCACTTCCTGGTAGCCATACAGGCACTGGCCCGCCTGGCACTGTCCGACCTGCTCGTACTGGCGCAGCGCCTGTCCGTCCGTGCAAAAATCGTCCGGCGGATGATCGCAGCTAACTCCGGCGCAAGGGTCCCCGCTGCAAGCGCCGCCTTGGCAACCATTTGGGCAATAGGTATCGCCGAAGGGGTACGAGCAGACACCGTTTGAACAGTTGCCCGGTACCGAGTAAGCCCGGGCCATGTTGTCGCTGATACATTCCGCATCCGGCGCCTGGTCGCAGGTTACCCCCTGGCAGGGATCGCCCTGACACTGGTCGTTCATGCAGCCCCCCGGACAGGTCACCTCGACGGCGGGGTAGTGGCAGTTACCGTCCTGGCAACTGCCCGGAGAGGCGTGGACAATAAGTGTCTGGTCGTCCTTGCAGACGGGCGGATCGGGATTGTCGCAGCCGAGCGGCGTGCCGGCGCAAGCTCCGCCGCTACGGCAGGTGTCTGCCGCGGTGCAGGCATCCGCGTCGTCGCAGGCGCGGCCCTCACGCGACTCATAGCGACATACGCCCCCCTCACACGGCGCGGGCAGATCGTAACAGGCCGGGTCCCCCGGGGGGTCGTCGCAACTCGTCTGTGTGCAGGATGCGGGAACGCAAGAACCGAAAACACACTCTTGGCCGGGATCGCAGCTAACCCCGGCACAGGGATCATAGTCGCTGCATTTTCCCCCGATGCAGTGCTTGCCTGCCGTGCAATCCGCATCAGTGACACATCTCGGAGGGTTGGAATCTTCGGCGCAGGCGGCAAGCACCAGGGCTGCGACGGACACGGCGACGGCAAGGCTCTTCATGCTGTGTACCTCCGAACGAAATCAGCATAGCATGAACTTCCGGGGTTGAAAACCCGAACACGATGTGTCAACAGTCTTCCCACTGGAGGATTCGTCATGCCGGTAGAAATCACGACGCTCAGTGATAACAGCGCCACTTTTGGATATCTGGCCGAATGGGGCCTCAGCATTCTGATCGACGTGGATGGGTTCAGGGTGCTGATGGACACGGGGATGAGCATCTCGGCCGTACATAACGCGAAACTCCTGGAAGTCGATTTCGGCGATCTCGACGCGATCGTCCTCAGCCACGGACACCTGGATCATACCGGCGGGCTGATGGGCGTTCTGAAGCTTTCAGGGCCAAAGAAAATCGTGGCTCACCCGGACATCTGGAATGCCAAGTACAGCGACAGGAGAGGGGTGCCGAGTCGCAATATCGGCATGCCGTTTACACGTCAGGAACTGGAAAAAGCGGGAGCCTCCTTCGAACTCAGCCGTGAACCCGTGCAACTGTCCCCGACCGTCGTCACCAGCGGCGAGGTGCCCATGAACACTGACTTCGAACATATCGATCAAGGCCTGTTTTACGAAACACGGGAAGGCGTTCTTCCGGATCCCATGAATGACGACTTGTCCCTTGCCGTAAAGACGGCGGCCGGGTTGATCGTGGTGCTTGGATGCGCCCATCGCGGCCCTGTCAACATCATCCGGCATCTTCAAAAAGTGACCGGCGAAGAACGTGTTCATGCCGTGGTGGGAGGCACTCACCTGGTGCACGCCACCGACGAGCGCATAATAAAAACCATCAGCTCTTTCAGGGAAATGAAGATTGAAAAAATTGCCTGCTCGCATTGTACCGGCCCCAGGGCCGCGGCGATGATGGCGGAGGCATTCGGTGATTCATTCGTATACAACAATGCCGGAGTTCGCCTGACGTTTGGTTGAGTAAAGGAGCGAAGATGGAAAATAGTGCGAGAATATCCAGGAGAGTGGAGCTGATACCGAAATCGGCCATTCACGAAATGACACGACTCTCAAAAGAGATCGACGATGTCGCCTTCTTGTCATGGGCCAAGCCCACATCCAATGCGCCGGAGCACATCAGGGAAGCGGCGGTCCGGGCGATAAGAGATGGATTGACGGACGGCTATTCCGAAAGTTCGGGTTTGTTGAAGCTGCGCGAAGAGATTGTTGCCAAGTTGAAAAGAGACAACAATATCGACGCCAGAGCCTCGCAGATCATTGTTACGGTCGGTGCAATCGAGGGATTGGCTTCGGCGGTAATGAGCATCGTGGACCCGGGAGACGAGGTCATCCTTCCTTCTCCAACATATTCCACTCATGCCAACCAGGTCATTCTTGCATCCGGAAAGCCGGTTTTTGTTCCCTTGATCGAGGATCAAGGTTTTCGTCTCGATATTGAAGGCATCAGAAAAGCCGTAACACAAAAGACAAAGGCGATTCTGTACTGTAGCCCGAGCAACCCGACCGGAACTGTTTTTTCTGAAGAGGAGCTCAGGCAGGTTGCCGAGATCGCATTGAAGCACAACCTGATGGTCATTACCGACGAAGCTTATGAATACTTCACTTTTGACGACAGCCGGCATTTTTCCATCGCATCGATTCCGGAAATGAAGAATAACGCGATTAGTTGCTATACTTTCACAAAGACCTACGCCATGACCGGATGGAGGATCGGCTACCTGTGCGCCGCTGAAGATCTGATACCGCAAATCGCAAAAGCCCATATTCCGTTTGCGATTTGTGCCCCGGTAGCCTCCCAGTACGCGGCGCTTTCCGCCTTGCAAGGCCCGCAGGACTGCATCGAGGAGTTCAGGGGCAAATACGAGTCGGCCCGGAATTTGATGTGTTCACGCCTCGATAAGCTCGCAAGTACCTTTGAATACGTGAAGCCCGCTGGATCATATCTCATGTTTCCAAAGATCCTGGTCGAGACGGGGGCGGACTCGGGAGTTTTTTGCAAGAAACTCTTGCGTGAGGCGAAGGTGTCGACAACGCCCGGCGTCGATTTCGGGCCGACCGGGGAAGGACATCTCAGGTTGTCGTTTTGTGTACCCGAAGAAATGATAGACAAGGCGTTTGACAGGATGGAGTCGTTTTTAGACTAGGTACATTCGGAGGGGCCGAAAAGATACAGGTGCATCGATTATTTCCCAAGTGGTTGATTGCCGTTGTGCTGTCTGGTTGCGCCGGGGGTAACGGCGGCGCGGGCGATCAGTGCCTGGGCCGAATTCTGCGGGATGATGTCACCAACGCGCGCGGTCTGGGAGACAATGTCTTGCAGCCGCAAGGCCGGGTGGCCTGCGGAGTGGTATTCAGGGGCGGGCAGCTTACAGCGCTCGGCGACGACGGTTGCCGGGAGTTTTCGGAGATCGGCATCAAGACCGTGATCGACCTGCGCATGGAAAGCACCCAGCAATCCAGTCCACCGGCATCCTGCGTACAGCAGCAGGTCGTGTTGGTGGACGCCGCCATGCCCAAGCTGCTGCCGGACACGCCCGAAAACTACCTGCCTTTGCTGGATCAGAAACAGGCCGTAGCCTCGGTTTTCGAAGCCCTGGGCGAGGCGGGAAACTACCCGGTCTACTTCCACTGCGTGATCGGCCGCGACCGGGCCAGCTTCGTGGCGGCATTGATTCTCATGGCGCTGGGCGCGAGCGACGAGACGGTAGTGGCTGAGTTCGAACTTTCCGCGCAAGCCGATGTGGCTGTCAAGCCGGAATGTATCAGGGCGGTAATCGACGAGATCCAGTTGCAGGGCGGCATCGTTGAATACCTGCACTCGGCGGCCGTGACCGATGTACAACTGGATGAGCTGCGCAGCCAGCTTGCACGATGATTTTCAAACCGTCAGACAGCCCTCGTAAGCTAATGATCGGGTCAGCTGCCATGGATTGCCAGAGGCATGTAGTTGGCCATCAGGGCGAAATGCTTATCTACGGACAGCAGCACTAGTTCACCCTGGATGGCATTCTGCGCGATGATCAGATCTGGAATGCCGACTCCATTGATGCCGTTTTGCAGACAGGTGACCTGCATCTGAACGATGTCGTCCCAGTCCACCGAAATCGGCTGCCGCTTGATTTCTTTCAAGAGTGCGATCAGACGTTGTTCGCCTCGCAACTGCAAAGGCGGTACGAGTTCCGCCATGATCAGATCGTTTATTACCAGTAGATTGTCTTCTATAAGCATGTCGACCTCGTCCGCCTGTCCGGTACCCCGGAAGTAGTCAATCCAGACCGAACTGTCGACAAGAACACTCAATTGTGTTTGCGATCCCTGAGAGAGACCAGATCGATGTCCAACTCGACTTTTCCCTTGAACATTTTCAGTCCCTGGATTCTACCCCTACGAACGAAATCCTCGAGGGCCGCTATTATCAACGCCGTTTTCGTTTTTTGGTTGGAAAACCGCATGGCCTCCGCAACAAGTTTCTCAGGTAGATCAACTGTAGTTCTCACGCCGACCTCCGCATTTGCTCTATACGATTGTCACGCATATATTATATGCATGATCGGCAAATTTTATCAAGGTTTTTTATGCATGAAACAGGCTGGTGATGCATGCCTAATGTTGGTTCCTGTTAGTGGTTCAGTGATCGCAGATGTTGTTGCCGGCCTGGAGGTTGTCGTCCAAAAAGGCCTGGACGACCTGCTCCGGGGGCTGGGCCGTTGCGCCGACAATGACCTTGATGCCGTTCTGGGTGAACAGGCTCTGGGCCATGGCGCCCATCCCGCCGGTGATGATCACGTCGGCCTGTTGCTGGTGCAGCCATTGCGGCAATACGCCCGGTTCGTGGGCCGGCGGCGTCAGAAGCTGCTTTCCGAGAATCTTCTTGTTCTCGGTGTCGACGTCGAAAATGGCGAATTGCTCGCAGTGCCCGAAGTGCAGGCTCAGGGCTCCCTGTGCCATGGGAATGGCAATCTTCATCGACTCACCCTCTTCCTTCTTCTCGACGGGGCTTTCGGCGGCTTCTGTCAGCTCGGGATCAAGCATTTTGCGCACGATGCGCTTGAAGGCCATGGCCGTCTCGGAGTCGGGGTGTGCCTGGACCACCGGTGTGCCTGCATCGGAGGCGCTGACAACGTCGGGCTCGATGGGAATGGTGCCTAAAAAAGTCTCATTCAACTCACTGGCCATTGCCTCGCCGCCGCCCGAGCCGAAGATGTCTGTACGCTTGTGACAGTGGGGACATACGAAGCCGCTCATGTTCTCGATTACCCCGAAAACAGGCAGGTTTAGTTGGCGGCAGAACATGATCGAGCGGCGCACGTCCTGCAAAGCCAGATCCTGGGGAGTGGTGACGATGATGGCGCCGTCGGCGTTGCCGATCAATTGCACGACGGACAGCGGCTCGTCGCCGGTCCCGGGGGGAGAGTCAACCAGCATGTAGTCAAGTTCACCCCAGGTGACGTCTTTCAGAAATTGCTTGATGGCGTTGTACTTCATCGGGCCGCGCCAGATGACGGCTTCATCTTGTCCGTGCAGCAGCAAGCCGATTGACATGACCCACAGGTTTTCGAACACCTCGACCGGATTCAGGGTGGTGTCGGACCCGGTAACGGGGGCATTTTCGATGTGCAGTAACTTGGGAATGCTCGGCCCGTGAATGTCGATGTCCAGCAGGCCGACCTTCTTGCCGGCCATTGCCAGTGAGGTGGCCAGGTTCACGGCCGTTGTGGATTTGCCCACGCCTCCCTTGCCGGAGAGAATCACCAGCTTGTGCTTGATGTCTTTCATGCGCGAGGAAATAGCCTGGCGTTCGATAGCCTCTGGATTCCCTTTTGATTTTTCAGTCATTTCTTCTTCCTCTTCTCGGTAAAGTTATACCAGTTACACCCATGCAGACGAACTCACCAGAAAACGGCCGGCGAACTAAGCGAGCACTTCTAGCACGTTCTTCCACAAATTGCGAATGTCTTCCGCGGCCAGGCCGTCGCCATACTCGACGACCGCTTTGTGCTCTACCTGAGCCCGGGTGACCGCGGCATCGTAGCGGATGCGACCCAGCACCGGGATGCCCCGCTTTTCAGCCGCCAGTTCGATTTTCGCGCTCATGTCAAGGTTGATGTCTGCCTTGTTGATCGTCACGGCCGTCTTGATTCCAAAGTGTCGTGTCAACTCCGCCACCCGTTCCAGGTCGTGCAGGCCCGAGAGGGTAGGCTCCGAGACGACCAACGCTATCTGTGCCCCGGTGATCGAAGCAATAACCGGGCAACCGATTCCAGGCGAGCCGTCGGACAAGATCAGATCGATTTTCCGCAGGGCGGCTGTTGCCCGGGCCTCGTTCCTTACCAGGGTGACCAGCTTGCCGCTGTTCTCCTTGGCGATGCCCAGGCGTGCGTGAACCATTGGTCCGTGGCTGGTCTCTGAGATGAACCATTCCCCATCGACGGATGGGTACATCGTGATGGCTTTCACCGGGCAGATGTCGACGCACACCCCGCAGCTCTCGCACGAGATGGGATCTATTTGAAAGGAGTCCGGGTGGTCGTCTTGATTGGGAAGGATGGCGTCGAAGCGACAATGTTCGGCGCACAGGCCGCAATTGTCACACAGGTCGGGATCGATGCGGACCTCATGCCCGCCCGAAAAGGGCCGCCGCTCGCGGATCTCGGGATTGAGCACCAGATGCAGGTCGGCCGCGTCTACGTCGCAGTCGGCGACGACCGCTTCGCCCGCCAACGCGGCGAAGGACGCCGTAACCGAGGTCTTGCCGGTCCCTCCCTTGCCGCTGATGATGACAATCTCACGCGCCGTCTGCCGAGCCCCGGCCGGCAATTGCTCTGAGGGTAAAGCGCTCGAAGCGTAGTTCTCGGTTTGCTGCTCCTTCGCTGGACGCGCTTTGGGTCTGGGTCCGGTCGCAAGTTCGCCTAGCTTGTCGGCCAGGTCGAAAAACAGGGGTTTCAGCTCGGGCAATGTCTCGATGGCCATTTCTCCGATAGAATAGGCAACGGCGATGCGTCGATCGTCGGGCAGTTCCAACAGGAGTGGAATATCCTCCCGCGCGCAGTAATCGTAGACCGCGCGGTCTCCAACCCCGGCCCTGTTTATGGCCACGCCGAAAGGCAGTCCCATCAGGCGAACCGTCTCGACCGCCAACTCGAGATCGTTGAGCCCGAAGGGGGTCGGCTCGGTCACCAACAGCACCGCGTCGGCGCCTTTGATGGTTTCGATAACCGGGCACGATGTGCCCGGGGGAGCGTCCAGTACCAGGGTGTGTTTTTCCGGGGCGGCGGAAATCACGGCGCGGATCAGGGGCGGAGCCATGGCCTCGCCGATGTCGAGCTTTCCGTGAACGAATCGCAGCGGGCCGGATGTGCCGCTCTCGATGATTCCGATGGGGCGCGGCACCTCGCGAATGGCGTCTTCGGGGCAGGCCAGTGTACATCCGCCACAGCCGTGACATAGTTTGGGAAAGGTGACCACTTTTTTCGGCAACGACAGGATGGCCGAAAAACGGCAGGCCTCTCCGCAGGCCCCGCAATTGGTGCAGCGAGATTCGTCCACCTCGGGCACGGCTATCGTGACCGGCACGCTCTTTTCGAGTTGGGGGCGCAAGAAGAGATGGCCGTTGGGTTCCTCAACATCGCAGTCGAGATAAGCCACGGGATTATCGCGTTCGGCGAGCACAGCGGCAAGGTTGGTTGCCAGCGTAGTCTTGCCGGTTCCACCCTTGCCGCTGGCTATGGCGAGACGCACGGGCTTCATTGGCGCCCGCCGCCTCCGCCACCCTGACCTCCTCCTTGGCCGCCGCCGCGACCACCACCTTGACCACCGCCGCGACCACCACCTTGACCACCACCGCGACCGCCGCCGCGACCGCCACCGCCGCCGCGACCGCCACCGCCACCGCCACCGCCGCCACGACCGCCACCGCCACCGCCGCCACGACCGCCACCTCCGCGTCCGCCGCCGCAGCCGCCTCTGCCTCTACCCGTGCCCGCTCCCTGTCCGTCCGGTCCTGTTCCGTCTCCCTGTGGCATGACTCGCCTCCTTTCTTTTCAGGCTATCTAATTCTTCTCCGGCTTGGCCTGGAGATCTTTGATGCGTTTCTGGATGTCGGCCAAGATTTTCTTGAGGTTCTCGTGTTCGCCTTTCAGCATTTCGAGTTCATCCTCGGTCGTGGGTGCCGCCCCCCAGGGAGGGGCTCCCCATGTCGGGTAGGGCGTTTGTCCTACGGCCGGGCCCATCCCATTACCATATCCATAGCCACCACCGCGTCCCCAGCCGTAGCCTCTGCCGCGACCCCAACCGCCGCCACCGCGACCCCTGCCGTAACCGCCACCACGACCCCAACCGGAGCCGCCGCCGTAGCCGCCGCGCCCGAAATCGTTCGTGTAGCCCGGCCGGTCGTAACCAGCACAGTAGCCAGCGGCCCTGCCTGTCCTTGGTCCCATTCCCATCGGTCCCGTTCTGTCTCCACCTGGCATGACGAACCTCCTTTCTTTATGTTGTCGTCATGAATCTTGGAACATTACCAGTGACCCTCGACATCGGGGGCCCCGGTGGTCTCAAGTTCTCCACTTTGATACTTTTCGATTGCTTCTTTTATAGTGCCGCTTGCATTGGTCACCACTTTGACGTTGCCGGCCGAGAGCGTGTTGAAGGCGTTCGGTCCGCAGTGACCGGTAAGCAAGACCTCGGCGCCGCTGTCGATAATATGTTGCGCGGCCTGTATGCCTGCGCCCTGGGGCAGGTTGAGTACCTGGGTGTTGTCTAGTGCCTCGTATTTTTCCGTGTCGGTGTCGAAAATGATGAACCATTTTCCTCTTCCGAAGCGAGGATCTACCATTGATTCCGGCTCGTTGCCCTGTGCTGTTACTGCGATTTTCATACTGGCTCCTTTCATTGTCCTTGGCCCCAGCCGGGACCCCTGCCCCGGCCCCGACCTTGGCCGCGGCCCTGGCCCATGCCTCCACCGCGGCGATGACCTCTCCTCTGGCGTCGGCGGCAACCGGGCATTGTGAGCACGGGGTCATGCAGGGAGTTGGTAATGAACGCCTCGATCACCTGATCGAGTTCTCCTGCTACCCATGGGATCAACTCGATTCCGGCCGAGGCGCACAATGTCGCGAGAGGCCTGGAAATGGCGCCGCAGATCAGAACTTCGACGCCTAGTTGATGCAGGCGCTGTACTCGCGAGTATGGCATGGTCATGTCCAGACTCGCCTCTGAATGATCGGTAACGCGGCCGTCTTCTATTTTCAGAACGACAATGGTTCTGGCACTGTCGAACAGCGGCGATACGCGTTGGTTCCAAACTGTGATTGCAACCTGCATCTTCATTCACTCCCGACCAGGATGATTGCATTACATGTGCCATTCGTGATAGACGGCGTAATAATTACAATACCTATTGAATATATTGCATATTATTTTCTGGACGGTATTGTCAGGGTTCAACCGCATGTTGCATATATGCAATGATTACAGTGAAAAGATTGCATAATGCAAATAGACGTGTGCATGGTTCATGGGCTCTGGTTGGATAACCCTAGCTTTTTCATTTTGCGCCAGAGTGTTGTCTTGTGAATTCCAAGTTCGGCCGCGGTCAAAGCGCGGTTGTTACCGTTGCGTTCGAGGGCCGCGCGGATTTGCTGCGTCTCGATCTCCTGCAGACTGCCCGCCGGTGGGCCGCTGCGCTTGTGATCGCGGAGTCTTTCAGGCAGGTGCTCGGGCATCAGGATTCCTCCCGGGCACAGCACGAAAGCATGTTCAATGACGTTGGCAAGCTCGCGCACATTTCCCTCGAACGGGTGTCTCATCAAAAGTTGCAGCGCTTCGGCGGAGATGTGAGTAACTTCCTTGCCGCGCAGCCTGTTGAAGCGTTCAATAAAGTGCTCGACTAGCAGCGGGATATCCTCTCTACGCTTCCTCAAGGGTGGTATCGAGAGAGCAACGATATTGACGCGATAGAATAGATCCTTGCGGAACGATCCCTTTTCGACAAGTTCAACGAGGCTGCGGTTACTGGCGGCAACCACTCGCACGTCTACCTTGCGTGTTACCGTTCCACCCAGGGGTTCAAAGGTTTTCTCCTGCAATACTCGTAGCAGGCGCACCTGCATGGCAGGGGATATGTCTCCGATCTCATCCAGAAAGAGCGTGCCCCCGTCGGCGAGAGCGAAACGCCCCGGGCGATCCTTTTTGGCGTCGGTAAAAGCTCCTGCCACATGACCGAAAAGCTCTGACTCCAGCAAACTATCGGGCAGAGCGGCGCAGTTGACGCTTACCAGTGGGCCCTTGGCCCGCCGGCTGAGTTCATGAATGGCCCGGGCGAGCAGCTCCTTGCCTGTACCGCTCTCCCCCTCGATCAAAACGCCGGAATCCGACAGCGCCACCTGGGGCAGGATCTCGAAAAGTTCCAGCATCTTCTTGTTTTTGCTGATGATGTCGTGAAAATTGTAACGGCGTTTAAGTTCCTTGCGCAGCGTCTCTATGACACTCAGGTCACGGAAGGTCTCCACGCCGCCCGTGATTACCCCATTTTCGTCCTTGAGTACGGCGGTTGATATGCTGATCGGAATCCGCTTGCCGTCACCGCGCACGATGTAGGCGGCTTGATTGACCGTTGGCTCGCCGGTTTCAATGCTTTGACGCAGGCGGCAGCCGTCCTCGCAGATATTGGCCCTGAAGACCTCGAAACAGTGGCGACCGATGGCCTCGCCACGTTCGACACCAGTGATTTTCTCGGCTGCCTGGTTGAAGTAAGTGATCTTCCAGTCGTCATCAACTGTAAAGACACCATCGGCGATCGAATCCAGAATGATATCACGCCCGTACAGGTAAGGCCTCGAAGCTTTTTTCTTCTCCGTCACTCGTTGAATATGGGGCCATCCAGGCCACGCGTCAATACAATGATTTCCGATTAGAATAACTGGATTCAGGGCGCCAGGTGAATGGCCGGTGGGGGCTTGCGGGGATCGTAGTAGATCTTTTCCATGGTGGGCAGAGTCCTCTTGAGCGCATCGAGCGCCAGCCGGCGGCGCATCAGGCGTGGGGCCTTACGGTACTCGGCCGACAACTTGTCGAAGCGCTCCGCCTTGCCCCTGGCTCCGGCCAGTCTGTCCGCCCGGTAACTCGATGCTCCGGCAAGCTGACCGCTGGCCTGGCCGTTGGCCTTGGCCTTGGTTTCCATCGCCTTGGCCTGGGCCTGCGAGCGAATCTGCCCGGACTCGGCCCGGGCGTCCGAGACCTTCTGAAAGGCCGATATCGCCGCGCGGGGCGGCACGACGTCCCCGAGTAAAAATGAGGTGACTATGATTCCCAACTCGAGACGCGAACACTCCCGTTGCATCCGCTCTTGCAGCCTGTGAAGCAACTCCGCTCGTCCCCGTGAAAGGATGTCGTCGACGGCGGTCGCCATGAGTTCCGTCGCCAGTACGTGCCGCGCCAGGTTGCGCACGATCTCGTCCCGGTTGCGGGCACTGAATGTGTAATTCCAGGGGTCCTTGATGCGGTACTGGACCGAGGCGTCGACCGTGACCAGATTCTCGTCTGACGTAAGAAAGTATGTGATATTCGATTTGATCGGTATCCTGCTCTTGCCCGCCTTGCTCTTTCCCCTTACCCTTTGCGCCTCGCTGAGAACCGTCTCTTTCCTGATGGCGGATAGCTTGACCGTCCTGACTTTTTGGGCGAACGGCATGATGAAGTGCAGGCCGGGTTCGAGCGGGGTGCGTGCAGCATGTGAAAATGTCGTCAAAATCCCGATCTCACCCGGCTGGACGGTGGCCACACCCTTCCAGAAGAGAACTGCGGCCAGCAAGAAAAGCCAGAAGCCGACAGTCAGCCCGATGCGCCTGTTGTCCGCCCGCATCAACCGCCTCCCCGAAGCAGCGGATCGAGGAAGCTGCTCCCGTAAGGAATGATCACGGTCGATTTCTTTTTCAGAACGGCCTCGCTGGTCTCCAGCGTTTTCAGGAAACGAAACAACTCGGGATCCTGCGAATATGATTTCGAGTAAATATGGGCGCTTTCGGCATCGGCCCCGGCACGAATCTTCAAGGACTTTTCCCTGGCCGCGGCCAGTATCTTTCCCTTTTCCGTCTCTGCTTCGGCTTCAATCTCCATTGCTTTCTGACTGCCCTCGCTCCTGTAACGCCGGGCGATCTTCTCACGCTCGGCCTTCATGCGCCTGATCACGCTGGAGACGTTCTGGGGCGGGAAGATAAGGCGGCGGAACCCGATGCGCTGGATGGTGATGCCCATCTGGGTCGTGGCCTTGCCGTCGACGGCTTCTGATACCTTGTCGGCGATTTGCTGAACCACTTGCGCCTGACCCTCGTCGCCCAGGAAGCTTGCAAACTCTTTCTGGCCAACCCTGGCGCCGAGATGAGCCAGGGTCAGGTCAACCATGTGTGCCTCGGCCACCATCTCACTGCCCGCGCCGATCAGGTAGCGCACCGCGTCCTCGATTTTGTAAGCGATGAAAACCTCGGCGACGATGTTGCGCTTGTCCGCGGTCAGCAGTTCGAGGCCGGGCGGCCTGAGCAACTTGATGCGGCGGTCGACAATAATAGCCTGCTCTATCGGGGACGGGAGTTTCCAGTGCAGGCCGGCCTTATCGATTTGGCGCACGGGTCGCCCGAAGCGGGTAACGACGGCCGAGTAGTTCTCGGGCACCTGGAAGGCGGCGGAGTAAACGCCCAGCAAGATGAGAACCAGCACTGCCGACAACCAATACTTTTTCATGTCATTTTCCCCTGGAGGAGGCGGCCCAGGCCGGAAGCCCGAACCAGAGATCAGGCACGGAGGCTCGCGTGGGCAGTATCCACTTGCTTGGCGCGGAAAGCGCGCGTCCGGCCGCCTCGAGTCTGAGGCGCAGGCGGGTCAGCCCGGGAGTTATGCGATAGGCCTCTTTAAGGCCGGTGAACGAAAGGGCGCGCCCGCGTGCCTCTGCTTTCGTTTTCGCGGCATCCTGCCGGGCCTTGGATACCAGCCGGGCACCTTCCCCCCTGGCACCGGCGACCATTCCGATGCGCTTGGCGGCGGCGATCTCGATGCGGGTAGCCCTGTCTTCCATCGCGTCGGAGACCGATCTAAAGGCATCGGCAGTGTCGGCCTGGGGATGGGAGTCGACCAGGACAACGCCGAGCAAATCGATTCCCATATTTTGTTTGCTCAGCAAGGCCTCGAGCCTTTTTTCGCAATCCACGCCGAACTCGCTTCGGCCCCGGGACACGATGCCGGCGAAGCTGGTCGTCCGGGCGCTTTCATGCACCGCTTCCTCGGCCAGCGATTCGATCAGCCGGTGGGCAGAGGCAAACTCGAAATAGAAGCGCCGGGGATTACGCACCCGGTAACGCACCGAAAAGGGTACTTCAACCAGCAACTCGTCCGAGGTCAAAGCGGTTGCGTTGAGGTGGCGCATGTCCAGTGAGCCGACCGGCGAACCGTTAAGAGAATCGCTTCTCGGCTGCGTGTTGTGGGCGATGTGAAAACCCACCTGGATCTGCTGCAGGCGCCCCGAGGGGAAGACCCTGGCCTGCTCGATCGGCCACGGAAGTTTCAAGTGCAGCCCGGCGGACAACGGCCCGGACACAATTTGCCCAACGCGCAATACGAAGGCCTCGTTTCCGGGAGGGATCCGGACGAAAACCGAGTTGACCAGCAGCGCCAGGACACACAGCGCGCCAAGCGAAAGCAGGCGCCTGGCCGGTGCCCGGTAGAACCAACGGCCCATGTCGCCGAGCGCCCTGAGCACGGCCAGCCCGAAGGGCGTGGCTTTATCGAGGGTCAGAGAGTCGAGGTGCGCAAACAGCTCAGCCAGTCCCGTGCGCAACCCGGTGCGGAAGAGACTGATCAGCAACAGCAGCGACAGTAGAATTGCCAATAACCAGCTCACCCAGGAAAACCCGCCCGCGCCCTGCCCGACGATTTCCCGGGCCGGGAGGATTTGGATGTCGAGCAAGTTTAGCAACGCGCCGGCAGCAAGAGCTCCCACCGAGACGACCACGACGTAGAGCAAGACGAAACGCTTGCCGAAAAATTTGAAAAGCAACGAGAGCGTGCCGATGTTGGTGGCCGGGCCGACCAGCAGGAAAACCAGGGCCGCCCCGGGCGCCAGGCCCTTGGCCAGAAGTGCCATGGCCACCGGTGTCGAGGCGACGGCGCACATGTAAAGCGGCAACCCGGCGACGAGTGCCAGAACCAGTGCCAGCCATGGGCTCAACCCGACCAGCGAGTTCGGCGGCAGGACAGTAGCCACCACCGCCGACAAGAAAATGCCCACGGCCAGCCAGAAAGCCACGTCGTCGAGGATCTCGACGAAGCCGCTTTTGAGGCTGGAAAGCAAAAATCCAGTCCATGAACGGTTTGTATCGTCCGCAGGCGGGCGCGATTCCGGGCCCGACACAGAATCCTGCGTCCAGTCCGGCTCCCGACCGCGATCCCACAAGACGATCAGGCAGCCGGCCACGAAAGCGGTGATCACCGCCACCAGCGGGCGCAGCCAGGTGAAGAGCGGCCCCAGCAGGGCAAAGGAGATCAAGATCGAGGCCACACCGGTCTCGGGCGTGGCGATCAAGAAGCTCATCAAGGCAGGGCGCGGAACTCCGCCACGCGAAAGCGCCAGAGAAACCGGCACGACACCGCAAGAGCAAATTGGCAACGGGGCGCCGACCAGCACGCCCTTTGCGGACTGCAACGGCGCTGAGCCGCTGAAGAACCTGGCCAGGCGGTGGCGCGCGAAGAGAGTTTGCACAACCCCGGCCAGGCCGAAGCCCAGAAGCATGTAGCCCCCACCCTGGAGGAAGATTTCCCACAGCTGGGAGAAAAAGCCACCGTTCGCATTCATGGCATCAATCTACCAACTTACGCTTTACTGTCAACGAGTAACTGAACTTTTCCGGTCTTGCGAGGTTTTCAAGGCAGAGCGTAGCCGAGGAACTGCTCGACGGTCTGGCCCTCGCAGGCGGGATCCTGGGAGATGAAGTGATCCAGCCCGCTGGCCGAGGCGCAATGGTAGAGGGCCTGTGTGCCCGCGGCCTGGTTCTCGAGGATGTAGCCCACCGGTCCCATGTTCTGTTGCCCTTCACAGCCCACTTCGAAAGACAGAAACGTGTGCGGGCCGGGCCAGGCGGCATCGACCATGCACTCGAACAGGAGCTTCGAACCCGGTTGTTCCTCCCTGTACAGGCGCCAGCAGGCCTCCTCGCCGAAACCTTCCGGCGCCAGGCGCGACGAGGCCCAGTGCCGCTGGGTGACTGTGTAGTCCTTCATGCTGCGGCACAGTCGGGTGTAGGGCAGGTTTTCGAAACCGCAGGAGAGCTGCGGGGGGGCGTCGTAGACATGGTTGCAAAGCGCCCAGATCGCCCAGGCGGGCTTGTAGTTGTCGTCCGCGCGCACCAGGCCCAGTTGCAATTCGCCCTCGTCCACGTTGTCGCGCATGCGATGGTAGATATAGTTGGTGATCCCCGGGGTGCCCAGGATATTTATGAACGTCCGGCAGACCGCATCGGCCTGGGCAGCCTCGGATGAGTTGGGCGCCGATGAATTGATGCCGCTCTCGGTGAGTTCAACCTCCCAGGCATGGGGTTTCCCGGGAAAGGTCTGGCGGAGCCAGCCGAGCAGCACCCCGATGTTGCCGTAGGTTACCCTGGGAAGATCCAGCGGGCCGAACTCTGGTTTGAGCAGGTCGGGTGCGTATGGATGGTAGGCGATCTTCCACTCGCGTTCGCCGATGCGCGCGGCAAAGGTGGTCACGAACGTCTTGACCGAGAGCATGGCGTTGTCGTCGGCCGGGCGGTCGAATTCGGTGTCGAAGTGGTGTTCGAAAGAAAGCAGTACCTTGGCCTCTGACTGATGCGATTTTATCCGGTCATAGGCGGCCGCGTAGTTGTCCACGTAGGCCTGGATCCAGGTGTCCTGGTTGCAAGGTACGCCCTGCCCGCAGCCGATGTCGAACCAGATGTTGGAGTTGACTTCGTTGTGGATGACGAAGTCGGCGATGCGTCCGTTGCCGTGCAGGCCGTCGTAACGCAGGGCTATCATGCCCGCGAAGCGGGCGTAATCGGACGGGTCATCCGGAGTGCAGAACCTCTCGAAGGCCGGGGATATCGGCGAGCAGCCGGTATTGCCGGTGCGGGCCCAGGCTGGTACGCCGTAGACGATGGCGGTTACGATCACGCCCCTGGATGAATAGTCCTTGATGGCTTGATCCACGCCGGCGTGAATTCGATAGCAGTGCCCGGCGTATTCCACTTCTTCCGAGCCGCAAGGGGGAGACTTCGGTGCCGGTTCCCAGATGTCCCAGACCAGGTTCATTGCCACGCCGCCTGTAACGTGACTTACAAACTCGTCCTTGTTGGGCCAGAAATCGGGCTGGATGGCCTTGATGTGGTAGGTGTCCCTCTCGGGATACGGCAGCCCGATTATCGGCTCCGTGTCCCCCGCCGCGTCGGCACCCGCGTCTGCTTGTATATCTCCCCCGATGTCTCCGCCGGCGTCGGTTCCGGGGTCTCCTGCCGTGTCTCCCCCTGCATCGGCGCCGGGATCGCCGGCCATGTCACCGCCGGCATCCAAGCTGGAATCGGCGCCGTGATCGCCCCAGGAATCACTCCCGGCATCCAAGCCTTCGCCGTCGGCATCCAGCACGGCGGCATCTTCAGCATGGTCGCCGGTCGAGGAACAGGCAGGGAAAAAAGCGAACAAGATCAAAACCAGGAGAAAAATGCACTTCCAGGCAACAGGCAGGCGCTCGAGTCTGTTTTTCATGCCGGGTAGCTTAGCATAAAACGGGAATGAATACATCGCGGAGGCTTGCCAACCTGTCTTGAGCGGCGCTAGCATACGAACATGAGTATGAAACCTGGATGTCCGGGCCTGGTGGCTTTCGCCGTGGCCTGGTTGCTCGCGGGTTGCGGCCCGGGCGGCGAGCCTGCCTCGGGAATCTTGCAGGCCGGGGCCGCCGCGGTGGCGATCACTCCGATCGTGGAACCGTTCGAGGATCTCGACGGAAACGGACACTGGGACGAAGGAGAGCCGTTTTCCGATCTCGACGCAGACGGCGGCTTCAGCCCCGTCTGGATCGCGGGCTTCGGCAGTGAGCGTGCGGCGCTGGGGGTTCACGACGACTTGTACGCCCGGGCGCTGATATTGGTTCAGGGCGACGTGCGCATCGGTATCGTCACGCTCGACTGGGTGGGGATCATGCGTGACCAGGCCCTGGAGATCGGCCGGTCCGCCCGCCAGGCCGGCGTGATTCTCGATCGGCTGATTGTCACCTGCACACACAACCACGAAGGCCCGGACAGCATCGGCCTGTGGGGCCCGCTGGGCGAGAGCGGCCGTGACGACGACTACATGGACTGGGCCCGGGCGCAAACCGTTTTGGCCCTTTCCGAGGCGCAAGAGAGGCTCACCCCGGTGCGCATGATCGCAGGCGCCGGCAAGACAGAAAATCTCACACGCGACAGCCGCTTGCCGATCGTGCTTCATGAAGACGTCGTCGTCCTGCGCTTCGATCGCATCGACGAAAGCGGCCCGGTGGCAGTGGTGACTCACTGGTCGAACCACGTCGAGGCGCTCGGTGGAAACAACCAGCAAATAAGCGCCGACTTCCCGGCCTGGCTGATTTCGGACCTTGAAGACGCCTACCCCGGGGCGGTGGGCATCTACTGGCAGGGGATGGTCGGCGGCCTGATGACCCCGCTGGGAGTCGAAGTGAGGGACGAAGGCGGCAACGTCTTGCCCGAAGACTCCTTTGCCAAGACCGAGCGCCTGGGCAGGCTGGTGGCCGATGTGGCCCTTTCGGCTCTCGATAACGGCGAGGACGCAGGAGAGGGCGGCAAACTGGCCTATCGCGGCGCGACCTTCTTCGCTCCGCTCGAAAACCTTGAGATGAAGCTGGCCGGCCTGGAGGGGTTGTTCGAACGCAAGATCTACGACGACCAGGGCCGCGAACGTTTGCCCGCAGAGATCATGACCTTCGATGCATACCTCGAGACCGAGGCGACCGTGATCGACGTGGGCCGGGTGCAGATTGCAACGGTGCCGGGAGAACTCTACCCCGAGTTGGCGCTGGAAGGTCCTGACGGCGAGACCTTTTACCAGGATCCCCAAGATCCCGGGGCCGATTTCTACCCCAGCGCCTGCTCCCAGCCGATATATCACTTCATGCGCAAGACGCCCTACCGCATCGTATTGGGTCTTGCGAACGACGAACTGGGTTACATAATTCCTCGCTGCCAATTCGACGGCCAATCACCCTACGCCTACGGGAGAGATGAGCCACAGTACGGCGAAGGTTTCTCTGTAGGTCCCGAGCTGGCTCCGTTGCTGAATGCGGTCCTGGCAGACGAGTTGCAAGTGCTCAACGCGCGGTGAGCGCCTTGCAAAGCGGGGTCAGTTCTTCTTCTCGCGGTTGGTCAGAAATAACCAGAAGGGGATGAAGATCACCAGGACGAGATCGGCAAGGATGTAGCCCGACCGGGAACCTTTCGTCTGCTGGCGTGTCTCAAAAAGCGTTACGCCTCGTTACCTTGCCGGGAGGTCGATCCATGCGACTCGAATGGAACGGGTGTGTCGGCGGACGCTGCTTCGCGCTTTTTTCGATCGTGGTTCTTTTGTTCCTTTCGGACTGGTTCACGCCGGCCGGCGCCAGGGCCGGGGTCGATCTTTCCAGACAACAGCTCCAGGCCGCGCTCGATACGGTGCCTAAGGATGCCGGAAACAAGACACTCGCGCCTTACTTCTTTGTCTTCTCGGATGATCCGGATGTAGACCGGTTTCCTTTAAAGAGCACCTCCGTCGTAGTCGACATTGCCGGAGTGATCGCGCGCGTGCGCGTCACCCAGGTCTATCGCAACGAGGGCCGTGATACTATCGAGGCGATCTACATTTTCCCCGCCTCGACCCGGGCGGCGGTACAAGCCATGCGCATGACCATCGGTGAGCGAACCATCGTGGCCGAGATCAAAAAGCGGGCCGAGGCGCGAAAGGAGTATGAAAAGGCACTTTCAGAGGGGCGCACGGCCTCGCTGCTTGAGCAGCAACGCCCGAACGTTTTTCAGATAAGCGTCGGCAACATCCTGCCCGCGGACGAAATCGAGGTCGAACTCGAGTACAGCGAGCTGCTGGTTCCGGAGCACGGGCGCTACGAGTTCGTTTACCCCACAGTTGTGGGCCCGCGTTACTCGAATTGCCCGGAACAAAGCTCGTCCGAGCGGGAGCACTGGGTTGAAAATCCCTATCTTCACCAGGGAGAGAGTGCCGGCAACACGTTCGCCATAGACGTTTCCATTCGATCGGGAATCCCGATCGCCCGTGTTGTCAGCCCGTCGCACGATGTGTCTGTCGACTTTACCAGTCGCGATCGGGCGCGCATCTCACAGACGGAGTCGGCCGAGGCCGGCAGCCGCGATTTCGTGGTGCGCTATGTGCTTGCCGGGAATGCCATCGAGCACGGATTGCTTCTCTACCCCGGCAAGGAAGAGAACTTTTTCCTGCTGATGATGGAACCGCCGGAGCGTACCGCCGAGCGGGACATTGTCGATCGCGAATACATCTTCATCATGGATGTTTCCGGCTCGATGTGCGGCTATCCCCTGGATACCAGTAAAAGCCTGGTGCGTAAACTGCTGTCCGGCCTGCGCGCGCGCGACTATTTCAACCTGATTCTGTTCGCGGGTTCGTCTGCGGCATTTTCCCCGGACTCAATGCCGGCTACGGCGGACAACATCCAGGATGCCTTGGATCTGGTCGACGCGCACAGTGGAGGCGGGGGGACAGAGTTGTTGCCTGCGCTGAAAAAGGCGCTTGCCATGCCGCCCAAAGAAAACACCGCCCGCGTTGTGATTGTGTTGACGGACGGCTACGTCGATGTCGAAAAGGAGAGTTTCGAGTTGGTGCGCTCGAAGTCGGGCCAAGCCAATCTGTTTGCCTTCGGCATCGGCACGGCGGTCAATCGTTTCCTGATCGAGGGCCTGGCGCGGGCCGGCATGGGCGAGCCTTTCGTCGTTACAAACGCCTCTGATGCGCGTCGGCAGGCGGCTCGCTTTCGCGAGTACGTGTCTTCTCCTCTGCTCACCGGAATAGATGTCGACTTCGACGGTTTCGATGCCTACGACACGGAGCCCGGCGCCGTGCCCGATCTCTTTGCTGAACGCCCGCTGGTCATACTCGGCAAGTACCGCGGAGATGCGAGTGGAGAAATAGTCGTCCGCGGGCACGCAGCCGGTCGGGACTACGAAGGCCGCATCTTGCTGGAAGACGCCGTTGTCTCAAAAGACAACCGGGCGCTTGCAACTCTCTGGGCCCGCAGGCGGCTCGAGTCGCTTGCGGACGACGTCAAGCTGCATGCCGACGATGAACAAGTGGCCGAGATCACCCGCCTGGGACTGAAATACAGGCTGCTATCCGACTATACGTCTTTCGTCGCCGTCGACACCGAAGTGCGAGCCGACGGGAAACAGATCACCCGTGTGCGCCAGCCGCTTCCGCTTCCGCTCGGCGTGGCCGACTCGGCCGTGGGTGGACCAGGTGCTTACGGATCGGGAGGTGTGCGCGGGATGATACGCGGGCGGGCAATGACCCGATCGATGGCCATGGGCTCGCTGGATCGCGGCCAGATCCAGAAAACGATTTCCAGCAATCTGCGCTCGATCCAGGCATGTTACGAAAAAGCGCTCAAGTCGAATCCGTCTCTTTACGGCAAGATCGTGGTCAGCTTCACAATCGGGCCCAAGGGCACGGTAACGAGCGCCAGGATAGCGAGCGCAACGATTGCCGACTATCAGATGCAAGCCGCCGTGCTGAGTGTAATTCGCAGAATAAAGTTCCCGAAGCCTCACGGGGGCGGATCGATATCCGTGAGCTACCCATTTGTGTTTCATTCGCCATGAGGCCTTTCCGCCGATGGAGGATACCTGTTCTCCAACTAACTCGAATTGTCTGCCAGACCAACGAACTTTGCCAAATCAATGACAGGCACTGGCTGGAGTGATGAAGAATGTCCAGCGCTGTTCTTTCCATTCACTCTCATTGCGAAACCTGTTGATGACTTCCACACCGTTGTTGGGCAAGATACGAACACAGGTTTCTTCAGCATCTTCGGGGCAGCTGGTCGATAGGGTGTGATATACCCCCTGGTGATCCACAAACCAAGCATGTCCCTGACGATCGTTGTGGGCGAAGGCCGCCAGGCGCCATTGCCCAATGGCGCTGGGTTCGGATTTAGCATTCCTGTCGAGTCTGAATTCTAGCCATTTCTTTTCCCCTGGCTTGTCGGACACAAGGGCCAGTCTATCGCGCCGCAGGAGAACGGTGCGCTCCATGAGCGTCTCGCCTTTGCTCAGGATGAACCATTGTTGCTGGTAATGGCACAGGGCCATCGGTGGATTCGTTCCGGTGATGACGCCGACGAGTTGGAGCTGATCCAGGTCAATCTCTTCTGGGGGCGACGTAATTGTCGAAGCCGGTGGTTTTCTGATGGGGGGTGAGTCAGCCAGCATAGCCAGGGAACGGATGATGGTTGCCAGCTGGACATAGTACAGCTTCAGGTCAATGGATTTGGGTTTTTCAAACGAAAGCTTGATGGGTATGCCAAAGGCTCTTTGCAGAAAGGCTAAAGCCAGATTGGCGTCGACTTGCTTCAGTTCGATGAAGCAGCGGTCTTTGACAGCTGGAAGCTGCGGCAGTTCGGGACGGGTTCCGAGTGGATGCATGTACCAGGTGTTTTCGCTGATCTGGAGGTCCAGCTTCAATTGCTGGGCCAGAAACCTGACAAGACCGTCTGCGGGTACTTCCCGGATGGTTATGGTGACAGGTGTGTCATTCGGGGGCGTCACCATGTTGACCAGCATGACTTCTCTCAGCATACGGAATAACTGGTGGGCGGGCGTCTCGTAGAACCGAAGAGAGATCTTGCGTCTCTGGCCGCTGAATTCCTTGTCGAGTTTCCATTGGCTCAGTGAAGGATTCAGTTTGAGCAGAAAATCCTTGATGCTCTTCCATTCGCCGAATAGCAGCTTGCCACCCAGCAGTGTGTCGTGGTGCTGCAAATCGAACAAGGTCAGGTCTTTCGCAGCGAACTGGAACAACCGGCCGGCGTTGAAATCCAGCGCATGCAGTTCCCAACCGTTGCCAGCAGACAACAGTTCCGGCAAAGCGGGGTGACGAGTCACCCGTTTGGGGATCATCTTGTAGTTTTGTTCGGAGAACTTGTCCGGATAGTGGTAGTGAATCGAGTGAGCCAGATATCCAGGTTGATTCAGGACCTTGATGTCCTCCTGCATGGTTTTCTGAAATGCGGCGATTTCATCGGTTACTGTAATGGCTTCCAGCCAGGCATCATGGATTTTTTCCCACTCCTGTTTTGTGGGCGGCGTGTCCGGTATCCGGGGAATTTCCTTTTCCAGGGTATAGCTGGTGATTTCCAACTCCAGCTCAAAATGGGATTCGTCAGCTTTCCATTGAATACGTCCCGGTAAGAAATGACGTGGTTGATTCAGAAGACGCTGCAATACGCAATAGGACCACGGTGGACGGTTGGCCGAGGCCTTGAAGGTGCCAGTGGTTCTCGAGAGCAAGACTCCCGAGTATGGTTTGTCTTTCTTGTGGTAATCCAGTTGGACTCCCTGGGCGCCGCAGTTGATCAGATGGGATTTCAACTGTTGCAGCAACTGCTGCTTGTCCACCTGCTTTCCAAGGATCCGGGTCTGGTTGACGGTTTTTTCCCTCATGTGCCTGGCAAAATTCTCATCATATTGAGTATCGGCTAAGGCTGGTAAGGGCAGCCACAGCAACAGAAAAAAGGAGGATCTGTTCAACGGTATTCCCCATTTCAAAGTGAACCTCCCTCGGACTCCCCATGTGGCTCCTCGAGATGTTGTCCGATGACTTGATCATAGACAAACACGTGACGTCTTGGCTCCGATTTTTTGGGGGCAACTCCAGTGACATGGCCAGCAATCCCGATATCTTCATTGTTCACTCCTCCCGGCGCCGATAAACTGTTTTACCCAAATGAATATTTCCAGCTTCTCGCGGAAGTTCTGTTGCAGATCCGACGAAAGATTCTAGTAAAAAGGCACCTGCTTTTGCAGGTACGGCAACCAGTGAGTTGGAAACTCACGACGTGCCAATCTCTTGCGGCGCCAGTTGCCAAACATTCCCGACATGCACAGATAGTAGCAAACCAACGGCCTAATGACGAGTGCTGCGTGAGGTTTAATCAGGTCTATTCTCGTCATCGTGCCTGAGATTGGCGCCCTGGGTTTGACTTAGAATATGAACCGTGGTCTTTTGCAAAATTGTAAGTCAATGGAAAGAACTAACAAATAGGAGCGCTCAATGAACTTTGGTAGAACAGGAAACGAGATTCGCATCGCAATGTCGCTATTGTTGGCAGCCACAGTCTGCTTGGCCGCCTCCTCGGCGACAGCGGTGACGTTTACAGTCGACTCGGCCGCAGACGACTCCGATGCCAATCGCGGTGATGGCATCTGTGCCACTGCATCAGCAAAATGCACGCTCCGTGCTGCGATCGAGGAGCACAACGCGTTCGGTGGCTCGAACGAGATCGACTTCGATATCGCCCCGCTCGCGCCGATCCAGCCGACAACGATACTCCCGGCGCTCCATGGCGATCTGGTGATCGATGGAACGACGCAGCCCGGTTTCGCGGGCACACCAATCGTAGAAATCGACGGAACATTCGCTGGTTCCGTGGATGGGCTCTACATGGGTGGCAACTCGGAGGTCCGCGGCCTGGTGGTCATAAACTGGCGACTGGGAATCGGCCTCTATGGGGGAAACAGCATCACGATCGCCGGAAACTACATCGGCGTTGATGCCACGGGCAGTTCTGCTCAACCCAACCAGTGGGGGATCGATTTATGCGGTTCGAACCAAGTGATCGGTGGCCCGAGCCATGCCGATCGGAACGTCATCTCGGGAAATGGCGAGATCGGGATCTTGGATGCCTGCCAAAACCCTGACACCAGTATCATCGGTAACTATGTCGGCACCGATGCGACCGGGACATTTGCGATCCCAAACAGGTTTGGAGTTCAACTTGGACTCGGCGGTGTGGGGCGATCCAACTGGACCATCGTGAACAACCTGATTTCCGGGAATACCGGCGGAGGCCTGAGCTTCGGGGGCGTGGGTGGCTTCGTCATCGGCAACTACATCGGAACAGACGTCTCTGGAGCCTTTGCCATCCCCAACGGCGGTCCATGCGGCGCCATAGTAAGTTGGTCTGGAGGTGGTGGATCCGGCCCGGTCGTCGGCGGGACCGGAGCCGGCGAAGGAAACGTCATCTCGGGAAACCTCGGAGCTGGACTCTTGGCGCATGAGAACATCGTCGTAATGGGTAACTACATCGGAACGGCGTCCGACGGCATCAGCCCGCTTTCGAATTCCGGGAACGGAATCGAAGTCGGCAGCGCAGACGTGACCATCGGAGGTACTGCAGCGGGGGCAGGCAACGTGATCGCCTACAACACGTTAGCGGGCATCGCATCCGGCGCCGACACCATCATCCGGCGCAACTCGATCTTCTCGAACGGTGGCTTGGGCATCGATATCTACGGAGACGGCAACCCCTCGGAGCCTTACCCGGTTCTTACCCTCGCCCTCGCGGCGGGAAGCCGGGTCGTCGGAACGTTCAACGGCGCACCAAACTCGTCCTACACTATCGATTTTTACTCGAATGTTGCTCTCGACTTCAGTGGCTATGGTGAGGGCGAGACATGGCTGGACTCGACTGCGATCTTCACCGATCCGAGCGGTGCGGCCTCGTTCGACGTGAACCTGGGTGTTCCCTTCGTGGTGGGAGAGTTCATCACGGCCACAGCGACGTTGCCCTTGACTGGTTTCGGCACGACCGAGTTCTCGGCGGGAATCCCGATCGGGGAGTGCGAGCCGGCCTCGGGCCTGTGTTGTGACGCGAGCGGTTTATTCCTTCTGGCGGGAACAGAGTGCCGGGCGGCGGCGGGAACCTGTGACGCGGCGGAGAACTGCACAGGAACGGACGAAGCCTGTCCGACAGACTTGCCCGTTGCGGACGACACGCCCTGTCCGGATGCCGACTTGTGCAACGGCGACGAGACCTGTCAGGCGGGGGCCTGCGTGGCGGGTACAGCACTGGTCTGTGACGACCAGAACGCCTGCACCGACGACTCCTGCGATTCGGCGACCGGGTGCGTCAACACGAATAACACCGCGGCCTGCGACGACGGCGATATCTGCACCTCCGGCGACGTCTGCTCTGCCGGGAGTTGCGCCGGAACGGCAGTAGATTGTTCCTCTAGCAGCGACACCTGTAACACTGGCGTGTGCAACTCGACAACAGGTGAATGCGAGGCGGAGCCAATGTCGTCCGGAACGTCCTGCGACGATGGGGACGAATGCACTGATGGCGAGGCGTGCCAGGGCGGCGTGTGCACGGGCGGCGAGGACGTCTGCGTGAAGAGCGGCTGCGGGTGCATCGGGCACGGCAGGGGTGATACTCCTCCTGCACCGCTCTCCATCCTCATACTCTTGGGAGCCCTGGCTGTCGCCCTGCTGCGGCGGACACGGCAATCCGCTGGCTGAAATCATCGCCGCCTAGACGGTTGACTCACTTGAAGGTTCTTTTTATCTCAGCCAACACCAAACAGTTCAACATACCGGCCATGCCCTTGGGACTGGCATGTGTTGCCCAGGCCACCAAGAACGCCGTGCATGTTGTCAGCCTGCTGGACCTTATGTTCGAAATAGACGCCGCTTCCGTACTAAAAAAAACAATCGCAGAATTCCGCCCGGAATGTATCGGCATCTCAGTCAGAAACATTGACGATCAGAATATTGAATCCCCGAGATTCTTCGTGCCGCTGCCCCGGGTGAGAAGAAAGTACACCGAGGCGCTGTGCGAGGTTCACCAAACCGTTCGCTTCGCTCACTGGTACTGCTTCGCTGCTGCGCCACAGGGTGTTAGATTGGCTGGTGCAC
>CAZXHT010000040.1:0-49603 GCA_964640665.1 uncultured Myxococcales bacterium
GGAATGCTGCTGGCCGCATCTCCCGTGTCCGTCCCGTTGCCCCTGCCCGGAAGGGGCGAAGCTCCCCTGCACATGGTTCCTGCGGACTACGTCGCCGATGCCATGTACTACCTGAGCACCCACCCCGGGGCCGCCGGCCGGACGTTTCACATAGTAGATCCGAACCCGCTGGCGGCCAGAAGCGTCTACGAACTGGTCGCGGCGCGATCCGGGAAGAAGGCGCCCCGGCTCAGACTTTCCGCCGCGCTGACCAAGACGCTTTTGAAAATTCCCGGCCTCGAGAAGGTCTCCCGGGCACACCGCCAGGCCATCGACTACGTCAACACGATGGCCTTCTACAACAGCTCGAACACCGAGGAACTGCTGCGCGGCTCCGGGATCCATTGCCCGCATTTCGAGGCATACATCGACAACCTGATGTCATACGTCAAGGCGATATACAAGGCTAAGAAAAGAGAAGAAGAAACCTACGATCCCCTGGCATGATCGCTCAAGCGCCCCAGCGGCAAGTCAGGGAACCTCGATCACCTTTTCCTGTAACAGCTGAACCAGGATGCGCATCCCGTCGGTCAGTTCCAGGCTGCTGACCGACAGTATCTCGTCAAAAGACATATGGCCGTCCACCAGCGACAGGATGAAACCGGCGCGATGATCGAGATTGAGCCAGATGACCTCTTCCTGTGCCATCAGCACACGCGGAATCCTTCCCAGGTCGCCGATCTTCGAGGAATAGATCGAGATCAGGCCGCTCTGCGCCTCGGCGCGCATTTGCGACACTTCATCGTTGTCCCGCACGAGCTCGGCTATCTTGCCCAATAGATCCAGCGCTCCGCTGAAATCGTCGAGTTCCAGCATGTCCCTGGTGCCCTTCATCAAGGCCGCCACATCGTCCGAACCCTGAACGCCCGCCGGCGGTGTTTCGGGCACCGCGGGCGCCGCGGGCGCCGCGGAGCCGGCTACGAGATCCAGCGCGGCGCCTGATTGTTCGTCCGCCGGCGCCTCGGCGACCACCTGCTCGAAGACCTCAGCGTCGGTCTCCCGCAAAGGCGCGGGCGAGATATCTGTATGCTCCAGGAGGGGAGTAGGATTGTCCCAGGCGCTTTGAACCTGCGCGACGGGCGCTCTGACCACCGTCGGCACCGAGGCGTAGCTGACAGTCACTGCCTCGATTTCCTTCGGCACCTCCGGCGACAGCGGTTCCGGGCGTGGCGGAAGTGTCGAGGCCGAAAGATATGCATCCGGCTCCAGCGGTGGTTCCGGCTCCGGCTCTGGCTCCGGCTCCGGCTCCGGCGGCTGAATTGTTTCAGCCTGCCCTGAGTGAGTGCCGAAGTCGTACAGATCGCCCCACTGTGATGCCTGGACTACGGGCGTGGCCGGAGGAGAGAAGGCTTCCTCATCCGTTGGGGCGGACGGCTGTGCTGCCGCCGCGCCGGCCGCGTTCCGGGCGGCTTCGGAATCGGAGCCCTCGTCCGGTCGATAGGGCTTGCCGTCGCGGGGCTGGTTCGGCGCCCAGTTCATCTCGACGAACTTCATGTACTCCATGGCGCGCGGGTTTTGCGGATCGATCTCTAATACCCGTTTCCAAACCTCGCAGGCTTCCCGCACCTGTCCCAGCCCGTAGTGGGTCAGTCCCTGGTCCAGAAGCTGCCGAATGGAAGCCTGGTCGGTCATCTCGCTCGATATTAGCGGTTATCACCCGCGGGATGCAAGGTTCTGAAATGTATCCAGGGTTCTTTGCAAACCATCCATCACGTCGGTGAGACTCTCGCGGCTGCCCCGTTCTATGGCCAGGCGGGCGCGCTGGATAAAGGATTCAGCCTTCTTTAAAGCATCCCGGCTGAATTTCGAGGTGGCAATTACCTCCTGCACGACGGGAAACAGTTTCTCGATCTTGCCGATCAGGGCCTCTGCATCCGACTTTATCTTCTCAAACTGCTCGTCCTGGACCACCTCAACCAGGTAGTCCTGGTTCTCGTCGGTCATCTGCTGAATCTCGTCCTCGGTCAGGCCGCTGGTTGCCGTCACGACGATCGACTGGCGGCGTCCGGTCTCCTGGTCGCGCGCGGACACTCCCACGATGCCGTCGGCGGAGATCTCGAATGAGACTTCGATTTCCACCTCGCCCCGCGGGGCCTCCCGCAACCCCGTCAGGATGAACTCGCCTAGCAGTTCGTTCTCCGCAGCCACCCTGCTCTCACCCTGGAAGACCATGATCTTGACGGTCGTTTGCCCGTCCTTGACGGTCGTGAAGATGTGCGCCGCGCTGGTGGGAACCGTCGTGTTCTTATCTATCAATATCTGGAAGTAACCGCCGACAATCATGATCCCCAGCGAATGCGGCGTGACGTCCAGAAGCAACGTCTCTTCCTCTTGCTTCTGCACTCCGGCCACCAGTGCATAACCCTGGATGGCCGCGCCCAGGGCCACGACCTCGTCGGGATGCACGTTCTTCGACGGCTCGCGATCGAAAAACTGGCGCACCTCCCGCTGCACCCTGGGCATGCGGCTCTGCCCGCCGACGAGAATGACATCGGCGATGTCGCTTTTACGAATGCCCGCCTCGCGAATCGTCCTCTCGCAGATCTGGATGGTGCGTTCCACCAGATCGACCGTTAACTCCTCCAGCTTTGCGCGTGTCAGCTGCTTCTGAAAGTGAACCGTCTTGCTCTTTCCCGTGCTGAAAAGGAACGGCAGGTTGATCTCGACTTCGTTCTGAAAGCTCAGCTCGCACTTGGCCTTCTCCGCTGCATCCTTGACGCGCTGCAAGGCCATCGGGTCTTGACGCAGATCGACATTATGCTCCTTGGCGAACAAGAAAACCATCCAGTCGCCGATGCGGTTGTCGAAATCCTCGCCGCCCAGAAACGTATCGCCGGCCGTCGAAATCACCTCGTAGACGCTGCCTCCGATCTCGAGAATGGAGATGTCGAAGGTGCCCCCGCCCAGGTCGAACACGGCAATCCGCTTGTCCATCTTCTTGCCGAAACCGTAAGCCAGGGCGGCAGCGGTCGGCTCGTTGATGATCCTGATGACATCGAGACCGGCGATGCGGCCGGCATCCTTGGTAGCCTGTCGCTGCCCGTCGTTGAAATAGGCCGGCACCGTGATCACGGCGCGCTCGCAAGGTTCTTGCAGGTAGTTATCGGCCACCCGCTTCATCTCGGTCAGCACCATGGCCGAGACCTCCGGAAGGCTGAAATCCTTGTCTCCCAGGTGAATGCGAACGTCGTCGTGCGGCCCTTCCACGAGTTTGAAGGGAACGTGGCTGCGCATGTCCTGGACAATCTCGCTCTGCCACTTTCGCCCGATGAAGCGCTTGGCGCCGTAGACCGTGTTGGTGGGATTCGTCACCGACTGGCGCTTGGCCAGGTGTCCGACCAGCCTGCGCTTTCCGGCCGTAACGCCCACAATCGACGGCGTGGTGCGGTAACCGCCCTTGTTGGCGATCACCACCGGTGCCCCTTCTTCGACAATGGCGACACACGAGTAGGTGGTTCCCAGGTCGATTCCCAGCACGCTGTCCATGCGCCTATCCTCAGATCTCGTTACCTGATCTTCTTCTTCAGATCCTTTAGCAAAACCGCGGCCTGTTCGTCCAGGGGATTCTGGGCTAGGTACTGCGAGATCTCCCTGATGGCATTCTTGTGCATGCCCATGGCCACGTAGATTCTCCCGAGAGTCAAGACGATCTTGGTGTTGTCGGGTTCGAGCTGCTTGGCCATGCGGCAAAAAGTAAGCCCCTGCCTGAGGTCGCGATTCAGTTCGAGCAGCAGCGCGGCGGCATGCAGCATGGGTCGCGCGTCGTTCGGGTTGGCCTCGATTGCGCGCAGGTAGGCTTCGAGCGCCTCCTCCTGCCGGCCCATGGACTCTTCTCCCTGCCCGCGCTTGAACTCTTTTGTCGCGCGCATCTCCGATGCCTTGGGGTTGACTTCGTCATGCAACCTCTTGATCTCTTCGTTGTCCGGGTCGAGCACCAGGGCAATCTTGGCGCTGTTGGCCGCTTGGACCAAGTCGCCCTCCTCCCGGTGCTTCCTGGCCTCTTCAAGGTGCCGCCGGGCCTTGGCCATCTGCTTGCCGATCGGCATGCGCTTCATCAATCGTTGCCGGCGTTCTTCCTTCAGGCGCTCGTCGCGCTCTCTCAAATCTTCTTTATGCTGCTGCTCCTCGATCTCCTCCGGGCTGGGCTCGTACGGCAAGCTGGCATCGTAGGCCGCGCGTTTCTGCTCGTTGGAGAGCACCTCGTAGGCGGTGCTGATGCGCTTGAAGATACCTTCGATCTTCGACTTGTATGAGCCGATGTTCTTGCGGAAGAAAGTATCGGGATGGAACTCCTTGGACACTCCGAAATAGGCCTTCTTGACCTCCTTCGAGTCCGCCCAACGGTCGACGCGCAGGATCTTGTAATGAGTCATTTCGTTCATCCTGGCGTACAAGAAGAGAATTCGCTTCTTGTCCTTCTCGTCGAGATCGATATCCTCCGCCAGTTCGAACGGATCGAACACCATGCCTCCGTCTGCTTCTTCTTCTTCGGAAGGCTCCCCTCCCCCGGCAGACCCGGCACCATCCCAGGTGATGACTCCTTTCTTGCTCAGCGAGTTCATCACCTCCAAGGCCCGGCCGGCGTCCATACCGGATTCATGGGCCAGCCGGCCCAGGTTGACAGATCCATCCACCCTGGAAAAAAGAAACCCTTCTTCCGGGCTCAGGGAAAAATCGTCAAGCTTCAGGTCAGGCTTGACTCTGGGTACTTGGCCCAGATCGATCTCCATTTTGGGTTCGTGTTCCAAGCCCAACCGCCCTCCGATTCGTCAGTAGCTTCATACAAACCGCAGGATCCATTATCTTCGAGTATTGCCGAGTGTCAAGCAGATGGGCACCCGAAACCGGTGCTGGCGGGGCTAGCATACCGTAATTACAAGATATAGCGGCTGAGATCCTGATCCTCGATTACGTCTCTTAGGGCACTCTCGACGTCGCCGGCCTCGAAGACCACTTGCTGTCCGCCCATCTCTGGCGCCCGGAAGGAGATCTCCTCGAGCAGCTTCTCCATCACCGTGTGCAGGCGGCGCGCGCCGATGTTCTCGGTTCTCGAGTTCACCTCGGCCGCGATATCGGCAATTTCAGCAAGAGCATCATCAGTGAACCTCAGCTCGAGCTTCTCGGTGGCCATCAGCGCCTGGTACTGCTTGGTAAGCGCGTTCTCGGGCTCGGTCAGGATACGCAGGAAATCATCACGGTTCAGACTGTCGAGTTCGACCCGGATGGGAAAGCGCCCCTGTAGCTCGGGGATCAGGTCCGAGGGCTTGGCCACCGTGAAAGCGCCGGTGGCGATAAAGAGGATGTGATGGGTGTTGACCATGCCATACTTGGTGGCCACCGTGCTGCCCTCGACGATCGGCAGCAGGTCTCTCTGAACACCCTCCCGAGACACCTCCGGCCCCTTGCCCGTCTCGCGACCAGCCACTTTGTCAATTTCATCGATAAACACCATCCCGCTCTGCTCGGCCCGATGGATGGCCTCGCGGGTCACCCTCTCGTTGTCCACCAGGTGGCTCGCCTCCTGCTGAACCAGGACACGCAAGGCGTCGGCCACATTCATCTTGCGGTTCTTGGTGCGTTTGGGAAACAAGTTACCCATCATGTCCTGCAGGTTCATGTTCATCTCCTCGACGCCGGAGGTCGAGAAGACCTGCATGAAGGGAAATGATCCGGCCTGGTCCTGTAGCTTCAGTTCCACCTCGCGATCGTCGAGCTTTCCCTCGCGCAGCATGCGCCTGAACTTCTCCCGCGTGCCGCTCGAAGAATCTCCTGTGTCTTGCCTGCCGTGTTCGATTTTTCCCATGCTGACATCGATCGTGTCCGGCACCGAGCCCGGCACCGCCGGGCGATCCTCGAAGCTCGGTGTCGGCGGTACAAGGATGTCGAGCAGTTTCTCCTCGGCCAACTCCTGGGCTTTGATCTGCACTCTTTGGGTTTCCTCGTCCCTGACCAGCTTGACCGAGATCTCGGTAAGGTCGCGGATCATCGACTCGACGTCCCGCCCGACATAACCAACCTCGGTGTACTTGCTGGCTTCCACCTTGAGAAAGGGAGCCTGGGAGAGATTGGCCAGGCGGCGGGCGATCTCGGTCTTGCCCACGCCTGTCGGTCCGATCATGATGATGTTCTTCGGGGCGATCTCGTCGCGCAGATTCTCCGGAACCTGCAGCCGGCGCCAGCGGTTGCGCAGCGCGATGGCGACCGCGCGCTTGGCGTCGCCTTGCCCGATGATGTAGCGATCGAGTTCCGAGACGACCTCCCTGGGAGTAAAGGCGCCCTTGTATTCCTGGGTTTCGCTTGACATGTCTGACATCCCTTTCCGTGGTCCAAATGCTTAGGTCGCTTCACGCAGCCGGCAACTGCTCGAGCACCACCTCGCCGTTCGTGAACACGCATATTTCCCCGGCGATGCGCATGGCCTCGGCGGCCACCTTATCGGCCGTCAGATCCGAATGCGCCACCAGCGCCCGGGCCGCCGCCAGGGCATAAGGTCCCCCGCTGCCGATAGCCATGATACCGCCGTCGGGCTCGATCACGTCCCCGGTTCCGGAGATAAGCAGGATATTCTCGCTGTCGGCCACCAGCAGCAAGGCTTCCAGCCTGCGCAGGATGCGATCCGTGCGCCAGTCCTTGGCCAGTTCCACGGCCGAACGCACCAGCGCTCCCGAGAACTCCTTGAGCTTGCCCTCAAACTTCTCGAAAAGGGTCAATGCGTCGGCGGTGCTGCCCGCGAATCCGGCCAGCACCTTCCCGTCCAGCAGCGTACGCACCTTGCGCGCCTTGTGCTTGAGAACCACCTTATCCATGGACACTTGTCCGTCCCCGGCCAGCACGGTCATGCCGTCTCGCCGTACGGCCAAGATTGTCGTTCCTTTAATCTCGTTCATGATTTCTCTCCCGTAGCGCTGCCCCGCGTTGCGCCCTGGGGTGGGCGCCGTCGTAGACCTCGATCAGCTTCTCCATGTCGACGTGCGTATAGACCTGGGTCACCGACAGGGTCGCATGGCCCAGGAGTTCCTGGATTACTCTCAGATCGGCCCCTGCCTGCAGCAGGTGGGTGGCGAACGAGTGCCTCAGTGCGTGCGGGCTAACGTCGCGCAGAATACCGGCCTTGATGATGGCCCGCCGCAGTCTGCGGCGCACAGACCTGGCCGAGAGCCTGCCGCCGAAGCGATTTAAAAACATCGCCTCGGGGGCGGATTTCGAATAAGTCCGCTTTCTCGATCGCGCCAGCAGGCGCCCGCGGGCGGGCAGGTATCTCTCGCACGCCTCCGCCGCCTTGCCCCCGAACGGCACCAGGCGTTCTTTGTCGCCCTTGCCGATCACACGCACCGTCCTGGCCCGTCTATCGAAATTGGCAAGATCCAACCCGGTCAGTTCGGAAACCCGCAGCCCGGTGGCATACAAAAGCTCCAGCAGGGCCCGGTCGCGCAGCCCCAGATCGCTTTCGGCATCCAGGGCCGTAAGCAAGGCCGTGATCTCGTCCCGATCGAGGAACTTCGGCAGGCGCTTCTCGATTACCGGACTGGCGATGCGCTCGGCCGGGCTGGCCGCAATGAGCTTGGTCTCCAGGCAGAAACGATAGAAGGTCCTGATAGCCGCCAGCTTGCGCCCCAGGCTACGGGCACCCAGATGCCCGTGGCGCGAGGCCAGAAAGGCCCGCAGATCGACCGCTCCGGCCTCGAGCAAATCCGTCCCGTGCGATTCAAGAAATGCAGCCAGCTGGCCGATATCGGTGCGGTAAGCGCGCAGCGTGTGATCCGAAAGACGACGCTGCACGCCCAGCTTATCGATGAACACATCCAGCGCTTGGACGGGTTTTGCCGGAATTGACATGCGCTGACAATCTGCGCTTTGTCACGGAAATGTCAACCCCCACCTGAAACATTGCCGGCCAGACATTCTCGATGGCATGATGGTAGATGGCCTGCCCCACCACAGTCCGGGCCTGACTTATGAATGTCAACCAGAATCCGTGGGCACCTTTGCCTTCTTTTCAAACCTCACCCGGCTCACCCTGCGCCGCGAGATTGAAATCACAGTTACCTTGTAGGGCCCAATATCGAGTTGCTCCCCTTTTAGGGGGATCCGGCCGAGCCTGGCCACGATCAGTCCGCCAATCGTGTCGGCTTCGTCCTCCAGATCCATTTCCAAGACGTCTTCCGCCTCCGGGAGCGCAACGCTGCCCGCGAACTCTGCCACGCCGGGCTCCGGCTTTTCAATAGGTGAAGACTCTTCGTCGAATTCGTCGTGAATCGGGCCAACGATTTCCTCGAGCGCATCCTCGAGAAAAGCGATGCCCACCGTTGTGCCGTGTTCGTCGAACACGATGGCGCAATGTGTTTGGTTGTGCTGCAACTCGAGGATGAAACGTGACAGCGGCTGCGTGTCGGACACAAAGGGGCACTTGCGCACCAGTGATTGCAAGTCGGGAGATTTCCCGTCCAGCATCTTGCTCAGGATATCTCGCGAGTGGACGAATCCCTTCACGCTTTCAAGATCGGGATCGGTCAGTGGGAACCGGGAGTGACCGGCTTTGCGAACAATTTTCAGGTTGTCCTCAAGGGACTTCGAGGCAGCCAATTCCACCACGTCGACTCTCGGAACCATCACGTGGCGAACCTCGAGGCTGGCCAGGCCCAGGATGTTCTTCCCGAACAGCCGCTGCCGGGAGGTGAGCTGTCCCGAAACGGCTGCGGCGTCGAGAATAGACCGGATCTCGGCCAAGTCGTAAGTAGACTGGTGCCCGTTAGTGGCCGAGGCTCCCGCGATCTTAAGCAGGCGGTTCGAGATGCGGTTGACGAGCCAGATCATCGGTTTGAAGATGAGCGTGAATATATGCAGCGGAATCGCAATCATCATGGAGGTTGACTCGGCCTTTTGTATCGACCAGATCTTGGGCGTCTGCTCGCCCAAGATCATGTGCAGTAGGGTGATCACGGTCAACGCAATGGCCAGACCCAATGGGTGCACCCATGTATTGCCGGCGATGTCCAGGCCGAGGGAAGCCGCGCCCTTGATGAGCAACGCGGCGATAGCGGGTTCGGCCAGCCATCCCAAGACCAGGCTGGCCAACGTGATGCCCAACTGGCAAGACGAGAGGTACATGTCGAGTTTCGCGAGCATGGCGACGACGATCTCCGCCCGACGGTTGCCCTGGCGGGCAAGCGATTCCATGCGGTTCGATCGTACCTTGACCAGGGCGAATTCGGCGGCAACAAAAAACCCGTTGAGAACTATGAACACGAATGCCGCGACCAGCTTCCAGGCCGAGAACTCTATTACAATTGGCGGTGTTCCGCTCATTTGCATTCTCCCGCCCCAGCCCGCGCGCACGCCGGCCGGCAAGTCCAGGTCGATCGCTTCTCAAACTACAGGTTCCGGTTCTTCATGACCTCTCCATAAAACTTTTCGACCTTGACCCAATCCGTAAAAAAAATCAATATGGCATTAAAAGGAGATCTTCCAATGTCATTGTTTTCAATACCCATACCCAGATTCCGAAGAAGAAAGAGGAATATGCCCGTTCCCGGGTCCACTCCGGGGACGCTGCCCGTGCCATCGGGACAACCGCTGCCCGTGGTGACGCGCTTTGTCTACGACCTTGATGACTGCCAGTCTGTAAATGTCGATCCGTACGAACTGGAAATGGCCCTGGCGCCCGAGCCGGGCAAGGTGGTCTGGGTGGACGTCCAGGGCCTGGGCGACGGCGAAATCATCCGCCGAATCGGAGCGAAACTGGATCTGCACCCGCTGACCCAGGAGGGCATTGTATATGCCCACCAGCGACCCAAGCTGGAAGAGTTCGACGACCACCTGTTCGTGATCATGCGGGCCGTTCGATTGCTTGACGGCCAAGCAATCGACAACGAGCAGCTCAGTATGATTCTCAAAGCGGGCCTGCTGGTGACATTTCAGGAGCGCCCGGGCGACGGTTTCGATCCGGTGCGCAGGCGCCTTATGGAGGGCAAGGGCCCGATGCGCAAGAGCGGCGCCGACTACCTTTGTTACGCCTTGATCGACACGGCCATCGACAACTACTACCCGGTATTGGACCTCTACGAAGACACCATGGACCTGCTCGACGACCAGGTCCGGGAAAATCCGCGGCCGGCGACATCAGCCGCCGTCCACGCCATGCGCAGGGAACTGCGCCAGTTGCGCCGGGCCGTCTGGCCGCTGCGCGAGGTAGCCTCGATGCTGGGCCGCACCGACATCAACTTGATAGCCGACCCAGTCAGGATCGCTTTCCGCGATTGCCACGACCACGCCATCCAGGTGGCCGATTTCGTGGAGTCGAACCGCGAACGCGCCTCGGACCTGGCCGACCTTTACCTGGCCATGGTGGGCGAGAAGACCAACCAGGTGATGAAGGTCTTGACCATCATCGCCACCATCTTTATCCCCCTGACCTTCCTGTGCGGCCTCTACGGCATGAACTTCGACGCGGAGGCCTCACCCTACAACATGCCCGAGCTCAAATGGCGCTTCGGTTACCCGTTTTTCTGGATCACCACGTTACTCGTCTTCGCCGGCATGCTCTGGTTCTTCCGTCACAAGGGCTGGATCGGATCGGCTTGGGGCGGCAAGAAAAAACCCGACAACGAAAACGGCTGAGGCCCCGGTATGATCGAGTTTCAGGCAACCAAGACGGGCTGTTTGTCAGGAGTCTCCGGCGGGCAGTCTCCGATCATGCGGATGCCGCTCGCCCGAAAGGCGCTCAGCACCCGGTCGGTCACATCACTGGCAAAGGCCTTCTCGTGCTGGGCGTCGTAGACGTAGGCCTTGGCGGTCAGGAACTTGTTGGTGGGGATGGTCACCAGGTTGTCGTCCAGGGTCACCAGGCGCACGGTGCGCAGGCCGATCTCCTTGACCTCGCCGTAGTACCCGCCGAAGCTGATGCGATCGCCCACCTGGAAGGGGCGGTTGATCAGGATCGTGATCCCGGCGAAGAATGAAGCTGCCACGTCCTTCAAGGCGAAGCCCACCGTCACCGCTATGGTGCCGGACAGTGCCAGGAGCGCCTGCGAGGACAGGGTGAACAATCCGGATAAGGCCAGGCTCAAGGCCATCACGTACAAGCTGAAGGCCAGAAGCGTCCCCACTTGCTTGAAGACCAACCGGTGCCGGGCCACCCGCTTGCTCATGCGGGCGACGAACCGGTTTATGAACCGCACCGCCACGATGGCGCCGACTATCCAGGCGATCGCCCCGGGGATGGCGCCTGGATTGAAGGCGTCCAGAAGGCCCGAGCTTGCCTGGTTCGGAGGGACAGCCGTTGTCGCGGTCGTATTGGTATTTACGGGCATATTTGCAGGCATGTATCAGTCCTCCTCGAAAAGCAGGTGCCGATCCCTGAGCACCTGGATCACCTGCCGGTAATACCCGGGAGCCAGGGTCACCCGCCGGGAATCGGTGTGCTTGGGCTCCAGGTAGCCGTACTCGGACAGAAACCGGACGGCGAAGCCGGCGAAGTCCACCGGCACGTTGAGGACCTTGCGCAGCTCGTCCACCGACAGGTTCTCGTGCTGGCATACGGCGGCCAGCGCGTACAGCAACTCGTCGTCCAAATTCATTAGCGGCTCGATCGGCTCCTCCCTGAAGAGATCCACGCGCAGTTCGTCGTCGGACACGAGTCTGAGGGAATTCAGCCACAAGTAAGTGGCCACCCGGGTGTTGCCGCCGCTGGCGGTCCGCAGCAGGCGAAAGTAACCATCGGCTCCCTCGAGCAACTCCAGGCCGCCCGTGGTCGAGCGTTCCTTGTCCAGCAAGGCGTCCGAAAACCGAACCGTCATCCCGGCCCGCTGGTTGCGCCGGGCGATCAGATCCTGAAGCTCCTCGATGCTCCAATCCGGCAGCCTGAGGAGCCTGCGGAAGTAGTGCATCTTCCGGCGGCTGTGGTTGATGAAGTTCCAGGCGAAACGGTTGAAGGCAATGATCCAGAAGACGCGTTCCGAGGTATAGGTGACCAGCTGCACCAGCGCTTCGAAGGCCTCGTAACCGCCCACCGTGCGCAGAAACAGGTTGTGGGCCTCGTCCAGCATGACCACTCGCTCGTCGCCCTTGTTGAGGTAGGCCGCCAATGCGCCCGTGTTGGCTGCTTGCTCGAGCCCCAATGCGGGGGCCAGTTCCTCCAGCAGCCCTTTCTCGGTGATCAGCTTGCGCGGCAGGGTGTGATCGACCACTGAAAGGCCCTTGATCCTCCTTCCCAGAAGCGCCAGAAGAGTGGTCTTCCCGGCTCCCTTCTCGCCCACCATCACCAGCGATCCCTCCCGGGTCGTGCCCTTCCAGCTCTCGATCTGCTCGATCGTTACCTTCAACAGGTCCTCGCGCGGCAGAAGAACAGCGCCCTCATCGCCGAGAATGGGATACAGCGGAAACTCCTTCAGGTACCGTTCGGGCAGTTGTTGCGGGGCTTCCCCGGCCGTCTTTTCGGCGGCCCGGCGCGACATTTTCCTGAGCGACCGGGCGCGCATCCAGGTGAACAGGCCGCCCTTCACCAAAAGCCGCTAGATGCCGCCCGCGATCCAGGCCAGCAGCACGTACGAGAACGCCAGCGGGCTCAACAACGCACCGGTTTTTCTCGCGCTCATGAAGTCGGCCGCGCGCCGCGCTCTGGAGCCCTCCTTGGTCCTGGCCGAGAGGGCTTGCGAGAGCGTCTGTCGCCAGCCGAACATGGCCCACACGGCCCAGCCCAGAAGCCATATCCAGGCAATCCAGCGCACCAGCAGGCTGAGCGTCCCGGTCCCCAGCCACAAGCGGCTGCACTCGGCCACCGTCCCCACCAGCGCCATGACCAACCCCAACCGACCGTAGGTCACCCGCAGCAGCCTCACCGTGGCGGGCGCCACGCGCAGAAGCGCAGGTCTTCCGCGCGCGACCTGGCGGGTCAGGCCCAGCAGGGCCTGCCGGCCCAGCAGGTAGAACGTCGCCCAGCGAAACGGAACCTCGATGAAACGGATCTCGGGGTATGAGAAACCCACCAGGGCCAGCGAAGCATAGCCCGCGCCGATAAACGCCAGCGCGGGCAGGACAGCCTGGGCGAAGCCGGCCCAGCCTATCAGCGGACCGATCCTCTCCTGGAAGAACTTCAAGTGCCCGAGACGTCTGACCGCCGGAGTGACCAGGCTACCGATGCGCTTGCGGAGTGACCAGGCTACCGATGCGCTTGCGCAGCAGTATGACTGCCAAAAAAAGCACGATCGCCAAGAGCAGCCTGAAAAACCAGGCGCCGCCCTCGGCGCTGGTCATAAAGGCAGGCAGTTGCTTAAAGTCTTCGAGCCTGTCGGCACCCCAGCGGGAAAACTCATTCCAGACATGCTGGCCGTCGTCCCGCAGGCTATCGAAAAAAGACGGCGGAAATGGATTACTTGTCGCCGGCACCACGCACCCCCTGCGTGAGTAATGTCGCCTTGGCTGCGTCCCCATTCCCCACCAGCCGCACCGGCATGGGGTCGGTCAGGCTGCCCGTATACAACGACAGGTGCGGGAAGGGGATCTCGATCCCCGCCCGATCGAAGGCTTCCTTGATCTCGATGTACAGGCTGGTCTGGACTTCAAAGTAGTTCTCTTGTGCCGTCCAAACGCCGAAGGTCAATTGCAGTGCCGAATCGCCGTAGCCCCGGTAGAAGAAAAACGGCCGGGGCTCGTCCAGGCACAGGGGGTTGCTGTCGGCCACCTCGTATAAGATCCGGCGGACCCGGCCGACGTTCTCCTTATAGGCCACGCCGATCTGGAGATCCACCCGGCGAATGGGAAACTTGGTCAGGTTGGAGAACTCGGTCTTGAGCATGCTCTCGTTGGGGATGCGCACCAAGCGGTTGTCGAAAGTGCGTAGCTTGACCGACAGGAAGTCGATCGACAGCACCTTCCCGGTGGTCTCGCCGATCTTGATCAGGTCCCCGATCGAGAATGGCCGCTCGGCCATCAGGAAGAACCCGCTGATGACGTTGGAAGCCGAGGTCTGCGAGGCAAAGCCCAGCGCCACGGTCAATATTCCCGCGGCTCCCAGCAGCACCTCCATCTTGAGACCCAGCTCGCGCAGCGCCCACAGGCAGGTGACCGCCAGGATCACGAAGCCGACCACCTTGCGCACCATCACAGACTGCGCGAAGGCGCCCTTGTTGCGCCGCAGACGGTGCCGCATGATCAGGTAGAGAAGCAGTCCGATCAGCACAACGGCGCCTGCCCTAAGAACCGCGTGGGCCTGCTCGGTCTGCAACCACTCGTACACCGCCGACAGTGTCCCGGACATGTCAAAACCTCCCATGGGGGTTATTTGGAAAACAGCGAGCTGAACGCGCGCACGACGACGTTTCCGGAAGGCTGCACGCGCGGCCCGGCGATCAGCTTGGCCCCGCCGGGCCCGACGGCGCCGGGCTTGCCCCGCCCGCCCAGCCGCAAGGCGACGAAGTCGTTGTCATCGCTTCTCTCGAATACTACATCCTCGGTCCACAGGCGTCCGTCGGATGCCCGGTAAAGGGCCAGATTCATGACCGGCACCTGCATGCGCTCGAGCGACAGCATTGAGCGGGCGCTGTTCTTGATCTTCACCGTGGTGGTGGCGCGATGCGGTCTGACCGGTACGTCATCGAGCCGCAACCTGTGGAATGTCCGGCTGGCGTAACAGAGTTCGCCGTCAATGGTGTTGGGCCCGAACCAGGTGTCCGAGGGCCGAAACGCCGGCAACTCGCACAGCGGCCTGGCTGGCTTGCCGGTCTCGACCACCACCCACAGGGGGCTGCTGACGTAGACGCTGACTTGTTCGCCGGGAGGCACGCTCAGGGGCTTTTCCGAGGATGTGACAACGGACCGATCCGCGAGCGCGGCGGACAAGACGACCTCCTCGGACTTCCCGGCGACCACGTAGCGTGTGACGCCGTCCTTCAAGAGCAGATCGCCCGCTTCTGCTGGTATTTCCTCCTGCAAGGACACATCCTGCGGATCGTCGCCCCTATCGTAAGCAACCCTCCACTCGCCATCGAGCCTCTGGATCCACAAGGTCAAAGGCCCGATACGCCAGCGCCCCGATGACCCGACCGGCACGCGACGCCGTCCCCACCATTCGACGGTTGCCGCCATTTCAACACCTCGCTAGACAGCTTGATAAGGCACGACCTTCACGCTTGAGTCAAGTATTGCCAAAGCCACTAGTACCTTCCAGGGCAGGTCTTGTGCACCAGTTGGCTGGCAAGCGGTGCGGTCAACATTGGTCTTCGACAACGCCACCCGTAGCCCGGTCCGCAGAAACCTCCAGCCCAGGTAGAATACGGCCAGGATGATGGCGGCCACTACCAGCATGGGAATGAGGCCGACCAGGTAGTCGGAGATCTTGGATATGCTGAACTTTTCCGTCAGCGCATGGATGACGCTTTCCATTTTTCCTCCCTTCTAATTGTACTCAATCCAATCAGCGTAAATGGAGGACAACACACTCCCCGATCCTGTTCAAGCACCGGTTGCCTTCTTGACTGCTCTTATAGAAGTAAGAGGGTCAAGGCATGAGTGGGCAACGGATCGAGGCGGTCCTCTTTAATGATCCCCCAGTTGTTCCAGTTCGCGATCGAGTGCTTGCAGGTCTCGTGGCAACTCAGATTCGAAGGATACCCTCTCGTGCGTGCGTGGGTGGTCAAAGGTCAACTCATGGGCGTGTAGCGCCTGGCGCTGCGGCAGGATCCGCGCCGGAAATTTACGCGCGCTGCGTCCCCCGTATAGCTTGTCGCCCAGGATGGGATGATCGGCGTCGGCCAGGTGAACCCTGATCTGGTGCGTGCGGCCCGTCCTTGGTTTGATCTCGACCTTTAGTGCCTCGAAACCTTCCCCCTCGAAACGTTGCAAGATCGAGAAGTTACTGACGGCCTTTTTACCGCGTTCGACCCGCGATGAAAAGCGCTTACGATGCACGGGGTGGCGCCCGAATAGGGTGTCGAACGTCCCCGAGGCTGGTAGCGCTCGGGCACCCGGCCTGCGCCCGCAAAAAGCCAGGTATGTTTTTTGGACCAGGTGTTCGTGGAACTGGGCGGCCAGATCGCGGTGCGCCAGATCGTTTTTCGTCACCGCCAAAAGACCCGAAGTGTCCCGATCGAGACGGTGGACAATGCCGGGCCGAGCCACACCGCCGATTCCCGACAGATCCCGGCAATGGTAGATCAAGGCGTTGACCAGCGTCCCGTCCGGGCTGCCGGGCGCCGGGTGCACAACCAGGCCGGCCGGCTTATCGACGATCAGTATATCGGCATCCTCGAAAAGCACCCGGATGGGAATGTCCTCGGGCAACGGTCCGGGGGGAACGATGGCCGGCTCTTCGAACGAGATCCTCTCACCCGCTCGCACCTTGTGCGCGGCACGCACGCTGCGTCCTTCCAGCCTGACGTGTTTTGCGGCGATCAGTTTCCCGAGATAAGAACGCGAATAGCCATCCAGGGCGGCGGCCAGAAAAACATCCAGCCGCCAGCCCTCCGATTCGGGATCGACCGTGAAAATCCTCGGGGCAGCCGGGCGAGGAGTGGGAGTAAGAGGTTCGTTCACCAGATCTTGGTCTTGATGTGAGCCTTGGACTTGACGATGATATCGACCAGAGCGCGGTCGTAGTAGTTGGTTTTCCCGTATAGCTCGGGGTCTACCCGGCTCTTGTATAGTTCGCGGCCTTCCTCGATCTCGTCTCTTAGAACATCGAAAAGGTTGTCGTTCTCGATCCCTCCGATGATCTTTTCTTCGTTGTACAGGCTGAGATCGGATGCAATGGCACGGGCCAGCCGAGTGGCTGCTTCCGGGGCAGTTATCTGGGGTCGAGCCATACCCTGTTATACCTCCTGTCTTTTACCAAGTCTTACGTAACTTCCCGCACTTGTCAAGAAAGCGCCGCATTGACACTCCGACTTTCTTTGATGTAGCATGATCCTTCGATGCAACCGAAACAAATAAAGAACTGCGACGTGATCGGCGAAATCGGCTCGGGCGGAATGGCCGTCATCTACAAGGCCGTGCAGAACTCCCTCAACCGCCCGGTGGCCATCAAGGAACTCAAGTCAGACTTCATAAACGATCCCCAGGTGGTCGCCCGTTTCATCCGCGAGGCCACGGCACTGGCGGCCCTGCAGCACGAAAACATCATTCATATCTACGATTTCTTCAAGGAAGACGGCCACTTCAGAATGGTGATGGAATTTGTCGAGGGGGTCGACCTGTTCGACCTGATCGAGAAAGTCACTCTCCTGCCGCCCGACATCGGATTGGTGATCGGGCAGGCGGTCTGCTCGGCGCTGGAGTACGCCCATTACCGCGGCATCGTTCACCGGGACATCAAGCCGTCCAACATCATCATCTCCCGCAAGGGAGAGGTAAAGCTGATGGATTTCGGTATCGCCCGCGATGAGAACCTGGGCGATCTCACGCGCCCCGGCACCTCGCTGGGCACGCCGGCCTACATGTCCCCCGAGCAGATCATGGGCGTCAAGATCGATTTCCGCTCGGACATCTTCTCTTTCGGCGTGGTCCTCTACCAGATGCTGACCGGCATGAAACCGTTCACCGAGGGCGGCGGCAAGAGCATCATGCACAAGATCCTCAACGCCGAGTTCGCCCGCCCGCGCAAGCTCAACCCGAACATGCCGCGCAGGCTGGAGCGCATCATCCTCAAATGCATGGCCAAGGAGGCCGACGATCGCTACGCGAGCACGGGAGATCTGCGCCGCGAGATGGAGGCCTGCCTGTCCCGCCGGGTGAAAATGAACTATTCGGGCCGCCTGGTGACCTACCTCTATCACAAGGGCCTGGTGGCGAGCGACGAGGCCAGCACATTCGTGCAGCCCAAGGTGCTCGAAGAATCCGATTTGATACGCGAGGACGAAAATCTCCCTCCCCCGCTGTCTCTGAAATTGATCGGCGCAATCCAGGCCATCCTGGGCTGCTCGTTACTGCTGTGGATCCTGGTTGTCAACCTGGTCGCCGGGCCGGGTAACGACGCGGCGGCCGCCGTGACCAGCGGACCGCCGGGCGCGCTGAAGATAGTCGCCTGGCCCTGGGCCAAGATTTACATCGATGGGGCTTACGTGGAGACGACACCGGTGGCACGCAGCTTCTCGCTCTTACCCGGGATCCACGAGATTAGCTTGAAAAACCCGCACTTCGAGACCGTAACCGACAAGGTTTTGATCGAACCGGCCGGTGTGCTGAAAAGAAAGTACACCATGGTTAGGACCGGTCCTTGATTCACGAGGACCAGGAGGCCGCTGCAAGATGATGATCAAACGCAGTTGGGTAGTCTTTGCAGCCACCTTGTGGTCAATAATGCCCGCTTCCAGGGCCGCGGCCTTGAAATACAAGCCCAAGCCCGAGGAAACCCTGTCGCACATCGCCTTGATCCACTACGGGGATCCCAAGAAGTTCGTCTATCTGACCGCCGTTAACGGCCTTTCCGATCCGGATAAACTTCCCGGCGGAAAGACCTTCTGGATCCCTACGGTCTGGAAATACCGCCTGAAAAAAGGAGACAGCCTGTCGTCGATTGCGACACGCTACCTGAAAGACTCCAGTCGCAGTGAGTTCCTTGCATGGCTCAACCGCATTCGCCACCCCAAGGATCTGAAATCCGGCGCGCTGATCAACATCCCCTTCCTCATTCGTCACCGGGTGCAGCAGGGACAGACCATGGTCGACGTCGCCCGGCGCTACTACTTCAAGAGCAAGCCGACCGGCCTGCTGCGCAAGTTCAACGGCAAGCGCACCAACGCCTTGAAGCCTGGTGAAATGGTGCTGATCCCCATTTTCGACAGCCAAGCCTCGTTCGACAAAGTTAAGGAGCGACTCAAGGGATACCAGGAGCGCGAAGCCAAGGTCGCCGCCAAGGCCCGAGAGCGCACGCAGCAACAGGCTGACGTGAAGAGTTCCGCCGCGGCCGCTTCCAGCCAAGAGACGAAAAGTGACGGCCGGAAGTCGTCAGTGGCCGCGGTTGCAAGAATTCTCGAGGCCGACGGCGGCGATAAAAACGACCGCGTCACACCCGCCGGCGATGCAGTCTTGATCCGCAAGGGGTTCACTTTTTATCGCAACGGCGAGTACGATCTGGCGCGGGCCAACCTGATGCGCGTGCTGGAAAAGGACAAGCTGTCGCAGGCCGACGAAGCCGAAGCCAGGGAGATCCTGGCCTGCTGCCTGGTGGCGCTGGATCGCAACCAAGAGGCCGAGCACGAGTTCGTGCGCCTGTTGATGGTGGCTCCCGAGCGCACCCTCGATCCGGTCACCACCTCTCCCAAGATTCTCGATGTTTTCAAACGCGCCAGGGGGGCGCGCTGAATTTTACGAGTGTTTCACATGGAGGCGGTCATGAAAAAGAGTCTTTTTGCAATTCTGATAGCGCTTTCCGTAGTCACACTGCCGGCAGCGGCGTCGGCACAGGCATGCACGGTCATGACGACCGCCGGCGATCACTCGGCGGGAAGCCTAGGCGCGTGCATAGACCAGGCCAATATGACCCCGGGTCTGTTCTTTATCGACTTCAACATCCCCCTCTCCTCGAATCCGATCGATATCGTGGCCGACCAGGAATACCTGATCACAACGCCGAACCTGACCATCGACGGCTACAGCCAGCCATTGAGCTTGCCCAACACACAGCCTGCGCCTCTGCCGTTGGACACTCAGCTCGCAATTTCGGTCAGCGTGCTCGAAGATGGCGCCTGGCGGGGTCACGCCGTCTTCAGCATCGAGACCGACAACGTCACGATCCGCGGTCTCAACATCCACTCGGGCCCGCTGTTCGAGGTGGCCATCTGTTTTCAGAACACCGGCTGCCAGGACAACAAGGTCCAGGGCTGTTTTTTAGGCACCGATATCACCGGTACGGTATCGATGCCGAGTGGCTGGCAGAACTGGAACCAGCCGTACGGAGCGGGCGTCTATCTCGGCCGGAGGGCAAACTTGAACTGGGTAGGGATGGACCTCGACGGGCTCAACGACGAGAGCGAACGCAACCTGATCTCGGGCGAGTCGCGCGATATCGACTTCGTCGGCCACGGGGTTCTTTTGGACGGGTCCGGCGGCGGCGTCAGCAATAACAACGTTATCGGCAACCTGATCGGCACAACGCCCGATCCGGCCGTTGCCCTCGGCAACAACTACGGCGTCACCTTCTCAGGCCCCACCATCAACAACTTCGTCGCCGGCAACGTCATCGCCGGCAACAACCTCGATGGGATCTGGTCTGGCTCATGGGCAGGCTCGGTGTCCGGAGCCGGCGACGGGAACATGTTCTTCTCCAACGCCATCGGCCTTGACCCCAACAGCGACATGGCCGTACCCAACGTCCAGGACGGCGTCCACCTCGAGCCCGGCAACCGCAACCTGCAGTTCGGCGTGGCCGGCAACTGGTCCAGGGCCAACCTGATCTCCGGCAACGGCCGGCACGGCGTCTACCTCTACGCCGGCTATGCCAACTCGACCAACGGCATCACTGTTGCCAATAACGTGATCGGTCTCGACTCGTCTGCAGCGTTTCCTGTCGCCAACGGAGGCGACGGCATCAGGTTTATCGGCACCCGACAGGCAAACAACATCGGCGACGGGCTCGACGGCAACGTTATCTCCGGCAACGCCGGCAACGGAATATCTTTAATCGGCTCCTCGAGCACGATCGTCGAGAGCAACCTGATAGGATCCAACATGGTCTCGGATACCCCCGAGCCGAACGGCTTGGACGGCATCAGCCTGATGTGTACCGACACGAGTTGCTCGGACAACAGCGCTATCAGGAACAACCGTGTGGTCTGGAACTTAGAAAACGGCATCGCTCTTTACGGCCAGCACACAGGGACGGTCATCGACACCGGCAATGTGGTCAACGATAACGGCGGCATCGGCTTCTATGCCGTCCTGGCGGATAACTCGAACAGCGTCCTCAATAACACGATTTCGACAAACGGCAGCCACGGCATCATGCTCGCCGGCAGCTCGGTGCTGATCGACGGCAACACCATCCAGGGCAATACCGAGTGGGGTATCGCAGTGTTGCCTTACTACGGCTCCACTTACGGCCCGGCCGGGGCGGCGGACGATACTATCGCAGAGCCGGACATTACCGGCAACGACATCGACGTCAACCAATCGGGCGGCATCATCGCCCAGGACTGCCAGCCGCAAAACGGCACCTCGCTTGCCTCCGATAACACCATCGGCGACAACGCCGGCAACGTCGACGTGCTGCAGGCATGGTTCGGGGCGGTCGAGATCCTCGACGCGGTAGGAACGCCGGTTCCAGCGGGCGCCTATACCGTCACTCTCAATAACGCCTTGGGTTTCTTCTCTTCCGGCGACACGCCCGGCGGCGGGCTGTGGGGCCCGACCGGATTCGACTACAGCGATGTCTATAGCTGGTTCTTTATCGTGGCCTACATGGTCGACACCGACGGCACCTTCTACCAGGGCAACCCTTACACCGTCACAGTCATCGGGCCCACCAGCGGCAACGGCGTCTACACCTTCGACGGAGTGAACAACGACGCCGACAACGGCGGGCAGCCGGCCGGCATCGACACCGGCGGCCAGTTCCGTTACCAGGTCGCCGACGTGATCACCTATCCCGACGCCGACAGCGACGGCGTGCCCGACGCCATCGACTGCGCGCCGAACGATCCCAACTTCCAGGGAGCCCTCGGCATCCCCTGCGACGCGGACAGCGACGGCTTCTGCGACGACCAGATCTCGGGCCAGGTGCAGCAGAGCGACTGTCCCAACGACTGTGGGGCGATAATGTGCACCCCGACCGACTGCGACGATGGAGACTCGAGTATAAATCCTGCCGCCAGCGAATCGCCCTGGGACGGCGCCGTCTGCTCGGACGGCGAGGACAACGACTGCGACGGGTTGACCGACATCACAGACGACGGCTGCTGGCAGTGCGCAGGCGACTCCGATTGCGACGATGCTAACGTCTGTAACGGCGTCGAGAGCTGCTTAGGCAACCTGTGCCAGGCGGGCACGGCGCCCGACTGCGACGACAACGACGTCTGCACCACCGACAGCTGTGATCCCTCGACCGGCTGCCAGCACACCTATAACACGGATAGTTGCGATGACGGTTTGTACTGCACGGTCGGCGACGTCTGCGACGGGGCCGGCAACTGTGCGGGATCAGCGCGTGATTGTTCGAGTGCCTCCGACCAGTGCAACGACGGCGTCTGCAATGAGGGTGCCGGCGCATGCGAGGCGCAGCCTGTCAGCGACGGCATCGCCTGCAACGACGATGATGACTGCACCATGGACGACGCCTGCACGGGCGGTGTCTGCGGCGGTGTTCCGCTCGACGCCGACGCCGACGGCCATGTCTCGGACGCCTGCGGCGGCGACGACTGCGACGACTCCCTGGCGGGCGTCAACCCCGACGCCGGCGAGGGTCCCTTCGGCGATGCAACTTGCGCGGACAGTCTCGACAACGATTGTGACGGCGACACCGATGCGGCCGACACCGGCTGCGTAGCCAGCGACGTTTGCGGCGATGGAGTGCGAACCAGCGGCGAGGACTGCGACGACGGCAACACCGACGATGCGGATGGATGCAGCGCCGCCTGCGCCGTAGAGGAGGGTTGGGCCTGCCGGACTTCTGTTGAGCCGAACCTATGCGGCACTGCGGCATCGGCCGGTGATCTGGTGATCACCGAGATCATGAACAATCCCGGCTGCGTGACCGACACTGTCGGAGAATGGATCGAGATTCACAACGTTTCGGGGCACTCGCTGGTGTTGCGCGGCTGGCTGCTGTCCGACGACGGCAGCGACAGCCATGTCGTATCCGACCTGGTGGTGCTCGCCGACGGCAACTACGCCGTGTTTTGCCGCAACGCCGATATCTCGACCAACGGCAACGTGAGCTGCAACTACGAGTGGAGTAGCGTAATATTAGGCAACGATGACGACGAAGTCGTTTTCTCCGATCCCGCGGACACGCTGGTCGACCGCGTGGCCTACGACAGCGGCGCGACGTTCCCCGATCCCAACGGCGCCGGCATGTCGCTCGATCCAACCGGTGATGCGACCACCAACGACGACGGCTCCAACTGGTGCGAAGCAGTCACGCCGATCTCCGGGGGCTGCGCAGATCTGGGCACGCCTGGAGAGGCCAACCCGACCTGTTCCGGCTGCGCCGACGCCGACAGCGACGGCTACCAGGACGAATCCTGCGGCGGAGACGATTGCAACGACTCGGACGGCGGCATCCATCCCGGGGCGACCGAGATCTGCGATGACAACATCGACCAGGATTGCAACGGGTCAGACCTGGCCTGCACCTGCCCCGACGCCGACAGCGACGGTTACGCCGACGAGAGCTGCGGTGGTAACGATTGCAACGACACCGATAACACCATTAATCCGGGCGCGGACGAAATCTGCGGCGACACAATCGACCAGGACTGTGACGGATCCGACCTGGTCTGCACCTGCGACGACGCCGACGGCGACGGTCATAACGACGAGAGTTGCGGCGGAGACGACTGCGATGACTCCGACGACAGCATCTACCCCGGGGCGACCGAGATCTGCGACGACAACATCGACCAGGATTGCAACGGGTCCGACCTGGCCTGCAATTGCACCGACGACGACCTGGACGGTTATTTTGCCGCAAGCTGCGGAGGATCCGACTGCGACGACGGCGATGGCGACGTCTACCCGGGCGCTACCGAGGTCTGCGACGGCAAGGACAACGACTGCAACGACCAGACGGACGAAGACCTGGGCGACATCAGCTGCGGCGTCGGAGCCTGCCTGGTGACCATCCCTGCCTGTGACAACGGCCAGACCCAGACATGCATACCTCTCGATCCGCCCGAAGATCCCGAGACCACCTGCGATGACGGCATCGACAACGACTGCGACGGCTTCGCCGACGCGGAAGACCTAGACTGCCAGGGCTGCAGTGACGCCGACGGCGACGGCTACCAGGACAGCGCCTGCGGCGGAGACGACTGCAACGACGGCAACGACCAAGTCCACCCCGGCGCCGAGGAGCTGTGCACCGACAACGTTGACAACGACTGTGACGGCCAGACCGACTTCGACGACCAGGACACCTGCAAGCGTGGTTCTTCGGGATGCGGCTGCTCAACCTCGCACGAGTCGAGCGCCGGGCTGGCCTTTATGTTGATGATGCTGGGCCTCGCCATTATAAAGAAACGGTAGGCCTGTAACCAGCGGGGGCTTGCGCCTTGCGGGCGGGCATATGAAGTGGTCTCTGGCCACAAAGATCTTTCTGGGATTCAGCCTGGTAGTGGGCGTTTTCGGCGCCGTGTCGATCTATGGCATTACCCAGCTTGCCAGCGTGCGTCACCAGCTCAACGCCGTCAACCGTGGCCTGCTTCCGCTCTCCGGCATCGCCGCGCAGATGGAGACCCTCCAGGAGAGTATCCGCCGCAGCATCGACAGTGTCCTGCGTTTCGACGACCTGCACCGGCAACGGGCGCTTCTGGAAAGCAGTCGCCAGTCTTTCAGGCGCAACATGCAGGCCGGCCTGCAACGGGCGCAACTCACTCTTGGACGCGTGGAAAATGCCCGACTGCTTGAAGATCGCGGCGCGCTCACCAATATCCGCAACCGGCTGGACCGCATTGGCGACCTGGCCGACAAGTTCGGCGCCACCCTCGACAGTGTAGTCAAGAGCATCGATCTGGATGTCGGCCTTTCCGCCGAACAGGATCTGGTAAACGATCACCGTCGCACCGGGCGCCTGCTGGCCAGGGAAGTGCGCCAGTTGAAACGCTCCTTGAAGAACATGATCACCACCAGCATGCTCAGCATGGAAAACGATGACAGCCGGGTCACGGGCGTCATCCTCAGGCTCTCGATCCTGGCAGTGGCCGTCGGCATCGTGGTGACCATCCTCTCGCTTCTGGCCCTGAGACCGATCCGCCGCCTGGCCGAGGGCGCCCGGCGCATATCCATGGGAGAATTCTCCCATACCGTCGATGTCCCGGCCCGGGACGAATTCGGCCTGCTGGCGGGTGAGTTCAACCGCATGGCCAAGTCGCTTGCGCATCGTGAAGAAGAGCTCGTCCGCCAGCAAGAAGAGACCGAGCGCATTAACCGCCAGCTGCGCCAGTCGGGCATCGACTTGGAACTGATGAAGCTCTACAACGAAAACATCATCCGCTCGATTCCCAACGGCATTCTGGTTGCCGATCCACAGGGAGTGATCACCTCGCTCAACCCAACCGCGGAAAAACTCTGGGGGCTCGATCCGGATGCGAGCGTGGGTAGCAAGCTCTCCGAATTGCCCATCGCCGATGCCTTGGCCAAACTCACCGATAGCTGGGAAAAAGTGCTGTGCAACAAGGATCGGCTGCTGTACGAGGCTGTCGAGTTTGCCGTCGGCGAGGCCCGGCACGTCCTTTGTGACCTTTATATTACGCCGCTGGTGGGACACGACGGAAACGTCCAGGGCGTGTTGCTGGTCGGCGACGACGTCACGGAAAAGGTCCGCACCAAGCAGGCGCTGATCCAGTCGGAAAGGCTGGCCACCATCGGCCGTATGTCGGCTCTGGTGGCGCACGAGATCCGCAATCCACTCAGTTCTATCGGACTGAACACCGAGTTGCTGGAGGAGGAACTGGCCGAGAGACAAGGTGCCCTCGATGGGGAGCCCCGTGACATCCTGCACGGCATCGCCCGTGAGGTCGAGCGCCTGACCGATGTCACCGAAGAGTACCTGAAATTCGCCAGGCTGCCCAAACCCCGACTGGGCCCCGAAAACCTGAGGGATATCCTCGAAGATTTGCTGCGCTTCGTCCAGGAGGAAATAAAGGAGGCCGGTATCGAGGTCCGCAACCACCTGGCCGACCAGGCTCAGCCGGTGGCGGCCGACGAGGGTCAACTCAGACAGGCCTTTCTCAACCTGCTCAGGAACTCGCTCGAGTCGATGCCCTCCGGAGGGATTTTGACCATTGAATCCAGGCAAGATGACGGCCGGATGCTGATCGACATCAGCGACACGGGCCAGGGCATCGATGATGCGGCCATCGGGCGTATCTTCGACCCTTTCTTTTCAACGCGCGACAACGGCACGGGCCTGGGCCTGTCCTTGACTCAGCAGATCGTCAACGAACACGGAGGCAATATCTCGTGCCACAGCCAACCGGGCCAGGGCACGCGTTTCACGGTGGAGCTGCCGGTATTCAGCGGTAACGACGAGGAAAAAGACAACGCACAGGCCTGAGCGGTTACGAGACGATCTACAACCGTAGACAACGGAGATCAATTGGCGGTCGGCAGGCAATTCGGAGCCTTCACCCTGTTACGCAAACTGGCCCGTGGCGGCATGGCCGATATTTTTCTGGCCAGCAGGCGCAGCGCGGGATCGGAAGAATTGTGCGTCATCAAGATGATGCTGCCCAGCTCGCTCCGCAATCCCCAGGCGCTCAAGCTTTTCCTGGGCGAGGCACGGCTGGCGGCGCAGCTCGATCATCCCAACATCGTGCGCATCATCTCGCTGGACCGGGCCGATGATTACTACTTCATCGCCATGGAGTACGTCCCGGGAGAAACTCTTTTCAGCCTGCTGCACCAGGCGACCAAGGCCAGGAAACCAATCAAGCCGCTCGATGCGGCGGCCGTAATCAGGCAGGCCGCCATCGGCCTGGCCAACGCCCATGCCCTGTGCGACGCGGATGGCAAACCGCTCAACCTGGTTCACCGCGACGTGAGCCCTTCCAACATCATTCTCTCCTATGACGGCCGGGTGAAAATTCTCGATTTCGGCATCGCGGCCGCGGCCACGCGCACGGCCGGCTTTTCCCAGGGAAAAGCGCTGGGCAAGTTCAGCTACATGTCGCCCGAGCAGTGTCTGGGCGAGGATCTCGATCGCCGCTCCGACATCTTCTCGTTGGGGATCGTCTTCTGGGAACTAGTCACGGGCGGGGCTCTTTTCGGCGGCCGGGATAAGAGGGTCATCGTGGCCTCCATTCTGGACGGACTGATTCCGACGCCGTCGTCATGCAACTCAGACGTCCCGGCGGAGATCGAGGCCGTGATCATGAAGGCGCTGCGCCGGCAGCCTCGTGACAGGTTCGAAACCGCCTGGGAGATGGCCGAGGCAATCGAGGAGGCCTGCGGCGAAAAGCTGCCGGCGGAGAACAAGCTTTCTCAGATGATGGAGGAGTTATACACCAAGCGCCGGGCGCGCCGGGCCAAGATGGGCGACGTTGGAGAAGAGCTGGCCCTGGAGAACCTGCTGTTCGACGACCTGGATGCCCCGGTGCCGGTACGTGTCGAAGAGCGGCCCGGGCGGCGGAGCGGCAGTCTGCCGCGTTCGACGATCATCCTGCTGGTGGTCGTGGTGGTTCTGCTGGCCACGGCGGCCGGCTTCGTCTTGTTGAAGAACAGTCATCCGAATGCCGCCGGGGACGAATCGCCCGCGCTGCCTGAAAAAACCGGTGTAATCATGATCGATTCCAGTCCACGGGGGGCGCGCATCTCGGTGGACGGCCGGGAAACCGGAGAGATCACACCCGGCTATGTATCCGATGTGCCGCTGGGCGTCGAGATGGAGATTGGTCTTTACAAGAGAGGCTTCGAGCCCTGGCACGGCAAGGTATTGATCGAGAGCGACGACACGCGCAGGGTCAACGCCCAGCTTCAGGCGCGCAAGAAGCGCAGACGAAGAAAGCGCTGATCGCACCGGGCATGCGCAGAACAACCGCTATAACTTGTCTGCTTGCCTGCCTGTTGTGCGGGCCGGCCGCGGCTTACGATCCGGCGCTGGCTTGGAAAACCATCAAGACCGCCCACTTCGCAATCCACTTCCACACGGGCACCGACGAATTGGCCGCCAGGGTGGCCGCGCTTGCCGAAGAAGCCTTCGCGCGGGTGGCCGGCGCGCTTGAGCACGCGCCCGCCGGCCGTATCCAATTGGTCATATCCGACCACACCGACTCGGCCAACGGATCGGCCGGCGTGCTGCCCTACAACCAAGTGAACGTTCTGGCCAGCCCGCCCGCCGATCTGAGCGTCTTGAACGACTATGACGACTACCTGTGGATCCTGCTGGTGCACGAGATAACGCACATCGTGCACATGGACACCGTACATGGCCTTCCGAGAATCATCAACATGGTCTTCGGCCGTACCGCCTTTCCCAACGGGGCGCAGCCGGTCTGGTTCACCGAGGGCATGGCGGTTCACATGGAGTCGGCCTTCTCTTCCGCCGGGCGAATTCGCTCGTCGTTGTTTCTGATGTACCTCAGGACCGCGGCCCTGGCCGGGACGATCCCGACCATCGACCAGCTCTCGGGCCTGATGAAGGACTGGCCCCAGGGAACCGCCCCCTACCTGTACGGATCGTTTTTCATCGACTACATAGCGCGCCGTTTCGGCGAGACCTCGCTTGCGGATCTGAGCCACAAGATGGGCGGCATGCTCGTTCCCTGGACGCTGAACATCGTGGCGCGCGACGTGCTCGGCCTCGACTACCCCACCCTCTACAGACAATGGACCGATACGGTCCGCGCCCGGGCCGGGCGGACGCTCGCCGAGCTGCAACGGGACGGCCTGACGCCCTTTCGTCCGCTGACCCGCCGCGGCCACTACCAGGGGCATCCGCGGGTGAGTCCCGGATCCGGCCAGGTGCTTTATTTCAGCTCACCGACCGACGATTGGCCCAGCCTGCGCCTGGTGAACAAGCTCGGCCACAACGATCACCAACTGCTCGAAGTCAACGGCGACGGCGGGGCGAGTTTCCTGCCCGACGGCAAGGGTGTCGTCTTCAGCCAGAGCGAAGTAGTCGACCAGTTCTACGTCGTCTTCGATCTCTACCTGCTCGATCTCGAAAGCGGACAGGTGCGGCGGCTGACCCACGGCCTGCGGGCCCGCTCGCCGGACGTCTCGCCGGACGGCCGCCTGGTTGTGTTTGTAAAAAACCAGGCCGGGCGGACACGGGTAATGACGGCCCGCCTGCGGCCGAAACGGGGTACGCTCGACCGGACGCGGGTGCTGACCGACTACGACGACGGCACGCAGCTATACGCGCCGCGCTTCTCGCCCGACGGGCGGCGTGTGGTTTTCAGCGCGGCTAAGCCTGGGGGCGGCAGGAACATCGTCCTCGTGGATCTCGAAAGCGGCGCCCGGCGCGGGATAACCCACGGGCGTTATATGGACAGCGATCCGGTCTTTTCCAAAGACGGCCGCCGGATAATATTTTCTTCGGATCGCACAGGCATTTACAACATCTGGGCGTTGAATCTCGAAGATCTTACGCTTTCGCGCCTCTCGAACCTGGCCACGGGGGCTTTCAGTCCCGACCCCGCCCCGGACGGAACGGGTATCGCCTTTCTGGTCTATGGAAAAGACGGTTACGACATAGCCTGGCTGGACGATCTCCGCAAGAGCTTTTCGACTACAGCCGCGCGTCCCAAACGCCCGCCGGCGCCCGTCTTGCGAACGGGGGTGAAACCGAAAACCACCGGCTATACTCCATGGTCGACGCTCTGGCCGCGGGCCTGGTGGCCGGTGTTCGGCGCCGACAGTTGGGGCAGCACCTACGGCGTAATGCTCGGCGGGCGGGACGCTCTGGGCAAGCTCGACTACCAGTTCGAGCTGGACTACGGGCCGGGGCACAACCAGGTCTACTTCAACCTGGGCGTCAGCGCCCGGGTGATCTACCCGGCCCTGTTCTTGTACGCCGCCCGCAGCGTCGACCGTTACTACAACCAGGCTTTAGTGAACGGCTATTCATTTCCTGTGGACAAGGAGCGCCTGACGCTCTATGGCAACCTCTTCTTTCCCTTCTCATCCATCCGCCAAAGCCATGGCCTATTTCTGAACTACGAGTTGCAGATGTATGATCGCTGGACCGGCATACCGCGCGACCCCGAGGACACCGAACCGCTCCTGCCGGACGACAGCAAACTAGCCTGGCTGGGGATGGGCTGGTCTTTCTCGAACGTGCGCTGGTACACGCACTCGATCAGCGCAGAGAAGGGTTTCAGCACAACCCTCTCGCTGCGCTGCAGCCACCCCTCGCTGGGCAGCGGCTCGAGCCTGGTTGAGGCGCGCTTTTGGTTCAGGACCTATTTTTCTATCTGGCGCAGCCGACATCATGTACTGGCACTGGGTCTGCAGGCGGGCGTGGTCATGGGAGACCCGCGCCGCAAGTGGGTCTATGCGCTGGGAGGGCTTCCGATCGACGACATCTTTCTGGACGCCTATTACGGCTATCGCTACGGAGGGCTGTACCTGCGCGGCTATCCCCAGAACGCCTTCATGGGATCGATCTTCGGCCTGGGTTCGATAGAGTATCGTTTTCCGATCTGGGACATCGAGACCGGCGTGCTGACCCTGCCCTTCTATCTGCGCCGCCTGCACGCGGCGCTCTTCGTGGATACCGGAGGAACGGCCATAGACAGCCCCGGATTCGAAATGCTCAAGGTCGGAGTAGGTGCCGAGTTGCGCCTGGACATACTGATGGCCTACTATCTCCCGGCCACCCTGCGCCTGGGCTACGCCAGGGGCCTGTCATCCGGCGGAGGCAACAATTTCTTTTTGACCATGGGCTGGGGATTCTGAGATGTTCTATCTTTTCGTCCTCTTCTTGGTTTTCCTCCGTTTTTCTTTTTTACGAGCTTCTTTCTTTTCCACCAGCCGTCGCTTCACATCGGATTTGTCGGCACCGACAAGAGACATCGGAGGAATCATATAACTGCCGTCATTGATTTCGAAAGATCCCGTTGGGCCATTATAAACGAGGCGCACGTATCGGAGAAAATCGCGTCCAAGAAGCCCCATGTGATCCATTGGCCTTGCTGGAGACTTCATACCCACGATATCCGCCTCAAAGACACCCTGAGCATCCACACCACGTTTGCCTTCATATCCGATGACAATGCAGGCTCTGTAGACCGGGCAATCCTCGGGTACCTGTGAAACTCCGACCATTGCATCGTATCTGATTGGATGAAGCCCAAGATCTCTTGCGATTTGGTCTTCAATAACCGTTTTTTGCGCCCCCGTGTCGATCATGAGCTTGACTGGTATTTCGGGGGGCTCCTTTCCATCGGCCACCAGTACTTCGGAGACTATCGAAGGTGGCCTTATAATAACTTTGATGATTGGTCCAACGAGTACAAGCCCGTGAGGAACCGGTTCTGCCTTGCCTGTGTGTCTCATTCTAGACCAAAGTAAACACCCGCAGAAACCGGCGTGGGATCGGCGCTAACAACCTGGACAACAACAAATGGAACATCAAGGCCGTACCGCCTGACAGCCAATTCGTATGCCTCTTCAGAATTCTCGTGTTCACTACGAATTTCTCCGCCCTCGAATACGACCCATTTGCCGGCGAGGGCGACTGGAAGTTCCCGCAGTTTTTCGCGGAACTTCTTCGTTTGATTGAAAACCTCTTTTTCGAAACTCGTCATTCAACCTCCTGCCACTCAATTAATCTACATTACTCGGCCGACATGTCAATGACAAAACGATTCCAAGCATGCTTACCGATTAGTTCTCCCCTGCCCCTCGTCACGAGGATTTTTTATCGAACGATTTCTCGCGGTTGTTCCAGTGGGCCGTAGGATTCGACCTTTCTCCATAGCAAATCTCGCAAGCCTTGGCCTTGTTCCCGTTCGCTTTATCAAGCGCCCATTTTCTCACAACGCGTTCCACGTTCTCCATGGGGGAATGGCCCGCGTAGTGGCTGTCAACATGGCCCAAAAGGACATCGACAGCTTTTTTCAAATCTGATTGCCCGATGTCATCTTGCTTCCATTGTCTCTCCAGGCGGTTCAATTCCCTTTTCAGGTTCTCCTCGGTCACATCGCGCTCATCGTCCAGGTACATTTTCACCACGGAACGGTTTAGAAGATTATACAGGTCCCGGAAATTGCCGGGCCAGCGATTCTCGGGCCTGCGGTTGTACTTGGAGAGCAACTCTTTAGCTTTAGGGGACAGCCCGAAACCTGCGCGGAACTTCTCGATCTCGGGCCATTTCTCACTTTTTCTCTCCTCGAATATTTTCTCCATCAGCATCTTCACAATCATTGGGATATCATCCCTTCGCCTCCGGAGAGGCGGCATCTCGAACTCCCAGACAAAAATGCGGGCAAGGAGATCCTCCCGAAACTTTCCTGTCCGAGCCAATCGTTTCAATGACTTGTTGGTCGCGCAAATCAGGCGGAAATCCGTTTTTTTCCCTTTCTCCGAGCCTAAAGGGAAGAATTCCTTCGTTTCGATGGCGGTGAGTAGATAGCCCTGGACCCTGGGATGGAGATCGCCAATCTCGTCGAGGAATAACGTCCCTTTATCGGCCAGTTCCATCGCACCTTTACGCCTTATCATGGCGCCCGTGAACGCGCCTTTTTCATGACCGAAAATCTCGGAGTGTGCCAACTCCTCTGTGAGGCCGGCACAATTCACCTGATGGAAGCAGCCCTTAGCGGCCTTCTTTCGAGAACGACACCATGCCTCATGAAGCTGGAATGCAATATGTGTCTTCCCTGTGCCGGTTTCACCGGTCAGAAGGATAGTGTCGTTCGTGAAAATCCCAACACGGGCCAATTCGTCGAAGCGGTTCCTAAGACCCTCGTTTTTCGTCGTGAGGTTCTTCAGAAAGCAGTTGATCGCTTTCCGCAGTTCCTCGTCTTTCCACATTTCGTCATGCCGGTAAAGACCTAGGTTCAGCACGCGGATTTGTGACCAACGGTCCATCGTTACGACACCGGCTCCCTCTCCCGTGCTTACCAGCGGACTACCGGATCCTGTATCTTCGTCACGCCGAACGCGACGAGCTGCCCCCGGATCATAGGCAGATGGAGATCCCGTTGACGCAAGAAGGTCGCGCGAGCGCCCGGCTTCTCGGGACACGGCTTCCTGCTGGTACTGTTCTGGACATCCGGCACACCGGCGCGGCGCGGACGTGCCAGACAGCTGCCAGCGTCGAGGAGGGATACCTGAAGATCGGAGGCACTGTGGCTTCCAACCAGGCCATCCAGAGTGAACACGGTTCCTACGTGCACTCAGACGAAATCTACTCCCTCGGGTGGAGGTCCGGATTCGTATCCCGCTGGTTGGGCAACGAGATCGACCCCCGAGTGATCGATCCTCCAACTGAGGCTGCCCGCAGGATCCTCGGCATCCTATTGGACGTTGACCGCGGGAACTGCCCGACTCCGATTCGCGGACGGCTGTATCTCCATGTGGGACACGATTGGGACATCATGGCGCTGCAACACCATCTGTTGGGGTTTTCTCCGGATCTCCACCCAGTGGCCTGGCTCGGGGGTATCGTGATCGGATGGGTGAGGGACGACGAGATCGTCGTAGTGGGTAACGGCGTTGTCAAGCGCGGGAATCCGCAGGAATTCGGACTAGACGGTGATACCGGCGATCTAGTAAGGCGCTATTGCGCCCGGATCGAGTAAGGAGATTCTTTGATGTCCCATTTGATGCGAAATGCCAAATCGAACAGGGCAACCGGTACGGAGTCGGCCGCCCACAAGGGCAGGCCGTCGTCTCCTCCCGATTCGCCTCCCGCGCCGGGAAACTGCGCGAGGGAGTGGTGGGACCTAGCGCCGCCGCCGTTCTCGATCCGGGAGATTCTTAGAGATCTGATTGACGTGTGGCGGGACTCTTTCTCCGGCGCACCGCTCAGGCAGAAGTTGGCCTATGCAGGGTTGAGGATCTTGCAAAACGTGGCCTACCATATGGGGTACGGGACCGATAGCCTGCTCGCGGAAATCCCGCTGCCCCGCCATCCCAATTTCCACATCATGGAAAAGAACCTCGAGGACATTTTGCCCCCCATCAGGGAGGATTGGCTTTTCGGCTTCCTGGCCCTCCTGAACCACCCCGACAAGGCTACCGTCCCGCTGCCAACGTCCGTCATCCCCTGGCGGTCGCGAAATCATCACGAACGGGTCTGCGGATATCTTCGTCTACGAGCGACTCCTCGATGCCGGGTTCGCTATCCTTGTTTCGTGGGATGCCTGCACCCCCGAGACCATGGCCACCATCCGGCGAGGGTCCGACTTCGATGGAATGGTCGCCAAGCTGGAACGTATCGGTAGGCGGGCCGACCAAGCCCGGTGCCCGGCACCCGTCCTCTTGTTCACCCTGCGCGAGAACAACATCGATCACCTGGATGGAACGGTTTGCCTCGCCGCCGCTCATGGTATCCCGCGCTTAACCGTGAACCTGTTCAAGCGCTCTGACCACCGGGACTGGACCGAACCGTATCGACAACGGATCTTCGAGGCCTTTGCGCGCGCGGAGGAGCGTGCCGGGGAAACCGGCGTCGCACTAGCGCTGCCGTCCCATGTGGGATCGGCTCCTGTACTTCTCGCCAGCGCCTCCCCAGGGTCCCGCCACGCATGCCCCTTCCCCTCCACCGAGGTCGTCATCCGCCACGACGGCGGCATGACGCCTTGCAATATGATGAACCCCTTCCTCTACGGAAATGCGGTTATTGCGATGTTCCCGTCGACCCGCCGGATGCAAAGGAACTACTTTCTCTGGAAGTCGTTCACCAGACCTTGCTGGATGCGCGTTCCCTGGGTTTCGACACGTTCTGGTTCCTGGGCGGTGAACCGTCGCTACGGGAAGACGCTGAGGCGATATTCGATCCCTTGTCCGAAGACCCAGACCTGCGATTGACTGTGGTAACAAATGGAAAACGTCGGAACGACGGCATGGTCCAAGCCCTCTTTAACACGGCGGCCAGCCGGGCTTGCATTCAGATCAGCCTCGACACTTTCGCCCCTGACAACCTGAAGCGGGCCGACCCTGCGGAATCATTGAGCCTTATTGCCGACCTCAAGGCCGCGGCAGACTCATGGACCAGCCCGGGACGCCACCGCGAGGTCGAGGTACATTGCGTGATCTCCCGCGAGAACCGAGAGACTTTCGACGATTTCGCCAGGTTCTTTGCTGCCAAAGGGGTCCCGGTGTCTCTAGCGATGGTCTGCCCCTGGCACGAGGTCCAGTCCCCTGCCCATCACTCTGAATTCACCCGCGATGAGCTCGAGGACATCGCCGTTCGCATCGAAAAGCTTTCCACCGGCCTATCTATCGACGCGTTCAACGCAATCGTAGCAAGCTTTCTCCGGGGGATCCTGCGAGGAAATACGGTCCGCCGGCAGGCGACACGGCGATGCGGGGCTGGACTGACCCACCTCATCATTAACGGTAACGGGGACGTCCATCGTTGCATGACCGACAGTTTCGCGCCGGAAACTCAGATGGGGAATATCTGCGAATCCCGGCTACACCGGATCCTGCGCCACGCGGATGATGCAAGTACTTGTGCGTTACGTACGGAATGCTTCGACGGTTTCGCTTGGGATTCTCTCGCACTGTCGTAATCCGCATAATGGAGAAATGGCCATGACCCTAATGGAGGATGTCACACTGGTTGTCCCGGCAAGGGGACGCCCGAATCGAACCCGAGGACTCCTGGAATCGCTGGTCGAATCCGGGGCAAACTATCCGATCCTCCTCGTCGACGACGCGAACCCGGTCCCTTTGGACCAGTCGTTGCCCTACTATCCGGGTCTAAACCTCCGGATGCTCCGAAACCGCAGCAACGTCGGGCCGTCTGCATCGAGGAACGTAGGCATTCTGAACGTGCGCACTCCCTTCGTTTCGTTCACGGACAACGACGTAACGGTCACCAACGGCTTGATGTCCAGGTTGCACGCTCATTTAGCCGCGGCGCCAAGGGATGTGGCCGGCGTGGGTGGAAGGGTCGTCGACGACGGGAGGAACTTGGTCGGAAGCTACTCGACCTGTCTAGGCCTTCTGAACCCTTACAACCGCAAGGGTCGAGTCATGTACCTGGTGACGGCTAACTGCATCTTCCGGCGAAGCGCCCTGCTCGAGATCGGCGGATTCGACGAGACCTTCCATGTTCCCGGGGGGGAAGACTCGGATCTCAGTTTTCGACTCATGATGGCTGGATACCGGATCGAGTACGACTCAGACGCCGTCGTCGTTCACCACTATGAGGGCTCGTGGAGGGCGTTCTATCGCATGTTCAAACGATACGGGCAGGGCTGCCGAAGGGCCATGGATTGCCTGACCCGTGGCCCCAGGAATCCTCGATAAACGTATCCGGATTCGCATCCTGTGTGGCTAAAATGCCAAAACCGGGCGCGGCCGCGACGACCGGCGCTTGCTCGAAGTGAACGGCAACGATGGGGCGAGTTGCCTGCCCTATTTCATGGGATCGATCTTCGGCCTGGGTTCGATAGAGTATCGTTTTCCAATCTGGGACATCGAGACCGGCGTGCTGACCCTGCCCTTCTATCTGCGCCGCCTGCACGCGGCGCTCTTCGTGGATACCGGAGGAACGGCCATAGACAGCCCCGGATTCGAAATGCTCAAGGTCGGAGTAGGTGCCGAGTTGCGCCTGGACATACTGATGGCCTACTATCTCCCGGCCACCCTGCGCCTGGGCTACGCCAGGGGCCTGTCATCCGGCGGAGGCAACAATTTCTTTTTGACCATGGGCTGGGGATTCTGAACTGTAAAGATCCTGCCATCTCAAGCCGTCTAGCTCGGCATGGGCAGCGCCAGGCCGGCGTCGAGTAGTTTCTGGTTGAGAAAATGGCCTTTCTCGAACACGGCGTTCTTGTCTTCGAGTGCGGGATCGTACAGCAGGTCGGCGATGTAGCGGGCGTAGAGATCGGTCTTGTAGGTGTGAAAGACGACGAACTGACACTGCTCAAGCTCCCGTTCTACGAAGCTGCGGGCATTCTTGCCGGCCGGGGTGTTGAGTTCGGGAGTATCGATACCGCGCAACCTGAGCCGTTCGGCCTTCCAGACCCTGAAGCCCAGGTCGATGCGCACGTCCAGAGTATCGCCGTCCACTACCCGATCGACCACGCCCAGATAGGTGTGCAGGCGCGAATCGGGCCGGAGAAGTCCGGATCTTGCGCCCTTCAGTCGGGCCGGCCGGCTGCCATAGGCGCCCGAGCGAACGGCGCGCCTGAGCCGCGCTCGTGACCAGCCTTGCTCAAGCGCCAGTTCGACGTAGTACAGCCGCTCATCTTCATCTTGCACACTCAGCAGTGCAACCTGTGTCCCCCAGGGCAGCTTGGCCACGGCGGGCGAACGCGGCAGGCCGTTCGGGTACAGACGGAAGAACTGCAGGGCCTGGTACAAGGTGGACTGGCTCAGTCCGAGGTCGCCTGCAAGTCTGCGCAGCAGCTCGGCGGATTCCGCCCTCGCGATTCCGCCGGTATCCCGTTGCAGCCGGCGCCCCACTTTCCAGTATGTGTGATTGGCCACTTCCGAAACAGCTATCCGTGCCCGCCGCCGGCCCCGTTCCAACAGGCTGGTCAGGTCGGTCTTCAGTTTTCGGTAATCAGATATTTTAAGGGTTATAGCCTTCATAAGCGCATATTTACCAAATCATGACGCCAACTGTCAAGTGATTATAACAATTATAACGTTGTCATAATATGCGCCTCCATAAAGGGGTCATACCCCTTCCCCCCTGGCCCTTCACTGAATGACTCCATGATAGCGGTACATCCAGTAAGGCAACAACCATGGCCAGGGAGCCTGAACGCTACGGCCGTCTCCTCCGTCGGAAACTTCATAAGGATTGCCGTTCCACTTCATGGTCCTGATTTCGTCATACGGCAACACGCGGGTGAACTGTTCGTCTCCATGTCGGTCGAGAACATCCAGAAAAGCGTCCTTACGATGGATGTTATCGACCAGCCATTCGCGCCAGTCTTCGGGCCAGACCTGCAATGTTTCAATGGCCTCATCCAGGTAATAACCGTCATCGGTGAACCCGGCCACAATGGCCGACCAGCAAGGGTTGCGTTCGGGAACTTCGTAGGCATACATCGCCAAGAGCGAATCGATCCAGCGCTGACGGCGTTCGTCATTGGCCTCGTAACGGATTAAGGTGTGATAGGCCAACATGGCCAACTCGTGATCGGAGTGGTTAGCGGTAGCCGGCTTGGTGACCGTCCAGATATCTTCGTTGAAATCGACCAGTTCGGCATAGCGGTTTTCAAGCAAAAACTCGTAGGCCTCGTAGAACTCGACAGCGCCGGTCATGTGGTAAGCCGCCAACACATGCCCAAGGATTTGCATTCCGTTCAGCCAGCCGCCGCCGTAGGCCGAGGCCACGCAATCGTCCATTGGGTAAGATTCCATGCACTCGCCCAGGCCGTCTAGAGCAATCGGTTCGGTGTCCAGGCCCCAGTGTCCATGCATCGTTCTTTCCCCGTCGAGATCGATCAGCTTGAAGTCATTTTCTATGATGTACCTGGCCAGGGCGCCGGCATGTTCGGCTAATTCTCCGCGTTCGGTGTCGTCCTTGGCGCAAAAGTCGAAAAAGACCGGGTAGCCGAAGAAATGGCCGTCGGTCTCATCCGAAGATGTGTCGTCTTTCCAGTAATAATCGTGTCCGTCGTAGTTTTCGACGAGGTGCCAGTTGTCCTGGGAAATCTTGCTTGTATAGACATCTCCCTCGTCATCGCGAACGAAAGAGCGCGCCACAAAGCCGCGCTTTTTACCGGCTGCTTCGAAGCTGATCGCCGGGATGTCAATCTGCCTCATCATTCCGCGCATGGCCCGGCGGGCTTTTTCGCAGTAACTGTCATCGCCGGTGGCTGCCGCTGCATAGCTCCAGGCGACGATCTGCATTTGAGTCCAGAGACCGTCGTTGTCGTGGTCGTGATGGTTAATAGCAGCGCTGGTATCCCAAGGTTCAGCGCGCTGTCCATCGCAGGATACGAAGTCTAGACGCCAAAAACCGTCGTTCAGTGAATCGAACAAGGCGGCTTTGTCAGCCAGACTACTAGTTTCGAGAGAGATCCTGGCCACTCCGCCCGGGGTGGCAATCCAACGCGTGCCGTCGGCGGCTAAAGCCACAGCAGTGACTGATTCGTCGGGAATCCAGCGCAGTGAGTGATAGTAATCAACATGTTCGAAGTCGGCTTTGACTACCGTGGCCCCGATTGTATGGCCGAAAGCCAGCAAATCGGCGCCGGCCCAAACAGAAGTGATATTGTCATAAGCTAAGGCGCCTAACCCGGTTGAAAGAATGCGATCAGCGGCCGTGCCGACGACGGCTGCCCCGCTTGCGCAACCGGCAACTACACCGCCCGTGGCCGGGCAGAAAACTGATCTGACATCATCGTCGGGCAGCTTGCCGCCACCGGCATCGAATGTTTCAGTCGTAACCTGGTCGAATTTTGTCAAACCCGAGGAGGTTGCCAGCCAGATATTTCCGGATGAATCCACACAGACATCATGGATCGGCGTCTGGGGCACCAGGGGAACCTGGCTGGCCGCAGCGGATTCGACTTTAAACAGGCCTTGATCTGTTCCGACCCAGGCAACCAAACCATCGGCCGCGATACTCGATACGCTCGTTTGAATGTCGACGGTTTGGCTATTGACTCCGCCGGGATCAAACAGTTCAACAGTTGTGGCCAGGGCAATCGCCAGGCAATTGTCAGCCATGGCCGTCGCGGAAATGTCGGCAATGGCGACCTCGCCGCTGGCCAGGGTTTCTTTGACGAAAGTATTCTGGCCTGAATCGTAGCGAAACAGACCGCTGGCGGTGCCGACATAAACATCCGCGCCGATTATCGCCAAGGCGCGCGCGTCCAGATCGGCCAGGACGTCGGTTGTGCGAAAAAGAGCGGGTCGCTCCTGAAGAAACGATTCATCGCTGACAGTTTGCTGATGGCCGCCGACCTCATAGATAAAAGCCGGGTCTGGGTACCTGCCGTCACTGCCGGCATCGGTTGTCGAACTCTCTCCATTACAACCCACAAGCGCGGCCCCAACAAAGAATGACACTGAAATCAGCTTCGATAATTTATTAATCACCAATAACCTCCCTGGAATAATTTAGGTACTAAGCCCCAGGCGTTTCATGGTGAAATCAACGCGGCGAGGCTGAATCAGGAGGGACAGGAAAAACAAAGGATCTTTTCAACCAAGTTACTCCTTGCCATCGAGTTACAATTTGGAAACAGACCACGGTTCACATTCTGAGTCAAGCCCAGCGCGACAGTCTCCAGTTTCGACAAAGAGCCGCTTCAGAGCCATCGCCATCGACAAAAAGGGATCAGACCCCTGGGGAAACCGGGGAGGGGAGGCGCACCGGCTTTACAGCCGCCACCAGGATGGGATACTAGATCCCCATGTCCAAGCGGGTTGTCCTGTTCATCGCTGCCATCGTTATCGGCGCCGGGATCGGGCTCGCCATCGTGCTGCTCGGTTCCACGGAGGACGATTTCGGTCTCCCGCTGGTACGCCACACCGAGCACTTCGAGATCCACACCGATCTCGAGCCCGGATCGCTGGATCACTACGTGCGCGTCTTCGAAGGCTTCTTCGACGTCTTCGATGAACGCTTCTACAGGATCACCCAGCCGCGCCCGCTGCGCATGTTCCTGTTTTCGACAGCCGCTGACTACCTCGCCTTCCGCGACGAGCACTTCCCCAGAAATTCCACCCCCTACGGCTTCTTCGTCGCGAGCAGGAACCTGATCGTGGTCAACCTGTCCAGCGGGCTGGGCACGGCCACCCACGAGCTGGTGCATCATTTCTGCCGGGTGTCTTTCGTCAGGCGGCCGCCCACCTGGGTGGACGAGGGCTTTGCCTCCTTCTTCGAGAAGTTCATCGGCTACCTCGACAAGAACGGCAAGCTTCACATCTCGTTTGGCTACTTTTCAAACTGGCGCTTTCCCGACACCAAGTCGCGCCTCAAGACGCTCACGCTGCGCAAGCTGGCCGCATTCACCAGCGCCGATCAGGGCGCGGCCCGCTCGGTAATGCTGTTTCTGCATCGCCATGGGCTTTTGGTGAAGTTCATAAACCGGGCCCGGCGGGGCTGCCGATCTGACTGCCTGTCCGAGCTTTCACAGGTATCCGGGCTGGATCTCGGCAGCTTCGAGCGGGAATGGAAGGCCTGGATCGCGTCGCAACCGATCGACAACGACGTCAAGATGGTGCCTTGGGCGTTCGTGACCCCTGCCGAAGACTTCGAGACCTGGTGGAAACGGAACAAGAGCTGGTTGGAATGGAGCGACGAGCAGCAACGCTACCTGCCGCGAAAAAGATAAGATCAAGGGGCCTGGCCCTGGCACCCACCATGGTCGCAAATGTAAAGAAATAGACGGCATAGGCAGCGGGCTGGCCATCTGCATACACCGATTTTCATTCTTGAACTCCGAGAGGCCTTGGTCCCGAAAAAGTTGAAACCATCCCCTTGTTCTTAGTCGTGACCATAGACGACGAACTCCTCTGCGGCCAGGGCTTTGCGGATCTCGGCGATCCGCCCGGCGCTGGCCAGTCCGGAGACCAGGTACTTGCCCCAACGGGCATGGAAGGTCACGAAGCCCCCGGGAGGATGGTCGGTCCGGCCTCTCCTGTGCATCGAATCCGAGGCGGTCCGGCGACCCAGGTGTTTTCCGACGTGCCAGTAGGCCACCCCGGTGGCCGACGAGAGCATGTCCCGCCAGCCCACCTGCTGGGGACATTTTTCGAGTTGGACCCGGATGGCCGGGCGCAGCCCGCCTCGCTTGGTCTTCATAAACTGCGGCTGGAGATCTTCGGGGATCAGGTCCTTCACCGCCAGGATCACTTCCCGGTGCTCCTTTTCCGACACGTCTCCGCTGATGAAGTGCTCGCTTTGGTAATGGATCAGGGTGTAGATCTCCACGTCATCGAAGAACTTCATCCCGTCCTCAAACAGGTTATCCAGGACCTGTTCCTCCGGGGTGGGGGTGGTCTGAATGACCAGGAAGGCCAGCGAGATCCATAGGATCCCGGAGATGCAGGCCATGGTGAAGATCCCGCCCCGGCTGATGCGCCTTCCCCGCCAGCGACCCAGGCCGGTGATCGCGTTGAGCGTGTGGGTCTCGTCACCGTGAAGGATGGACATCAGGGCGCCTAAAAAAACGCAGAAAGCCAGCAGGGCGAACAGCGGGGCGAAGATGTACAGGAGGATCAGGTTCAATGCGCTACCCTTGCATGAAACGTGTAGGAATTTCAAACTCCCTTTCTATGTGTACTGCCACGATCATCGAATTCCAATAAAAGATGCTGGCATACGTCCGGGCATTTGACAAGCTGCCCCCTGGCGTCACGCAGGAGGGGACATGATCGGACGGGTACATTAGCCACCAAGGAGCGCGTCTCCAAACGTGTCGACCCCCCAGTGGTTTCCCTGATTTTGCAAAGGGTTGGAAAATGGGCCGGGATTGTGGGGGGTAGACCCTCCACTCTGGCGGCGGGTGTGCGGAATCCTTCAATTGAAATCACTTACTGTCCGTTGGGTTAGCCAAACCGGCCTTGTTGGCACACATCCTGCTCATATACCGGCGGATTGAGGTGCGCGGCATGAGAACAATGTTTATGTCTTGGGCTGTCATGCTTCTTCTTGGAAGCCTTACGGGATGCGCTGCTTACGGGGACGGGCCTGGAGACGGGGAGATTGGCCGGGACGCTGACGGTGGAGGCGATCAGGGGGCTGATTTATTGGACGGCGGCGCCGATGCCGCGGCGGATGTTTCCGGCGACGCAGGAAATCGGGATTGTCCAGTGTACGTTGCCGCCCTGGCCGATTGTCCTTACCAACTTTTCATATCCACGGCCGATCCCGACGCCTGCACGCAGTTCCGTTGCCTTGCGCAACGTTGCACGTCGGACGCCGACTGTCCTCTGGGCGGCGCACTGGAGACTGGCTCTATCTGCGCGGCCGGCAACTGCGTCTTTTGTTCCAATGACAGTCAGTGCGCAGCGGACCGGGTGTGTCGCGCGGGATGGTGCGTGACGCCGGAGACGGACTACTGCCCTTCTCCGGGTTCTTGCTCACAGTCGCGCTGCTCCCTGGTGGATCCTTCCGAGGTCCCTTGCCCGCTGTGCACATGCGACTCGATGTTCTCCCACCAATGCACGGCCGACACCGACTGCCTGGTTATCTCGCATTACCCTTACCGTCGGTGTCTGTACGGCCGCTGCGGCGATTGTCTGAGCGACGACGATTGCCAGTGGGGACAGTGCTTGCCTCCGGGGCTTTGCAACCTGATGGAACCCAACCCGGAGGTGCTCTACGGCACATGGCTTTTGGGCATCGCTGCCGGGATGGATCACTTCTCGTATTTCCGCTTCGAACCCGACGGCACCTTGCGCCGCGGACGATACGAGATGAGCGGTACCTGGTCCGACGATATTCCGACCCTGCCCTGCTGGCCGGAGGAAGCAATCACCTCTCCGCTTTTGGGAAGCTGGGAGCCGGAAATCACCAATTCCGGTTTCCTGTTTATCCGCATGTCACTGAACATTTCTTGTGACTCCGGAGAAGGATGGTCCGCTCGCTTCAGAGTGGAGCTTTCCGACGACGACTCGCAAGCCTGGTTCCGCGGCGTCGACGGCGATTACGACCTGCAGGCCATCCGGATGCCGTCCGACCTATGCAGCGACGATTTCTCCGTATGTGAATTGCCCGATATCTACTGATGAAAAACAGGCGGGAGGAAAAAACATGAGTGGAAAATATTTCTGGATGGCGCTGATTCTGGTGGCCGGTTGCGGCTACTCCACACATGGACCCGGGCCGGGACCCGAGCCGCAACTGCCCTACGCCTGCGGGCAAGATTTTGCACTGACGTTCCAGGAACCCTTCTTAATCATGGACCGGCCGGCCCAATTCATCTCTTTCTCCGCCGACTGCGGAAGTTGCCTTACCATCGAGGCGGACAGCGGAATTTTACGCCTGAGCGATCTCGAAAAACGCACCACGATCGAGATTGACGGCACTGTCTACACCGCCCAGTTTACCCGGGATTCCGAGCGAATCTTGTTTTCCAAGCAAACCGATCAGACATTCGAACTGTTCGTGGCCGGAAAACAAGGGGTACACAAGATCGACTCCGATCTCAACTACACCATGGCGCAGTCCCCCGACGGGAAATCCGTCGCCTACCTGAAAGACTATGACAATGAAACCTACCTGGCCGACCTGTACCTGGCGCGGCTCGACGTCTCGCCGCCGGCGGTCGAAAAAGTAGCCGGGCTGGTGATGGGTTCTTCCTCGTTCTCGGCGGACGGAAAGCGGCTGGTATTTCTTTCCGATCCGGTGGCACACACGCAAGAGGCGCCGGATTACACCTGCAATTGGAACACGGCCGGGTTGCGCTCTTTCTCGATCGATGCTGGGTCGCTTAAGACGGTCGGCCGGGACATCCTGGCCTGGTCTTTCTTGGTCGCGGCCGACGACCGGCGGGTATATGCCACGACCGACTACGACTGTGTCGACCAGACCCGGGTTCTTCGCAGCTTTTCGCTCACGGGCGGATCCGATCGCACGCTCTTGCCCGAGACGACGTCTGCATTCGCCACTCATGACATGCTTGAGGTTCCGGATTTGGGATTTTTGGTGAATGCGATGGTGTCCTACGGGAACGATCCGGCCGACTACCGCTCGGAATTGTGGGCCACCCGGACGGACGGCTCGGGCACCCGGCTGCTCGCCGAGAACGTGATGTCCAACATGCAGACCTGCATGTACTTCATTCCCTACATACTCGCCGCCGACAACATCCTGATCTACCTGCAGCGCGAAACTTACGACATCATGGCGCTGGACCTCGACAACCGGGACAACTGGATGTTGTCCGCAGACGCCTTCGCGCTTTACATTAATATTTCGCCCGACGGTCGCAGCATTCTTCATCTGAAATCCGCAGACCGCGACGGTTCGGCCGACCTGATGCTGACCGAAATCGCCTCGGCCAAGCAACGCGTGCTGGCACACAACCTGATGTCCGGCGCCCGTTTCGACTGGAGCCCTTCCGGTCGGCGGGTGGTCTTTTTCACCGACAACAGCGCCACCGCTCAACCCCGCACGCTTTACGCCACCGACGTTGATTCACAGGAGGAATACGTAGTGGCCGACGACGTCCTGGCCGGCTGGCTGTGGGGAAATGACTACGCCTTCCACCCCGGCGGCCGGCTGATCGCCGTCCAGAGAACCGGAGGATTGTTCTTGCAGCTCATTCCCTGAGAATAAAGAAGGAAACAGGAGAATAAATGGAATTGGTTATTTTTTAAGGGCCTGGCAAACATCTTTGCGTCTGGTCATACCAATAGCAAAGATATTTTCGTTTTCGAAAACAGCCTGTGGAGTCTCAGGCTACACATTTCTTATAGAGCGATAAGTCGCGTTCCGAAAAACAGCAAAAGATCACATCTAGTGACCATTCGCTCCCCTTCAGAAAGTCCCGTACCGTGCTGACGGCGATCTCGGTCGCTTCCTCAATTGGATAACCGTAGACACCGGTGCTTATCGCCGGGAATGCAATTGTTCTGACTCCATTCTCCTGTGCGACCTCCAAGCACCGCCGATAGCAGTTAGCCAACTGTGCGCTTTCTCCGGCATTCCCGCCGTGCCACACGGGTCCGACCGTGTGGATGACGTGCTTCGCAGGCAACCTGTAACCTTTGGTGATCTTGGCCTCTCCAGTGCTGCACCCGCCGAGTAATCGACATTCGCCCAACAACTCAGGCCCTGCTGCGCGATGGATTGCCCCGTCAACTCCGCCGCCGCCCAAGAGCGAAGCATTTGCCGCGTTTACGATAGCGTCAACTCGGAGAGTAGTTATGTCCGCCTGTATTGCTTTCATTTTTCCTTTCGGGTGAAGTGGGCTAGTTTCATGGCAGCCAAAGCCGTCGCTCCGAGCGCCAGGCCGCCGCCGTTTGGCGCACGCCCGCAGGCGCAACCTTCTTGGGGCGTTTCCGGCTCGGGGAGCGGCTTTGCGAACTGGCAGACGAAGTTCCTGTCGGACAATGATCCCAGCAAGAGTTCCTGGGCGTCGCTGTTGTACATCTCCCGGCCGGCCTCTTCCCACTGGCGCCACTGGTCGCCGTCGATCTTGTGATAAGTCTGCATGAAGCCGCCTGTGTAGATTCGATAGAGATTGTAACCGCCCGGGTAATGAATGGTACAGGCGGTCTCGATGCAGGGCACGTCGCCCAGTTCGGGTTGGTGCGTGACGATGTTGCGGTGGCTGTGTCCCGAGAGGATGGCGGCAACATTCTTCTTCCGCTCCAACAGCGAGAAAAGCCGCTGCTGATCTTCGGTAAACAGGGTGAAGATGACCGAGGCTTCCTCGGTCACCGGATGGTGCAGGACGATAAACAACCTCTCGTCGCCCAGGTTGTCGAGCTGATCCTCCAGCCAGACCCACTGCTCTTCGCCCACCTCGGGAAAACCGGTCGCCAGGTTCGAGGAATCGAGGATGGCGAAACGCGCCCCCTGGTGCGAGAAAGCATAGTGCGTAACGTCTTGCTGCATCACCTTCTTGTAGTAGTCCTCGGGACGCTCTCCCTGGCGATCGTGGTTTCCGCGAACGGGATAATAGGGTTTTTCGAGTTGCTCAAGAAAAGACCTTGCGGCCTCGAACTGCTCGCGCTTGTACTCGTGTGACAGGTCTCCCTTGGCCAGTGTGAAATCGACACCGCTGCGATTTATTGCCTCGACAACCGCCTGGTTGGCCACCTGCCAGCAGTCGGCACCGACCAATGGGCACTCGACCGGCACGAAGTCGCCCAGACCGCCCAACGACCCGGCGGAGGTCAGCCCGACGTGCATGTCTGTTATCGTCGCAAAGGTGAACAGGTACGTTCCGGGAGGCGGGCCCAGGGTATCGAAGACGCCGGGCGAGTATTCGACGGGGGCGGCATCCGCTCCGTCCGCCCTAATGACATAATGAACTGGCTGTCCGGGCGGGAGATCCGTCAACTCGACCCGGTGATAGCGCGTGCGTCCGGCCGGATCTCCAACCTCGTAATCCAGCCGGTCGGCCGACGGGCCGTAGGCCACCGAGCCCTCGGTCGGCTGCCGGCTTTCCCAGGTTATCACGGCGCCATCTTCGGTTATCGTAACGAGTTCGGCGTTCTCGACATCGGCCGCTGTCTGGGCGCGCGCCCGGCGCGGCAAGAGCGCGACGGCGCCGGCACCCAGGGCGAGCCGGCCGCCGGTCTGAAGGAACTTGCGGCGGTTCATGGACATAGGGAGATTATAGCATCAATACGGCAGCGAGGTCATGCCCATTTCCAGGCCGAGTAGAAAGATCACCGCATCGCCGCCGTCGAGTACCATCTGGTCGAACTTGTCCGGAACGATCAGCACTTGAAAAGTCAAGCGGTAGAACAAACGCTGCATGACGCCCAGAGAAGAAGAGGAACCCGCCGGCTTGTACAGATAGCCGATGGTGGGCCACAGGGCGAAGCCGGAGGCGTCCTCTGGTTTGGGGTAGATGGTCATGCCCCCGTAGCCCATACCCAGGCCGATCTCCAGCTGGTGCTCGAGCCGCTCGCCGAAGTAAAGCGGAAAACTCGGCCGGGCGCCGATCATACCGAAGATCAGGCCGCCCGAACCGCCGTAGCCGCCCCCGCCCTCCAGGCAGGTCAGCTTGAAGTAGCGCCACTTCAGGGAAAGCACAGACAGGATGGCTCCGCCGGTGCCAAGCTTCTGCGGGGATATGCCGCCGACCAGCCGCAGGCCGAACAGTTCGGTCTCCATCGACAGTGCCCTGTGCCAGGAGGCCAGGTCCATTAACTCGAACTCGAGTCGGCTGTCATCCTCGAGCCTTACTGTCTCTTCCCTCGCCTGGTAGCCTTCCTTGGTTATCTCCAACAGGTGTCGGCTCCCGGGTCTTACTCCGACCGACCGTGGGGTTCGTCCCATGCGACTGTGGTCGAGCAGGATCCAGGCCCCGGCAGGCTTGGAAATCACTTCGAGTTTTACCTTGAAGCGTCCCGGCTCCGGGTGGTCTCCGGCGTTCGCCTGACTTTGGGCCTTGGGCGCGCTTGAGCCGGATAGATCAGCCACGGCCCGATCGATACTGGCCACCAGGCCGTCCTCGTCGCAGGCTCCGCTGGCGGTGGCGCCTGACGAGCTGGCGGCCTTGCGCAGGTCATATAACGTGCAGGAAACCGTACAGCGCTCACCCAACTTTATTATCTTGGTGGCCAGGGCCCTCTCGGCGGCCAACTCGCGGCCCAGCTCGATCTGGCAGGCCTGGTCATAACATTTCTTGTAGGAACCCTTCTTCTGGGTCAGCAGCTTTGATCGCAACTGGTCTCGCGGCACCATGGCCCAGGCCACGGTGGCGGCCAGCTTGGAGGCCAGGTAATCGGAAAGCCGCTCCAGCACGTCGCCGGACAAGCCGGCGCCCTTGTCTTCGACATCGAAGATGGCAACTATCGGGGGCCTGTTCTCCTGCGATATGGCCGGACCGGCCGGAAGACTGGCTCCCAAAATGAGCACTGCGACTAGAGCACGCGGCATGGGTTCATTCTCCCGTCATCTGTGTTCTGACCATTAATCTACAACGCCAGACCAGCGGTCAAGCTTTCGACGACGCCTGCAGTCAATACATTCTATCTTCGGGAAACAGGCGGACCAGTAGGCGGCGTTGCTGGACTTTCAAAGCGTGGTACGGGAAGATATCCATGGACCAGGGTCGATACGATAGGATTTGATGGGAGCCGCGAGAGAACAGATCAAGAAGCTCATCGCCGGTCGTGCGCACCCGCGCCTTGCAGCTTCTGCGCGAGCGCGGCTCGCTCAAGGACGGCCCCCACGTGCATGCCTGTCTGAGAGACCCAGAATTTTTTGGGGTGACCCCTGGTTCTGCAGCCTCGAATAGGGGATTATTGATAACGTAGGATTTACGCCTGCTAGTATTCGATAATCTCAAAACCATAAAAATACCTGTCGCATTGTGGCGAGGCCGCCGTACATAATCCCGTGCCGTTTTGCATTTCCATTGTGACGCTCGCTTGGCCTGAAACCGAGCGTAGAAACACTCGCATTTGTGACTGTTGCCCAACTCGAAAGAGGTAGTTGTTGAAGTCGGCGTCGCCAGTGACTTTGAACTTAAGCCGAACGTTGTATGATTCACCGCCAGGACCAGAAGTGGCAATGGCGTAAATGTCGTATGCCTTGTCCACACACAGTGTCGCTGAATATGTTGCCGTGGTGGTCGCCTCGTCGAGCCAGCTGATCGCAGCTCCTGTCCAGACTCTCCCGTTGATGACGGGCGAGTCAAGCATGTCATTCTCATACCAAAGGCCGTCATCAGCGTGTGTAGCCATGGAAAACGGGCCTGAGTCGTAGTCGAGAGCACCGATGTATTGGGTGCCCATTTGACAACTGGCCGCTACGTTGACCGGTTTGGTGACGTATCCGCTGGCGGCACCGTCGCTGTCGATGGATCGGCAATTTATCGTTTTCGCGCCCGGGGTAAACCACTGGAAGCTCGTCGAGGAGTCGGTGCCACCAACACCGAGCGAGGACTGGTACGGCGCGGCGATCGTCCACTGCGAGTCTGGCGAGTAGCACTCGTTTCGCACCTGGTCACCATCGGGATCCGTGCCGCGGGTGATGGTGTAGTCGGTGAAGGTGCCTTCTGTGGTGCTGCTGGGCCCTGAAATCGTAGGAGTGTTTGGCGGCGGGTTGGTGACGGTGACTGCATGGGTGACGTATCCGCTGGCGGCACCGTCGCTGTCGATGGATCGGCAATTTATCGTTTTCGCGCCCGGGGTAAAC
>CAZXHT010000041.1:0-49245 GCA_964640665.1 uncultured Myxococcales bacterium
ACTGGATGAACGATGGATTGACGACATAACCTGTCCAGCGCATCCAATTGCGCCGTCGCCCCAATGTCACGAAGACCACGTTCCTTCTCAAAACGAGACAGCACGCTAAACTCAATCTTTAGGTGCTCCAGGAGGTAAAGAGTCATTTCCCTGGTGATCTTGTTGTCATCACCACGTCGTCGTCGTCGTCTTGAATCGAGGTAACGACTAAAGACGCTTGTATCCAAAAGGATCCTGCGCATGGTTATTCGCTGTCCTCGGGAATGAACGTTGAATGCTCCAGCGAACTTGAATCGACACGCATTAGTTGTTCTTCAGATAGGCCTGTGAGCACCTGCCCGGCAATCCTCGCGATCCGCTCACGTCGCTTCTCTGAGGATTCCTGCCGATATGGATCGATGCGGAAGCCATCGCTCCGAGCGGCGTCTATCACCACGCATGCACCAGCGTAAGCACGATGACATAACTCGTCAGTAAGGACGGGCAAGGAATCCCTCTCCCGTTCCGCCGCAGCTAGTACCGCAAGTGTGTATAGCTGCATGTCGAGAGCGGCTTTCAGGTGCGGATCCTGTGCGAGAAGATCCCCGTTGACCTCACTGCAGGCAGACTCGAATACTCCAGAGTCCATCCGAGTAATCATTGGTATAAAGACGCGCGCCATCTCAACTTGCGTGTACCAGGCCCATTCCACGCTGTCCCAAACCGCGTCACCAAGCTGGTCAGAGATGCGCACGCGCGCCTTGTCCAGTGTAAGCTCTCCCGCCTCCTCCACCAGCCTAATCAGCGCCTCCGGGTCGCCGGAGATCAGCCTCACGAGACTGGAGTAGAGCCCGAGGCAGATGGTCGCCAGTTCCATGCCCAGGAGTGCCTCCCGTTCGTCCAGGTCTGCGTTACTCTCGGAAGACCACAGGGGATCCAGAACAGCCAGCCGAAGCCTGTTGGGAAACCACATCAGGTTGGCCTTGTCTTCAGCCTTGAGATGCCGAGAGAGGCGCTCGAAACCTTCGGGCGTGACCAAGACACTGAAGGGCCTGTGGACTACTGCGTTCAAACTCCACCTCCAAATTAATTGTATCACGGTCCCTGGGTCGGCACACGTAAAACATCGATTGTTCCACCCGTGTCTTGGTAACATGATTGCCGCGGCGATGGGGCGGGCGGAAAGACGGAACGGAGACATCGACATGAGAAGATCTGGAAAATTCAAGGCAGCACGGGTCGGTTGTCCTTTTTGCTGGGAGTGGCTGCCCGCGCCGCGGTTGCTTTTCGACGTATATAGCGGTGAGGGCGCCAGCGGCGGGCGTTGCGGATGCGGTGCTTTTTTCATCATTGATGAAACCGGCAAATCCGGCGGTCAGGCGCTTTTAGACCTCTTGGCGCTGGCCTGCGACGGCGATCTGGATCGAGCCATGGAGATTCGCGAGGGCGATGACTTCGAACTCAAGACCAAGCCCCTGCTGGAACAGTCCGGGCGGACCCGGGCGGCGGGGCACTCATACCTGCAGCCCAAGGTCTGGGCCCTCAAGTTGAAGGCGGACCTCGGGTAACTTCTGCTCCGACCGAGAGAGTATCAGGATCGCCCGCTTGGGCTACCTAACATGATCAAGAAAGCTTCCAACTCGACATACTGAAACAGAAATCGCCACATGGCGATCATGTCGCCGCTTTTCAGCATCAGCGATCGGTTCTTGCCCAGGCGCATGCCGTTGAGCACCGTCCCGTTGGCCGAGCCCAGGTCGACAAGCTCGTAACGCCCTTTTCTCTTCGGCGCGAAGGCCGCGTGCTGCCTGGAGATCTTCGACGAACGAATGATGACGTCACAACTCATGTCGCGCCCTACGGTAATCTTCGACTTGAACTTGTTGCGGCTGGTCTTGACCAGCGGAATAACCCGCTTGGCGATGCTCGACATATCGTCCAGGTCCAGATCCCTGGCGTCGGTCTGTTCGGTCTTGGATTCCTCCGCAAGGCTCTCTTTCGGCGGTGCGTAGACGATCACCAGAAACGGGTGCTGGTAGCGCTGCATAAAACCCTCGCGTCCAAACTCGGCGAGTTCGCCCGCCAGTTCTTCGAGTGTCGAGGTGTCGACACGCGATGGAGATTTCCCCTCAGCGTTCACGTACTAATTGTAAATCAATCGGTGAAAAAAGAGAAATTCCCGGAAATTATTCGGCCTCCGGCCGGTCGCCGGCCTCTTGCTTGTTTATTGCCTTTACGAAACGCCCGATGTACTGCCAGGCCGAGAAAATCGAGAAGAACAGCGACATGTAGATCAGCCACAAACCAACGATATGAAAGTCGACCCAGGGACGCACGGGAATGCCCCAGGATGCCAGCAACTCGTGCAGCCAGGTGCCCGCCACCAGGTTATGCAGCCCGGGCGTGATGATGGCCACCGGGTAAGGATAGTGAATCAGCAGGCCAAGGATCCCGGTCAGTTGGAAGGCGGTCTTCCACTTACCGCCTTGGCTGGCCGCTATTACCATGCCCTCGCTGGAGGCAATACCCCTGAGCCCGGTGATGGCCAGTTCGCGGGCTAAAAGCAGCACGACTACCCAGGCCGGAATACGCCCCAGCGGTATCAACATTACCAGGGTAGAAGAAACTATCAGTTTATCGGCCAGGGGATCGAGGAACTTTCCCAGCACGGTGATCAAGCCCTGGCGCCGCGCCAGCCAGCCATCGAAATAGTCGGTAGCGGACGCCAGCGCGAAAAGGCAGGCGGCGATGAAACTGTTCATCCGGCTCTCGTAGTAGACGAAGAAGAGAACCAGCGGGATCACCAGGATGCGAAACATGGTCAGCATGTTTGGCAAGTTGAAAAACTCTTGCTTCAAGGTCGCACGCACATCGACTCCCGCCGTCGGTTCATCTCTCAACCGTGTAGATCACTCGTCCGTGCCCGTCGAACTCTATCCAGGGGCCCCGCGGCAACGGTGCCTGTGCCTCGATCAGGCGGGTAGCCGGCGACCCCGTCCAGCCCACCAGCCCGCACGCAGCGATCAGGAATTTGCCGTCCTCCGGGATCTCTCGACTGCGAATCTCTGGCCCGCCGCTCAACACCACTTGCGCCGGACCCTGGACATGGAAAACGCTTAGCTCGGCGCCGGCGCCGGACTTGAGCCTGCCGTTTTCCCAATCCTGGACGCTGTCGAAAGCAATGACATGTTCCTCGATGAAAAAACCGCTTCCAGACTCTTGTGAATAGATGAAACAGCCGTCCGCCCGGGGCGAGAAAAGGAGTCTGCCCTCCCCCTCGACGAGAACCATGGCCCGCCCGCCCTTTCCGAATGGATACCTCGTCTCTTGCCTGTCAAAACGCTTCCTCAAGGACGTGAAAGAGAGATCCCCGCCGATCCACAGCAGGCCATCCAGCCGGGCGCAGACCGGGCTTTGCGCCGCGAGGCAATCACCCTCCATGCCGAAAGAACCCTCCGGGGCATGCGGCTCTTCTTGCGCCTTGAATCCAGCGGGACCCTGGTAACTGTCAGGTTCCGGCAACTCCTGCTCGAGCGCGCCGTTCCAGCTCGCCGTCCCGGGCAAATCGTCGTCCTCGACCCCCGCCGCGCTAAGGTGCTCCCGGGCCCCACTAACGTCCCCCCGGCGCAACAGGGCCACGGCCAGGGTCCTGTGCGCCTTGGTATAGTCCGGCCGTAGCCCTAACGCCACAACGAGCTCGGACTCGGCTTGTGCCAATTTATCAGCCCGGACATAGACGCTTGCCAGATTCACCCTGAGAGTCTCTTCCTCCGGGAATCGTTCCACCAACCCGCGATAGATGGCAATGGACTGCTCGAAGTGCGAAAGTTTCAGGTAGACGAGACCCAGCAGGTTCTGGCATCTTGAATTATCCGGTTTCAGTTCGCTCGCCTTTTCAAGGTGCTCGCGGGCCTCCTCCAGCCTGCCGCCACTGAACATCTCGCTGCCGCGGTAGAAATGATAGAGGAAGTCGTCGCGGACATCCTGATCGAGTTCTCCCGGGTTCAATCCGCCCGGGGTGATCGCATCGCTCATTGCGATTTCCGCCCCCGCGCAGAAGTTGTTGCTTCCACGGCAACCTGTTTCTTGAAGGAATAGTACAGACGCAGAACCCGCCGCACGTAACGCTGCGTCTCCTGAAAGGGAGGTATGTCCATGTGCCGGTTGACCGCTTCCTGACCGGCGTTGTAGGCGGCCAGCGTCAAAACCAGATCCCCGTCGAAAGAGTTGGCCATCAATCGCAGATAGCGCGTGCCACCCAGTATATTCTGGCGCGGGTCAAAGGCGTCTTCGACGCCCATTTCCCTGGCCGTGGCCGGCATGAGCTGCATCAGCCCCTGGGCACCGGTACGGGAGACCGCCTCGGGGTTGAAGTTGCTCTCGACGGCCATGACGGCGCTGATCAGCGCCCGGGGTATATTGAAGCGCCGGGACGCCTCGCTGACCATCGCGTCGTAACGCGTCGCGCTGCTCGGCAAAGTGATTTTCCTGTCTGCCCGGCCGCGCCTCGACTTATGCCGCCTGACCTTGCCCTTTCTGTCGACCGGCTTGTAACGAGGATCGTCGGTGGGTACGTTGGTGAAATGAACGACGCCGTCTTTGTCCTCGAAACGGTATATCTCCGCCCGGGTGTATAGCGCCGCGAGAAAAATGGCACTCGCCACCCAAAAAGTGAAAACCTGCCGAATTCGCACCGAAAGGGCGCCTCTCATCTTGACCTCACACGGAAATGCTATCACGGCCACATTCAACAGGGCAAATAACCGTCATTTGACCAGATTGGCCGGGGGAGCTAATGTTTCCGCAGCACTTGGGGAAAATGGGAGACTCGCTTTGACTACAAGCACTGATTTTATCGTCATCGGCGGAGGACTGGCGGGCCTGACCTTTGCCCTGCACGCGGCCCCGCACGGCAAGGTGCTGGTGCTGGCCAAGGGCGGACGTAACGAATCCGCCTCGGACAGGGCCCAGGGCGGGATAGCCTCGGTCGTCTCCGCAGACGACTCCTTCGCGTCGCACGAAGCCGACACTTTCCGGTCCGGGGCCGGCCTGTGCCATCCGGACGTGGTTCGCAAGTGCATCGAGTCGGGCCCGGAAAGTATCGAAGAGCTGACGCGCATGGGCGTGCCGTTCAGTCGCAGCGGACACGACAATAACGGCGATTTCGATCTCGGCAAGGAGGGCGGTCATTCCCGCCGGCGCGTGCTGCACGCGGGTGATTTCACCGGTCACGAGATAATGCAGGCTTTAATCAAGGCGGCCACGCAAAACCCCAACATTCGGCTGGTCGAAAACAAGCTGGCCATCAACCCGATCGTGGATGCCCCGCCGGGCGGCAAACCCCTGCGACGCTGCCGCGGCATCTATGTCCTCGACCGCCAAAACGGACAAGTCGAGGCCATCCTTGGCCGCTGCGTGGTCCTGGCAACCGGTGGGTCCGGCAAGATCTACGTCTATACCTCGAATCCGGACGTGGCCACCGGAGACGGCATGGCCATGGCCTGCCGCTCCGGGGCGCAGATGGCCAACCTCGAGTTCGTCCAGTTCCATCCAACCTGTCTCTACCATCCCCACGCCAAGTCGTTCTTGCTCTCAGAGGCCATGCGCGGCGAGGGAGGCAAACTGCGCCTGGCGGACGGCGGCGAGTTTCTATCGAAATACGACGAACGCGGCTCGCTGGCCACCAGGGATATCGTGGCCCGGGCCATTGACTTCGAACTCAAGAAACGCGGCGATGATCACGTGCTGCTCGACATGACCGCAATCGACGCCGATTTCCTCCTCAAGCGTTTCGCAAACATCCACAGGCGTTGCATGCAATTCGGCCTGGACATGACCAAGGAGCCCTTGCCGGTCGTCCCGGCGGCACACTATTTCTGTGGCGGCGTACGCACGGATCTGCGTGCGCGCACTAGCGTGCCTGGGCTGTATGCCGTCGGCGAAGTAGCCTGTACCGGGCTGCACGGGGCCAATCGGCTGGCCTCGAATTCACTCCTGGAAGCCGTCGTCTTCGGTCGCCTGGCGGCTGAAGACGCCGTCGACTGGTGCATCGAGTCCGCGGTCGACCTCGGCTCGGCCCCCGCCTGGGACACCGGACGGGCAACCGACTCGGACGAGAGTGTGGTCGTCTCCCATAACTGGGACGAGATCCGCAGGTTCATGTGGAACTACGTCGGCATCGTCCGCTCGGACAAGCGTCTGGAACGTGCCCAGCGCCGGGTCGCCATGGTGCAGGAGGAAATTCGTGAGTACTATTGGAACTTCCTCTTGACCCCCGACCTGGTCGAGCTCAGGAACATCGCCACCGTTGCCGAGTTGGTAATCAATTCGGCCCGGTTGCGCAAGGAAAGCCGCGGGCTGCATTACACCATCGACTACCCTGAAACCGGCGGCGAAACCTGGGAGCGTGACACGGTCATCAAACGGGTGGGGCCTGGAATCCTGCGCCAGGCCGAGGAACAACCGCCCTTCGACTGGAAATAAGCTTTAGGATCGATCCGGAGCTAACTTGAAGCTCTTGAGTTCCATCTTGCTCTGGGGAATAACCCGCGCCCCGTCCTTCAGGCTGGCCATGATCTCGATGATTCCGACGCGAGGAGCGAAGAACATCTTGTTTACCATGGAAAGTTTTTCGGTCATGCGAACCTCCATGCGCACGACCAGGCATCCCTTGAACACACCCGCCGGCACGCGAATATCCTTATCGACGGCGACTATTTCGTAATGCTCGACGGTCCTGACATCGGCCACGCTCATCCACTTGCTTCCTTTTCTCAAGGGTGCCTTGAGCAGGTAGCGAACATTGCCGTCCCTGATGCCCTCGCCGTCTATCATCATGCGCCCGGGATGCGGACGATCGTCGATGAAGAACCCGTCCTTGTGCTCGACAATGGTGACGACAAGATCCGGCTGGGCCTGTCCCTGGAAGAAGGTCTGGTAGGTCCAACTGTTTCCAACGGCCAGCGGAAAAAAAACATCGAGCGGAGCCACCCGTGAGTCTCCGGCCCGTCCGCCCGTTCCCGCCAGATGGGCACAGCCGGCCCAGCAGCCGGTCACGATCGATACCAGCACAAGCAATAACCTCGATATCTTCATCGAACACCTCGTTCTGTTCTCTTCGAATCATCCCTGCCGCCGCGCCTGGGAAGCGCGACGGTCTTGCCTGTGTGCTGACTCAGCAAGACGTGCCGCAAGGACTCTGCGGCCCGCCGCCTGATCTCTGTAGAATCGTGGCCGGCCGCCACGGTGAACAGAAATCCCCTGGCCACGGGCCCCCCGATCTCACCAAGGGCCGTGATAATCTGCAGCAGGAAAATGCGATCGCGTCCTTTGGAAATACGAATCAGCGGAACAGCGGCGCTCTTGGCTTTTTCCTCCACAAGCACTCCAACCGCTTCCAGGGCCACGTCGGCGTCCCGATCGTCGAGCATCTCGATCACCTTGGGCAACAGGCTGGGCTCGTGTCGTTCCCTCAACGAACGCAGGGCGTAGAGTCTCTTCTCCTCGTCGTCCGAGCCCAGAATAACTCGCAACTCTCCGGGCGACATGCCACGGGCCTCGATCTGCAGGCCGATCAATTCCACGGCCCTTGCCACGGAATTTTTGCAGACCTTGTCGAAACCCCGCTGGCGGTCCTGCCGGTCGGGATCCTGGACAAGAAAAGCCTTTCCCAGGGCCGACAGGCGCTGTTCCACGTGCCCCGCCTCCCACCTGGTCAACGAGAGCTCCACCTGGACCGCCCGGTATACGCCTTTTTCATCGGGAGTGGTCGATTCGCGCTCAGATGCCAGGATTACGGTCAACTCCGCCTTGTAGATGCCGTCATCCTCGCCGGATACAAGCGCAAGATGGGGGTTGCTCTCGACGGCATCCTCCAGTATGTGACGCACCTGTTTCCGGTCGAAGGCAACTCCGTCGCTCGACGCGGATGCCTTGTCTTCGATCCCGAAAATGACAACCGGCGCGCCCGGCTTCTTGTCGTGGCGGCTACAGGCCGGCTCCCCCGCCAGGCCGGCCAGTAATACCAGCGAGACGAAGAGACCGGAATATTTTCTAAAATCATTCATCAAACCCCTCCCTGGCGAGGCAACGGCCCGGCAGCCAGCCGAATGATTCGGCCACCAACCCGGCAATTTCCCGGGCCGCTTCCTCGACGAGCGGCGCGTTGGAAATCAGGCTGGCCATGGACGTCACCCCCAGGTGACGTAGGCCGCAGGGAATGATGGTTTTATAAAAAGAGAGATCTGTATCCATGTTCAGGGCGAAGCCGTGCGTCGAGATGCGATGTGAAATGTGAAAGCCGAATGCGGCGATCTTCTCCTCGCCGACCCATGCGCCTGGATGTGTGTCGGACCATTCGGCGTCGATTCCCCAACTGCGCAGAAATTCAATGATTGCCGCGGCATGACCGCGCACCCAGGCCGGCACCGAACAACCGAAGGCATCCAGCGAACCTACCGGGTAACCAACGAGTTGACCGGGACCATGGAAAGTGACGTCTCCGCCGCGCAGCGTGTCGAAGACACCTATGCCCCTGCGCCCGTATTCGGAACGCGGCAAGCCGAGGTTGCTCCGTTCGGCCTGCCGGCCGAGTGTCACGGTTGGGGGATGCTCCATCAGGAAAAGAACGGGTGCCGCCCCGGAGGCAACCCGCCGGGCATGCCTGTACTGGATCTCGAGCGCCTGCCGGTAAGGCCGGCTGCCCAAAAAAACCCAGTCCAGGCGGTTCATCAAACCCCCAAGAACAGCCGTTTTCCGAAGTTCACGGCCAGGTTGGCCGCGAAGATCTTTTTCGCCGCGGCCTCGATGTTATAGTCCACGCGATGATATTCGAAAATACGCGTTTCGGTGTCGAAAACGGTGCAACAAGCCCGCGAATCGTAGTCGCGCGGCTGACCGACGCTGCCGTCGGTAATGATGTACTTGCGATGCTTGCGCAATCCAAAGCGCCGTGCGACAACCTCGTTGACTTCTCCCGGAGACAGGGCAAATGACTTGGTCAGGTGAGAGTGGCCGATGAAGTTCACCTGCGCCAGCTCATCCAGGTGAGGGAACAATTCGGACGCCTGTTCCATTGTGAAGATGTACTCGAAGTCCTCCGGGCAAAGAGGGTTGCCATGGCTAAAGCACATGTCGTCCATGGTGTGCGTATAAGACAAGCTTTTGAGCCAGGTAAGGTTTTCGGCGCTCAGTTGCCCGACGCACCAGTCGAGCGCTTCGCGTGCCGCATCGTAATAATAGCTATACTCCATGCGGCCGGACACGGCCGCATCATGGTTTCCCAGCACCACCACCGAAGCCATTTCCTTTACGATATCGCAACACTCGTCGGGGTTGGCCCCGTAGCCGACGACGTCTCCCAGGCAGATGTACTTGTCTATTGCGTGATTCTTGTATTCGTCAAGAACAGCCCGCAGCGCCTCCAGGTTGGAATGGACGTCGGAGAAGATGCCAAGACGCATGAGAAGTCGCCTCCAGAGGCTTAGAAAACCCGGCGTAAATTATCACGCCCGTTCACGCCGATGCAAGGGAATACTCCCCAATACATCCAGGAAAACGGGATATTATTCGCCTAATTTAAGAGGTATCCGCGGAATGGGGATCGAGCTTCCCGAGAACCTGGGAAATTTCATGTTCTTGATCAAGTATGTCATACATCCGGCCACGTAGGTGCCCTGATGCTCTTTCGAAATAATGCGTACATCACCGGCCTTGCCGCTGCCCAGGATGACGAAAGAGACCAGCATCGTTCCCTTGACGGAAGGATTGCGCTGCAGTTGCTGTTTGACGCACCCCCTCATGGCACCAAGGTACTTCTTCATCGTTCCGAATATTTGCGCCTTGGTCAGCGTGGCCGGCAATCCGCTGCTGTCCTCGGTTTGTGTATTGGCAACCGTGTGCGCCTTGCTCTTCGATTTCTGACCGCTGGCCGTGGTTACTTTCTTTTTCTTCTTCCTTCTTTTCCTACGATCACCCGTCTTCTTGTTTCCCTTGTTCTGACCCGTCTTGCTCGTTTTAGCAGAATCGTCTGCGATCGGTCCCGTGCCGGCTTTCTTGACCACCAGCACACCCTCGCCGGTTCCTGCATTATCACCGTTCTTGCTTCCGGATTTCTCCCCGGCGACACCGGCATCCTTCCCGGAGGCGACGTTCGAAGGGGCGGTCTCCGTCTTCCCCTGCGAGCCGTCCTGCTCCGGCCGTTCGATGGGCTGGACCTTTCCATGATCGGACGGCTCGTTTTTCGAAAGACCGAAGATCGCGATTGCCGCCCCGGCAATCACCACCACGGACAAGGCCGCTATCACGATCAGCTTGGTCTTCGATTTGCTCTCTGTCCCGTCCGACAGGTAGGCCGGCTGTGAGAAGCCGCTGCGCCTGTTGGCTGCCGGCATTCTTGAATCGGTCGTCGGATTGTCCAGCGTAGAATCGAAATAGCTTTCCGACGGGCGCGCCACCTCTCCCGAAACCACCTCTTCCCGCTCCCAGGGCGGCACTTCATCTCCGTCGAGATCAGCATCTTCGCCACTGGCGATTTCCTCTTCCTCGGCCGGAGGTTGGCTGTCAATCGATTCTATCTCCTCCTCCACCAGTGAAGACAAGGCCGATCCGCCCGTCGTATCCCATTTGTCAGACGCCTTTGCGGAAAACGAATCGGCATCCTCGACCGCGGGCGGAACCTCTTCTTTTCTCATGGAACCCAAAAGGTAACGCAACTTGGGGACATCCTTGACCGCAATCCAATCCTGCATGCCGGGATGCCAGGCCAAAGAACCAGGGGTTATCTCTCCCGACTCCCAGCGGTTCTCCACCTCTCCCAGGCCCATCGGGCCAACCTGTTCGTCGTTGATGGCAACGTACCACTCCTCGCTTGCCGACTCGTTCGAACCGGAATGCATGTGCCCGACGTCCGTGCTGGCCGCCTCGGAAAACACCTGATCGATCTTGTCCTGATCCTCGTCAGCGATCCCCTTATCGCTTCTCAGGTGCTGCAATTCTTCCATGCTGAAGATTTCCGTCGCCTGTCCCCCGTCTTCTTCTTCGTCATCTTCCTCGCCCGCATCCAGCCCGCCCTTTAAGAGCTGATCGAAGGCATGCCCAAGTTCATCTCGTTCCTGGTTCGGCTCGGAGTCATCCAGCGGACGCCCTTGCGGCTCTGTCATCGAAGACATGTTGCCGTCGCCTGCGGACTGCTCTGCGGACAGGGCCGGGCGCACGATGATGATGTTGCCACAGCGCTTGCACCTGACCTTAGCGCCCTTGGACCCCACCTTCTCGTCCGAAATAAGATACTGCGTCCCGCATTCGTCGCAAACGAACCTCATATATTCCACCCGAGTCGTGCAAGAATATTAACGGCTCATCCTCCCGGAAGATCTCCCCAAAAGGCGTCCAGCCACATCCGGATTCTACCAGAGCAATCGGCGCCGCTCAAGAATATGGCCGGCCGTCATTTGGATACCACCAGCCCAAGCCGCGTACGCAGCTCAAAATACTCGATGCTGGACGCAAATACGAGCAACTCCCTCACCTTCTGGATCGGCCGCATGGGCGTCATCCAGGCGGCTTCCTTCCTGACGCTCCCCAGAGTAACACCCAGATCATTACAGACCACGAATCCGGCCCGGTTGGCTGAATGTTCAACCGCCTCGACCCACCTGCGCAGGCTGAATTTCTTAGGCTGGGCAAGATAGTCCGTCAGCGCCCTGGCAAGCATGCCCTTGCCTGAATCGGTCAGGGCTCGTTTGAGTCTGCCTTTGACCGCGTCGACGGCACGCGGATCGCCGCTGGCGGGGAAATTCGGTTTTGCAATCTGGCAAGCCGCCTGGAGCAAGGTGTCCAGATCTTTCACCGACAACGCGAAGGCCAGCAAGAACTCCGGCCGCGCGACAGCCAACTGCCGCCCTATCTGAAACAACAGGCGCTTCTTCTTGTCTTCGCGGAACATGTCCTTGTAGGCGATCAGCGAAGTCGGCCTGGTCGGGGCAATGGTCAACCCGGGAGGCTGCGGCGCCTCTTCTTCTTTCAGCGCGTAGAGTTCCACCTCCAGACCTCCCATGATCTTCGCGGCCAGTCTGAAGTTATGAGCAAACAACGAGCGATCGCGCGCCAGATCCACGTGATTCTGCTTGCGCAGGTTCAGTTCCTTGTGCTCCTTGAGGAACATCGCCGGGGCCTTGCGGTAGAGCAGCCCGAAAATACGCGTGAATGGAACCTTTACGCCCGGATGCGCCAGTATCTTCTCCCAGATGCGATCGTCAATCGCATGGGCCGCCAGATCCGGCGCCTTGCGCGAGAAATAATTGACAATCTTCTGCTCTTCTTCGTCCGCCTTCTTCAGGTAGCGCAGGATGGAGGCAATGGTGTAGACCTTGTCGTACTCCTTGCGCTCATTGTAGAGTTTCCACAATGTGCGGTAGCTTGCGATCCTGTCGGCGGACATGGTCAGCACCTTGTGATGAGTGGCTATGGCTTCTTCGACCGTGGCCGGCTTGGCTGCCAACAGGTCGCCCAGGATTGCCAGAGATTCCACATCGCCCGGATCGAGACTGGTAATCATCTTGTAGGCATCGACCGACTCGTTTAGATTACGCAGGACGACGCGGCAAAGCCCGCCCAGATCTTTCCACAGGGCCAGCTTGGTTCTACGTGCTTCCGCCGGCAGGCGCTTGATCATCTTGATGTAATTTTCCTTGAGAACCAACCAGTCTTTCCGTGCGGTGAGGATCTCGGTGATCGTCTCGAACACCTTGACATGAGAGGGATCGATGTCCAAAGCGGCGTTGAAGTGCTCCACGGCCCGGATATCGTCGTGCAACTCGTCGCGCAGGAGATATCCCGCCTTGTCATGAAAATCGACTAAGTGCCTGGGTCGGCTTTCAACCCCGACGATCTTGTCGAGCACCTCGACCGCTTTCTGAATCTGGTGCGTCTCCGAATAGACGTCCAGCAGACGAGTCAAGACTTCCAGCGAGTTCGGCTGGATTCTAAGAGCGCCCTGCAACGCATCGACCGCTCTGAATGGATCCTGAAGATTCTCGCGGCACAAGTCTCCCAGCCGCAGGTAGTGCCTGTAGAGATCATCCTCGTCCATGGCATCGACCATCTGCATGCCGTAGTCGTAGGCCTCTTCCCAGTTGCCCTGCTCTTCGTAGATGCGCACCAGGTACTGCAACGAAGCCAGGTGAGTGTCGTCTATCTCGATGGCTTTCTTGAAAGCGCCGATGGCCCTCTCGATTTCTTGCATCTGGAAATTCACGTCGCCGATTTGCCAGTAGAGTTCGGCCACCTCGGCGTCCGACAAGCTGTCGCGATGGTGAATCAGGATCGTCTGGTATATACGGTAGGCCTCCTCCCATTGTTCGGCCTTCAACAGGGCGTTTCCCAGACCCTCCAGCGCCGGCAGGTAGGTCGCGTCCAGATCATAGGATTCGCGATAGTGGTCGAGCGCCTTGTCGCCCTTGCCCAGCTTCTCGGTAATGTAGCCCAGGCGATAATATTGGCGACAGAGTTCCTTTGACTCGGTGTTGCGATCCAGTCCCTGGACCACAATTTCCATCATGGCCTCGGCCTTCTCCCACTGCTCTGTCCTGAAATAGATGTCGGCCAGCGGCTTGGCCGCGGGAAGGAAATCGGGTGTACGGCGCAGCGCCTCCTCATAATATGTCGCCGCCTGCGCCGAGTCTTCGTGGTGCTCTTGCAGGAACTTACCGATCTCGAAATACAGCCTGGTTTTCTCCTCCACGTCCTCCGAGTGCTCGGCCTCCTGGATCATCATCTCCAGGTACTGGTCGTATTCCTTGTCGAGGTAATAGATCAGCTTCAAAGCCTTGATCGCGGGCAGGTATGATGGGTCGATGGCCAACGCCTTGGTGTAGGAATCACGGGCCGCGCCGGAATCCAACAACATGTCCTCGTTGATCTTGCCCATGCGGTAGTACAGGTCGACCGCCTCGGGGGAGGCCCCGCACAACTCGGCTTCCTTGTGCAACATCTCGATGGCGTTGAACCAGTTGCCGCTCTTCTCGTATAGCTGGCCAAGAGCGTGAATCGCAGGTTTCGACTGCGGATCGATTTCGAGCGCCTTGGCGAAGACATCCTCGGCCTTGTCGACCCGACTCAGTTCCCGGTACCAGACCTCGCCTACCGCCAGGTGAATATCGACCTGCTCCGACCTGTCGCTGACCAACTCGACATGCTTGTAATAAAGATCTATCAGGCGCTTGAAGTCGCCCATCCGGCGCACCAGTCTCTCGAGCGCCTTGACAGACTGCAGGTTGCCTGCGTCCAGCCCCAGGATGCTTTCGTGACAAGCGGCCGCGTTTTCGATGTTCGAGAAACGTTCTTCCCAGATGCTGCCCATCTTGTTGTAAAGCCTTACTCGCTCGGTCGGATCCTGGACGAGTTCGACCTCGCGCTCAAAAACCTGGAGCAGTTCGCTCCAGCGATCCAGACGGGTGAAGATGCGTTCCAGTGCCTTGAGGCTCTCGGCGTGAGTGGCGTCGACCTCCAGCACGGCCCTGTAGGCGTCTATGGCATCCTCGTCGCTGTCCAGTTCGGTTTCCCAGATGCTGGCAATGTTGAATAGGTAGTTGACGCTGATCTCGCGGTCCTCGGCCTGGTCGGAAGCCCTTCTCAGGATCTGGATCAGATCCTGCCAACGCTCCTCCTGCTGGAAGAGACGAATCAGCGACTGGATCGCGCCGGCATCGCGCCCGTCCAACTCCAGGATACGCCGGTAACTCTCCAGCGCCAGGTCGACCCGGTCGAGTTTTTCCTCTTGCAACAGGGCAATCTGTGATCTGATTTCCTTGCGCTCTTCGATCTCGTCAGTGCGCTCGTACTTGCTCTCGAGAACCTGAACCAGGTCCTCGTAACGCCCTTGCTCGCGGATCAAATCGGCCAATGAATCGAGCGAGATCACCTCGCGTCGATCGAGCTTTACCGCCTTGCGCAGCTTTGCTTCGGCCTCGGCGGGATTGTTCAGGCGCAGCCGGTAGATATCCGCGATCTTGCGAAAAAGTTTGACGGCACGCGGGCCGCTGTCCACTTCCTCGGTGGCGTCTTCGAGCACCTCGAGCAATGTATCGTAGTCTTCAGTCTCTTCGGCCAGGCTCTCCAGTTTCGTCAACACCTGGTCGTCTGAGAAGTCCTCGCGGAAGGCCGCACAGTAGCGTGCGAAGGCCAACTCCTTCTGGCCGAGATGCATCTCGTATATATCGGCTATCTCCTTGATCAAACCGACACGATCCTTGCGCTCGCGGATATGCGCCAGGCGTTTTTCCAAAAGGGAACTCAGGCGCCGCCATTCCTTGTTCTGGCGATAGATCGCTTCACCGGTTCGGAAGGCTTCTTCGTGAAACGGATCTATTTCCAGGATTTTCTCATATGCAGGCGCGGCTCCCAGTGGTCTTTGGATCTTGTCTTTCCAGATCGTGGCGACCTCGAGAAGCGTTTCGATCTTGTCCGCGGCCACCTCTTTCTTTTCGGCGGCCTGTTCGAGAATGGTGACGGCATCCTGCCAGGCCTGGTTCACCTGGAAGATACGCGCCAGGTGATCGAGATCTTCCGGCGTGTGCGGCTCGATATCGGCGGCGCGTTTGGCCGCGTCTATCGCCTCGTCACCGCGGTCGAGCTTTTCTCCGAGAATTTCCGCCAATTCGAAACGTATATTCTTGACTCCGGTCATGTCCTCCTGCAGGGGAACAAGCTTGCGCAACACCGACAGCAGGTCTTCCCACTGCCCGCCGGAGGTATAGATACGGCGCAGCGACTGCAGGGCGTTTATGTCCTTGGGATCGAGACGCAACACCTCCTGGTAGTGCCGCATGGCGTCTTCCATCTCGCCCAGCTTTTCGCCCTTGACCCAGCCCAGGCGGCCCGAGAGGGCGGCAACTTTCTCCGGGTCGACTGTTTTCTGCATGCGATCTTCGACCAGTTTGGCCAACTCGGCCCAGCGTTCCGTCCGCTCGTAGAGCCTATCGAGGGCCTCATAGGCGTCGTCGGCACATTCGTCGTCCTGGGAAACTTGCTTCCACAGCTCAATGGCCTCGTCCGGCCGATCGAGTTGGTCGGCCGCCAGGTCGCCGATCCTGGCGACCAGTTCTACTCTCTCCGAACGATTGCCGGTGTGTTCGAAGCGGGCACGCAACACGCCATACAGCGATTCGTGATCGCCCAACTCGGCGAAAACCCGCTCGAGCAACTTCATGCTCTCGACGTGCTCCGGTCGCATGTCGAGGACTTGCCTGAAATAGCCGACCGACTTGGCGGTCTGATCCAGCTTTTCGTAATGGATCTTGCCAAGGCGGAACAAGAGATCGGCGAGCTCAGCCTGGTCTTCGATGTTCTCGATCTCCTTTGTCAGGATGCCGGCCAGATCCTCATACTGCTCTCGTTTTTCATACAACCGGTCGAGTGCCCGCAAAGCGTCCAAGTTGCGGCGGTCAAAACGCAGGGACGCGCGATAGAAGCGCAGCGCCTCGTCCTCGTCGTCGAGCTCTCCCTCCTGGATCTGGGCCACCTTGAGAGCGATGGCGGTCCCCACCGCCGGCTCTTCGACGTTATCCAGCTCCTCTTCGTAAACGGCGGCCAAGGCCTCGAGGTTGTCGTCCTCCAGGGCAATCTTTTCGAGCTTGTCGCGAACATCGGCGTTGGTCAGGTCTTCGTGGAACATGCGTACATAGGTATTGAAGGCCAGTGTTTGCAGGCCCAGGCGCTGTTCCTGGATCTCGGCGATCTTGGCCAGCAAGGTCAGCCGGCGCGCCATTACCCGGGACTGGCGCACCTGTGTCTCGAGAATATCGATGTACTTCTTCCACTCTCCCGTTTGCTCATAGACGGTTTCAAGAAGATCCGCGGCGCCCTCGAACGAGCGTCCCTCGGAGAGCAGACCTTCCAGGTAGGCGACAGTCGTGGCATGGGATGGATCCGTCTGCAAGATATCCCGGTACAGGGTCGCCGCCCGATCCATATCGTCGAATTCCAGCTCGTAAAGATGCGCCAACCGGAACCTGGCGTCGAGGGCCTCGGAGCGTTCACCGAGCTTATCGAGCAGATTGACCTCGGCAAAGAGCACATCGGCCAGGTCCTGGGTGCGGCCCTGATCGACGCACAGTTTGTCCAGCATGCGCAGGGCGTTGATGTCGTCCGGCTGTCTCTCGATGACCTCCCGGTAGGCCTGGATAGCGCCGCCCAGATCGCCGAGTTTCTCCTCGTAAATGGAGGCGATCTCATAAAGCAGGGCTGAGACTTCCTCGGCATTCTCACTCAACTTGGCCCGCTTGTGTAGAATGTCGACCAGCCGGTCGTGGTTCTCCTGTTGCCGGTAGAAGTTCTCCAGCGCCATCAGGCTGCCGCTATCTGTGGGATCCAGCTTGACAACCGCGTGCAAGTGTTGAAGTGCCTCTTGATTGTCACCCAGGCGTTCCGCATACAGGCCGGCCAAGCGCCTGTGAAGCGTCAACAAGACCGCCTGATCATCCAACGTATCGAGACCCTGCTCGAAGATGGAGGCCAGCATCTCGAAGCTGTCGGTCTCCAAGGCCAGCCTCTCCAGAGAAAGGCGAACGTTTTCATCCTGGGGATCCGCCTGGAAGGCCCGTCCCAGGGTCGCGAAGGCGAGTTCCTTCTGGCCCATTTGTTTTTCGTAGATATCGGCCATGCGAGTAAGGGCGGCTTTCTTCTCTGCCGCTTCCTGGCTGGCGCCGTGTATGCTTTCCCAGACGGCGATCAGGTGCCTCCAGTCGCCGGCCTTCTCCAGCGGAATGGTGAGCAGGTGAGCCGCCGCTTCCCGGGATTCTCCGGCGTCGAACATCTCGGTCAGAGCCGCCACCGCCTCGGGGTCGCCCGGCTGCCTCCGTAGAACCTCGGAATAGATCTCGATGGCCTGGTCTGGAGCTTTGAGGTGCGACCTCATGACGCCGGCCAGGCGAAGCCGCAAGGACAGGATTTCGCTGTCCCCGGCTCGTTCAATCTCGCTCGTCAGCACGTCGCGCAACTCTTCCCAGCGCCCCTCTTTCTGCAGCAGGCGATCGAGCAGTTTGGTGACTGCCAGGTCCTGCGGGTCATCGGCCAGGATCTCGCGGTAGGCCTCGATAGCTCCGTCATTGAGCCCCAGACGCTCCTCCATCAAGGTGGCCACTTCATGATAAAGATCTTTCTTGCGCTCGGCGTTGTCTTCCAGGGCCGCCATATGGCGTAGGACGCCAACCAACTCGGAGTAAGCCGCGCGCTCGCGGTAAAGCCGCTCGAGTGCCTTGAGTGCCTCCGTGTCGTCGGGATCGCTGGAAAGCACATGGCGCCAATGCGAAACGGCCTCGTCCTTGTCCTCCAGGTATGTTTCTTTCAACTGCGCCAGGCGCCGTTCGATGATTGGCCCCGCATCAGAGTCATGCGCCCGCTCGATCACCTCTTCGTATACTCCGGCCAGTTCTTCAAACGAGCCCGTTTGCTGGGCTAATCTCTCCAGATCTTCGCGGATTCCCGCATCGGCAAAATTCTCCCTGAAGGCCCGGCAAGCCACCATGAAGCCAAGCGGCTTCTGCGTCAGCTCGACCTCGTATATATTCATCAACTCGCGGAACATCGCCATTCGCTCGCCGGGCTCGCTGCGGGCGGCCAGCCGAACTTCCATGATTGCCACCAGCTTCTTGAAGTCTCGCTGGGCGCGGTAGACCGGCTCCAGCGCTTCCGCCGCGGCATTCCTGGTCTTCTCGTTCGGCAGCATCCGCTCTAGGATCTCGACGGCGCGCGGATCGGTCAGGTTGCGCTGCAGCGCCTCGGACATTGCCGCCATCCCGAGGTCGAGGTTTTCAAGCCGGGTAAGCTGCAACTCGGCGCTTCTCAGAAGCAAGTTCTGGCGAACGTCATCGATTCCGTCGGAGACGGCATCCATTGGAACCAGGGCCAGTTCTTGTCCGAGAACCTCGGCCAGATCATCCCAGCGCTCTCCGGCCACCAGCAATCCGTCCAGCAGCTTCAAGGCACGCCGGTCACGGGGATCAAGATCGAGAATCTGGTGGTACTCGACTATCGCTCCCTCAACGTCCTCGACTCCCTCCGACAGGCAGGCGGCCGTCCTGAATAGCAGATCCTTCTTCTGTTCGACATCCGCGGCCAACTCGATCTGCGCCCGATAGACCTTCACCAGGGCGGTAAAATCACCCTCTTCCCGATAGAGACGTTCCAGCGCCGACAGGATCTGCGGATCCTGTCCGTGGGACTCCATCAGTTGCTCCCACTGCTCGATGGCTTGTGCTCGCCGGCCAAGGTGCTTCTCGTTGATTTCGGCAACCTGCTTGCGCAACTCGGTGGCCAGATCCGTTCCCACCTGACGATCGACCACGTCCAGCATGGCTCCGGACAGCTCCTCGAAGAACCCTCCATCCTGCGCCAGGCGCAGGAGATCTTCTCGCACTCCATCGTCCTGCGGCTGCTCTTTGAAGGCCCGCGAGGCAACGTTGAAAGCCAGCGCTTTCTCTTCTATCTTGCTCTCGTAAATCTCCTCGAGTTGCGAATAGAGCTTGATACGCTGATCGGGATCGGCCGAAGCCGCCAGGCGCATCTCCAGAACGGCCGCCAGCTTGCGCCAGTCGGAACCGGCCCGGTAGACGTCCTCGAGAACCTCGGCCGCCGCCAGGCGGCTACGCTCGTCACGCAACAGACGCTCGATGTCGGCAACGCTATCCGCATGGTTGGGTTTCACTTCGAGGACATGCCGGTAAATCTGTATGGCCCGCCGCGGATCGTCAAGCCGTTCGGAGCAGATCTGGGCCAGGCGTCGGTTGTAATCGATCACGCCCAGAACGTTCTTCGAGAGGCCGGCCAGCTTGGGCAACAACTCGGCCTCATCCTCCCAGCGGTTGGTTAGCTGGCAAAGACGATCGAGCTGCTTGGCCGCATGGATGTCCTCGGGATGAGAATCGAACACGGAGCGATAGGCCTCAATGGCTCCCTCCATGTCTCCAAGCTGTTCCTCCCGGATCTGAGCCACCTGGACCAGGATGTCGCGCTTCTGCTCGGGATCGGTCGCTATCTCGGCTTGCCGGAAAAGAACCCAGGCCAGGTCCTTGAGCGACTTGGCTTCACGATAGAGAGTCTCCAGGGACGCAAGAGCCGAGACGTGATCCGGAGCGATCTCCAACAGGCGCCTCAGACTGGTCGAAGCCAGGTCGGGCCGGCGCAGCCGGTCGCGGTAGAGAATCGCCAGCGTCTGCAGCAGGGACACCTTCTTTTCCGGGCTCTCCTGCGCCCCGACGGCATCCTCAATGGCGGCAGTCAACTCGTCGTAGGCCCCCGACTCCTCGGCCATGCGCTCCATGTAATCGAGGACGTCTTGCCTGGAACTGTCCAGCACCAGCGCCCGCCGCAACGACGCAAAGGCGCGATCGCGCTGCGCCAGTTGCTTGTCATATACGCCGGCCACACTCACCAGGGTCACAACCTTGTCTGCTGTGTCCTGCAGGCTTTCCGCCCTGACCTCCAGGGCTCGCGCCATGCCGGACCAGTCCTTTTTATGCTCGTAAATCGGCAGGAGAATTTCCGAGGCCATCGGCGCGCTGTCGGGACGTCCAAGCAAGGATTCTAAAGCGGCGATGGCACGGGCATCGTCCGGGCGATCGGCCAGAACTTGCCGGTAGTGTTCGACGGCGTGCTCGTGTTCTTCCATACGCTCGGCACGCACACGCCCCAGGCGCAGGTTGAGATCGGAGGCTTGCTCGGAAGACACCAGCGGGATTTCTTTTTCCAGTATGCTCGCCAGGTCCGGCCAGCGCCCGGCCGCCTCCAGCAAAGAGTCGAGGCGGCGGAGAATGTCGAGGTCGTCGCCGACCATCTCGTGAACCTGCTGCAACAATTCGATGGCCGTCGGCCGGTCGTGCAACTCCTGTTCGCAGACATGGGCCAGATCCAGAAGCAGTGCCTTTTTTTCCTGCGGCTCCTCGGCCAACTCGATACGGGTGCGCAACACAGACGACAGTTCATCCCAGGTCCCCGTGGCCCGGTACAGTTCGGCAAGTGCTCCCAGCGCATCGGCGTTGTGGCCGTCCCGCGCCAGCACGCGCTTGTAGCAGTCGATTGCCGGCCTGAAGCGGTTGAGCCGCTTGAAGTACAACTCGCCCAGCGAAAGGTTCAGAGAGTCAGTCAGCTTCTCGTCGCCCGAGCGGGCAACGGCGTCCTCCAGAAAACCGGCCAGCTCCTCGATGTGCCCTGTCTGTTCGGCCAGGCGCACCAGCGCCCCTCGCAACTTCTCTTCCTGGGGAGCCTCCCTGAAAGCCCGGCCGTAAGCCGAAAAAGCGAGATCCATCTGCTGCAGCTGCTCATCGTAAACCTGGGCGATTCGCTTCAGCAGTTGCACACGCTCCTCGGACGAAGCGCATCCTTCCAGACGCAGCTCGAGCATGTCGATGTGACGCCGCCAGTCACCCGCCAGGGCGTAGTAAGGCTGCAGGATCTCGGCTATACGCTGCGGGCTGACTCCACGTCCCTGCAGCCGCTCGAGGATGGTCACCGTTCCCGCCGCCGTCTCGGGATCGACACGATCGTCGGAAAGTATCTCGTTGCACAACAGGAGGGCCTTCTCGGTATCGTCCAGGCGCTGCTCGTAGATGCCGGCCAGGTGGTATTTCACGGCCAGCACTTTCTGCAGATCGCCGCTATCGGTCAGGCTTTTCTCCAGCGCCTCGGCAGCTTGCTCCCAGTGACCTTCGCCTTCCTGCAACTCCGCCAACTGGCCCCAGGCCGCCGAATCCTGCTCATCGATGGCGATGATCTCCTGGAGTGTGGAGATCGCCTGCCCGAAGTCGGCCATGCGATCGCGGTAAATGGTCGCCAGCTTGTAAAGCAACTCCTTGCGTTTCTCCCCGCTGCGAACGAGATCGAGCTGCCTGATGTATATGCCTACCAGCTCGATGCTGCCGCCCGCAGAGGCCTGCAGCCGCTCGAGGGTGTCCAGCGCCGGCATGTTCTTGGGATCCAGCTCGATTATTCTCTGGCTAATCTTGATGGCCGCCGGCGAGTTGTTTAGTCGCGTTTCGTAAATGGACTCCAGGGTGCCGAGAAGCCCCAGCAGGCCCTTGCCCTTGATGACACCCGAATCGGCCACCTGGTTCAATGACCCGGCCAGGTCCTGGAAACGGCCGGTCTGCTCGCCGAGTTGCAAGACGCTCTTCTGGATCTTCTTGCTGCCCGGGTCCAAGACCAGAGCGCGCGTCTTTACCTTGAACGCCTCGACCGCGTCATCCCGGTGATCGAGGTGAATGGCGGCGATCCTGTCGAGGATCTTGACCCGATCCTTCTTGGCCGGAGTGTGCCCGAACTGCACCTCGAGACAACGCACCAGCCCGTTCCACTCCTCGGCCTTTTCGTACGGCTTGGTAAGCGCCTTGGCCGCCGGGGCGTTGTCCGGATCGAGACGCAGGATCTCCTCGTTTAGGAAACGGGCCGCCTCGGGATCCTTGAGATGATCCGCCGTGATGACGGCCACCTGGAGCAGGATCTCTGCCTTCTCGTGAACATCGCTCTGGCGCTCGGCGCGCGCGCGCAGCAACTTGACCACCTCGGCCCAGCGCCCTTCTTCCTGGAAATACTCGACCAGCGAGGCGGAGGCCGCCGGATGGCCGGGCTCGATTTCCAAGATCTTCTGGTAGGCCTCGATGGCGGCATTCCTGTCCTGAAGATCGACAATCGAGTGGAAGGCGATGCGCTCGAGAATGAAGACCGACGTCCTGGGATCCTTGACCCGCCCCAGGGTTTGATCGAGCCGGTCCAGAAGCTCTTTGGGGACCCGCTTATCGAGGTAGTAATGCTCCATGAAGGCAAGCACGCGCACGTTGCCCGGCTGCAGCAAGGCGCACTTGTCGAGGTTTTCCTCCACCTGCTTCTCGTGGCCGCCGGCTAGGAAAAAAATCTCGGCAATCTGCCGATAGAGGCCCACTGCCCGGTTCTTGTCCGGGGCCTCGACAGCCTCGACGCGCAGTTTCTTGACCCGCGCTTCCCCATCGGCCATGGCCGCGGAAAGCTCTTCAAAGGCGGCATCGGCCGGGGCCGCATCCGCGAGCAGTTCCTTGGCCCGTTGCAGCGAGTCGCGGCAGATATCATCGAACAGGGGCTCGGCAAGCAGATCGCGGCCGAGTTCGAGGTACTTGCCGCCCAGTGCTTCGGCCTCGGTCAGATCGGATTCCTTCTCGCGCTCCAGCAAATCCCAGACCTTCTTGAAAAACCCGCGCTCGCGATAGACAGAGCGCAGCGAAGACATGACATCGACCCGCTGGGGATTGGCCGCAAGCGCGTGCCCCCAGGCCACCAGCGCGCTCTCCTTGCGCTTGAGTTGCTCTGAGTAAAGGTTGCCAAGGCGCATGTAGAGATCGGCCCGTGCGACGCTGTCTTCGGTCTGGACAGCCAGTCTCTCCAGATCGCCTGAAAGCTTGCGCCACTCGTTCTTGGCCGCGTGAATATCGGCTAGCCCCTCGATCGCCGTGCGGTCCGCCGGATCGACCCGCTGCAGGCGGCTGTAGCACTCGAGCGCCTTGTTGACGTCGCCGATGCGCCGATGCCAGACGAGGGCGCATTTGCCCAGGAGAGCTTTCTCTAGCTCCGTGTCGCCGGCGTGGCGGATGCGATCCTCGTAGAGATCGACCAATTCCCGCCATTTGTCGGCTCCCTTGTAGAGTTCCTCCAGCGCGGTGAAGGCGGGGACGTCGAGTGGGTTACCCTTGAGAATCTTCTGGTAGTTGCGAATCTGTTCTTCCATCGCGGAAATCACTCCCGGCTATGGACGGGAAAAGAAGCCCGAGGGTACACCTTTCCCGTTGTGATCCAAAAGGTTGCGACCGGCCAGTTTATACCCCAGGTGCGTGGGAAAATCAAAGAAAAGTTGAGCCCTTCCAGCTTTCCTGGTCGGTTGGACGGCACAAAGCACGACCGCCCCGGAAGCCCTGAAGTGTGATAACCGTCCCCGGTTACGTACGTACTCAGAAGACGTACTTGACGGTGGGGGTGAGCAGGATACCCAGGCCTCCGTTGGCTATCAGGTACTGGGCACCGGCCTCGATGCCGATGAAGAAATGCCTCAGGCTGGTGGCGTACTCTATGCCGGTGCCGCCCTGGACTACCAGGCCGTTGCCTAGTTCGGCCGTGTCCGGCACGGCCAGCAGATAGCCTACCTCGGCCTTTATAAACCAGCCCAGTCTCTTGGTGGTCATTATGTTGAAGCGGCCGCCGGCCAGGATGCCTATCGCCGTCGAGTCGTTGGGCACCTTGCCGCGCGTGCCTATGTCGCGGCTGCCGGCTACCTGCTGACACAGCAGGTTCAGGTGAATCGAGGCCACCTGCCCGAAATCCACACCCATCTCCAGAGATACTACCGGACCCGGCGGCCAGATGGGGCTCGATCGGCTTCCGCTTCCGTAGGGGTTCAGCACCGCAAGATCAATGCCGAAAGTCGAGCGCAGCCAGAAGCCGCGTTCGATTTCCTGGAATTTCTGGATACTGGGCCCCGCCGCCTGCGCGCCGGCGGCTGTCAGCAGGATAATCGCGGCGATGGGCACAAGCGCCCTTGCAATCGCTCTCAAGACACACCTCATGATGATTTGAGAATGAACGGATAGTTCACAATCACTATGCCGCCGCCCTTGGGCTCGGGGAACTTCCAGGTGCGGATCTTCTGTGCCATGCACCTCTCGACCGAGGAATTGTTGAGCGAGGTCTGGCTGATAGTGGCCTGGGTGACATAGCCCTTGGGACTGATGGTGAACTTGACCGAGACCTTACCGGTCAGGTTGGGGTGGCGGGTCAATTCCTTCGAGTAACAATACTTGATCTGATCGCGGTGCGAACGGATTACCCGCCGTATGATCTCCATCGAGAGCGATCCCATGATGATCGGCCGGCCGACTGAAATGTTGACATTGCGCTCGCCACGGCGTCGGATGCGGGCCACGCCGGTTCCATAGCCGAAGCTGCCGCCGCCGCGGCCGCGGGTTCCCAGCCTTCCCACGCCGATGGTGTTGCCCATGCCTCCGCCGCCGGTTCCCGTTCCTCTCAGACCCAGTCCGCCGAAGCCGCCCGAGTTGCCGATGTTGCTGCCGAACATGTTGCCGATGGCGCCCTCCATCTCGCCGCCCAGACCGGTGCCGCCCATGACGGTCGAGAGGCCCTGCGGGCCGCCCGCGCCCAGCACGGCCAGCAATCCGCGGTTGCCGACTATCTCGCGGTCGTCGGGCTTGATGGCCTTGACGGCCGAGCGCTTGCCGGTGTCGGGCCTTCCCTTCAGACCCATCTTGCCTTCCTTGCCCTTGTAACGCTCGGCCGAGTCCGCCTTGGCATCGATGTCGCCCTTGAGCTTCTCCAAGAACACCAGGTCTTTCTTCTCCGGCTTGGGTCGCGTTAAAATGAACTGCACGTAGCGATCGGGCACCTTGTAGAGCTCTTCCTCGCTGGTCTCGACCGCCTTGGGGCGCAAGTGGAAGGTGGCCACCATGGCGGCATAGACGAAGAGCACCAGCAAGATGGTGTTTAAAAAGGTGTAGTCGAGCCGGTCGGATGCCTTGGAGACGAACCCCAGCGGTCGCGAGCGGTACTTGAAGCGGAAAGCCATATTGCCAAAGCCGATCGTCGCCGTCGAATCCTCGGGCAACGCGAAAGTCTGGCAGTCGCCGAAGTCCGGGTCGCGCCCTACCTTGGCGCCCTTGGCCAGATCGCCGAGCGGGATGACCGTTCCGTCCCCGGCGACCAGTTCGCCGGTCGCGTTCCTGTTGAAAGACAGGATCGCTTCACCGCCGACCAGGCGAGCGACCGGGAAGGCGCTTGCCGGAAGCAGGTCGGCCGGCATGAAGAAGTTCACCTTCTCATCGTCGCCGATCAGCACCTGTTTGGCGTCGGCCTGGAAGCATTTCACGTCCATGACGTTGTCGCCCCAAAGCTTGCGCACCTCGATAGTCCAGTTTTGCGGGGTGACCGTCTCGTCGTCATCCAGTTCGCCCAGTTCTCGCGGCGGGGGCAGGGCCACCCGGCGCTCGTCATCAGGATCGTACTCGACATCGGTCGCCGCCTGGGGCGCGCCGACTTCGGTGCTGGAGGTAAACAGCTGCTCTTGCAGCGGCGCCTCGTCGTCTTGGGGTGCCTGCCCGGATTCCTGCCCGGGCTCGTACTCTTCGTCTTCTTCCTGTTGACCGAGATCGGGCGCCGCATCGTAGGACATGTCGCCCCCGCCGGCGACTTCTCCGCCTGTAACGGCAGCCAGAGGGTCCGGAAGCGGCTTCTCCACCACCGTGGCTTCGTCTTCCGCGAGATTTTCCTCGGCGGCGGCATCTTCCGATACCACATCTTGCTGCGCCTCTTCCTGGAACACCAGGCGGGTGTCGCCCAAGCGAATCTCGTCGCCCGGTTTGAGCATCGCCTTGTTGACCTTCTCGCCGTTGACGAAGGTGCCCTCGGAGCTGCCCATATCGATGATGCTGACCTCTCCGCCGGCGCCAACCTCGACGACCGCGTGAATGCGCGAAACCTTCTCGTCATCGAGCCGCAGATGAGCCGACGAGAGCCGTCCGATCTTGATGATCTCGCGGTCGAATTCCTCGGTCGAGACAAGCTCTTCGCCCCGGTAGACTTTGAATGAGAGAGCCATGGCAATCCCTCCTCTACAGGTCCTTGGCCGACTGCAGAACCTTGACCTTGAAGTTCTCGCGGATACGGATCAGGCTCTTGTGATGGGCCAGCTTGCGCCCTGTCAAAAACTCCTCGTCCGGCCGGGTGAGATCTCCGGTGATGGTATCGTCCTCGAAATTATAGACGGTCTTCTTCTGGTAGATGACGCCGTCCGTGCCCTGGGCCATGGCCGAGCCGAAAAGAGCAAAGGTTGAAAGAGCCAGCGCCAAGCACAAAACCCATTTGAAAAACGAGGTTTTCATGATCTACCTCCGCCTGTTATCATACTGCAGTTTGGCCTATCTCAGCCAGCCTCTTTCGGCTCACCCGGTTCTGCGGGTTCTTCTTGCTTCGAGGGCTGTTTCGGCTTTGCCTTGCCGGCTCCCGGGGCCCCTTTACCGCTTTTCTCGCCGGCCTTCGCAGAACCCTTCTCCTTCTCTTGAGGCTTGCTCTTGTCTCCCTCGACCGCGGGCTGCTTTCCTTCGACACCGCCGGAAGCGCCAGGTTCCTTTACGTCCTTGGTGCTTTTATCTTTTACCGCGGGTTTTACTTTCGGTTTTTCCTTGGGTTTCGGTTTTTCCTTGGGTTTCTTGCCTATCCACAACCCGCCCTGGAAAATGATCGGATCCTCGTGTTTGTCCTTGTAGGTGATCATCACGTCCCAGGGCCCGTAGACATTCGACTTTGGCGCGAATCCCAGCCACTTGGGAATAATCATCACCAGCGTATACTTATCGACCTGCTTCCATTTGACTTTGAGCTTGCCAATCAGAATCTTCTTGACGCCCTTGAACTCCATCCCGAACAGCTTGACCTTGTTCTTGACGTCGGGAATGACAGCCGGAGGCAGCAGGACGAAAGGCAGATCCCTGGCGTTGAGCTTCTTGGGAGGCAGGACGCCCCCGTTCTTCTCGGCCTCGGCCCAGGCCTTCTCCAGAAGCGTAAAGCGCTTGTCGGCCAGTTTTTTCTCATGCTCCGCCTGGCGCTTGGCCGCCAACTCGGCCTTGTGCTCCATTTCCTTCATCTTCTTCTCCGCCTGGATGTTCATCTTGATTTCTTTCATGTAGGCGAAGACCTGGTGCTCGGCGGACAACCCCGAGCCTGCCCGCTTGACGAAAGTCGAAAACTTCTTGGTGGCCGTTTTCATGTCGTTGAAATTCCGCATGGCCAGCACCCCCAGCCAATAGTGCGGCAGGGCGGCCTTGGGGTAGCGATCGGCCAGCGCCTCGAAATGCGAGCGGGCGGCCTCGAACTCGCTCGCCCCCCGCAAAGCGATACCCATGCCGATGGCGGCCTTGCTGTTCTCGGTATCGTATTCGAGAATCTTCGAAAACTCCTCCTTGGCAATACGGAAATCCTTGTAGTCCAGGGCGATCTTGGCCACGTTGAAACGAGTGGCGACCATGTCCGGCGCCTTTTTCAGAGCCTGCCGGAACTGGGCCAGCGCCTCGGGCACCTTCTTTAGCTTCAGAAGCACGAGCCCCAAGGTGTTCAGCAGGCGCGGATCGTTCTCACCGACCTTCAGCCCCCTGAGGCAAACCAGGTGGGCCATGTCCAGATCGCCCTTATCGTAGTAGAGACTGGCCATCAGCCTGTAGGCGCCGATGTTACCGGGATCGCGGACGAGCACTCCGGCTGCGGTCTTGAGCGCTTTGTCGAATTCTTTCTTTTGATTGTAGATGGCCGCCATGTTGAGCAGCACGGCCGAGTTTTTGGCTTCCGTGGAAAGGGCCCGCTTGTATAGCAGCAAGGCCTGATCGAGCTTGCCGCGGCGCGCCAGCAGCGCTCCCCAGTTGGCGGCCGCCGGGGCCAGGTCGGAGCGAATCTTCAAAGCCTGCTTGTAATGCTCGACCGCTTGCTTGTCGTCATGCATGGCCTCGTAGATGCAGCCGATGTTGTAGTGAGCTTCGGCCAGGCGGGGATCCCGGTCGAGCGCGGCCTTGAACGAGTCGAGCAATTCCTGGTAGTCGAATCGGCCGGCCTTCTTCTGATCACGGTAGCTCGCGACCGCATCACCGAATGCCTGCATGGCCTCCTTCGAAATGTCAGGCGGCTTGGGTTTGGGCTTCTCGGCCACGGCCGCGGTCTTCTCGACTTCCTTGTCGGGCCTCGTGGGAGTGGTTCCGCAGGCGGCAAGAAACAACAAACAAAAGCTGAGACATGATGCGCGCATGGTTTTTTTCCTTCCCGGTCTCACTCGAAATCGTCCTCGGGCTCTTCCCCGTCCACCTCGCTGGCCGGGTCGGCCGGCATGGGCTCTTCTTTCGGCTCGGGCTTGGCCTCCGGCTTCTCATCCGGCGCCTTGGGTTTGGCGGTGCTCTTGTCCCGATCTTCAGCGGGCGGGGGAGGAGGCGCCGTCTTGGACTCCGTCTTGGGCGCGGTTTTGCGGGCGCTTTCCTTGCGCTGGGTCTGCAGCGGGGGTTCTTTGTTGAGCAGTTCTGGTTTCTTCTTGACCTCTTCCCACGAGGCTACCAGCAACGGGTTCTGGGTGGCGGTATCGGCCACTACGCTGAGCCTGAAGCCGAGATCTTCACGCGGGTATTCCGCGGGCCGGTAGTGCTGCAGTTTCGCAAGCGCACGCCGGGTGAACTGGCTGTAGAAACCCAGTTCCGAGCCTTTCTTGACCGCCGCCCCGAAGTGGGCCACCGCCTTGTCCTCCCATGGCTGGCCCTTCTCACGTAGCACCTGCGTGTACATGTCCTTCTGCTCGGGTGTCAGCCCCTTGGGCAAGGGCGCCTTGTAGAAGGTCTCGGCGAAGTTCTCGTAGGCGCGCCCGAGTTTGTACAGCGAGGCGATGGCCCATTCCGGCTGCTTCAGCTTGGCGATATCGGTATACAGGCGCACGACTTTCTTCAGGCGCTTGCCCTTCTCGTCGAGCTGGCGTTTGAGCTGCTTCGGCTTGACCTTGGTGAAGCGGAACTTGATGTAATCCTTGTAGACCGACTCTCCCAGGATGAACTTGGCGTGCGCCGCGGCCTCGGCCGACTCCAGTAATTTGTTGCCCTTCCCCCGGGAACGGCGCTTGTGCTTGCGGTACAAGCTCACGACCGTATGCATTTCCTTCTCGGCATCGCGCCATTTCTTCATCCGGCTCAGCAGCACGGCCCGCTTCATGTGGGCGGCGATGGCTCGATCGTTGTTGGCCCTGAAGTAATTCTCGCTGTAGCGTTTGAACACCGAGGCGGCCTTTTTCCGCCGGCCCATCTTCTCGTACAGCAGCCCGAGTGAGTAGTACACCTGGGCGGCATCGTCCGAGCGCGGGAAGAGATCGACGAACTCCAGGCGATCCCGGATGGCCTCTTTGTACTGGCGCAGGGCCTCGCGATAGATGCCGGCGTTCATCAGGGCGTTCTGGGCGTCCTCGGAGTTCCAGGTACGACGATTGCCATCGAAGCGCTTTTCCTTTGAGGCCTTCTTTACTGCCTTCTTTACGCGTTTCTTGCGCTTCCCGCGGTGCTTTTTCTTGCCCTTGGTCTTATAGCTGACAGCCTTGCCCAGACCTTTCATCTTCTTGTAGGTCTTGGCGTACTTCTCGTACAACTCGGCCGCATCGTTGAACTGTGTCATGCGCTCGTAGTTCTCGGCCAGGTTGAAGATGGTTCCCGGGACGAGATCGGATGTCGGGTACTCGGCTATAAGCTTCACCCGGGCCTTGCGTGCCAGATCGAGACGCTCGGCCTTCTCGAACTCGACGCTGGAGTTGAACAACGCCTCGTCGGCCAGTTCGTGCCTGGAGAACTCCTTGACGAATTTGATGAAGGCCCGCCCTATCTTGTAATGCATGCGGGTCTGCTTCATCTTTTTGTACTTGGGCTTTGAGGCCAGCATGTTGATACGCTTGAAGGCGATCTGCGGGATCAACTTCTTCAAGAAGGCCTTCAACTTCTCGTGCTTCATCAGGGTGGAGTTGGCATAATACTTGCGCGCGTACTTGTTGAGACTTTCCCAATCCTGCTTGAGGTTGAAGGTGTCCAGCACCAGGTTGGCGCCATACTCGGCCAGGTCGTTGCCGGTGCAATCCTTGACGACTTCGTCGAATCTTTTGGTTGCCTCCTCGTAGTGGCTGAAGTCGTAGTAGGTCTTGGCGATGTCGAACTTTACGCTGCAGATATCCTGGTCGCTCGGGCAATGATCCAGGTAGATCTCGGCCGCCTTGATGAAGCGCCTCTTGCCCTTGGGAATTGCCTTTTTACCCAAGGCCACGGGCCCGCTCTTCTTCTCTTTCTTGTGCCGCCGCCGTTCCAGCTTGCGTTCTTTCTTCATCAGCTCGCGGTGGGCCAGGACGGCCTTATAAGCCGCATCGCACAGATAGGTGCCCGGCGCCGAGCGACCCTTTTTGTCCTTGGTGCCTTTCTTGGGAAATTTCTTGTGTTTCGCAAGCCACCCCAGGTCCTGTGAAACAACCTTGCTGTACTCGACCGCGGCCCGCTCGTAGCGCTCGAGCCTATGGAAAAGGAGTTCGGAATAGGCGAACCGCATGTCATAGGCATCGGGCGAGCGTGGAAAGAGATCGAGGTAGTCGCCGAACAGCTCCTGGGCGTAAGCGAAAGTATCGCGTTGCTTGGTCTCCTTGGCCTCCTTGTACCAGATCGATGCCAGCCGGCGCAGTGTCTGCTCGGCCAGCTCGCGGGCCTCTTTTATCTTTTCTTTCTGCCGGGCGTCGGGGCTCTTCAGGCAACCGGCGACGTACTCGAAAAGGTCGACCAACTGCCGCACCTGCTTGACGGTGTATCGCTTGTTGCCCACCCGCGAGCCGCAATCGACGACCCTACCCTGGTAGAATGGAACCTCGGCCGAGCACTTCTTCTCCTTAATCATGTACGTATAAAGCAGGATGGCCTTTTTATCCTGGCCTTCACCGAAGTACATCCCGGCCAGGTTGACGAGCATCTTTGGGGCTTCCTTGGGCGCCAAACGCTTGAAGACGCGCGGAGCGGCCGTAGCGCTGCCTTCCTGGCTGTATGTCAGGGTGAAATCCTTGAGCGCCTCCTTGCGGACCTCGATCCGGTTGCCCTTGACGCCCATGTCCGCCAGGTAGATGACCGACTGGAACATCTCCTTGGCCTTATCCCATTCGTGCAGGTTGTAGTAGCACCAGCCCTGCTTGTACAAGGCGTACGGGTAGATCTGCGATTCCTTGTACTCGGCCACTTTCTTATAGGCCATCAAGGCCTTGTCCAGAAGCGCCTTTTCGAAGTAGTACTCCCCGAAGGCCAGGTAGGCGTCGGGCACGTACTTCGAGTTGGGGTAGTCCTTGATCATCTGCCGGTAGGTTGTCAGGCCCTCCTTGTATTTCTCCATGTCCCAGAGCGATGAGGCCAGGTAGAACAGCACCTGGGCGCGCCCCGGGTAGCTGGTGTACTTGTTGATGATCTTGCGGTAGAGATTTACGGCATCCATGCGCCACTTATCTTCTATCTTGCGCAAGCCCTTCTTCTTACGCGCGATCTCCGCCCGCAGGCGCTCGTTTTCCGGATCCTTGACCAGATCGTCGTCGAGCCTCTGGCCCTGGTTGAAATAGGCCATTGCCTCTTCGAAGTAGTTCTCGGCCAGACGGAAGAGCAGCGCCGGCAGTTCCTTCTCGTCTTTCTCGTACTTTTGAAGCGCCTTGAGCTGCTCGCGGATTACCTTGCGCTTCTCCTTCATCTGAACGTCGACTTCCCGGGTGCGACGATATTTCTTGTACTCGAGAGTCGGCCGCTTCTTCTTCTTCTTTTCTTTCTTGCCCAGGCCATACGCCCGCGCATCCGGAACCAGGGACGGCAGGCTCACAGACAGCGTAAACGCGGCAACGATAAGCAGTACTGTTCGTCTCATTCTGCCATCTCCCATTCGGCGTCTTTCGGGCATTGCTATTCCGCCTGCTTGCGACAGCCCCAGGTTAAAGTGTACTCGTAGGTGCCCAGTTCGTCTCGCCAATATTCGCCCCGGTAGGGCCAGTAGAGCTTCTCGTCATCGGTCGCGGCCGACCAGTCGTAGGGCAGCAGCGTGGGGCCCAGGTCTTGCTCACCGGCTTCGATCTTCTTGAGCACGTCCAACTCGGCCGTGTCGTTTTCCAGCTTGATGCGCAGCGCCTGGCTCATCAGGCCGGCCAGGAAGTCACGCTCTTGCTCCAGGCGCTGCTTGGTCAGCCCGCCGGCTTTCTTCATCAACTCGGTCTTGCGCCTTTTGAGAAACTCGACCATGCTCTCGGCAGCCTTGCTGTGGGCGAAGGAGGCCTTGGCCCGGTGGATGCGCTTGATCTCCTTTTCGATCTCGAGCACCGAGGCATTCAGCAGCCCGAGATCCTTGTCCGCCAGGGCAACCTTGAGGATTCGCCTGAGCATCTTTCCCGATTTGCCGTGGGGCGGCGCCTTCTGAACGGCGAGAAGCTTTTTGTAGTAGCTCTCCGGCAAGCCGGACTTGGCCAGCAACTTTTCGAGTTCCTGGTGCAAAGGCGCGAAGCGCGCCTTGAACTCACGGACGATCTGGTTCGACTCCGGATAACGGCAGTTCTCGTAGTAGGTGACGGCCTTGAGCACCAGGCCCTCCGGAAAATACTCCTCGCGGAAGAAGGGGCTGTCCAGGGTGATCAGGTTGCCCAGCGATTTCTGGTATTTCCCCAGCCTGAACCATGCCCAACTGGCCTCGAACAGGCTCTCCAGCCAGGCCTCGGAGTCGCGATGGATGCGATTGTAGTAGAATAAAGCATAGTTGAACTGCTTGTGCTCGTAGTGAACGCGGGCCAGCTGAAAGAAGGCCTTTTCTCTCAGCCAGTCGTCGCGGAACATGCCCGTTTGCGGGTGCAGCAGGCGCACGGCGTGCTTGAACGCCTCGACGGCATCTTGAAAGTTGCCTTGTTTGTAGAGAATGATCCCCTCGAGGTACTTGCCGCGCGGGAAGAACTTGTTCTTCTCGCTGATCTGCAAAATAAGCGCCTTGGCCTTGGACAGGAAGCCGACCACGTCGGTGGGCAGCGCCGTCGGCGCGGTCTTCTTCTCGACCTCCAGATCGAGGCCGAAACCTTCTTCGCCGCCCTGGCCCTCGTCTTTCTTGGCCGACTCATCTCCCCCGCCGCCGAGATCGAAGCCGAAGTCTTCTGCGGGAGCCGGCTTGGGCTTCTCCTTCTTGGGCTTGGGCTTGGCCGCCACCGGGCCGCCCTTCTCCAGGCTGAGTGCGCGGAAATAGAAGTACTTGGCAAGCAGAAACAGGAACTCATCGCGGTACTTCTTGGGGAACTCGATGTCCGAGTACCTGGCGATGTCCTTGAGCACTTCGCTCTGGTCGGTGATCTTGTGGCTGATGAAAAACAACCATTCCAGCGAGGTCTTGAAGTATTTGTGCTCGACACCCTTGTCGAGAATCTTGCCGAAGGCCAGCAAGGCCGAGTGGTACATGCGCATGCGGTAGAGCGCCTTTGAGATCTGGTACTCGGCGCTCTGGAAGTACTGCTTGGCTCGTGGGTTGTTGTAAATGTCCCAGAAGGCCACGGCGGCTCCGGCATAGTCTTTCTCTTTCATCAGGTCAAGCGCCTTCTCCACTGCCTCCTTCTCGGGGCTCTTGACCGAGACGTCCAGCGCCTCGAACCCGAGGCCCATATCCTCAGCCTGCTTGCCCTTGTCCTTGCGGGGCTTTTTCCCGGGTTTCCTCTTCTTCTTTTTCTTCTTCTTGCCCCCGCTGAGGTCGAAACCGAAGTCGTCCTGCGCGCGTGCTTTGGGCATGGGATCGAGAGCACCGGGCAGCGGGACTGCAAACCCGCCCACAAGCAGCATCCAGGCCGCGGCCACGATCAGCGCCTGCTTGACGATCGAACAAGGCATCGATTTTTCTCCTTAGGTCCTGTCGGCTCTACTGGTAGCGGTAGTTGAAATCGAAAGGCAAGAAGAAGCTCACCCCGGCCGAAAGCATGACGTGGTTCTGGATATCCGAAAACTCTTCCCGCTGCACGTCCAGCTTGAGCTTCTCCGTGTACATCAGGTCGCGAACCTCGATCTTGATTACCAGCCACGAGGTGGCGAAATAGCGCAGGCCGATGCCGATGTTGCTGGCAAACTTCGGGCCCGTCTCGGTCTGGGCCACCCCGAACCCGCCCAGCAGGTAAGCGTCGAAATGCACGATCGCGTCCGTAAACAGGCTCAGCTTGCCGTACAGCGGCGACCACATGACATTGGCCGTCAGGTAGTACTGCAACTGGCTGACCTTGGGCAGGGCCTGGTTGGCCTGCTGGAAAAAGCCCACCATGTCGGTCTGGACGGTGCCCACGTACACGGCCTGCAGCTCGAGGCCCAGGCTGTCCGCCACGTGGTAGGCGACGGCGGCCCCTCCGCCCATCTTCTGGTAGAAAGCGTCGTTGATACTGAGCGAGAAAAGCGGAGTCAGCTCCCAGCGTCCCTTTTTGAGAAACGGTTTGCGCTGGATGCTCTTGATGCGATCCTCGCGAACCTCGACATTCGATTTCTTCGCTCTGTCGGCTGCGGCGGCGGCGCCACCGGGGGCGGCCGGATCCGCGGCCATGGTCGCTGTGGGCACCAGCATGATGACAAGAACAGCCAGTGCTTGCGCGAGTCGGTTGATTCTCATCTTCAATCCTCCCCACTTCCGTCGAGGAAGAAAATGCTCAACCCGATGTTGAACATGAGTTGATGCTGGACGTCAGATTTCTCGGTCGGGTTCTCGCTGGTCCCGAACGACACCTTGTCGGTAAACAGCATGTAGTCCTTGATCTCCATCTTCAAAGCCAGGCTGCGGCTGAAGAACAGTCGCGCACCCAGGCCGGCATCCAGGCCGAAGGCGAAGCTTGAACCCTTGACCTGCTCGCCGCCGATGGCGCCGAAGCCGGCCATGATGTAGGTATCGAAGTGCATGGTCCATTCCGAGGCCAGGCTGACCTTGCCGTAGATCGGCGACCAGCAGAAGTCGGCGCTGGCCAGGATTGTTCGCTTGCCTGCATACGGTATCTTCGATTTGCCCTCCGCCGAAATGGTATAGCTCGAGGCATGGCCGGTGTCGATGTTGAGACTGTAAGTCACCAGTGCCTGGGCGGAGAATGCCTCGCTGAAATGATAGGCAATCCCCGCTCCTCCCCCCAGCTTCTGGAAAAAGGCGTCGTTGAGGCTGATGCCGGTCATCGGCAAGAGGGTCAGTTCCATTCTGCCCGATTTGACGTACAGGCGATTGGAGACGCTCTTGATGCGATCCTTGAGGCTCTTTTGTTTCTCCGCGGCCTGGACCTGTGAGCACAGGCTAACGGCCAGCAACAGAGGCAACAGTGTTAGTTTTTTCACGTTCAGGCCCCTCGTGCAGTGCGCTTGTCAAAATTCAGATACGGCCCCGTCACCCGGCCCGCGAGGCCGGCTCGCAAAGCCGCAGTCCTTCGTAACCTCTCGGGAATCCGAGACATAATTGACTAAGAATGGTAGTCCGCTAAAAGCGCGACTGTCAAGGTTATTCTCTGTTTTCCTGGGCTTGCTTTTTTCTTGTGTGCCCAACCCGGCCTATGGTAGTCGTTTGGTTGGGACAACTATCGAAGATACAGGGTCATACGGGCGGTAGCCTGGTGACCCGGGCACACCGAGGGAGATGCCAATGCGCTGTGTGTGTGTGATCGTTGCTTTTTTTACCGTCGGTGCCGCACTGGCCGGTTGCGGCGAGGTGGCCATAGGACAGCCGTGCACTTTTTCCTGGCCCCATGACAGCCAGGGAGTAGAAGACTGCCAGTCCTACCCGACCTGCGCCCCGCTCATGGAGACCGGGTCGGGCACGCCCACTATCAGCAATATCAACAAGGCCTGCCCGATCGACTGCATCCAGCTTCCCTCGCTGCAGTGCACCAACCTGATCTGCGTCGCGACGCAGATAGAAGGCAACCACGTGAACATGAACGGCGTGTGCTCCGCTGATCTGGCCAAGGGCACCACGTGCAATGACGCCCCCGTCGGCTGCATTGGCTACTGCACCAAGGAATGCCTCTCGGACGCCTCCTGCCCCAAGGGCTATAGTTGCAGCCCGATGGCCCCCTTCGGTTCGACACTGCAGTGCGACGACGAGACGAAATGGGACACCGATTGCACCAGCTTTTGCACCGATGCCGGCGATAACCCAAAGGGGCACCTAGATTTGACCTGTCCGAGTTCTTCCGACGCGGAACTCCCCGGTATCTGTGATCAGCCCGACTTCGCCGGTTGCTGCGCCTGCATCTGCTACCGTTACTGTTCCCTGCTCAACAAGAAGTTCTGCCGCAAGTCATCCTGGAACGAAAATGGCATATTCAAGGATGCGGTAACCACGGCCACGGGGTGCGGCGGAAACTGAGACAGGCTTGTGCGTTGGCTAGGCCCCTTCTTCGTCTTCTGCCTGGGCTGTCTCCTGTTATCGGGTTGCGTCAGCGCCAAGATCAACGTCGTCGACGAACGCACTGCTCTCGAGAACCAGATCCTGGGGTCTTATGAACAACTCGACCGTGACATGCAGCTTCTGGCCTCGGTGCGCGCCGCTGACCCGGTGAAACTCGGGGCCGGGAGACACCGGCTCGTGGAAGCCCGCCTCCGGGCCATCCAGGCCCGGCAGGTGATCCAGTTCAACGCAGACGACGTAGACGAACTCAAACGCTCAGGTTGTCTGGGTGAAAGCAATTCCGGCAAACTCGCCGGGCATGATTGCCAGGCCGCCACGGACCCTGCCGTAAAGAAGCGACTCGATCGCCTGTTAGAGTCGGAAAACGGGGCCCGCGAGATCATCCTGCTCTTCATCGTCGCCGAAAGCCCGGACCTGACCGAAAAGAACCTGCCCCAGTTGAAACAGGCCTTCGTGCGCATGAGGCGCGAGGACGCCAAAGCGGGCGAGTGGATCCAACTCGATTCCGGCGCCTGGCAAAAAAAGTGAGCGGCGACTTTATTCGAACCCCAGGTACTTCGACAGCAATCCCCCGACCTGCAGGTGCCTAATCGGAAACGTGGTTCCCTCGAAGCCGCGAATAAGGCGGGCGGCGGCGCGGGCCGCGAAGCCCATCTTCAGAACGACTTCCATCTGCAGCCGGCCGTGGCGCACATCGACAGAAACTCTCCGCGGGGAAACCTGGTATTTTCCCAGAAAGCGACGCAACTCGACCGCGCCGGGGTTCGTCTCCTGCGGGTCGGCCGCAAGCAACAAGGCCTGCAAAGTCGAGCGCCCGATGTGGGTCAGGTTGACCGAGGCCGCCACCGAGCGTGCCGGCCAATCGATGGCCAGGTGCAAGTTGCCGCCGATATCCGACGAACCGGCCAAGGCGAAGGCACCGAGCTTGGAAAGGTCGACGGCGCTCAACTCGGAATCGAGCTTCAGCCTGAGCGCCGGGCGCGGCGCGAACACCAGCGCCGCGTCGGCCAGGACGTCGCCGGTAAGGAACGAGAAGCTCAGGCTGCCGAGCATCAATCGTCCGCTGCTAAGCTCCAGATTGGCGTGCAGCTTCTCGATCGACAAGTCCTTGAAGCTGACCTTTGCAATCGAAAACGTTCGCCCGGCACCCTTCATCGGGCGCAGGGCGTCTTCGTAGACCCGCGAACCGGAAACCGACTTCAGCACCGCCCCCGATTTCGTAAGGCCGGCCAACAAGACCGGCGCCGGGCGAAACGCCAGGCGCTGCGAGGTCGGTATGCCTCCTTGCATTCCCGCCAGCGAAAAATCATCGCCCTTGAGATCGAAGTTTTCAAAATTGATCTTGCCACGCGTCTCGATGGCGCCCTCGGCCTGCGACTCGACCGCGAACGAGAGCCCGGCCTCGCCGCGGGCCGAGATCCCTAAGGGCCAGGCCGTAAACCGGCGCGAGCTGAAGGTCGCATCGAGACGACCCCCGAGCTTAAAGGTCTCGGGCCGGGCCAGGCGCTCGACGCGCCCTTCCATGTTCAGCCGCAGCCCAAGCGAGGGCAATCCCAACTCAAGGCTCGAAAGGCGCAACTCCTTCATCCCCAGCAGGCGCGAGTCCACGGACAGGCTCACGTTTTCGAGCGGCCCGGGCAAGAGGCCGCCGGTCGAAACCCTGGCCAGGCCGACTTTCCAGGCAAGCGAGAAATCCCCGGCGTTGCCGGACGCCTCGATCGACAGGCTCAGGCCGCGAGCGTCGAGTTGCGGGTCGGCCAGGGCGGCCCTTTCGGCGCTGAGTTGCACGCGTGTCTTGATCCGCCCGGCTTTCTCCAAGTGGTTCCTTTGAACCTCGACCTGTCCCGAAAGGCCCTCGAGGCCGATCCCGGCCACTGAAAACCCGACATCCCTGACAAGCAGCGTTGCGCTTGCATCCAGCGGCAACTTGGAGAGAACCAATCTCCCCCGGGGGATCTCTCCCGCCAGTTTTGCACTCAGCTGCGCCTCGCCCACTATCCGCGGCAGATGCCCGGAGATCTCCCCGGGCAAGCTTGCCAGTGCCTGCTCAATTCTAAAGGGCGAAAGCGAAAGGTCGAGATTGAACATGGAGGTCGACAGATCCAGGTCGCCTGTGCCCATGGCCTCGGCGATGCCGGAAATACCCAAATCGAGCTGAGTGACCTTGACCTTTCGCGCGCGGGGGAAAATCGTAAGCCCGCATCCGAGGCTTATCTTGCCCGGCAACCGAGCGGGGCCGGCCAGTGCGCCCGGCGCCAGGCCTTGCGGAATTCGCAATCCCCGCACCGAGAGAGAAAGCCTGGCGGGCACGAAAACGGGCGTCAACACTCCCGGACCCAGGTTAACCGAGACGGCCAGCGAATCGGCGGCAAGCTTACCCAACAGGCTCGACCCCGCGTCGGACGTTACTCTCATGGTCATCAGCCTCACGGCTTGTTTGCCCGGCACGAACTGCAAGCCGCTCAGTTGCAACTCGGTTTTCGGCTGGTTGATTACCAGCCCGGGGCCTGAAATTCTTCCTGCCTTCAGGCGGGCCGTTCCGCCGAGATCGGCGATCATAAAGCCGCCCGCGGCTCGCTGTGAAACCTGCATGGCCTTCAACCGCAAATCGAACTCGGCCGAGCGAACAACTTGCTTGCCCATGGCGATCTTCCCGGCTGAACCCTTGGCCGCAAGTTCTATCTGCGAGGCGACAATGACATCCCGAAGCATGACCAGCCCCTCCGGCGAAGCTCCAAGTCGACCCGAGAAATCCACCTGTCCGGTAAAAACGCCTTTGGCTGTCAGCCCTTTTATCCGCCCTTTGAAATCGAGGCCCGGCCTTAGAAGGATCCAGCCGTCTTTTGTCTCGCGCAGATCCGTACGTCCCTGAAGGCTTGTGTTGACTCCCCGGAAAACAAGGCCCCCAAGTGCCGCCTCGTCTGTGTGCAAATTTCCCTCGACCGATAGAGTCCCGGCCTGCCCGTTGCCCGAGAAACGCAAGGCATCGATCACTACGCTTTCGCCCGCAAGCTGGATTCCGGGCAGGGCCTCGCCGAGCAACACCCGGGTCAACCCCGCCGGTAAAGACAGGCCGAAAAGATCGACACTCCCTTTAGGTGTGCCTGCAAGGTCTGTGACTTCCGCTTTTATGCTGACTGCCTTGCGGCCGTCCGTCGTTATCTCCATGCTCTCGAGATCGGCGGTGCCCGAATCGAAATCGGCCCGGGCTTCGAAAGTCACACCTATTTTTTTAACCGGCAGCTCGGCGCTGAATTCCAGCTTGTCGAGGCTCAAGCCTCCCTTGATCTCCACCTTTCCGGCGCCGTCCATCTTGAGACTGAACAGCAGGCCCAGGGATGCGTCAAAGGAGGATGAGGATCCCGCGGCGCCCGGGGCGATCCGCAGGTTGGGCCTCCGGGGTGGATCGAGGCTGCAATGGGCCTCGATATGGCTCTGGCCGGGAGCGCCAAGGCGCCCGGAAACAGTTGCCTGCAGGCCTGCTAGATCAGCCTGCAGATCGGGTGTGACAATGTTGAGCCGCGCATCGCGCAGCTCGATTTTCTCGAGATCGAGGATGAAGCCGCCCTTTTCCGTCTGCTCGGCCGCGGGCCCGGGTTCTTTGTCTGCAGGCAGCCGCTGCAACAGGGCCGACAGATTGGTGCGTCCGCCGGACTCGACCAGGTTGATCTGCGGCCGGTCTACGATCAGGCTGTGAACCACTAACCTCTTGTTCAAGATGTCGGCCAGCGAGTAATCCATGACCAGGCGCTCGACCTTGACGGGCGGGCGTTCGAAACCTTCAGGCGGCGCGATCTCGACCCGGCGCAGGCTGAGTCCGCTGAATATCTCGAGATCGAGTTCCGCGGCCGTGACTTGAACGCCGAGCCTCGAAGAAAGCTCGTCCGTCAGCATCACCCGGATCTTGTCGTCGGGGAAAAAGACAACGAAGACAATCCAGGCAAGCGCCAAGAGAGCCACCAGCACCGCCAGGCTCCAGGCCAGCAGCTTGCCCAAAAGGCGCGCCATCTTTCTTGGCAGGCTTCGCTTTTTATTGTTTTCGGTCAGCTTCTCTTCCCAACCTTCCATGCCGGCAGTCCGAAAAGCACTATCAGAAAACCGGCCATGGACGGGATACGACCCGGCGCGCCGCACCCGCACCCGCCAGCTGCGATGTCCGAATCATGTTGGCCGACATCCGCGGGGACATCGGCGCCGGCGTCATCCCCGGCGTCAACACCGGCGTCAGAGCCGCCGTCATCCCCGTCTGGTTGCGACATGTCGATTATTGAGCAGTCGGGCTGGTAGTGCGCCAGGATATCCGTGTATGCCTGGCCGTCGGGGGGGCGCGCGAGCCACCCCCCCACGCCCGTGGCCCCCCCCCACCACAAGGCAAAACACGGGGGGACCGGGGTTTGGGCGTGGCCGGCGCAAGTCGTGTGCCCGCACCAGCTTCCCACGCAGGCCGTGCTGGAGGTCGGATCGGGGATGATGCTGCCGGAGCGGTAGGCCGGCTCGGTGCCGTGATGCGCGCAGGAGGCCGCATAGAAGTAGCGATCGATTACGGAAGGATCTTCCGTCTTGACCAGTATCCGGCCGCGGGTGGCCTCGACCGCGGCCGATACGTCGGGGTCGCGGTCGTCTTTGTAAACCTGGTTGCAGGCCGTGTCGTTTATGTCGTAGCCGTCGTAGGGCTGGGTCAGGATGAAATGCAAGGCATATGAGCGGGCGGCCACGGAAAAAGCCTTCCAGCACTCGGCCGCGGACTCGGGGCCGCCCTGCACTCCGTGAAATACGCCTACCTCGGCATTGACCACGCCCTTTACATAGTCTTCGAAATCGATCGTGTCGATGCGCTGGTAGCTGCCCGAGCAACCCGTGGTAAAGTAGCGCGCCACTCGTATGCTCGCAGGCAGCGCCGCCGGCACCAGGGCATTGAAAGGCGAGCGCGGCAAGCGCACCGGCCCGCGCGGTTCGGGACCCAGCCCGCTGCCGCGGCCGACGCCGAAGGTGCAAGCGTCCGGCCTGAAATCCGAAGGCCACGACCGGGGCCAAAGATGCGCCGTCGAAAGAGGCGCGCCATCGGTCACGTGCTGATTGGCCAGAAAGGCCGCCCGGTAACCCGCCGCCGCGACTTGCAGACGGAAGACACCCTCCGGCAGAGGCAGGCTGAAAGAACCGTCTTTGCCGCTGCGCACTGAAAGTCTCGTGCCGACAACCGAGACTACGGCTCCGGAGACGGGGTCTCCGTCTAGTGCGTCAACCACGACACCCCGCAGTCCCGCGGCGAATGCGGGCGAGGATGCGAGCAGCAGGCAGGTGTATAGAGACAAGAGAAATCGCGACATGAAGCATCTCCTTTGGAAAACAATCATCAGGATATCATTGGGGCGGTGCGAATCAAATTCGAGTGAATTGACACCCTATCGCCATCGTCATATCCTTAATAGAATTGAAAGCCGACGTTTTGACCCGCAGGACCGGGGGAAAGGAGATGGTCATGTTGGCACGAATTTCGTTGTTGTTGAGCTTCGCTCTTGTGCTCGTTGCTCCAGTCAGCCAGGCGGGTGAGCCGCTGGTGGTCAAGACCGCGGACGGAAAATACATCCCTGCGCTGGCCTCCGAGTGGGTCAAGGCCGGCGATGCCTTTCGTTTCGTGCTCAAGACCGGCGCCTCGGCCCCGGCCGTGGCCCGGGATCTGAAAGACAAGATCGCGCCCATCGCGGTCAAGGCCACCGATGACGTCAGCCTGGTTTTCTCCGGAGACAAGCTTACCGAAAAGGCGCTGCTCGAAAAACTGGCCGGCATCGAGATCGGCAAGGACCTGGCCAAGAAGGACGCCATGGCCGCCCTGGCATCCCTGGGCGCCGAGGGAGGCCCGGCTTTATCCGATCTGTCGAGCGCCGGCTCGATCAGGGCCAGCAAGAAGATCGTGCTGCCCGGGGTAAAAGAGCGCAAGAAAGATCCTACCAACCTGGTCGGCAAGGTACTGAAGGTCTGCAAGTGCGAACCGCTGCCGACAATAGACATCCTGGTTGTGGCAGCGCCCAGCGAAGGCAAGCACAAGGATGCCTTCAGGCCGAAAAAGAAGATTTCGATACGGGGATTTTACAAGGTGACCCCCGACACCAAGAAGATCGACCCGACCGACGAGCGCACCAAGATAAACATGGCATCCAGCAAGCTCAAAAGGGGTGACCTGATCTTCGGCAAGCCCTTCCTTCTGGAAGGCAAGGTCTGGATTTTAGAGACGATCGAGAAAAAGTAGAAGTTAGTCTGACTCTCTCATCCCAGTTTGCTCAGAGCCGCTCCCACCAGGTAGGAGATTACCGCCTCGCGGATGACCGCCCCGACCGGCAACCCCGAGCGGTTGGCGCTCTCGCGCAACTGGGCGGCCGTTTCGGGAGTCAGCCTTACCGAAAAGCCCTGAAGCGACTTGATCGTCCTGTCTAGGTGCTCGATCGCCGAGCTGAGCTTGCCGATGTTGTAATCCATCGAGGCCAGGCGCGAAGAAAGCATGCCGGCCAGCTCGCCGCGGGTCTGCCATTTATTGTCGACCAGGATCTTCTCGTTGTCCAGGTCTACCTCGAAGTTGTACTCCATCGTCCCCTCCATTACTGGTTCAGAACCGGGCAGCCGACCGAGCTGAGACAGGCCTTGGCGAACTTGCAGGTCTTGCCCAGGTGACACTCGACGGGTTCCACCGTGTAGTCGCAGATGGAAGTATCGATGCAGACGGCCTTGAAGCCGTTGATATCGGTAGGACAATCGGCGTCGCTTAGGCACATGCAGGCCTTGATTTCCTGCACCTGGTCGTTTTCGTCGTAGTTGCGCAACACCACGTCACAGGTCGCCGTGGGCTCGCAGTGCGAAGCTTCCTCGCAGCCCTGCACGTAAGCGTAGTTGCACTGCCAGGTGGCCGGACAGTCGTCGGTGTCGCGGCAGGCCGGGTGACAGTACTTGTTTGTGTCCTCGTCGGCCAGGCAAACGCCCGGCTCGCCGTAGCCCAGGTTCGCAGTCTGGCAGGACTTGCCCTCTTCGGAGCAGGGCGAGCACCACTGGTCTTTGGGAGCGATGTAGCAATCGCCCTGGACAATGCCCCCGGGACAGTCGTAGCCGTCGGCGATCGGAAAACCGCAGCACAGGTTGTGGGCCGCGCAGGCGATTTCGACCCCGCGCTCGTAGCAGGGAATCTTGATGCATTCACCGTCGTCGCAGACCGACACCTGTGAGCAGTCCTCGCTCTCCGGGTTACACTTGCAGGCCTCCGGCTTGCCCGGATCCGGGCAGCAGTCGAACAGGTCGCAAGTTGCCGTGCCGCTGGTGCACTCGCACTTGAAGCCCGCCTTGCAGTCGCTGACGATGTCCTTCTCACCGGCCACCCGGCAGCCGGTCTTGCACTCGCCGCTGCGCTTGTCACAGTAGCCCAAAGAATCGCCGATCGAGATCTCGCACTCGGCGTGCAACGCGCAACCGGACGGACGGCAGACGCCTATGGAGTCAGCGGTACAGTAGCTGACCGGCACGCCCGCGGCGGTGCAGCAGACCAGTCCCGTGCCGAAGATCGCGCAGTCGCCGTCCGCCGCGCAGGCCGGCCCGCAGTGGCCGGTGGCGTGACACACCAACCCCGTGGCGCAGCCGATGTCCTGGCATTTCTTACGGCACTTGCCGCTCGCCTTGTCGCAGACCTTGTTGGCGGCGCAATCGGCGTCCGTGTGACAGACGAAGGTGCTCTCGCAGGTGCCCTCGTTGGAAATGCATTGGCCCCAGTTTGGTTCCGTGCCGCTGCCGGAGTCGCGGTCGCAGTCGTAGCCGACGGGACAGGTGCGCGTGCCGCAACTCTGACCGCAGTATTTGCCGTCCGGGTAGCTGACACACATGTCGCCCATGCCCGGATCGGGGCACTGCTCGTCGGTGTCGCAGGGCTCGCACAACTCGGAGCGATCCTTACACACCCCGCCGACCGGATCGCAGTACTGGTCGGACGGGCAGTTGTACGAATGCTGGCAGCCGTTCCCGTCGACGCACTCGCCAGAGGATGTCTCGCAGACCTTGTCGGGCGGGCAATCCCAGTCGTTCTCGCAGGGCTTGGGACCGGAATCGGAGTCCGCAGGCAGTTGGTCGCCGTCGAGCCCCCCGCCGTCGCCGTCCGAGCCGTCGGGAAGAACCTTGGTGTGGCACTTGCCGTCGGCCGCGCAGTATTCGCCCACCCCGCAATCGGTGTTATCCTGGCAAGGTTTGCCGCCCGACGAACTGCAGGCCGATGTGAAAAATACCAAGGCCATGAATGACACCCAGGTCAAGAGCTTCGAAAACATATGCACCTCCCGGATAGATCCGATTCTAGCGCCGTCGGCGGCGCGGCACAAGTCAGTTGGCCCGCTTTTTCCGCGCCCCCGGCAGAAGCTCGATCATGTACTTTCCGTGTTGCAGCTCCCAGATGCGCTTACTCACCCTTTGGGCCTCTTTTTCCCCGGGTCCCAATTCGAGCGCGGCGCGGTAGGAATGTAAGGCTTCCTGCCCGTTGTGTGCAGCGTAGAAAAGATCGCCCAGCAAGACTACCGGGATCGGACTTTCCGGCCGCAGGCCGGCCGCGCGCCGTGCGGCCCTGATGGCCAGGTCCCAGGAGCGCAGCTTCTGATAGAGCGTGCCCATCTCCAGGTAACAGTCAAAGCACATCCGATCGGCGTCTGTCGAGATGTGGTACTCTTGGGCCGCCATCACGTTGTCGCCCAGCTTGCGGTATCTACGCGCCAGCTCCAGATGGACGGCGGCGTCTTTCGGCCGGCGCCGCGATTCCCGGCGCAGGACGTCCAGCTGCTCGTGGGTGCGGTCCACCTCGGCGGTGACGGACGAGCGGTACTTGAACAGGTAGGCCCGAAGCACCGGTCCCTCGGGCACGGCCTTGTCGCTCAAGAGCACCGTCACCCCAACCCCTCCGGAGTTCCAGCCGACCAGAGTCCCCTGGCCCGCGCGGCGCTGGTATACGAAATGCTTCTCGAACGGCACCGGCACTCCGCCGTCGCCGAACAGATCCGGCCGCTCGGGAACCACGCGCACGCTGATCAGGCTGCCGTGGGGATCCTGGTAGGTCGCAAGACAACCGCCCGGCGAGCCCGGGATTTTCTCAACAGACACGAAGCGATAGCGCCCCAAATCGCCTGCAATGCACAGCCCCTCTGCCTGCTGGCACCGGCAGCAGGTAAAGACGGATGCGAAAACCACGACGATCAATATCTTGATAATTCTTGACACCGGCGTTATCTCACCATATCAACTGCGCTCCGGACAAGATCGCAAGGATTCGACCGGATCGATTCACACACTTAGGAGTATGCCATGAGTCTATTTGGAAAGCACCTGCTGTGTACCCAGGACTGGTCGCTCGAAGAACTCGAGAAGGTTCTCGAACTGGCCGAGGACATGAAGCGCGACCGCTTCGGCGACAAGTACGGCCACCTGCTCGAACGGCGCACCTTCTTCATGTTCTTCTTCAACCCCTCGGTGCGCACGCGCCAGAGTTTCGAGTGCGCCGCGACCGAGCTGGGCGGGCACGCCCAGTTTCTCGAGCCCAAGACCATGCGTCTGAAAACCAAAAAGACCGCCGGCGAGACAGTCGAGGACGCCGCCAAGGTAATGAGCCGCTACGCCTGCGGCATAGGTATCCGCATCCTCGAGGACAAGATCGGCGCCTACGGCGAGGGCCACAAGCTTTGTGAGGAATATGCCCGCTATGCCGAGATTCCGATCGTCTCGATGGCCCACGACAAGTTCCACCCCTGCCAGGGACTGGCCGACATGCAGGGCCTGTGGCAACACTGGGGCCGGGAAAAGGTCAAGGGCAAGAAGCTTTTGCAGGTTTGGGGCCACGGTGCCTTGGCGCGCTCGTGGTGCTCTGTGCAGGAGAGCATGCTGATTTCTTCGCGCTTCGGCATGGATGTCACGCTGGCCTACCCGGAAGGCTACGACCTCGATCCCGAGGTGATCGATGACGTCAAGCGCAACTGTGAAGCCAACGGGCGCAAGTTAGAAATCAGCCACGACCCGGTAGAATGCTACGATGGGGCCGACGTCGTCTACTCGCGCAACTGGATGCATCCCGGGGCCTACCACGACGGCGAGTTGCACAAGGCCGAGGAGATCGAACGGGCCTTGAAATACTCAGATTGGATCTGCGACGAGAAAAAGATGCAGCGCACTAACGACGCCTTATTCACCCATCCCATGCCGATCGATCGCGGGCACGAGGTGTCGGACGCCGTGGCCTCGTCGCCGCGCTCGATCATCTACGACGTGGCCGAGAACCGCCTGCACGTACAGAAGGCCATCATGGCCCTGACCATGGCGGGGGAGACGACCAGATGATTGACGGCAAACGCAAGCTGATCGTGCTTGCCATCGGCGGCAACTCGCTGATCCGCGACAAGAATCACAAGCGGGTCAGCGACCAATTCGAGGTGACACGGGAAACCTGTCACCACATCGTGGCCATGCTCGAAAAGGGTTACAACGTGGTAGTCACCCACGGCAACGGGCCGCAGGTGGGCTTCATATTGCGCCGTTCGGAGCTCAGCCTGGGCGAGCTGCACCCGGTTCCGCTCGACAGCATCGGGGCCGACACCCAGGGCTCGATCGGCTATATGATCCAGCAGTCGCTGGCCAACGAGTTCGCAAGGCGTAAAAACGATTTCCAGGCAGTCACCCTGGTGACCCAGGTGCGGGTGGACGAAAACGACCCGGCCTTCGAGCATCCCTCGAAGCCGATCGGCTCGTTCATGGAAGAGGCCGCAGCCCTGGAACACGCGGCCAAAGAGGGCTGGGAAGTCCGCGAGGACGCCGGTCGCGGCTGGCGCCGGGTGGTGGCTTCGCCGATCCCGATCGAGATCATCGAGCTGGACGCCATCAGGCGGCTCAGCCAGGCCGGCCTGGTGGTGATCGCCGTCGGCGGGGGCGGTATCCCGGTGGTGCGCGATGCCGACGGTGAGTTGAAGGGCGTGCCGGCCGTGATCGACAAGGACCACGCCAGCGCCTTGCTGGCCCAGAAGCTCGGGGCCGACATCTTCATGATCTCCACGGCGGTGGAGACGGTCTGTCTCGATTACGGCAAGCCCGGCCAGCGCGCGGTCTCGAACCTGAGCGTGGCCGAGGCGCGAGGGCACCTCGAGGCCGGGCAGTTCCCGGCCGGCTCGATGGGCCCCAAGATCACGGCGGTGGTCAATTTCTTAGAGGCCGGCGGCCGCGAGGCCATAATCACCTCGCCCGATTTCCTGGCCGAGGCACTGGACGGCAAGAAGGGTACCCGGATCGTTCCGTAACGGGTTTTTCAGATTCCGCCGCTGGGAACGGGGGCGGGCTTCGGGACGGGAGCGGGTCGCGGGGAGGGCCTGTCATCCGCCGGTGGTTGCGGTACGACCACTTCCGTTGCCGGCGGCGTTTTTTGCCGTGCCCCGGGGTACGGAGTTTCCTCGGGCTTTACGACTGCGCCCGACTTGGTGAGGCGGATTGCCTTGAGCAGGGTTTCGATCTTGACGATCCACTCGGCCGCATCGCCGAAGCGCCCGGTGCCGAAGGTCTCGGCCTGCCTGAACTTCCTGAGAGCGCTTTCCAGGGTTTTCTCGACGCCCTGGTAGGCCCGCTTGGCCTCGATGTAGTTGACGTCCGCCCCGAGCGACTTGACGCGATCGATCTGCTTGGGTTCCAGGCCCGTCAGATCGCGCAGCCGCTCAAGGTATTTTTTTCCCTTGAGGTATTGCTTCTCGTCTTTCTGGAAAACCAGTTTGTTGGCGAGGGCGATCATGTACTTGGCGAACTCGCGGTTGAGCGACGGCAGGTCCTCGAACTTGAGCGGCCCTGCATGCCTCAGCTCGTCGGGCAATTCGATGGGTGTATAGAGCGCGGCCTGCTCGGGGCTCTTGGGCTGGTAGATCTCGCTCCCGACCGGGAAGAAGATGCCCTTCTTGACCACCAGCTCGCCGCCCTCGGGTACCAGGAAAAAGGTCTTCGAGTTGAGCAGGCTGAGCAGGTAGACAATGATCCCGGCCAGGGCCAGCACGACCAGGACGACGAACATCACCTTGGCCCCGCCGCCCTTCTTCCTGGGACGCTTCGAAACGGGCACGGGCTCCGCTTGCCTGTCGTTCTCCGGCATGGTTCTCTCCCTGGTTGCAATTCACTGTCTGTATACGACAGATGCCCCTAAAAAGCAAAATTCGTGCCTTCCCCGTGGCCCAGTAAAATACATAACCAATGCTATTATCCGACTATCGTTCGAAAATACCGGATGGCAAACGCCAGCGCCGCCAGGTAGGCAGCCAG
>CAZXHT010000042.1:0-24447 GCA_964640665.1 uncultured Myxococcales bacterium
GGCGCCGGAGGCGGATCCGCGGTCCTTCCCCTCCCGGCCCCGGCCCGGTGGCCGAACTCGGTATAGGCCGGCGAATCCTTCTCGGAGAACGACCAGGCCAGCAGGATCATCAGGGCGGGGAGCAGCAGGATGACGACCAACACGGAAGGCAAGCGCAGGAGCTTTTTAGTGGCGCCCTTGATCCAGCTCCAGTGCAGCAGAAGATGGAGGATGAAGAAGGCCACGAAGACGAAAGACAAGATCGTGTGGATATCTCCCCACTGGTGCCGGTGCAGGCCCCAGACGTACTTGGATCCCGCGTCGACGACCGGGCCGGAGGCAAGGAAGAAGCCCATGAGCACGCCGATGAAGATTATGGCGCCCATGAGGGAAAACATCACCACGTCCACCACGTAGTTCCAGTTTGGTCTCGACATTGGGATAGGTAACCTCCTGAGGGTGTTACGTTGGGGTGAGGACTAAGTTTCTGCGCCTTGGGCGGAATTATCTCTTTTATTTTTTCGTAGTAGAAACAACAACACGGCAAAAAGACCCCAGATGCTCTTTTTTGTCGACGTGTTGCAACCACAGCCGTCGCCGACAAGCGGTTCTTCTGTCTCGGAATCCGAGCTTTCGGTTCCGGCATCAATAATTTCATCCGCTACCGACCCGTCATCGCCGGCGTCCGGTTCAGGGCCACCATCGGGTTCCACGCCACCGTCGGGCTCGACGCCGCCATCGGGCTCGACGCCGCCATCGGGCTCGATACCGCCGTCCGGGTCCGGGTAATCCTCGCAAACCTGGGGACAATCCGAGCCGGTTCGGGTAAAGCGGACTACTTCAACCGGCCCCCAGTAGCGATCATCGATGCAAGTCACCCAGGCCGAATCGCAAGAGAGGGAACCATCGATTCGGAATAGACGCCCGCGTCCCGGCAGCCACCTCGAGCTTGGCCCGGGCGCAAATCCAGCACCCTGATCAATCTTGTAGCGTTTTTCCCAGTTGAGCCCGAAGGCGTATTTGAAACCGGCAACGTCTACCATAAAAGCAAGCTGGCCCGCATGGCTGCCGTTTTGGAACAGCTCGACCGGCGCGGTCCAGTTGTCTTTCGAAATCCTGCGGGTGTAGGAGGCATGCCCACCGTCTAAATTGTTTTTAGGATCGACCGGATCTACAGGGTAGATCACATGCACCGTACCTGCCTGGTCAACGGCAATTTGCGGATGAATTGCCACCGGCCCGATGTTTACATCGACCGGTTCTTCGTTAGTGACCCTCTCTTCCTCTTGCCAAACTCCGGCCGCATTAGCCCAGACGTATTCGGCCTGGTAGTTTTTCAGGCCGTTGAGCATGCCATATTTCATGTAGACCACATGGACGCTTCCGTCCGGGCCCAGGTTCATATGACAAGTGGGTCCCGGTGCTACCCAGACCGATGAGCTCCAAACGTCATCATGGTGTTTGAGATAAAAGACTCCATTATCGCCGGTGCCTTGGCCTATGTTGTAGATAACGTGCAAATCTCCAGATCGATCGAATTCGGACCAGGCCCAGCCATCTGGTGGTCGGTCGGGTAGGTCACCGGCCGTCACGTTTTTTGTGTCTATCTCAACAGGTTGGCTCCAGCTGCCTGACTCTTGGGCCATGTAGTAAAGATGATATTTCTTGTCGGCAACAGTGTGAGTCATGAAAATGAAGTGCACCTGATTGTTGCTGTCCAGGGCCACGTCTAGAAGCGCCTGCTTGCGCTGGGCGACTCCGTTTTCAACTTTGTTCGGCAAGCTGAGGCTGCCGGTGTCGACTATCGCGGCATTGCTCCAGGCGCCCTGCTGATATCTACTCATGCGGAACCTGAAGTCGTCGCCTTCGACCCATACGGCAACTACTTCGCTATGCTGCTGGTCTGAACCCAGTGCTACGGCGCAACCCAAATCAGCCAGGTGAAAAGTTTCGGTATCTTGTGCAACCGCGCAAGACTGGGCATACAACTCACCAGACAGCAATAGAATGCAAAAAGCTACACTGCTTGTTGCGATAGTGCGCATTGTATCTCCTTTGCCCGAGTACTTTACGAGTTTGGTCTAGTCCACGCACGATGATCCCCGACGGGCCGCTTCGTCCTGGCGCAATAGATCCTGTATTCTCTCCTCGTCCTCGGATTGGGGATTGGTTTTGACATCAACAAGAGTCGTCGTTGCCCGAAATAAACTGGCTTCCGTTCCAACCCGCTGCTAGGAGTTGGTCAAGTAAAGCGATTGCCAAAGAATTGCACAAGGCGGAGTTTGCTGAGATGCCCAGGTACCCCACGAGTGACGTGAGGAACGGCATGTCCAGGCTTGTCAGGGTGACGTTGCTTTCGATGTACAGGTACCCCCCGATGGACGTGAGGGCCGGTAGGTCCAGGTTTGTCAGGGCGGAGTTGCCTAAGACGATCAGGTGCCCCCCTAATGACGTGAGGACCGTCAGGTCCAAGCTTGTCAGGGTGTCGTTTAATTGGATGTTCAGGTACCCCCCGACTGACATGAGGGCCGGCAGGTCCAGGCTTGTCAGGGCGAAGTTCTCGCTGATGTTAAGGTACCCCACGACGGACGCGAGAGACGGCAGGTCCAGGCTTGTCAGGGCGGCGTTATTGTAAATTTCCAGTCTTCCCCCGATGGATGTGAGGGCCGGCAGAGACAGGCTCGTCAGGGCGGGAGCATCGACTACCAGGTCTCCTGTGATGCTGGTAATGGCCGAGATCAAATACGCATCCAAGCTATTTTGAATGGTGTAGGAACCCTGGAGAATACCGGTCGGAAGGATTGTGTCCGGCCCTTTGCACAGGTAAGACGTGCTTGTTATCTCGTCGACATCGAGCAAACCGTTGCCGTCGATGTCCACGCCGGTATGAATGGCGATACCGCCGGCGGGACAATTCGGATCGCCATCCTGTAGCAACTCGTTGACGACGAGCGTGGAACTGCCGTCCTGCCCATCGTTAACCGTGACCGTCGTGCCGTCGGTGCAGGAGATGGTCTTGGTGCCGTCGCCGTTGTCCTGGACGGTGCAAGAGGCACCGTCCTGTCCATCCTGCCCGTTGTTAACCGTGACCGTCGTGCCGTCGGTGCAGGAGATGGTCTTGGTGCCGTCGCCGTTGTCCTGGACGGTGCAAGAGGCACCGTCCTGTCCATCCTGCCCGTTGCTGACTGTGACCGATGTGCCATCGGTGCACGAGATCGTCATCGTGTCGTCGCCGTTGTCTGTGACCGTGCAAGAGGTACCGTCATTCCCGCCGCACCCGGAGGCGGCAAAAGCCAGGATAAAGACGATGGAAAGAAACAACAACATCGTTCCCCGCGCGGAGCAAGAAAAGCCGTTAGTCAGTTTTGTAGGCATCTAATTTCCTCCCTTTGGTTATGATCACGTTCGAACATTGCCAGGACCAGGAGAAGGGTGAACCGGTGCATACTTGATTATACGGAGGAACAGCGGAGAAATATAGGGGTCACCTGAAAGGAACCCCCGAGGGCTTCAAGAATGCGCACCATGACGAATGCGGGAGCCCTCGCTAGGGAACATCCAACTTGATCAAAAATATTCTTATGAGACTTCGAGTGTAGTTGACTCAACTGTAGAGATGTTGCCATCTCAAGTGGTCTAGTCCACGCACGATGATCCCCGCCGGGCCGCTTCGTCCTGGCGCAATAGATCCTGTATTCTCTCCTCGTCCATGCCCGTTCCGGCCCGGCCGCCGATTCCCCAGTCCAGGGCCAGGTGTCCTTCGGGCTCAACAGTGTCGGGAGCCCACGGATTCAGGTCAAAGGTGAAGCGCACCTTGGCCAACAGGCGGTGCTCTTTGTAGTCGTAGTCATCGGTGCTGTTGTCGGAATCCACCGACGATTCACGCCAGGAAAACTCGTAGAACAAGCCGAATCGCAGCCCTTGCCAGGGCGGGCTCCATGCGCCTGCCGATAGCTTGGTCAATACGTCGAAGCGCTCGCGATCGCTTCCGTAGGCTACCTTTCCACGCTCGCCTCCCGAGTGCAGGTAGTAGTCCAGTCCGACGGTTGCTCCCAGACGGGCGTAAAACCCCGCACCGAGGTTGACCCTTCCCACAGCCACGGCGGTGGTTCCAACCAGGTCGTATGGATCACCGATTGCCTCGTAGTACCGGAGCGACAGCGCCGCCAACAGGTGCACCCGCCGAAGAAATGAAAACGAGCCGCCCAGGCCGCCGTCAAGTTCCCAGCGAGTACGCCCGTTCTCGTGGAAGAAGCGCCGTCCGGCGCCGGCGAAGGCCGTCAAGGCCCCAAATTCGACTTCCATTTCTCCGCGGTGTCCCTCGTAAAATCGCCGCTGGATCTCCAGGTCCTGGTTGAGTACCAGGTACTCCAGCTTGTAGCCGACAAGCACTCGTGGAAAACCTGCTCCCAAGATCACCCCCGGGCGCGCGGACATTTCCAGGTAGCTCAGACTTCTTGCTTCCTCGGCGACGAGCCCGTGTCCCTTGAGTCCCGCCTCCAGTGACGGACGGAAACCGCGGGACGCAGGCCAAACGAACCGTCCGAACAGGTCCAGTCTCCCCAGCGCGCTATACGATCCTTCGGTGCCGGGATCGGTGGGCGAGCCGGCCTTGGAGTTGGAAGTGACTCCAAAGCTCGTCTCCAGGCGCAAGCTCACGGGCTCGATCCAACCCGGATCCTCCGCCTGCCGGAGGAAGAGCCACATTTGACGATCCTCCGGGTAGAATGTCTCTTCGTCGGAAACACGCAAGACCAAGTCCGCCGCGCCGGGTTTGTGCTCGGCGTGTTCCATGAACGCCTCGAGCAGCAGCCAACGACTCCGATCCGCGCTGCGTTCTTTGCAACCGGGCTGGTGTATGAGTTGCCGGGCCAGGTCCAGGTCTCCCTGGCCCACGTGCAGCCAGGCAAGCCACGCTAGACTCTCGCAGTCGGCCGCGTTCCCGGCGATGGCCGCTTGCAAGGTACGTTGTGCCCAGAAAGGGTTGTTGTCGGCCATGTAGGCCCGCGCCAACAGCCGGGCGAATCCGCCTTGCTCCGGGTGCCGGCGAACCATTGTCTTGAGGCGCTTTATGGCATCGCGGGTTTGGCCGTTAGCAATCAGGCACTCATATACCTGGCTCTCACAAGCCAGTTCACCGGCACATTCCCGCAGGCAATCCTGTGCCCCGGCGGGCGCTGGCCGGCATATCCAGACGGCGGCGATCATGACAGCAAGCCAGGCCTGCCTCATCAATTGTCTCCTTAGTTACCGGACTCAATCCCGGTGCTGCAGCACCGGAACCCGCGCGCGGATGGTTTCCAGACGCCCGGAATGTAGTCGCAACGATGCAGCGTCTCCGAGTCCGAGCAGTTATAGGCGCCGCCGCGGATGCGGGTTTCATCGCCGCCTAGCACGTGTTCCCAAAGGTTGCCGTTCATGTCGAACACGCCGTAGGCATTGGTGCAACCCGCGTTGGCGCCGGTGGGGTCGAGGCGAAAGGCCGCGCTGCAGGTGTGATAGCAGTGCGGAAACGGACAGGGATCGCGGTCCTCGCAACCGCTGCCTGGACCGCATCTGCAGTAGGTGTCGATGCCGTTGCAGATGACCGGGTCGTAGGGATCTCCGTAGCCATAAACGGTTCCCTCGGGCCCGCGACAGGCCAAGAACCACTGGCTCTCGGTGCACAGGGTCTTGCCCGCGGCCTGGCAGGCCGCCTGAGCCTCTGCGTTGTCCACGACCCGCCAGGGAATCACCCCGGCGCGGGAAGTGGCCTTGGATCCGTCGGATCCCTGGGACTGGCCGGTGGCGTCCGGCCGGGAAGCCTCGTAGATATCGATGCAGAAGCGGTTTTCGATGGGAACCATGTCCTGGGCGCACTCCAGCACCTCGGTGTAAATACAGCGCCCCTGCTTGCATTCGAACCCGTCGGGGCAGTCGGCATCCAGCCGGCACTCGGCCTCGATGCACTTACCGGATGCCTGGTCGCAGATAGAACCCTGGAGACAATCATCGTCTCCGCTGCACGGGCTGCGGCAAGCTCCCAGAAACTCGCCGGGGCCAATCTCGCACACCTGGTCCGGTGGACAGTCGGCATCCTGGTAACAAACGCTTTTGACCAGGCAAGCCCCGGCACCGAGTACTAGAAGCACCGGAATCATCCATAAGATAAACTTGTTCGATCCAAATATCTTCATCCGGGCTGAAATACTAAAGTGCGTGCCTATTCTCGTCAAGACCCGATCTCCTGTTCCCGGAAAGCCCCCATTTGATGTATAATGGCGATCGGGAGAAGTGGCAAATGCAGGGCGTTGTAATTGGAATTTTGGCCGCGGTGATGTTGGCATTGCCCGCGGTCAGGCTGCCGGTTGGCAGACAAGATGCACGGTTCGAACCCTGTCCGCACGAAAATAACCGCTCCCCCCAACAGATCCGGCGTTATCTTGCCCGGCGGCTCAAGAATTCCGAGCTTTCAGATCTGCAAATTCCATTCGAGGCGAACGATGACATTCGCGAACTGGCCGCGGAAATCACCGCCCGCGCCCACGGCGATCACCAGAAGCTCGCTGCGCTACGGCGCTATTTCAAACGCAAGGGTTTTCTCAATCAGTATGATCGCTACGGCACACGCACCGCTGGACAGGTGTTGCAAAGCGGCGAAGGAAACTGTCTTTCGTACGCCAATCTGTTCGTGGCAATGGCTCGCTCAGTCGGGCTCAGGGCCTGCTATCTGGACGCCAGCGAGCAACTGAACGAGTTTAGCAAGAGCGGCTCGGTGTTGGTCCGCTGGGGCCATGTGTTGGTGGGCGTGCGCATGGGTCCCGACTGGATCGCCGTGGAATTCGACGGCCGGGCCGGGAGGGCGCGCAGGTACCGGGTCGTCGGCGATCTGGAAGCCATCGCCGATTTCTACAACAACCTCGGCAGCGAGATGGCCTGGTCGGGCAAAGAGTCGGGCGGTTTTGGATCCGGGCAAGCCATACGCGCGTACGGCATGGCCACCCGCATCGACCCGGGCTTCGCGCGGGCCTGGAACAATCTGGGCGTGGCATTGTCCAGGGCCGGACGTCAACGCGAGGCCATGCGCGCATATAGCAGCGCCATTCGCGTCTCGCCCGGTTTTCCGGCGCCACGCGCCAACCTGGGACATTTTTTGAGGAAGGGCGGTAATTCCGTCGCGGCCCGTCGAGCCTACGCCAAGGCTGTCGCATTGGCGCCCGGCAATGCTCATTATCGCTATTTCCTCGGCCGTGAGCTTCTGGATGCCGGCCAAGAGGATCAAGCGCGTGAACAGTTCATGAAGGGTCGCCAACTTGACGATAGCCTTTTTCAAATCCAGCTCGAGTTGGCCAGGTTGCACGTCAAGCGGGCGGAATGGAAGCAGGCCAGGGAAGCCGCCCGGCGCGTGCTTGAACTGGTGCCCGGCCAAAGAGATGCCCGCAGACTGCTCGACAGGCTCGGGCACTCGAAATAGACGCGTGCTTCAGAACGCTATCTCGGTCAGTCACAATACATTGATTGTGCTTGTCCCCAAGCCGGCATTTTTTGTAATATTGTTAAAATATATCTAACACGCCGGGTCTACCGAGTGAGGTCTTCCACGATGAAACACGTCTTACCGATTCTGCTTTTTTCATTACTGATTTCGGGATGCCCCGGGAACGGATCCAACGGCAACGATTGCAAGGATTCCGACGGAGACGGCATCGATGGCTACGATGTGCAGACTTGTCCTGCCGGCGAAGATCGCTGCGACGACGACCCGCAAAAAACAGAGCCCGGCCTGTGCGGCTGCGGCCTGGCCGATACCGACACCGACTCCGACGGCACGCCCGACTGCGACGACGGCTGCCCCGACGACCCGCAAAAAACAGAGCCCGGCCTGTGCGGCTGCGGCCTGGCCGATGCCGACTCCGACTCCGACGGCACGCCCGACTGCGACGACGGCTGCGACGACGACCCGCAAAAAACAGAGCCCGGCCTGTGCGGCTGCGGCCTGGCCGATACCGACACCGACTCCGACGGCACGCCCGACTGCGACGACGGCTGCCCCGACGACCCGCAAAAAACGGTGCCGGGATACTGCGGCTGTGGAGTAGAAGGGTGCAAGTACCCCGGACCGTGTACCCAAAGCGACGGCTCTATCGGTTACACCTATACCTACGACGCCAACGGCAACCTGCTGGAAGAGACCATGGATATCGATGGAAACGGCATCGTTGAAATCGTCATCATCTACGACGGCGACGGCAATACCTTGTCCCAGACTCAAGACACCGACTCTGACGGAAGGGTTGATTACACCCAAACCTTTTTTTATGACGTAAACGGTAATCTTGTCACGTGTGAATTCGACTTCGACGCCGACGGCATGGTCGATCAGATCAGTACTTACACTTATGACTCGGACGGAAACCTGCTGAGCGAGGAACAAGACTACGGCGTCGACGGAACCATCGACAGGAGGCGATTGTACACCTACGACGCGGACGGCAACATGCTTACCAAATCCGATGACAACGACGGTGACGGCAACGTGGATTACCGGGAGATTTACACCTATGACGCGGACGGCAACATGCTTACCAAATCCATTGACTTCGACGCCGACGGCAACGTGGATGTCCAGGATATTTACACCTACGATGCCGATGGTAACGAGCTGACTGAAGAGCACGACAGCGGAGCAGACGGTACGGTGGATAGCATCTGGTCATCTTCCTACGATGCCTCGGGCAACTTGTTGTCCAAGGAGTACGACAGGGATGCTGATGGCACGGCGGACAGGATATACACCTACACCTACGATGCAGACGGCAACCTGCTGATAGTTGAGATGGACATGAACGCCGACGGTGTCGTTGACTCCCGGGAATCCCATACCTACGATCTGTTTGGAAACCCACTGACCATCGCGTACGATTGGGATGCCGACGGCGTTGTCGATTCTCTGCTGACGATGTCCTACGATTGCTTCGACCCCGAGGCGGACTGCGACGAAGACGGGGTTGCAAACCATCTCGACGGCTGCCCCTACAGCCCGGACAAAGACCAGCCTGCTCAGTGCGGCTGCTGGTATGCAGATAAAGACTCCGACGGCGACGGGACAGTCGACTGCAACGACTACTGCCCCGATGATGCGGACAAGATCGAACCCGGCGTTTGCGGCTGCGGCGCCGCCGAGTCGGACGTCGACTCCGACTCGGACGGATTCGTCGATTGCATCGACAACTGTCCGGACGATTCGAACCCGGGCCAGGAAAACGGCGACGGCGACGCGGCCGGAGACATCTGCGACGGCTGTCCCGAAGATCCCGACAAGATCGATCCCGGTGTTTGCGGCTGCGGCCTGGAAGAATCCGACGACGATAGCGACAATGACGGCACACCGGACTGCATCGACAACTGTCCCCACATTTCGAACGCCGATCAACAGGACGATGACGGCGACGGCATGGGTAACGCCTGCGACGGTGCTTACCTTTCGGTGTCGGCCTGCAGCGGCCACGCCTGCGCGGTGCGCATCGACGGCACCATATGGTGCTGGGGAAAGGGCGCATGGGGGGAGCTTGGCAACGGCATCTCGTTTACCGGGGTGCCGATCCAGGTGGGAGCGGCTGCGGACTGGGATGTCGTGAAAACAGGGCTTCAGCACAACTGCGGCATCCGGGACGACGGGGCCAACCGGACCCTGTGGTGCTGGGGACGCAACGACAGCGGTCAGATCGGAGACGGCACTGAAATGACGCGCGAAACCCCGGTACAAACGGGCACCGCCGGTGACTGGGCACGGGTGAACGCGGGTTATCGTCATACTTGCGGTATCCGGAACGATGGTGTCGACCGAACGTTGTGGTGCTGGGGAAGAAACAACCATGGTGAGCTAGGCGACGGCACGAACGAAAAAAGGTACACTCCGGTTCGAGTCGGCATCGAGACGGATTGGGCTACGGTCGTGGCCTCAAACAATTTCACCTGCGGCATCCGGGACAACGGAACCGAGCGGACCCTGTGGTGTTGGGGCACGAACGGCTCCGGCCAACTGGGAAACGGCGACGCCGGTACCAACCAGAACGAGCCTGTGAGAATCGGCATGGAAACGGACTGGTTTTCGGTTGGCGCGGGGGGGTTCCATGCCTGCGGCATCAGGGATGACGGGATCGACCGGACGTTGTGGTGCTGGGGCGATAACAACCGGGGTCAGCTCGGCGATGGAACTATCGAGTACCGTGATATTCCCACGCGCGTTGGCAATGCCGCCGATTGGGACACGTTCGATGGGGGATTCTACTTCAGTTGCGGGATCAGAGACAACGGGAGCACCAGGACGGCATGGTGCTGGGGAGAAAATACCTTCGGCCAACTCGGAGACGAAACGACTGCGGACAGCGCGCTGCCCGTACAGGTGGGAAACTCGGTCGACTGGGAGCAAATCACGGCGGCCGATTTTCATGCTTGCGGAATAGAGGAGACCGCCGGAGGAGAGAGGGGTTTGTCGTGCTGGGGTACCAACTTCTTCGGCCAACTGGGGATGGGCGTTACCGGCAACAAGTACCTGCCCTCGCAGAGCATCGTGGCCACTCACTGGGAAGTGGTTTGCGGAGGGCTAGAGCACTCCTGCGGTATACAGGACGATGGCGGCGCACGGAGCCTGTGGTGCTGGGGAAGAAACGATTTCGGCCAGCTGGGCAACGGCGCCTCGGGTAGCGCGGCCAAGGAGCAAACTCCGGTCAGGGCAGGCGTCGATTCCGACTGGGCGACGGTATGCGGGGGGCGCGATCACTCGTGCGGCATCCGCGACGACGGCAACCAAAGAACACTGTGGTGCTGGGGAGGAAACGAGCACGGCCAACTCGGCGACGGGACCATGGGCAGCGGGACGGAGAAGAACAACCCGACCCGGGTGGGAATGGAATCAGACTGGGTCATGGTGGAAGTTGGCGACGCACACTCCTGCGGCATTCGCGATGAGGGTGCCGCGGGCCGCACGCTGTGGTGCTGGGGAAAGAACGATGGCGGCCAGGTAGGCGATGGCACATCGGGAACGGGTACCGACAAAGACCAACCCGTACAGGTGGGAACCGGGTCCGACTGGGCCGCGGTCAGGCTGGGCAGCGGTTTCACGTGCGGTATCCGGGACGACGGGATCGACAGGACCCTGTGGTGCTGGGGCGCGAATTACTTAGGTCAACTGGGAATCGGATCTTCCGGCGCCGGCACCAATGAGAGCTCACCGGTTCGCGTCGGCACTGCCGCCGACTGGGCCAGCCTGAGCACAGGATTTTTTCATAGCTGCGGCATCCGGAACGAAGGAAGCGACAGGACCTTGTGGTGCTGGGGTTCGTCGAACCACGGGCAACTCGGAACCGGTTCTTCCGGACCCAGTGTGATGGAGACCAGCCCCGTTCAGATCGGAAGCGATGGAGACTGGTCAGGTGTGAGCACGGGTGTTTACACGACCTGCGCTGTCCGGGATGACGGGCAAACCCGCACTCTTTGGTGCTGGGGAAGTAACGATGACGGTGCCCTTGGAATAGGCTCCGGTTATGCCATCTCGAGTTCACCGGTACAGACGGGCACGGCCGACGGCTTGACCTTCCTCGACGCGGGTGGTCAGAAAACCTGTGCGGTCATGCAGGACGGCGCCGACAAGACGCTATGGTGCTGGGGGAGAAACCAATACGGCCAGCTGGGCGACGGCGAAGCCTGGAGTGATTTTCCGGTATCCGTCTTGTGGTAAGCACTCGCCGTCTCCGGTTTCCTTCTTCTTCAGTGCAACAGTTCTTCGTGAGGCAAGGGGCCGCTGGCCTCGACCTGACCGAATCGCTTTTCGTACTTGGTCAGGTTGTCCGATAGGGCCGCGATCAGGCGCTTGGTGTGCTTGGGGCTGGAGATAATCCTGGCGCGCACCTTGGCCTTGGGCTGTTGAGGCTGCACGTAGATGAAGTCGATGGTGAACTCGGTCTCGGAGTGATTGACCATGGCCAGGTTGACATAGGCTCCCTGGGCAATCTCCTCGTCCAGCTGAATCTGGATGTTTACTTTCTTGGGCGTATCCTTGGTCTTATCAGGCATATCAGGCTCCCTTCGATCGTGTCGGAGCATTGTAGCACCCCTGCGGCGGCGCGCAAATGTGGTAAAACGGATTTTTCAGAAGCTAACACGTTGACTTCTCTTGGGGCCTTTCGGTAAAGTCGTTGACATCGATGGCCAAGTCACGCAAGAAAAACACGCGCGAAGGCAACGGGCGTACAGTCCGCGGCAAGCAGATCCAGAAACTCAAGAAATGCCTGAAAAAAAGCCCGGCCGACGAAGAGGCCTTTGTCCAGTTGTGGGACGCCTTCCTGGCCGCCGAATCCTGGCAGGCCATGGTGGAGATCCTGCAGGCGCGCATAGCGGCGCTTAGCGATCCCAAGAGCAAGGTGCGCGCATTGATCCGGCTTGGAAACCTGTATGACGAAAAACTCTCCGATCCCCGCGGCGCGGTCGACACTTTTCACCGCGTGCTTACCATCGACCCCGAGAATCGCCGCGCCATCTGGTCGCTGGCCATGCTCTATCACGACCTCGAAGACTGGGAAAAAGTAATCGAGATCTACCTGCTGCAGATCGACCTGGCCCAGTCCCCCGAGGAGAAGCTTGCCATCAGGGCGCAGCTGGCCCAGATATACGAACAGCGCCTGCATCAGGAAGATCGGGCGCTGATGGAGTACATCCGGGCGGCGAGGCTCGCGCCCCAGAACGTGCGTATCCTGCTCAACATGGAAAAGCTGGCCACGCGCACGGAAAGCTTCAGAGAGCTTCTGGCGATCTACGAGGACGTGGTCGAGCGCATAGATCGCATCGAGTTACGCGTCGCCCTCTACCTGAAGCTGGCCCGTCTCTACGCCGAGCGGCTGGGGGACGAAGCTCAGGCCGAAGGATACTACAAGCGCGCGGTGGAGTTGAGCGGCTCGGACACCGAGAAGCTGTTTTCCATCTCCAGCATCTACGGGGAAGAGGAAGAATGGCAAGAGCTGATCTCGACATACACCCAGCTGATCAAGTACTCGGAAGACCCCGCTGCCAAGTCGAGGCTGCGGCGCGAGATCGCCCGCCTGTATCGCGACGGTCTCAATGATCCGACCTCGGCCTTCTTCGAGATCGTCCGGGTGGCGCGTTATTCTCCGGACGAACCCGGCCTGGTCGGCGAGATCTATAATCTCGGCGTAGCCTGCGAGAAACACCTGGAGCTGGCCGCCGTGCTCGAAGACCTGGGCACGCGGCTCAATGACGACCAGGCCGCGGTCGAGCTGTACACGAAGCTCGCGCACCTTCACCTGTACGAGTTGCACAACGCCGATCTCGCCCGCGGCGCCGTTGCCAAGGCCATCGAGATCGATCCGGCCAGTGTGCCCGTCCAGCTGATCCGCCTGGATCTGCTGGAATACGGCAAGGAGTTCGAGCCCCTGGCCATGGCCCTCGAGTCGTTCCTCTCGCGCCCCGATTTGCCCGCCGACGTGGTCAAGGCGCAGACCAAGCGCTTGGCGCGCATCCTCGAAGAGAAGCTCGGTGAACGAGAGCGAGCGGTCGTGCTCTACCGGGAATCAATGCAGGAGCCCCCCCGGGAGGATGTTCCCCCTGCGGAACAGCGCGAGGAGATTCTCGAAGATCTTTATCGCCGCCAGGGCGTCTGGGACGAGTTGATTTCGCTGCTGATCGGACGCGCGGAGAAGACCTCCGATCCCGACCAGGCGGCCGAGATCTCCCTGGAAATCGCGGCCATCCAGGAAGAGAAACTCGACCACCTCGACCTTGCGTTTTTCGAGTTGATCCGCGCGCTGAGACAGGCTCCCGGCCACCCGCGCCTGATGGATGAGTTGTTTCGCCTGGCCCGATCCGCGGGCTTTGCGAACGAGTTGCTGGCCGTTCTCGACGAACAGCTCGTCGCCATGGACGGGCCTGCTGCGGCCGGGCTACAGGAGCGGGCCGGGTTACTGCTCGATGATTGCGGGATGCGGGCGGAGGCCGAAGAGCGCTTCAAACGCGCGATCGAGCTGGATCCAGCTCTGATCGAAGCATTCCGGTCGTTACACGCAATGCTCGAAGAAGCGCAGGATCAAGAAGGTCTCGTCGATCTGCTTCTCGGGCGAGCCGCGCGCATTTTTGAACCAGAGCGGAAAACAGAGTTGCTCTACGAGGCGGCCGAGATTATCGAGGAGAAAATTGGCAACGACGGACGTGCGGCCGACGTCTACGATCGTATACTGGGACTGGATCCGGAAGCCGCGGCCGCCGTGAAAGCCATCAAGCGCCTGAGAGGAGAAGCCGGTCGGATTGCTTCCTTTGCAGAAGAAGGTATGGAAGAAGAGGAAGAAGAAGAAGATATTGCCGAAGTATTTTCGCCGCTGCCGATTGAAGAAGACGGGATCGGGACGATCGATCTCGGCGGGGTCGATCCTTTTCAGGATCGCGAACCCACCCTGGTTCAGGAAACTCCGCAAGGCGGGGGACAAAACATAGTCGGGGACGAGGAGGATACCGACGAGGAAGAAGACAAAGAGCCAACCCTCGTCGGCCCCGTCGAGGGCGAGACGCCTGCCGAGAGCAAGGAAGAGGAAGAAGAAACGGACACCTCCCCGATGGAAGAGGAGGCAACCATTCCGAGCATTCCGAGCATTCCGAGCAGCCCGACAGATCCCGTCGATACCCTTTGGCGGGCCGCTCGCGATGAACCCGACTCGCTGGAAGCCTGGGACAAGCTGACCTCTCGGCTCCAGGAGGGGTCCGATACTGAAGCGGCATTCGAAGCCCTGGAGCAGGGAGCTTTACTTGCTTCAAACGAGAAGGTCAGGGCGAAACTGTATCGCCGAATGTCGCTTTTGGCTGCAAGCGCCGATCTCCAGGCACGGCTGGGGCGCCTGCTCGAAGAAGACGGGCGCCCGGAAGACGCCGAGTCGTCCTACCGCAGCGTATTGCGGCAAGAGCCCTCCAATGAAGAGGCCCTCGAAGGGTTGCAGCGCCTGTACGAGGAGCGCGACGATCTTACCAGGTATGACGCAATCCTCACCCGCACCCTGAAAGCGGCCGGCGATCCGGCGACCCGTAAGAAGTTGCTCTTCAGGCGGGCCAGGCTGCGGGCCGGACGTCTGGACAAGAGCCGCGAGGCGCTCGAAGATCTCGATCAGCTCCTGGCCGCAGGCGGCGGTGATCTCGAAGCGATCGAGCTGCAGGAAGACCTTTTCGAGAAGACCGGCAACTACGAACAACTGGCGCAGGCCTACCAACGACACATTTCGTCGTGCGATCAAGCGGGCGACAGGGTGAAACTGTATTCCGCCCTGGCGGCCGTCTACGAGCAGCGCCTGGATAACCAGGAAAAAGCAGTGGAGTTTTACAGGCAAGCGCTGGCCGAGAATCCCCGCGACGCCGATGCTCACCTGGCGCTGGCCAGGTTGCTGCAAGCCAGTCGCGACTGGCTTGGATCCATCGATGCCTTGCGCCGGGCGGCCGAACAGGTGGAAGATTTACATTTTCAAAATCGGATGCATTGCCAAGTCGGCAAGATTCTCGAAGAGCAACTGCTCAGGCCCGAAGAAGCCGAGGCGGCTTACCACCGGGCCACGGACAACGATTTCCCATCGTTCGAGGCCATGTCCGCGCTCAGGGACATGGCGCGCCGCAGGGAGGACTGGGTCGAAGTCATTCGTTACGGCAAGAAGCAGGCCGCTGTCGAAGTCGATCCGCGTGACAGGGCCGGCATCCTGGTGGAAATGGCGGACGTGTGGCGTGAGCGGCTGCAGAACGAAGAGAAGGCGCTGCAGTGTCACGAACAGGCCCACGAGCTGGACCCCGAGAACCTGCAGGCCGCTCGTGCGGTGGCCGAGGCGAGGCTCAAGACCCACTCACACGAGGAGGCCCACAATCTGTTGGAGCGCGTTGCCAAAATAGGCGCCGACTCCGACATGGATGCCGCGGAACTGGCCGCCGTGCACCTCAAGCTGGCCCAGACGGCGGAGGCGCTCGATCGCCCCGAGGAGGCCGGCGCCGCCTTCGAGCGCGCCCTCGAACTGGCGCCGGCCGACTTGCAGATTCTGACCCAGTACGGTTACTACCTTGCCCGGCATGAGCGCTGGGAACAGGCGCTAGGGCTGTATGTAAAGATCCTCGACGACTATCGTCACCGGCTGGATCCGGCGGAAGTGGCGGACATCCACTGCCTGGCGGCACAGGGATTTGTCAAACTGGAGCAGCCCGGGGAGGCCGCCGACCAGTACAGGAAAGCACTCAAGGCAAACCCGCGTCACCTGCCGGCCCTTCGGGCAAGCACTGCGCTGGCGCGCAAGATGGGGCGTCATAACGAAGCCGCGGATCTCCTGGCGCAGCTTCTGCAGCTGTCCCAGGGTCCCGGTACGCGCTTCAACCTGTCCGTGCAACTGGGAGATATCCTGGCCGGCCCGCTCAATCGGCCCGAGGATGCGGCCAGGGCTTACCGGGAAGCCCTCGAGCAGGAGCCAAACAGCGTCGATCTGCTCGAAAAGTTGCGCAAGGTGCTGACGCGCGCGGAGCAATACCCGGAGGCTATCGAGGCTTTGCAACACCTCGCGCACCTCGCGCCAAACGACAGGCAACGGGCGCGCTACCAGCGTATCTCCGGCGACATCGAGCGCGAACGGTTAGATGACAACGAGCGAGCCCTGGAGTTTTACCTGCGGGCGCTTCGACACACGCCGCTCGACGGGCGCGCGCACGCATCGGCAGTGAAAATCCTCAGCCAGCTGCGCGATTGGCGGCGCCTGGCTGCTCTTTACGAAGAGCTCCTGGGTCGTCTGCCTCCGCCGATCGCCGGGCAGCAAGATCGCCGGGTTCCCATTCTGACCGAGATGATCGATCTGTATCGTTATAGGCTGACAAACCGCAGCCGGGCCATCGCGGCCTGCGAGCAGCTACAGGCGATCATGCCCGCGGATCTCAAGGTGCGTGAAGACCTGGCCAGGCTCTACGAGTCGGAGGGTCTGCATGACAAGGCGGTCTCGGTTCATCGCTCGCTGATCGCCGACAGCCCCTTCTCGGTTGACAGCTATCATGCCCTGCGCAGGATCTATGATCACCAGGGCAGGCGCGACCGCACGCTGTGCCTGGCGGCGACGCTGGCCTTCCTTGATGAGGCCAGCGACGACGAACTGGCGCTGTTGAAGGAGCACCGTCATGCCCTGCCGATTCCTCCCGGCAGGCGCGTCGACGAGGCTCTCTACGATCGCCTGCTGTTGTTTCCACTGGCCAGGGGACTCGTGGGCCGTATGTTTTCCTTCATCTCGGACTACGCGCGGCCGTTGTTCGTACGCGACCAGCGCGATTTTCGGATCAAGGCCCGCGATCGGCTCGACATCAAGAAGAGCCACACCAAGATCGCCTCTATTCTTCGCGAGGCGCTCGGATTGCTCGGATTGCCGCAGCCGGAAATTTACGGCAAGGGCGTGAGCATCAAGGGAATCCTGGCCGTCAATACTTCGCCCCCCGCCATTCTGTTTTCAGAAGAGACCGTGCGCCGCTCATCGATTGCCGAGCTGCGCTTCATGGTCGGGCGGTCGGTGGCCTTCACCCGGCCGGAGAACCTGCTGGCCGCGACGCTATCCCCGCAACAGCTGCGCAACCTGCTCGACGCCATGGTCGAGACGGCTTTCACCGGGGAACTCGTTCATGCGGACGAAAACGTGACGCACCTGGCGCGCGGACTGGACAAGCAGATCCCCCGGGCCAAGCGCAACCTGCTATGCCAGCTCGCCGACGCATACCGAAAGCAAGCCGGAGACGTCTCCATTCGCGACTGGCTCGAAGGCATCGAACACACCTGCAACCGTGCGGGCTTCTTGTTGTCCGGGGACATCGAGACGGCCGTCCAGGTTCTGAAAGGAGCCCGGGTGGTGAGCCCCTCCGGCTCGAACCGTTCGCTGATCCGCGAGCTTATCTTCTACTCGATCTCTGACGACTATTTCGAACTGCGCCAGGTGTTGGGCGCGGCCATTCGTTAAGAGGTACTTCTCAGTAAACCAAATCGCCGTTGGCGATGGCGTGACTCTGGTCCTGGTGTATTTCGAAGTCGCCGATGGTCATTTCGGCGGATGATATCAGCGCCGCACTCCGTCATGCGGCCTCGACATTCACCCTCATGCGTAGGCCTGCTTCCGCGATTTGATCTTGGAGCGCCAGTCGAACGAACTGCGTCTCTCCATAGCCGAGCACACGTGCGAACTTGGCTGCCCGAGACGGGCTCGCGGTCCTGCGTCCCTTTTCGATGTCGCACAGGTGAGCCCTGCTGATTCCAAGCTGCCGGGCCATAGCGGTCTGGCTTATCTCCTCACTCTCACGGATGGTGCGAAGCATGTTGCCGAAGGTGAGGGGTTCTCCGATGAGATCATCAAGAAACTTCATTGCATCGCTGCGCTTCTTGCCGGCTACACGCATTTTCTTTTTCGAAGCTTTCCTAGTAGTCATGTTTGATCACCTCTTCGACCGACACGAATTCTATTGCACCGTCGGATCTAATTTCGTAGACAGCTCGGTAAGCCTTGCTTAAACGAATCGACCGTTGTCCCCGCCGGCGGCCTTTCAGTGGTTCATCGTGGTAGCCGGGGATTTGCCGCATGGACCTCAATCCACTCACCTCCAATGCCTCGATCCAAATCCGTAGCTTCGCAGCAACATGAATGGGCACTTTTCTGAGATGTTTCTCCGCGCGCTTGCTGATGACCACCATGTTGATCATGATTCAAACGTACCCCGCATTGGGGTAATTGTCAACTGGCAGGGTTAGCCGCCGTCAATACTTTGCCCCCCGCCATTCTGTTTTCAGAAGAGACCGTACGCCGGTCATCGATTGCCGAGCTGCGCTAAAAGGTACTTCTCAGTAGACCAGATCGCCGTTGGCGATGGCGTGGCTTTGATCCTGGTGTATTTCGAAGTCGCCGATGGTCATTTCGGCGGATCCCGCGGCCTGGCCCAGGAAGACCGAGATATCGAAGCTGGGCGCCAGCACTCCCAGTTGCCCGAGACCGATGTCGGTGAAGGCCCCCAGAAGCTGGGCAGCAAGCTGGTCCTTGATCAGTGCCAGCACACTCTGGCGCACGGCGGGGTCGGCCGCCTGGCCATCGACGCTCAACGAATCAAGCTCCGCCGCCGAGAACTCGGGCGTGTCGGATAGGTTGATCTCGATACCATCGGCCGCGGCGTTGGCCTGCAGCAAGGCTGGTATCATCAGGCTGGCGAAGCCGCCGAAGGTTATGCGGTTACCGGCCCGGGTGGTCAGTACACCCTCGAGACGCAGATCGCCGAGCTCGGCCAGGATCTCCTCGTTGTCTCGCCCGCAGGCGGTCAACATCGGCGGCAGCCAGGGTTTAAGATTGACGCTCAGCGATGAGACATCAAGCTCTTGTGGCAGGTTGAAGTGACTCGCGTCGAGGTCGAGGTCGAAACCGCCGTTGTTCCAGATGGCGAATAGCACCATGTTGGTAAGATCCAGGGCGGGGGCGATCTGGATCGATTTATCTCCGACAGCGTAGCCCGTGAAATCATCCTGGCCGGCCAGGCAGCCGTCCGTCAGGGCCAGGCCCAGAAGATCGTCGTCGCGATGCTGCAGCAGATCGGGATTTGTGTTGCTCGAGATACGCGCCGCCAGCCCCAGGTCGCCTCCGTGACCGGACGAGAAAAGAAGCTCGCTGTACTTCGTCAGGAAGTGGGCGCTGGCCAGAGGCGGCGCGTTCGGCGCCCTGTCGAACGGGTCGGCGATCTGGACCTCTTCGTCGATCGCAAAGGCCGAGAAGAAATCTTCGAAAAACGGCATTACGTAGCAGATCGGATTCTGCGGATCGGCACAGGTGAAAAATTCGTCGAGCAGGAATTCGATCACCGGCTTGAGCGCGTTGACCAGAGGGTCGAGGAGCTGGTTGGCCAGGTCGCTGATGAAGGTCGAGGGGAAATGCCAGGTGCCAAGGTCGATCTCGAAAGAAGCGAAGTGCAGCGTGCCGATGTTGATGGTGATATCCTCGAGCGCGCTGACGTCCAGTGTGGCTTGGCCGAGGTTGATATCCAGATTGGCCAGTGCCACTTGCGGTTCGTTCGCCGCATCCAGCCCGATATCGAGGTCGAGGTCGGCCAGCATCCGATCGACGGCCATCCCCACCAGCACGGGCGTGTCGATGTAAGAGATGGTCTGTGCTATGGGAGTAGCCGGGCCGGGGCATGCCACCAGGTAGTCGCTCAGGCAATCGAAGGGCGGGTTTGAGTTACAAAGGTTGTCCGCCAGCAGGCACAGGCCGATCTGTACCAGCTGATCGGTGGCCGTCAGGTCGAGCCAGATATTGAAGGTCAGTGTCGCGGTGAGTCCGTACGAGATGTCCAGCCCGGGATGATCCTGACCGCCCGCGTCCTTGAAGGTGTCGTAGCTGAACCCGGCATGGACGCCGCCGTCACGGCTGGAAAGGTCAAGCACCTTGGCCAGCCCGGACGTAATGTGGTCAAAGCCCAGATCCAAATCGAAGTCTCCATCGAGAGTGGCCTTGACTTCAATTTCGTTGGTCAGGTCGAACTGCCAGGCCTGGTCAACGATCGGATAGTTGAAATTCTGCCCGGGCTGACTGGTGGCGAAATCTATGTTGTTCAGGGCCAACTCGAGCAATGAGGCGATGTCCCGGATCTCTGAGCAGACGTAATTGCCGGATGCATCGGGACCGCATGGATCGTAAGAGGGATTGTCTGTCGGCTTGCCGCGATCCAGCGCCTTATCCGTCAGCCAGTCACTTATGGCCGCCGCGATCTCCGTCCGCCCCTGGGCGTCGTTCTGGTAGGCGAAGAAGTCTCCGGAGTAATGATAGGCCCGGGTTGCGATCGCCTGGTTGCCGGCCAGGTCGACGGCGTCCACGGCGACGACGTTCAGTCCCTGGGAAGCCTCGGTGACCAGCGAGAACGAACCGTCGGCCTGGACGGGAACCGAGGTGGCGGGCGTGGTGTTGGTTCGTATCGACAGGCCGGCCACGCCGGAGACGGCATCGTTCACATGGCCGCGAACCGTGATCTCGGCGGCCGCTCCAGAGTCGAGGATTGTGTCGCCCCGCTCGGGAACCTCGATTTCGACGCTCGGTCCGCTCCCGTCGACCGTGAGTGTTTCAGAGTCGCTAAGATCATAAGGGGCGTCCAGGGTGACCGTCCAGGTCAGGTAGCCTTCCTGCAGCAAGGAGAACAAGCCGTTGCCCTCGGCCCGGGCCTCGGACGGGGGTGGATTTTGCCAGCTTGCGTCGATGCCGGTCATCGGGTGGCCTTCCTGGTCGTAGACGACGTAGCCCAAAGTTACCTGGTCGCCCGTGACGTAGTAGTCCTGGACGGGGTCTACCGTGATGTCCACCGAGCCGGGCACGGCCGGGACCTGGAGCGTGATCGAATCGCTCATCCCGTAGGGTTGATCGAGAGTGACCGTCCAACTGAAGGCTCCGATTTTTTCAAACTGGTAACTCTTGCCGCCCAGAAACGCAACGTCCGAGGCTAACGGCTTCTGCCAGGTCGCGCCGATTCCTTGAATGCTGTTTCCGTACCAGTCGAGAACCACGTAGTCGATATCGATCTTGTCGCCGATATCGTAGGCGCTCTTGAGCGGATCGACGACGATCTTCACCATCCAGACGTCATCGGCCAGGCTGTGCATCTTGGTGTCCTGGCAGGCTGTCCCAATGAAAAGCGGCGCCAAGAAAAGCAGGACTTTGGCGATTCGGTTACCGGTATACATGCAGGCCTCCCGGGTAAAGCGACTACGGTCACTGTGCGAGGAGGTAATCTACAATGAAATGCGCATTATGAAAAGTGTTATCTGAGCGGGTTGACGCTGAGTCGCTCGGGCGAGTCGAACAGCACGGGAAGGCGCTTGCGCGAAAGCAGCGCCCTTACGTCCCCGGCGAACGCCCCGTCGGGATGGCGCTCGAGGTAGCGCCGGTACATCTTGCGGGCGGCCTGTTCCTTTCCCAGCCACTGGTAGATGCTACCGGCCAGTACCCAGAGGGCCGCCTTGGGGCCCGTTTTCTTCGCTCCCGATTCCAGGATCCGCAGAGCCGCGCCCTCGTTGCCTTGCTCGAACAGGCTCAAGGCCAGGCCGTAGTAGCCGTCTGTCTGGCGGGGTTTCAGGTGGACCGCCCGGCCGAAGGCCACGGCCGCCAGGTGGCAGCGATTTTGTCTGAAGTGCCGCCAGCCGTTTCTCAGAAGCGTCCGGTATGTGTCGCTGCGCGGGGATGACTTTGGCAGGGCAACTCGCCTGCTCAGGCCGGCACTGAGCAACCTGGTCAGGCGGACTTCCTCGGGCGCCGGGTTCCGCGGGGCGACGGCGGGAGTTTTCACGGCCGGGGCCGGGCTCTTTGACTCGCCAGGCGGTATAACCGCAGACGGCGGGGATGTCGTGGTCGAATCGGAACCGACGAGCCCGAAGGCCGCGAGTCCCAGCACGCACCCCACAAGCAGCCCCAGCGTTGCGTCTCTCAAGAGCCAGGCCCCCGGCAACCCTTGTCGGGCAGGCGGTGCCAGCATGCGCTGGATGAACTCGAAAGCCACCAGGTCGAGACGGCCGGCCGTGATATCGGTCTCCGGGGAAGATAGAGCGCCGGCATCGGTTTGCAGGACGAAGTTTCTCATGCCGGCCTGGATATTCAATCCGCGCTCCCTTGGTTGCTGGTTGGTATTGTTCCCAAGAATCGTGCCAGATCGGCTCATCCGGGCAGGCATGTATCTGTTTGAAATTACGGCCAACCCATCCGTCCCCGATCTGTCTTTGTCCTGTCGGCATGGGTTACCGCCGCCCCACCCCGGGTCATTGCCAACCCGCTTGACCCCATTTGACGGTGGGGTCCGTTAATGAAAGCATGACAATAAGGAGAAACACATGTCCGACATCGACCAGACGGTCAGGTTTTTTTCAAACGCGCGAGTGTTGAGAATGCTCGATCAAGATGGCCGGCGCAGGCTGATCGACGCTTCCGAAGCAATCACCATAAAGGACACGGAATGCGTGGTGCGGGAGGGGGAGCCGGGCGACGCGCTGTACATCATCGTCGACGGCATCGCCTCGGTGGTGATCGACGATCTGGGTACCACTAAGGCCGTGGCAGAGTTGACCGACGGGGCCTTCTTCGGGGAGATGGCCGTCATCACCGAACAACCTCGCTCGGCGACCGTCATCGCGCGGGGTGACCTGGCGGTGCTCAAGATTCCCAAGGCGGCGGTGATCGCCATTCTCGATGACTACCCCAAGCTGCGGGAAATGATAGCCAAGATCGGTGTGGCCCGCACGGAAGATACCATGGAGAAAATGCTCGCAGATTGAGCGCTCGTCAGAGACTTTCCTCGAGCGACTCTGCCTGTTTTCTCAACTCAACATCTCGAGCTGTCTGGCCGATGGTGCGCAGCCGTTCCTTGAGGGTAAAGCGTCGGGGAATCTTGGCCGTGCCGGGAAGCAGCTTGCTCATCTTGCCGATTGCCTTCTGCACCAGCGATTCATCATCATGTTCGAGCGTCCTGATCAACACCAGCCAGTCGTCAGGCAGGCCGAAGTTCTCGACCAACTCGTCGAGCGCGGATTTCAACTCGATCGAGTCGCCGGCGTCGACGATCGTGCGGATGAGTTTCAGGCGACTTGCCGCCGCCAGGTTGTTTTGGGGGATCCGTCCGGCCCTCTTGGGCTTCGTTGCCACTGCTGTTTTGGCCTTGGCGGCCGGGCTGTTGGCTTGTTTGCCGACCTTCTTGATCAACTCGCCCGCCATGCCCTGATCGAAAAGGCGATCGAGGTCGGCCTTGTAGCGGTCGTACCTGGTGGAATGCTCTTTCAACTCGTGTTTCTTTTCTTGCCGCCGTTTACGGTTCTCTCCGGGACGGTCTCTCTTCTTGTCGATCTCGCTCCAACTCGGCCGGTCTTGCGCCATGCCGCTACTCCCAATTTGATATGAGAACCGTGCCAGGAAAACGGTTGTAACCCACAGCCCCAATATATCCATCGGAGGCGCAAAAGTCAACCGATTGTGATCGGCACTCTGTTTTGTAACCAGACAGGTGCATAACAGATTGTAATTACATGATATATTCGAGGTTGACAAGCTTCGGGGCGGGTGTGTAGGATACTGGACTCTGATGTAAGAGAATGTGGAAAAAGACCATTTATCCCGAACCAAGGAGGAACGAGATGCGAAGAAGTACAAAAGTAAAAGCGGTATGTTTGCTATCCGCGATCCTGATGCTTGGCTTCATCGGCACGGGTTGCGGGGGAAGCACGGACGACCCTTGCAAGGATCTCACCAATGCATGCGTGACTGATGGATCCACCCAATGCAGCTTGGCTGTCGACGGTGTCGAGACCTGCAGTAAGAACGCCGACGGATGCCTGGTGTGGACCACGGCGACCTGCGGCGGGCGCCAGACATGTCAGTCGACCGGCGGCACCGCGGCTTGCCGCTGCGACTCCGAGTGCGCCACCACGGGCGAGAC
>CAZXHT010000042.1:24547-47897 GCA_964640665.1 uncultured Myxococcales bacterium
TATGCTCCGACGCCAGCGGCACGGCCGGCTGCTATGCCGGTTGCACAGACGATTGCACCACGCTGGACGCCACCAAGTGCTCAGGCGACACAGTCCAGACCTGCGAGGTAGGAAACGACGGCTGCAACGACTGGACAGACACGACTGTTTGCGCCAGTCCGACCCCGAACTGCGTTGAGACCGCCGGCGCGGCAAGCTGCTCGGCCACCTGCCAGAACCGCTGCACCGACGGCGAGACCCAGTGCGACGGCGACACCGTCCAGACCTGCGCCGTGCAGGCCTCGACCTGCACCGACTGGGACGACACCACAACCTGCAACGCGCCCCGCGAGGCCTGTGTAGACACCGCCGAGCCGGCCGTCTGCGTAGAGCAGTGCACCGATGTCTGCGACCCGGCGGTAGACGCCTCGCAGTGCAGCGGCACCATCATCCAGGGTTGCGAGCTCAGCGGCACCACCGGTTGCTACGAGTGGGTCGACCAGCTGGACTGTAACACCAACAGCCAGGTCTGCGACAACACGGTGAATCCGGCCGTGTGCGTCGATCACTGCACCAACGAGTGTGATACGATAGACGCCGTTCAGTGCAATGCCTTGGCCAGCGCCATCGAGAAATGCACCGTGGGCGCCGACGGTTGCAACGACTGGGTAGTCGACACCGATTGTTCCGCCAACGGCAATGTTTGCTACGCCGGCAGCGGCGAGCCCAAGTGCGTCACGCCCTGCACAAACGAGTGTGACACGGTAGACGCCACCCAGTGCAACGGCACCGACATCGAGACCTGCCAGCTCAACGCAAATGACGGCTGCAACGACTGGATCGTCACCAGCACCTGCTCCGGTGCCACTCCGGTGTGCGATGACAGCACCGGCTCGGCCGTCTGTGTCTGCGCCGACGCCTGCGATCCCGCGAGCGACGCCGACCGGTGCGCAGCGAACGGCACCGATATCGAGTCCTGCCTGGTAGACACGGACGGCTGTTACGACTGGCTGGTTGCCAGCACCTGCGCGGATCCGACACCGGCTTGCGACGACAGCGGCGGCCCTGCCCAGTGCGTTTGCGCGGATGAATGCGCCATCGGCGATCCCAATAGATGCGATGCCGGCGGCATCTGGATCCAGACATGCCAGGTGGGCACCGACGGTTGTAACGACTGGGTGGATGTAACCGACTGCTCCAGTGGCGGAACCAGCACCGACATCTGCGAGAACGGCGCCTGCGTGGCCACCTGCACCGACGAGTGCACCGCTCCCGCCGACAACCAGTGCGTTGCCAACGTTCCCCAGAACTGCATCATGCAGGCGGACGGCTGCACCGACCTGATCGTCGGCACCGACTGCGGAGCTGGTACTTGCATAATCGACGGCAGCGGCGCGGCCATTTGCCAGGCCGGCTGCACCGAGGTGATCAACCAGCCGGTAGGTGCTGGGGGCAGCGGGCTGGTATCACAGGAACTGGTCGATACGACTCTTAGCGCTTTCATGGCCGACGACTTCACGCTGGCGGCTGCCACGGACATCAGCATGATGAAATTCTCAGGCTTCTTTGGAGACGCTCTGGTTTACGAAAACGCCGGCGCGCTGCACTTCGAGATCTACGCGGACAACGCCGGTGTGCCCGGCGGCGTGCCCACGGTCGATTCGCCCGTCTGGGGTATGAGCGTGGCTCCCAACGACGCCCAACTGACCATCGTTGGTGGTGACATCGTAGTCAATCTGGCCACACCCGCCTCTCTTGCGGCCGGCACCTACTGGATCTCGTTCTGGGTAACGACGGGAACCGATGAATTTCACTACTGGCTCATGGCCGATACCGTCAACGGGGCGGAAGCCATGCTGGTAAACCCGGGTGAGGGTTTCGGCATCGGAACCGACTGGGTCACCATGACCTCGATCGACGTCACCGAACTCGACACCGCCTTCGGGCTGTGGTCAGGCCCGGCCTGCTGTGTCGACTTGTGTCCCTCGGACGGCGCGACCATGTGCAACGGCAACGACATCTGGCTCTGCACAGGGCAGACAAACGGTTGTCTCGGCTGGCAGGTCGATAGCACTTGTTCGGATCCTACGCCCTTCTGCGACGACAGCAGCGGCTCGGCCGTCTGCACTGGCGCCATCCAGTGCGGCGGCGACGACCTTGGCAACGCAACCGGGACGCCCGTGGTAACGGGCGACAACACCGGCGCGACCGACGATTTCCTGGGCACCTGCGGTATTAGCAGCGGCGGCCTCGACGTGTGTTACAACTGGACCGCTCCTTCGACCGGCCTGTTCGTCTTCGACACCGAGGGCAGCGCCGGCCTGACCGACACCGTGCTCTACATGTACGAGGGCATCACCGAGATCGGTTGCTCCGAGGATGACGGCACCGTCTACCTGTCTACCTTCATGGCCAACGTTACGGTTGACCAGCATTACGTGATCGTCGTCGACGGTTATAGCGCTTCTTCGTTCGGCGCTTTCAACCTGAACATCGAACCGATTGCCAACGAGGACATCTGTGACGACTTCGCCGACAACGACTTCGACGAGCTGGCCGACTGTTCCGACCCGACCGATTGCCAGGCCGGGGCCTCCTGCGTTCCTGGCGCAGGCGCTGTTGGCGTTGTCTGCACCGCGCACACCGACTGCAATGCAACCGCAACCGACCCCGCCTGTCTGCCGGATGCCGACGGCTGGGGCAACGGATATTGCTCAGAGTGGTGCTGGCCCGGCACGGATGACTGCCCGGCGGGCTCGCTGTGCATGGACTTCGGTTATCCCCAGCGCGGCCTGTGCCTCGACGAGTGCGATCCGGCGGCGCCCGACTGCCGCGCCGACATCTGGGTCGACTCCGACACGGGCTTCAATTGTTCGTACGTCTGCACCGATCTCGGCGGCGGCCAGGGCATTTGCCAGCCGCAGTGCGCTCCGGCCTGTACCGCCACCGACCTGGGCACCTTCGACGGCACCGCGATCAATCTCAGCGCCCAGGATAACTGTACGGGTAGCGCGGTTTACAGCGGGAGCGGTTGCGCCGACACAGGTTGGTCTAGTGCAGGCTACGAGCTGCTCTACCAGATCGTTGTTCACGACGGAGTCACCGTGAATGTCACCATGACCTCCGGCCCGAGCTTTGACGAGTACCTATGGGTCACGACCGACTGCGGTGACGTCGCTGGCGACCAATGCGTGGCGGGTGCCGACAGCACGGCCGGCAGTGGAGAGACCCTGAGCTTCACCAACAGCACGGGAGCCGACGTCACCTACTTCATCGTGGCGGACGCCTATGGTGCCGACAACTGCGGAGTCTTCGTGCTGGACATTCAGTAGAACGTTCAACAAGCCGGGATAAATCCGGCCGTGAAAGCCCCCGCCGTTGCGGCGGGGGCTTTTTTTGCCTATGCTCCGTCCGTGATGGATGCTTACGGTCCTAAGCGTACCGCCCGTGCATTGGTCGCGCCTCTGGTCGAGGCGTTGGCGCGGGATGGAATGGTCAACGTGCGCGGGGTGTCGTCAAACGCGCGTCCCTGGTTGGCGGCCGGGCTGGTTCGGGGGGGGGCGGGGCCCTTGCTTTGGGTGCTGCCGGACGAGGCAGAGGCCGAGAAGGCCTTTCGGGCGGCTCGTTTCTTCCTGGGCGATACCGGGCGCGACCCGGTCGATCCCTTTGCCGGGCGGGTGGCATATTTTCCGCTGCACCAGGAACTGCCCTACTACGATCTCTCTCCCGATCGCCTGCTGGTGGCCGATCGTCTGGTGCTTCTGTTCAGGTTGGTTCACGGGCCTTGCCCCGACCTGATTGTGGCGAGCTTGCCGTCCGTGTTGCGCCTGGGCATGCCGCGGGCCGCGCTGGATGACTCGAGCCTGCTGGTGCTTCGCGGCCAGGAGACCGGCACACACGAGTTGGCCGCTTTTCTTTCCCGGGCGGGTTTTTTCAACGTGCCGCTGGTGGAAGATCCCGGAACATTCGCCGTGCGCGGGGGGATCGTAGACATCTTTACGCCGCTTTTGCCGCAGCCTGTAAGAATCGAGCTTCTGGGAGACGAGGTCGAGTCAATTCGCGCTTTCGATCCGCGGACCCAGCGAACCGTATCGCCCATGGACGCCGTCTACCTGGGACCGGTGCGAGAGATCTTATGGGATGGGCCAAATCGGGAAAGGGCAGCGCGCGCGGTCGAGCGTAGGGCGAATGAACTGGATCTTTCCTCCGGGCGACTGCTTGCACACCTGCGGGCGCTGAAAGACGGCGTCTGGTCGTTCGGCATCGAAGCCTTGCTTCCCGCCTTCCATCCCCGGCTCGAATCGCTGCTCGACTACCTGGGTGACGGCGTTCGCCTGATGATTTCGGAGCCCGGCACGGTCGAGCAAATCGCCAAGGACGTCTGGCAGAGGGCCGAGACGGCTTGTGAAGAGAGCGTTCGCTCGGGCGCGCTGGTCTTTCCTCCCGGGGATATGTTGCTGTCCGTGGACGATCTGGCTTCAAAGATTCGTGATCGAGCCCGGCTGAACGTGGGGCTTGTTGAACACGGCGGCGCGCAGATTTCGATCGACACCGCCGACGTTCGAGATTTGCGCGAGGCTATCCGCAAGGCGGGCGGAGACGATCCGCTTCAGCCGCTGGTCGATATTCTCTCGGTCTGGCGCCGAGAAAGGCTCAGGCCCTTCATCGTTTCATCGCGTCCGGGACGCTCGCGAGAGCTGGCCGCCATGCTGCGCCGGCGCAAGATTCCGGTGCGGGTCGAGACAGAGGCCTTCGATCCAGACTGGGCGGATAAGCCCACTCCGACGCCCCCGGTTCGCATAGTCCCGGGCGATATCGACAATGGTTTTGTCTGCCTGGAAGCAGGTGTCGGCTTCCTGCCGGACTCCGATGTGTTCGGCCGGCCGGTGCGCGCGAGCGCGGACCGGCCCGGAGCGGACGTGATCCCGGCCCTTGCGCCGGGCAATATCATCGTACACGTTGATTTCGGCATCGGCCGCTTCGAGGGAATGCACAAGCTGGAGGTGGCCGGATCGGAGGCCGACTACCTGTTGCTCGTTTACCGGGGAGGCGACCGGCTCTACCTGCCGGTCACCCGGATGAACTTGATCGAGCGCTACCTGGGAGGAACAACCAGGGAAGGCGCCGCACCGGTGCTATCCAAGCTCGGCGGGAAGACCTGGGAGCGAACAAAGAAGCGCGTGTCCGAAGCGCTTCTGGAGATGGCCGACGGGTTGATCAGGATCGAGGCCGCCAGGCGTACTACCCCGGGACTGCCGGCCAAGCCTCCCGGGGAGGACTATCAGCGTCTGGAAGCGTCGTTTCCTTTCGTTGAAACAGAAGACCAGCGCAAGGCAATCTCCGAGGTATTCGATGATATTCTCTCGTCCCGCGTCATGGACCGCCTGATCTGCGGGGACGTCGGCTTCGGCAAGACGGAGGTGGCACTGCGGGCAGCTTACCTGAACGCTCTCAGCGGCAGGCAGACGGCGGTACTGGTGCCGACGACGATTTTAGCGCTACAGCACCTGTCGACCTTCCGGGAGCGTCTGGAAAAGCAAGCCGTCAACCTGGAGATGCTGAGCCGGCTGGTCAAGCCCGGCCGGCAGAAAGAGATTTTGGCGGGACTCGCGGCCGGAACCGTCGACGTAGTTATCGGCACCCACCGCCTGTTGGGCGACGACGTCAAGTTTGCAAACCTCGGCCTGCTGGTCATCGACGAGGAACATCGTTTCGGTGTACGGCACAAGGAAAGGCTGAAGAAACTCAAGCAGAACGTGGACGTGCTGACGATGACGGCCACCCCGCTGCCGCGAACGCTGCAGATGTCTCTGACCGGGCTGAGGGATATCTCTGTCATCCAGACGGCGCCTCCCGGAAGACGCAGCATCCGGACGATGATAACCCGCTTCTCGAGGCGCGTCATCTCCGAGGCCATCCAACGTGAGCTGGAACGCGGCGGGCAGGTTTTCTTTCTTCACAATTGGGTGCGATCCCTGCCGTCGATGATGCGCTACCTGGAAAAGACCGTTCCACAGGCCCGTTGCGGACTGGCGCACGGGCGGATGAACGAGAGCCAGTTGGAACGCGCCATGGGCGACTTCGTCGCGCACAAGCTCGACGTGCTGGTCTGCACCTCGATCATAGAATCCGGCCTGGATATTCCCGCCGCCAACACCATGATCATAAACCGGGCGGATCGCTTCGGGTTGTCCCAACTGCACCAGATTCGCGGCCGGGTAGGGCGCTCGAGCGAGCGCGGATACGCCTACCTGCTGATACCCGGCCTGGCGGCAGTGACGACGGATGCTCGCCGGCGGCTCGAGGTGCTCACGGACCTCAGCGAGCCCGGCGCCGGCTACCGCATTGCGTCCGAGGACCTGGAGATCCGCGGAGCCGGCAACCTGCTGGGCAAGGCCCAGTCGGGACACATTGCCGCCGTCGGATTCGATCTCTACAGTCGGCTTCTAGAGCGTGCCGTTGCCGAGGCGCGCGGTAAGGGCGCCGCAGGATCTGGGGAGCCGGAGATATCTCTGCCGGTGGCCGGGTTGATACCCGAGGACTACGTGCCGGAACTGGATCAACGCCTGGCTCTCTACGCCCGCCTCAGCCGCGTCGCAAGCGAGGAAGAGGTTTTTGACTTAGAGCGCGAGATCGTGGATCGCTACGGGCCCGAGCCTCCCCAGGTGGAAAACCTGTGCGAGCTGACGGCCATAAAAACACTGCTGAGAGATGCCGGGGTGGCTTCGCTGGAGGCACGCGGTGGAGAGCTTCAGGTCAGGCTGGGAGTTTCAACGCGGATAGACGTAGAGCGCCTGGCTCGCCTGGTCCAGGAGCAGACGGAGCGAATAATCCTGAACCCGGATGGTCTAATCAGGGTCAGGCTCGATCCGCAAGAGAGACAGGAGATCCTGCAGGCGGCCCGCTCGCTGATTGCCGAGTTGTTTTCCCGCTAGTGGGTGCCTTGCAACGGGCGGTCAGATCGGGGTGACCTCTTCGAATATCGGGGCCGAGACGGAAGCCGGTGCGCCGATGGCGATCGTGCGTACCAGCCGGTCGAGACGTTCACGAGTGCTCTTGGCGCATTCGGCGAAACGGACGCCGAACCCCCCGCCGGGTCGTTGCCAAGCCACCTGGCCTGGCAGATCGATCGGCTCTTGCTCGCCGGGCGGGTAGAGCCTGAAGAGGATCTTTGATCCCAACTCGGGCGGGCGCTTGCCCTTGACGAAGATTCCACCGGACGAGATGTTACGCGTATAGTCGACCACGAAATCGGTCGCGGTCTCGTAGGTGACCTTCATGGTAGTCTGGAAACGCTGGTTCCTGCGCTCTTTGTCGGTGGCCCGGACCCGCGGGGTGCCCAGCAGGCGCTCGCGCTTCTCTATTTCGCTTGCGGGAAACCCGATGCCTGCGATCTTTCCTGCAGCGGCCTCTTGCCGGCGCCACAAGACGAGGCCCTTGATGGTTACCTCGATCTCCTCTTCTATGCAGCGTACCCGCAGTAAGACCATCTCGCCGATCTGCACGTCAGCGGAAACCGTCACGATCAGCCCGCCGTGAGGAGATTCGGAAAGGAAGCTCTTATTAAGCTCGCCGCGATTCCGGTACTCGACACCTAACTTACGGAGCTTGCCAGTAAGACCGACACTCATCTTTGATCTCCCCCGTGGATGAACGCAATTTTATCATATCGCATAGCCGGCATGCTAGATTTTTTATCAGCCCCCGGTTTCATCGTCAAGAGAAGTCGTTATTGGTTCGGAGTGTTCCTTGAATAAACGATTATACGCCTCGAGCAGGCCTGTGTGAGCCAAAACGCTCCGCTTGGCAGGCGGCAAGGGACTGCTAAGCCGCAGCCTGCGCCCGTCGTCGGGATGCTTGAGTTCGATGAGCCAGGCGTGCAGAAAAAAATGTTCCTCCAGGCCGCGTACCTCCCGGGTGGCTCCATACAGGCGATCGCCCGCCAGCGGGTGTCCAAGGTGGGCCAGGTGGGCGCGCACCTGGTGCCGGAAACCCGTGGCCGTCTCCACCCGGCACAGGGTGAGCCCTGCCGCTTGCGCGATCTCTTCGGCGATCGTCCTGGCCGGACGAACTCCGCGCAGGCGAAGTCCTTCCGAGCAGACGCTCACGCGCTTAGATCGCCGGTAGCGGGCACCAAGCGGAACGTCCATCTCAACCCTGCCCTGCAAACTGCCCTCGACCAGGGCCAGGTACTCCTTGTGAACCTTGCCGCTGCGAAAGTCATCGCGCAGCGAGCCGTAGGCCGCCTGTGTCTTGGCAGCCAGCAGCAACCCGGATGTCGAGCGATCGAGGCGATGAACGAAAGCCGGTGCGCCGGCGTCTCCGATCTCAGCCAGGCGGGGTCTCCCGGGCAGCAGGCGAGAGAGAACCGAATCGCCGGTGCCCAAACCTGGTGGAAACACATGCAAACCTGCGGGTTTCTCGACCGCAAGAATCTGCTCGTCTTCCATGATTACCCGCGGCGGGATCAGCGTTTTTCCCCGGAGACACCGCCTGCGTCCGTGTCGGCGGTGTGCCCGTTCGGGTTCGCTCGCGATTCGTCCGCTTGTGGCATGGGAATTTCGATTGGGCCGCCGGTCTGCTCGACAAGGACCCAGGCATCGTTCTTCTGCTCCCAGACCTGCTCGATGGTCTTATCCTGCAACACCGTGGAAGGCATCTTGTAATACTTGAGGCGCACCCGGATCTTGGCCCGCTTGCCGCCCTGAGACATCGTAACGTCGCGGGTCTCCCACTCGGTGATGTTGAGATCTTTTTCGCTGTCCTCGAGGGAGTCCAGGAAGGCTCGGGAACTTCGCGGATCGACGCGCGCCGCAGCAGCCTTGAAGTATTTCCACCTCAGATCGTGATGAAACATCTTCACCACTCCTTGAAGATCGCCGTCCGCAGGCTTGGTCACCGAGGCGCAACCGGCCGCGCAGAGCACTGCCAGTAATATCAGGACAGCGGCTTGACCGGGCCACAGCACACGTGTTAGGCACGAATCCTGGAGGTGAGAGACATGAGCGACTGCATTTTCTGCAAGATTCGCGACGGCTCCATCCCGGCCACAATCGTCCATCGTGACGAGATCTGCCTGGCATTCGAGGACGTCGACCCCGCGGCGCCAAGGCATATCGTCATCATTCCCAGCGAACATATCGCTACTCTCAACGACATTACCGCAAAAAACGCAGAAACCATCGGACACATTTTTATGATTGCCGCCGAGTTGGCCGCCAGGCTCAACATCGCCGACAGCGGCTACCGCATGGTTGCCAACTGTAACTCCGACGGTGGGCAGGAAGTTTTCCACGTTCATTTCCACCTCATGGGGGGAAGGAAGCTAGCCTGGCCCCCGGGCTGACCGGCGCTAGTTTTTTTCCTTGTCGACCAACAGATGGTAGTTGACCACTCCCGCGGCGCTGAAGTAAGTCAGAACGAAGGCCAAAATCAGCGAGAATACCGCCAGCAGCGTCAACCCGACCAGCCAACCGGCAATGCTGAACTGCCAGCCGGGTCCGCTGGCCGCCTGGAACATCATCAGCATCGCGTCGGGCATGACCATCACTAAGGCGCCGAAGAGAGCGGCCGGAACGGCCAGGAAAACACTGCTCAGATCGGCTCCCATGGCCTTTCCTCCGACCCAACCAACGCCGCCCATGGCCGCGGTAACTGCCATACCCAGGAGCAAGAACAAGAGATAGGCGCAGGCGGAGACTACCAGGACATCGAGCAGGTAGCGGCCGACGTTGTTCCTGATTAAAGCAACCGCCCGCCTGGCCCCCGCCCATGGCCCCAACTGCTCGCGCCGCACGGCGGGCAGGTAAGAGAATGTAATCAGTACGAACAGGATGGCCAAAAGTACCGAGACGAAGGCCACCGCGAAGGAGAAGGGAAAAGTCAGGCCGTAAACTATAGGTCCGGCGTAGGGAATTCGACCGATCAGGGCGATTACGGCAATCACGACGCCGCCTGCCAGAACACCGATCACGAACAGAAAGGGAGTCCCCAGTACGGTCAGCGGGTTGCCGGTAACATAGCGGATGCCCTCGCCAAGCGGCAGGTGTTTGCCTTCTTCCATTTCCCGGTCGGCAAGATGCGATGTCACCCCCATGCCCAGGATCACAAGCGCCCAGAAGATTACGCCCCCGAGGATCAGGCCAATCATCACACCGACGGAGCTTTGCGTCTTGACTCCCAGCCAACCGAGCCCGGAAAAAAACAGGCTTCCCATAAAGACGGCCGCGCCCGTCACCAGAAGCTTCCTGAAATCGAGCGGCACGGCCAGGGTGTAAAACAGATCCCTGAAACGAAAAACGTCTCCGCTCTTTCCCGTTCCGATTGCAGCCAGGTAACGCCCGACCCGCGCAGCGGACGGATGTTTCTTGGCTTCTTTTCTCGCCCGCGGTTCGGCAGCGGGTGTAGCCGCCGCCGTCTCGGCCGCCTCTGGCACGGGAGTCTTTTCTTCGGGCTCCGGTGCCTGCAGTGGCTCTTTTGCTTTCTTGGGCGGAGTCTTGCTGGATGAGCCGGTGGTCCTCTTGTGCCGCGGGGGCTTGATCGTAATGTTGAAGCCGCATTTTTCGCAATTCACCGACATGCCCTTGGGGGGAATGTCTTCATCGGGCATTGAGTACTTGCTGCCGCATCCTGGACAGAAATATCGCACGGCTGGTCTCCTCTGTAATGGTTGTTGTTGCGCTATCCGCAAACAGTAATCGTAAGGATCGACACTGTCAATAGCGACCGGGGCATCTTGGAACCTGAAACATTGGAGCCTTTATCGTAGATCGAGCTTGATAGTGAATGTCTCCCCGGCCTTGATATTTATTGTGCGGTTCTCTTCCTTGCCGGTGCGGTCGCATTTTACCCGCAGCCTGTGGGTACCCTCGTAGATTCCGATGTCCCCCAGGGGAGTCACTCCCTTCCTGACGCCGTTGATGTAAACGGTGCCGAAGGGCTTGACGAAGATGCGAAAGAAACCCTTTGAAAATTTCTTGCGCAGGGTCTGCTTCTTGCCAGGCATGATGCGGATCCGTTCGCGGTGCTTGATCCCGGCCGAGGAATTGGTCAACTGCACGACATGGGGGCCGGGTTTCATGTCGATAGCCCCGTCCAGGGGTGTGGAGCCGTAACTCACTCCGTCGATGGCGACTTCGGTCCAGGGCTTCGAAAAAACCATCAGTGAGCCGTTCTTGGGTTTTTCAACCACGGCCAAATGCGTGCCGGCATCCGGTTTGGCTGGTGGCGGAGTGGGATGGCCTACGGGTTCGACAACGCGCCGGCGACGGCGCTTCTTTTTCTGCTTTTTGTGAGATATGTAATTGTGGCTTGTTTCTTTATCGGCGACCGACAACATGCCGGCGTCGGGAGCCGTTGTCGGTTCCGCCCTTTCAACCATACCGGCGTCTTTGATAGTGGGACTGGGCTCTTCAACGCCGGAGACAACGATGGCTGTTCCCGCGTCGGCATCTGAAGTGCCGTTTCCCCGGCCGAACGAGAAATAGGCCGCGGCGGCGCCGGCAATGATCACCAGGACAAAAAGCGCCCCGGCAATCATCATTTTTTTCCGCTCGCGCTCTTCGGGTTTTCCCGTGACGGGACGCGGAAGCGTCTTGTCCGGCTCTTCGGGCGGTTTTTGAACCAACGGCCGAATGATGTTCGAAGGAGTCAGCATGGTAGGCGCTTCGTCCTGGTGCGGCGGTAGGTCGATCAGGGGTCGACTGCCCGTGCCCCCCCGGGGAACCGGCACCGGGGGCGGCGGCAAGGGCCGCGAGGTCGGGGTCCTGGGTGACCGGGGAACACCCGGGCGTGAGGGCGTCTTCTTTACCGGGGAGGGAGTTTGCACCCTTGGCGCGCCTACGGGCTCGTCGAACAGGGAAGGTCGCGAGGGAGTCGGCACCGAGTAGCCTACCAGCGAGTCGCTCTGCGGCATGACCTCACGCAGGAAGTTTGACAGTGTGTAACTGTCCACCATGGCCCTGCGGTTGGCCAGGAAATGCTCGACGTCGGCGCGCATCTCGCGGGCGGACTGGTAGCGTTGACGCCGGTCTTTCTGAAGCGCGGTCAGCATGATCCTGGCCATGTCCTCCGGCAGATCCGGCACATACGTGCGCGGATCGGTCGGGGGAGACTGGACTATGCCCATCATCAGCTCGAGTTCGGTGTCTCCCTCGAAGGGCCGCCGGCCGGTGGCGAACTCGAACATGACGATACCGAGCGAGAAGACGTCCGAGCGCCTGTCGAGACCGCTCTTCTGGCTGATTTGCTCGGGCGACATGTAGGCGGCCTTGCCCTTGAGCGAAGTCGTGCGGGTGTGGTAGATGTTCCCGGCCGCCTTGGCGATACCGAAGTCGAGCACCTTGACCACGCCGTCATAGCTCAGCATCAGGTTCTGGGGACTGACGTCGCGATGGATCAAGTTGAGCGGGGTGCCGTCGGGATCGGTGAAGTTGTGAGCGTATTCCAGGCCCTCGCAGGCGTTGGAAAGGATCTTGGCCCCGTATTCCAGGGGAAAGGGCATTTGCTTCTTGTTGCATGCCTTGACTACTTTCGACATGCTCGATCCCTGCACGTACTCCATGGACAGGAAGTAGTTCTTTTTCACCTGGCCCAACTCGAATATCTGCACCAGGTTGGGGTGGTTGAAGCGGGCGACCAACCTGGCCTCGTCCAAGAACATGGTGACGAAGTCGTTGTCCTCGGTCAGGTGCGGCAGGATGCGTTTTATAGCCACGTGCTTCTTGAAACCCTCGGGCCCGACATGGGTGGCCAGAAAGATCTCGGCCATGCCTCCGATGGCGATCTTCCTGACCAATTCGTACTTGCCGAACTTCTCGCCCATGGTCAAACCTCTGAATGCTGTTCTTATACCAGACTGGTTCGCAATAGTAAAAAAACGCACTGCCCGTTATGTTTGGACGTTTGACAGTCCGGCGAGGCCTCCGTAGACTCCTGGTGCGCGGCTTCTTCGCGGAAGGCAAAGAAGCCACCCGACCCGAAGCTCGTTATTGAGGATGTACACATGCCGGCCGGCAAATCCACAAGGATAACTTCGCCTCCCGGCAGGAGCAGCGCCGAGCGCGAAGCAATCTCCCCGCTCGATCCGCAAGTCCTGGCCAGGCTGAAGGGCCTTAAGCTGCAAGTGGCCCGGGTCGTTGAGGGCGTGCTTGCCGGACTGCATCGCTCGCCGCGCCACGGGGAGAGTGTGGACTTCGCCGAGCACAAGGAATACGCCCCCGGGGATGACCCACGCCGCCTGGACTGGCGGCTCTTGGCACGATCGGATCGCTACTACGTCAAGAAGTACGAGGCCGAGGTAAATCTCAGGGCAGTGCTGGCGCTGGATTTGTCCGCTTCCATGGGGTACGGATCCGGATCGTTCACCAAGGCGGCCTACGCGGCGCTGCTCCTGGCTTCGCTGGCTACCATCCTGCTGCGACAGGGTGACGCCGTCGGGCTCAACCTGCAGTTCGGCTCTCACCCGGTCTACATTCCCCCGCGGGGACGCCCGGACCATCTGAACGACATCGTCGGGGCGATCGAAGCGGCGCAGCCAATGGGCCCCACGCACCTGCGGGAGGTGACCCGGCGGTATGCCGAGAGCATCGGCCGCCGCGGCATGCTGGTTTTGTTCTCCGATCTCTTCGATCCCGATCCCGAAATGCTTTCCAGCCTGAAGATGCTGGCGGCCAGGGGTCACGAGGTGCTCGTTTTTCACGTTCTCGACGGGGAAGAGATCGATTTTCCCTTCGAAGATCCGGCCGTGTTCGAATCGCTGGAGGACGAGCGCTCGTTACTGGTGTTTCCGCGCCAATTGCGGGATGCCTACATGCTAGAGATGCGCGCCTTTCTCGACACTACGCGCAGGGCGCTGTCCGAGGGGGGCCTGACCTACGAGCTGGTGCGGACCGATGAGCCTCCGCATCAACCGCTCATCAGGCAGCTTTCCAACCGCAGGCGCGGAGCCTTTTTCCGAAAGGCCTCCCCTGCCGGGCGGATGTCGTCGAGGAAATGAGCACACTCGTCTTTACCCGCCCCGAGATGTTGTGGGGCCTCATGGCCGCGGCGTTGCCCTTGATCATTCACTTGATCAATCGGCATCGTGCCCGCCGTCGTCCTTTTGCGGCCATGGACTTTCTCCTGAGAGTCAAGCGCCGTTCCGCGCGCCGCATCCTGCTCAGGCACATTCTGCTGCTCGTGGCGCGCACGTTGTTGATAGCCTCCCTGGTTATCGCCGCCGCCGGGCCCGTGCTGCGGGCGCGCAAGTCAACGGCCCACAAAGGCCCCCGTACCACCGCCCTGGTGATCGACTCGTCTCTGAGCATGCGGGCCACTTTTTCCGGGCGCACCTTCTTCGATGCGGCCGTCGAGCGGGCCAAGGCCGTCGTGCGCGGGATGCTTCCCGGCGATCGCATCTGCCTGCTGAGCGCCGGGATATCGTGCAAGGTATTTGTGCAACCGTGTTCCGATTCGCGCGGCACTCTTCTGGATGCCATCGACCGGCTTAGGCCGCAGTGGGGCACGTCCGATTTAACGGCGGCCCTGCGGAAAGCCTCCGAGCTTCTCGATTCTCAGAAAGATACGCGTCGCGGACAGGCGCGTATCCTGGTGCTGACAGACGCCGCCGCGCATGCTTTCGGCGGGTCACCCGATTTTGGCTCCGGCCGGCAGGCGCCACGGGTAGTGATCGAGAACGTGGCACCGGACGCCGTTCGCGACAACCTCTCGATCGCAGACGTCACGCTGCGCACCCAGGCTCGTTACCTCGAGGTCACATCACAACTGGCTTCATATGCAAACGGTAACCTGGAAAGCGTTTCCTTGAAAGTGAGTGCCGAGGGTCGGGTGCTTTCGCGCGGCTTCGTCGATCTTCCGGCCGGCGGCCGGACGGCGAAGACGTTCAATATCCAGTCGCCCGAACAGGCCGCGATCATGACGGTTTCAACGGAGGCGCGGGACGCCCTGGCAGCCGACAATAAGCGCCTGGTTCACGCTTCGGGCAGGCGCCAGATCCGCGCGCTGTTGGTCAACGGAGACATGCGGCCGGTACTGCGACAGGACGAGTTGTTCTACCTCGAAAACGCACTCTCCCCGGCGGGCGAGGCGGCTTCCGGCATCCATTTCACAAGTGTTACGCCGGACAGGTTTGGGGAGGAATCGCTGGAAGATGTCGAGGTGGTTTTCCTGGCCAATGTCTCCGACCTGTCGGCGCGGGCAGTCTCCGGCCTGCGATCTTTCGTGAGCGCAGGCGGCGGGCTCTTCATCTCGCAGGGAGGCCGGGTGGACATCGAGCGGACCAACCTGATCCTGGGAGATCTGTTACCCTGGCCGCTGAGGGACGTGGTCGCGCTTGGGCCGGCCGATCCCGACGGAGTGCACAGACGCGGGATTGCTTTTGCGGATGCCCGTCTCGATCACCCGGTCCTTTTGGTGTTCGACGGAGATGCCCTGTCCGCCTTGCTGGCCGTGCGTAGCACGAGAGCCGTTATTCTCGACCCCGGCCGGGCGGAACCCGGAAGCATGGTGCTGCTGAAATACGAAAACGGCGCGCCGGCGCTGGTTCAGCGTTCTTTTGGCAATGGTCGGGTGATGCTGTTCACTTCGACTCTCGATCGCGACTGGAACTCCTGGCCGGCCAGGGCCAGCTACCTGCCCTTTATGCAGCGAACTTGCGCCTACCTGGCCGGCCGACTGGAAAAACGAGCCCCGCTGGAGGCCGTCGTCGGCGACACGGTTCGCATTCCGCTGGTCCCGGAATCCGACGGTTTCAGGCTGACGGCCCCGGACGGAACACGCTTCGATCTCGCGGGCAAGCAGGAAGTAGCGCCGCACCCGGTTTTCAACAAGACCGATCTGCCTGGCTGGTATGAGATCGTCCCGACAAAGAACGGTCGCGCACTGCACGCAGGCGCGTTACCGGGGATGATAGTCCATCTGCCGCCACGGGAATCCGACCTGCGGCCAATTTCGCCCGGCGAGATGAAAGCCTCTATGGGTGAAAGGGCGAGCCTGATTCTTGCTCCCGGCGCGGGCTCGCTTGCGCGTTCACGTGCAGAGTGGTTTTTGCTGCTGGCTCTTGCCCTTCTGCTGCTGGAGGCTTTCTTGTCGAGGAAATAGCCGGATTCGGCTAAAACGAATATTGAAAAAAGTGCACCGATCTGTTAAAGATCCGAGCCGGTGTCTAGACGATTTACGAGGTGAAATCTCATGGTAGTCAACAACGTACTCGACTGCATCGGGAATACTCCGATGGTCAACCTGGCAATGTTCGGCTTACCGCACGTGTTCGCAAAGGCCGAGTTGATGAATCCCGGCGGCAGCATCAAAGATCGGGTGGCCCGCTACCTGATCGAACAGGCCGAGCGCGAAGGCAAGCTCAAGCCCGGTATGACGATCGCCGAGGCCTCATCCGGCAATACCGGCATAGGGGTCACCATGGTGGGGGTGCTCAAGGGCTATCGTGTCGTCATCGTCATGCCGGAGAACATGAGCGAGGAGCGCCGCAAGATAATCCGCGCCTTCGGCGGCGAGTTGATCTTTACCCCGGCCGAGGGATCCCTGACCGAGGCCGTCGAAAAGGTTGCCGAGATGCAGCAGGCCGATGCGAACATCTGGGTGCCCCGGCAGTTCGAAAACCCCGGCAATCCCGAGGTGCACTATCGCGAGACCGCTGCCGAGATATGGGAGCAGATGGACGGCCGGGTCGATGCCTTCGTGGCCGGCGTCGGCAGCGGCGGCACCCTTTCCGGCGTGGGGCGCTTTTTAAAGGAAAGAAACCCCGCCGTGCGTATCGTGGCCGTGGAGCCCAAGAACTCGGCGGCCCTGCTCGGCCAGGAGCCCGGCCTGCACCAGATCCAGGGCATAGGCGACGGTTTTATCCCCCCGGTGCTGGACGTCTCGCTGATCGACGACGTTTCGGTGGTCACCGACGAAGAAGCAATCGAGACCGCCCGCGGCCTGGCGCGCCGGGCGGGCCTGCTGGTAGGCACATCTTCGGGGGCCAACGTCTGGGCCGCATCGCGCGTGTCACACAAGCCGGGCGGCGAGCGCCGCGTGGTGACCGTCCTGCCCGACCGGGCCGAACGATATTTCTCGACGGCGTTGATTTAGAAACATTCAAATTTTAATCGAGCACGTCGCCCGCTTCCTGGCTGCGGGTTCTCCCCGTTGCGTGATATGGTCACAGACAGTGGGCGATGAAGAGGTTATCATGAATAAAACCAATATATACAGGTGGATGCTCTCGGCTGTTTGTTTGACAATTGCGGCATCATTTTCCGTTCATTGTGGAAGGTCGGTTGGCGGAGTGCCTGGTGATGGTGGAGTTTTTGAAACGTGGTATCAGGTCTGCGCTGGAGGATGCGAGTGAGCGCATATTACTAGAGAAATAAATGAAGAACTTTGCATCTCACCTGGATCATGTTACTTCAGACCAAGCCAGTGTGATGGGTCCTGTCTTAGCGGAGTCCATCCGCCTCCGCCACCCGAATTCGAGAAGTGGGCTGAAGAGTGCTTCGCTTTGTGTGAGTGGTACTGATAGGAAATAAAGTGAATAGGCAACCGGTTGTGTTAAATAAGCCCCCTCTCGATCGAGAGGGTCTGCTGTTCTTTGTATTCGAAGAACTCCTCGATACATTCGAATGCGCTGTGATCCTGTGAAAGTCTCGTCCTGATGGTCTGGCTAAATGCCTTGCCTATGTAGAGGAGATTCGGATTGACCCATTTACGTGTGCGACGATCTAACCGCGCGGCAAGCAACCATGCCGACCTCCTCGGGTCATTCACCGACAGCCACTTTCCGCGGGTCATTGGTTCTCTTGATCGGTTGCTCGAACGCACTCCGTAGCTCGACGCTGAACGCGTCGAGGATCCGACTGGCACGGTCCACTGTGATCGCGTGGTACTCGTTTCGCTCGTCGCGCGACACCTGCGACTCGTGAACGCCCAGCCTCGCGGCGAGTTCACGCTGCGTAAGCCCGAGCGCGATACGCAACGCCACGAGCGTGGCTCCAAGCCCGTGGAGGTTCCTGATTTCACCCATCTCGCCGCGCTTGAGACGCTCGTAGCTCTCGACTTCCTCGGAAAGCTGCTCATGGAAGGAACGAAGCGGATTAAGCGCACGCTTCACCTCGTCGGCGGCGAGGCCCATTTCCTCCAGGCGCTTACGGTGTTCCGCGAGCCGCTCTTGCTCCTCGCTAAGTCGCCGCGCCGCCTCCTGGTACTCATTTTCATTGCGGATCATGGCTGGCCTCCTTTGATTATCTTGACGATGCCCCTCGGCTCGCCGTTACGACGAGAGAGCCGAAACGCAGAGGGGAACTCCAGTTCGTTGCCATACTTGTCGCGGACACCTGAGAGCTGGCCGACGTGCGGATACAGCTCGACACGGTAGGCATGCCACATCGGAAGCTGCTTCTTCGGGTAGCCGCGGTAGGGTTGGCGTGTCGCAGGATCCCATGTCCAGATCTTGTGAGGATCGAGCAAGTTAAGCTTGCTTTGAAGCCTACCGGTCGCAAGATCCATAAGGTCACAGACGAAGTAGCCGTCGATGTCGTTCGGGTGCTCCTTGTCCTCCACGAACGAGCCATCAATGAAAATGTCATCGATTCCCACATGCCACAGTTGGCCGACCAACACGGCTAGGTTCTCGACGAGTTGCGCCCGCCAGATCCGATCCCAGTTTGGAAAATCGCTTGATGAGCCGACGACGAGCATCGACGACCGAAGCTCGTCGAGCGTAAGATCGTAGTCGGCGGCGGGCAGGAAGCCTTCATTCGTGAAGTAGGGGAGCATCAAGCCCTCCCTCAAGCAACTCGCTCGCAGCAGCCCGGCCCGAGAAACAGGTTCGCTCGATACTGGGGTGGCCTCACGTATCTGAAAAGATCTCCCGAGGTAGCCTCGATGAGAAACCCGTGGCGATCGTCGAAGCCCTCGACCCATACATGACCCGCTACTCGGCGGCCATGTTGAATCGTTCCTACAACCGCCCAGGCATCCACATAGCCTGCAAGCAGCAGAGAGGCAACGAGGATGGACAGATCGTCGCAATCGCCGCCTCCGCGCTCCAGAGTCGCGGACGGTGTGCACCAGTAATCATAGCCGGACGGCCGCTCCAGATCCGGGATGTAACGTAGCATCCCGTTGCGTAGTCGGGCATGCAACCATCCGGCAACTTCCGACGCAAATGTATGCCCCCTGGGCAGCATCCACGGGGGCACCATCTGGATGAGACCGGCTACCTCCCAAGGCCGAACAAGCTCACTGATCGCGTAGCACTGGTTGTCCAGTCTGGGCCGCATACGGATACAACGGCCACTGAAATCATTGTTAAACACATACATTTCAAACCTCTATTAGTTGCTGGGCACTTTTAGCCCCGCACAAGACATTATGGTATAGTTAGACAAATATGTCAAGCTATACTTATTGGGCCTTCTTGAAAGGCGTGTAGGAAAGTCTCCAGGTAGTGGTGGTTTCGGACAGGCAAGGGAAAAAACTGACTTGCGGAGGCCTCCGGAAACGATTATCTTTGAAAACGGGTGAGACTATGAGCGCTTTGGCTCGCGCACGGTACGCGTGAGGCCGTAATACCCTGGCCATAGTTGGCCCGCAGGGTACTGCCAAAGCGCTGAGTCTCACCCAGACCAGTGACGCGGTCGCCTTGCGGGTCATTTTATGATCACCACCACCGGCGGCGGCGACAAGCGATGGGTCCTTACCTGTGGGTAAGGTATTCCTGCATATTGACCCTGCCACTGGGTACTGGAAAAAGAATGAAAAGAAAAAGGACGAGACGTACAGCATTTCCTCGGACGCCCAACATATACAACAGTGGCCAACCCGCACCATCTTTGCTGCCGTCAACAAGTCAAACCACGTGAACGGTTACAAGACTTTTACAATACAAAACCCGAAAAGGCGCAATTTTACTCGAGCATGTCGCCCGCTTTGATCTGCCTTCCTGATATGAAGGCCTTGGCCGAGAGGCGTTTTTTCCCATCGAGTTGCAGTTCTTCCAGGCGCAGCAGGCCGTCGCCCGTGCCGACCAGCAGGTCGGCACCAAAGGCTTGCTGCACCTCGCCCGGCCCGGCGCTGCACCCGAGGGACTCTAGCGAGGTGCGATGCAGCTTGAGTGCTCTTCCGCGCAGGCTCGTTTGAGCCCCGGGCCATGGCTGCACTCCCCGGACGAGATCGTGGATCTTGCCGGCCGGCCGGTTCCAGTCGATTCGCCCGTCCTGCTTGCGCAAGGCCGGGGCCCAGAGCACTTCGCTCTCCGCTTGCGGCCTGGTCGCGAGCTTGCCCTTGTCCAACAGATCCAGAGCGGCGATGGACAACTCGGCTCCCAATTCGGCCAGTCGCTCCCCCAACTCGATGGCCGTCTCGTCGGGAGAGATAATGGTCTTCTGCTGAAGGATGATGTCGCCGTCGTCCAGGCGCGGGGTGACATCGACGATGCTCACTCCGGTCTCCCTGTCGCCGTTTATTATTGCCCACTGAATCGGGGCCGCGCCGCGATAACGGGGCAGGAGCGAGGGATGGATGTTGATGAAGCCGAGACGGGGAATTGATAGCAGGCTTTCCGGCAAGAGCTGGCCGAAGGCGAAGACGAGGCCCAGATCGGGCCGCAGTTCTCGGAAGCTTTTCAAAAAGCCCGGTTCCTTGCAACTTGCCGGTTGGAGAACGGGAATATTGTGGTCTAGTGCCCAGCTCTTGGACGGGGATGACGAGAGTTTCCTGCCGCGGCCCCGGGGGCGATCCGGCTGGCAGACAATCGCCATGGGTGCCTTTTGCGCCGCGAGCATGACATCCAGGGCGCTGGTGCAGAAGTCCGGCGTACCGAAGAAAGCGAAAGATAGTGACATGGTATCAACAGCGGTCGCCGACAGGGACCGTAGCGCGGGCCTTTTTCTTCATGCGGCGATCGATCAACGAGCGCTTGAGGCGTGAGACGTGATCGATGAACAAAACGCCGTCAAGGTGATCGATCTCGTGTTGGATGGCGGTGGCCAGAAGACCGTTGACTTTCACCTCGACAGGCTTGCCGCCGCGATCGAGGGCGCGCAAGGTCACTTCGGCCGGGCGGACAACCTTCTCGGCCTCGCCCGGGAAAGACAGGCAGCCCTCCTCGAATTCGCTCAATTCGGTTGAAGATTCGATTACCTCGGGGTTTACGAACTCGACCAACCGGGGCGTTCCGTCGCGCTGCTCGATGTCGACAACCACGGCCCGCAGGGTCGCTCCGATCTGGGGCGCCGCCAATCCGATGCCCTTGTTGGCGTACATGCTCTCGGCCAGGTCATCCAGCAACTGGATTACTTCGCCATCGACGTCTTCAATAGTGCGGCAACGCTCGCGCAGCAGTGGATCGGGATAGATTATCAGATCTCTCAGTGCCATTTTCTCAACAGCTCCCGTTCATCAGCGACTGCTGGTAGCCGGTGCGCAGTAGATCGTCAGTCAAGACGTCGAGTGCCTCCTCCAGCGTAGTGCGTATCGTGGCAAGTTTCTCGGCCAGGGCCTCAAGGGCCGGGTGGGCGAAATGCATCGGGTGAAACTCCGTGGATAACAGCCTGTAAGCCGCCTCGACCTCGTAAGCGGTGGACGTTTCCGATACCCCGAGGATCTCGAAATACGAGGCGTGGTTTACCTGGTCGAACTTGGCTTCGATCCGGCGCCGGGCGATTTCAAGGTTTGTCTTGAGGATCTCCTCCTCGTTCTCGCCGCCGCCCCGTATTCCTTTGACGGTAACGGTGAGCAGTCCCATCAGAACCCCGGCCAGCAGCACCCTGTAGACAGTGATGGCCGTATGGCCCGAGAGGAACACGATCTCCTCGATGGGCCGCAGGCCGTTCACCAGGCCGAGGACGGTGCGCTCGGCCGGCAGGAACCCGGTGCTCTTCAGGTCGGCCACCTGTCGCGGGCGCTGGTCGGGTGCAACCGCTGCCAGCAGGCTGGACGGGCTGCCAAGCTTGCGCACCATGCGCTCGAGCAGGAACTTGCGCCGGATGCCCTCGAGGATCAACCAGGGTGTGGATCGCGCCAGCCGGATCATCTCGGCATCGGGGGCCATGTCCTCGTGGTACTCCGCCTGACCGGCCGTCCATTCGAACAAGCCCAGTAGACAATCCTCGAAGTGGCGCCTGACCAGCGGAAAATACTCCTCGGGCCTGAGCAGGTTTCTTTCGACGAGATGGGCGGCCAGCGCCCGCGGCGGGCCGATACCCTTGATGCGCGCCTCGGCGTATGCCGCCCGATCGATGAGCCCTTCCCTGAAGAGCATCTCCTCGATGCGGTCGGCCGTCTGGGTCGAACGAACCGCAACCGGGACGCCCACTTCGAAGAAAACTTCTTTCTGATCATTGCCGTTTTTGAAGATCACCTGGCCCGTCGTTTCCTGGGTCAGGAGACGGAAGAAGATCGCCGGCACAATCTCCTGCGCCAGATCGGCACGCGCAGGATCGCAAGCCATGAACGGCTGAGGCGATGGCTCGGCGAAGACCTGATCCTGGCGTAAGAACTCTTCGCCGCCGTCCTGCGCTTCCAGGCCGCCGGTTACCGGCAGTCCTCTGTGATCGAGAAGACTTTCCCGGTCTCGCGCGATATCCTGTCTGCGCAGGCGTGACTTTGCCGATCTGATGGCAAGAGTTCGCATATCCAGAATGGGCGAGGTCTTGGGTTCATCAAAGTCCTCGTCTGAAGTATCCTGCCCGGATTCACCAAGCGGGCGTATGTCCGCGGTTTCTTCGCGCTGGAAATCCTCTTCCTGCGCCGGCGGTTCGGGGCTTAGTGCCCGTATCTTCGCAAGAGAGGACCGCTCTGCCCGCACATCGCCGGGGCGCGGGGGAAGTCCGGGAACCGTTGGGATCGTGTCGAGGTCCAGCGGCCGGCTGATGCCGTCTTCGTCCACGGCCTGCTCACGCGCCAGGGTTGCCTCGCGCTGAAGCAGTCTCACGAGCTTATCACCGGCTCCCATCGTAGCCGGCCATGCTTCTTCTTTTGGTTTTTCAGTGCGATCTGCGTGGACTGTCCGCGCTTCCTGGAGAGCATCGGCCCACAGGGATTCCGCCTGCAGCAATTCCCTGTCGCCGAAGGGATCCTCGCCTCGGGGTACGTCGGCAGGCTCTTTCGTCACCGATCGCAGCCCGCTGGCCTTTTCTTCGTATTCCTGTTGCGCTCTGTGCTCGGCTTCTACGCGAGCCTTCCTGCTTGCCTCCTGCCGGTCTCTCAGGTCCGCTTCGCGGCGGGCCTTCTCCTCTGCCTCGCGGCGGGCCTTCTCCTCTGCCTCGCGGCGGGCCTTCTCCTCTGCCTCACGGCGGGCCTTCTCCTGGGCCTCGCGGCGGGCTTTCTCCTGGGCCTCGCGGCGGGCTTTCTCCTGGGCCTCGCGGCGGGC
>CAZXHT010000043.1:0-15954 GCA_964640665.1 uncultured Myxococcales bacterium
CAGAAGGCAAGCGAGAAGCATTTCTCCCGCGAATTTCCGGACGAGACTCATATAGCATTCCTCCACCAGAGTCTAGCTGTCGATGTCGGATAATATATCTATGATAGCTTGAAACGTTGGAAATGAGCAATGCGATTGATCAAATGCACTGACCTCTCTGCCTTCAGCGCCGCGTACACCTTATCGAAGGCACTCGCCTGCTCCTTGTTTAACTGGGATCTCGCCGCCGGCGCAGACAGAGCAACAGGCCCAGCAGGTAGAAAGGCAGCCAGCCCGAACCGCCGCCGGCGCTGCCGCAGGCGCAACCCGAGGAATCCGGCTCCTTGGCCAGGGCGAATGCCCAAGGTTGCGAGTATCCGCTGGCGGCGCCAAGGCTGTCTTTGGCTTCAACTTGCCAGCGGTATACGGCTCCGGGCGTAAGTTCTACAGTTGGGCTCCAGCTTACCGAAAACTCCGATGGCGTGCCGTCGCCCGAGTCGAGTACTTCGTCTCCCTGCTCGCCGAGCAGTTGAAAGCTGTAGCTGACCGCGTTGCCCTGCGGGTCGGTTACCAGGGACGCCTCCAGCGCGGGCGCGGCGTCCACCAGCGATCCGTCGGCCGGTGACAGCGGCTGGGGAATCGGGGGCGCCGTGTTCGCGCCGGTGGTCTGACAGCCCGTGGCCGGCTTGGCGTAGCGTCCGGCCGAGTCGTGGGCGAAGGCGGCGTAGCAGTAGGTGAAATCGGCGGGCAGGCCGCTGTCCGTCGTTTCTTGGGCCATACCGTCGTAGATTTGCTCACCCTCGTCGGGCGACGCCGGCGCTGTGGCAGGCAAGCGGCGGATCATCACGCCGGATACGATCGGATCGTCCGGGGTCTGCCAGCTCAGTTGAATCCGGTCTTCGAAAGCCTCGATCGCCAGGTTCTCTACCGGCGGCACCGGGACGGCGCCGACCACTTCGAGCTGCAGCGGCACCGTCAGTGGGCTATCCTCGGCGTCGTGGCCGTCTACCAAGATGCCGGCCGTGTGGCTGCCTTGCGACAGCCACAGGAGATTTACTTCGATTCGTATATCCATACTTTTTCCCGGCTGCACCAGGCCGCTGCTCTTGTCGGGAACGAGCCAGCTCTCGTCCGGCACGACGTCGAAGGTCAGCGGATGTCCACCGTTGTTTTGCACCCGCAACACCAGCGTCGGATCGGGCGCCGCTTTCGAGGCGGTCAGGTCGAATGCCTGCGGATCGACCGAAAGGCGTGCCGGCGGGGGCACGACGTTCAGCGTTACCGGAACACGGAGTTCGCCGTTGCCCGCGGCGGCCGACTCGATCACAATCTCGTCGCTGTAGGTGCCAAGCGCAAGCGCGCCGTGGTTGACGGACACCGTAAGGGCGTCCGGGGTCTGGCCGGATGCATGATCCAGCGTAAGCCAACTCGCCGCGACGCTTGCCGTGTAGTCGAGAACGCCGCCCTGGAAATCGAAAAGTTGGATGCTTCCGGACTCCGGCGCGGGGCGGCCGGGGACGGCCTCGAAGGTCAGGTCGCGTGGAGACGACGCCAGCCAGGGGCCCTGGGGCTCGATACTTACGTGGCCGAAGAAACGCTGATCGTCCATCTCGACCACGTCCGGGGGCCAGGCGCCGGTATCGTTGCCTGTGCCAATCTGGACCGAGTTCGTCGTCGAAAGGTACATCCCGAAGGAACCCGCCGGGCCGATGTCGAGCAGCGACTGGTTCAGGTCGATGGCCATCTCGTAAGCCAGGTGGTTGTCGACCAGTCCCATGCTGCCCGTCAATCCCGGGGGATTCGGCTGCATATTCTGCATGTCCGACGTGCAAGCCGACGTGCCAGCCGATCCGGAAAGCAAATTACCTCAGCGCTAACCGCATGAAATTTTGTGAGAACATTCCATTTCCGTTCTTTAGGCGAATCGGGTGGCACCTCGGCTTGCCCCTACGGCCGCCAAGTTAAAGAGTGCCAGTCTGAAAAGGATCTTAGAACACCAGTTGATAGCGGGTGGCGGGGCCTTGTCCTTGGCGTTGGATCAGGCCCGCGTCCAGAAGTTTGGCTAAAACACGGGTTATCGTTCTCTCGGGCAGGCCGGTCTCTTCTTTTATTCGCCTTGGGGTCAGGCGTTGCTCGGGCATGTCCTTGAAGCACTGCAGAATCTTCGTTGCCGAAACCGATAGATTGCGAATCGCGTCCACTCGTCGCTTGTAGAATTCTATCGATTCGAGGGCCGCTTTTGTGGCCTTGAGCATGAATGCCAGGAAGATCTCCATCCGGTAGTTCCCGGGGTCGGGGTGGAACCTTCCGTCGGAGACGCGGGCCAGCACCGAGTAGTACTCTGACTTGTTCTGCTCGATGAACCTGTCGACGGCGCAGTAGGGCGCCACCTTGTTCAGGTTCGGATCGTCGCCCTGGAGCAGGGCCAGGGTGAACAGGGCTCTTCCCAGGCGGCCGTTTCCGTCCTGGAACGGATGGCTGGCCAGAAAACGAAAGACCAGTTCGCACCCGACGGCTATTGGCCAGGGGTGTTCGCGCAGCGTCCGGTTGTACCAGGCTAGCATGGTAGCGACCGCGGTCTCGGTGATGGGCCCCGGATCGCTGGTCTGCAGGACGACACGCTCTTCGCCGGTGGCGGCGTCTCGTTCGATTACCGAGTTGGGCACGACCTTGTAGCGGCCCAGGTGATAGGCCGCGGGAGGGTGGTGCTTGAGCAGCTCGCGGTGCAAGCCGCACAAGGTCGCCTGGGTCAGCGGAAAAAGCTCCGCGCCCTGATTATAGACGACCGACAGCATGTCCCGGCAACCGGCGACTTCCTCGATGCTTCGTTCTCTGTCCCCGGAAAGCTTGTTCTCGATCCGGGAACGCATGGCCGCGAAAGCCGTGGGTCGGCCGTCCGAGCTCAACTCGGTGTCCATCCATTCGATCTGCACGTCCGTGAGCACCGCGTTCTCTATCCGGGTGGTGGCCCCGATGGTGCTGATCCATGCCTGACGGCGGATGGCCAGCCTGCTTTCCCGGTCTATGCCTTCTAGCACGCCGGCAGACCTGGCGGCTTTCAGGTCAATTTCCTTGAGCTGCCTGATGATCCGATCATCCAGTGTAAATGAGATAGACATTTAGCCACTTTATAGCATATCCCGCCACATCCCGCCACTTATTTTGGCAGAATGTGGCTTGACATGGCTTGATTTCGCGCGGGGCGGATCTCCCTGGCTGTACCAGGGACCATTTTCCAACTAAGTTGGAACTGTTGGAATATGTTGACAAGCGAGTTTGTGATTTGGTAAATATGCGCGTATGACAGCTATAACCCTAAATATCTCCGACTACAATAAACTCAAGACCGACCTGGCCGGCCTGTTGGAAAAAGGGCGGCAGCAGGCTCAGGAGGTTCTGGCGGAGGTGGCCAATCACACCTACTGGAAAGTGGGACGCAGGCTGCAGATGGCCACCGACGGGACCGTCCGGACGGAGTCGGCAGAGCTGTTTCGCAGATTATCTTCCGATCTCGGCCTCGGCCAGTCCACCCTGTATCACACCTTGCAGTTCTTCCGGCTGTACCCGAACGGCCTGCCGCGCTCGCCCTCTGTTGCCAAGCTGCCCTGGGGAAAACAGGTCGCTTTGCTATCCGTGCCGGACCAGGCCGAGCGGCTGAGGCTGCGCGGTATCGACACTCCCGAACTCAATACCCCGGCCGGCAAGAAAGCCCGCAGCTTCGTCGAGGGGGAACTCATGCAGTGTCCGTTCGTCGTCATACACAGCTACAAGACCGATCTCTACGCCCGCTACATCGCCGACCTGTTTTACGATCCGACGCTCGAAGACAAGAGGGCAGTGTTCGAGAAAGGACATTTCCTGAATCAGAAACTTCTCGACGCCGGCCTGGCGCTGCCTCTGCCTGGTTGAAGAGGTTTATAATGTGAAGTAAGATTTTTTGCAGGAATTCTGGTTGCGGTTTTTTTACGACCCTGAAAACGATCTCATCTCCAATTCTTGACAAGACCCTCTTACCCGGACACCCTTCCCGAATGGCTGAAACTCCGTCGAAGATGCCCAAGAGGATCAAGGATTACACGATCGTCAAGGAACTGGGCCGGGGCGGGATGGGCGAGGTGTTCCTGGCCACCCACGAGATGCTCGAGCGGCAGGTGGCCATCAAGCGCTTCGCACCGGCGCCGGGAGCCGGCTCGGACAAGCAGCACCGGGAGCGGTTCCTGCGCGAGGGGAAGGCGCTGGCCAAGCTCGAGCACCAGGGCATCGTGGGAATCTACGACTTGTTCGAACACCGGGGACAGCTTTGCATGGTGCTGGAATTCATCGAGGGGGTGGACGTCGGCCGCTTGCTCAAGGCCGGCCCGCTTCCGATCGACGTGGCCTGCATCATCGGGCTCAAGCTGGCCGAGGCGCTCCAGCACTCCCACTTCCACCGGATAATCCACCGGGACATCAAGACCACCAACGTCATGGTGTCCTGGAGCGGTCAGGTCAAGCTGATGGATTTCGGGATCGCCCGGGGAGAGGTGCTGGACAAGATCACCCAGACCGGATTGCTGGTGGGTACGCCCCAGTATTTCGCACCCGAGGTGGTGGCGGGTCGCGAGGCAGACGAGCGCAGCGATCTCTACGGAATCGGGGCGGTCCTCTACCACTGCCTTTCGGGCCACAAGCTTTTCTATCACGTCTCCGACAAGAACCTGTACAAGGCCATCCTGTCTGGCAAATACATGCCGCTGCGCAAGGTGACCCGGGGTGTGCCGCGGCAGTTACGTTCCATCGTGATCCGTTGCCTTGAAAGGAGGCCGCAAAACCGGTTCGAGTCGGTGGCCGCCTTCCGCCAGACCCTGGACCTGTTCATGGCCAGCCAGGGGATCTGGGTGAACCACGCCGAGCGGCTGGCCGGCTACCTGCAGGCACAGGAGGGTCTCCAGGAAGAACCCTCGATGACGTCGGTGGACATCAGCGTGAGCGACCTGCTGAAGAAATCAACCCCGGTGGGCAAGCCGCCGGGACGCACCCGGCACCGGATGGCGGCGGTGATGTTCACAACCGCCCTGGTGGGTGCCCTCCTGTGGGTGGCCTACGGGATGGGGTGGCTTTCCCCTGTGTTGGCTGCCCTGGGCTTGGAATGAGCCCTTCCCTATTCCTATCCCGATCACGCACAGGTAAATCCAGGTGAAAGGGGACTTGCGAGCAATCGTGAGAGCATTTTCTCCCGAAGCGTGGTGTACGTAGCCCCAAGACAGGCAAAAATGATATGATTTCCGTCTAGTGGTTCATGAAGGTGGTGTGCGCATCGCCCGATCTTGCGGTGGTCGTCAATATTGTTGCGCGGGTCGGCCGGCAGGCCTATCATGGCCCGGCATGGCATATCCACGACAAGGCGGTAACCAGGGCTTTTCTCGCTTCGGTTTCAACCTGCGCCTGACCAAGGCGGTCAAGTGGCTGCTGATCGTCAACGTCGCAGTCTACCTGCTGGAATTGATCATCGGCCGGCTGTCCGGCGGGCTGGATCTGATCTACTTCGATCTCTCGATTTCATTCGAGCGCTTCTTCTTCCATGGCGAGTTGTGGCAGCCGATTACCTACATGTTCCTGCACGATCCGCAGGGCATCTCGCATATTCTCTGGAACATGCTGATCCTGTGGATGTTCGGCTGCCCGCTGGAAGCCTTCTGGCGCGGGCGCAGGTTTCTGCAGTTTTACTTCATCAGCGGTATCGGCGCTGCGGCGGCCATTTTGCTGGTCGGCTTGCTGGTGCCCTCGCAGCGCGGGATACCCACCCTGGGCGCCTCAGGGGCTCTGTACGCGCTGCTGGTCGCCTTCGGCTTCAATTTCCCTAACACTTTGATCTACCTGTTCGGAATCTTTCCCATCAAGGGCAAGCACCTGGTCATGCTTTTCATCGGCCTGGGAGTGTTGCAGTCGCTGACGCTTTCTTCGGCTAACGTCTCGCTGGCGGCGCACTTCGGCGGAATGCTGATGGGCTTTCTGTTGGTTACCGGGGCCTGGAAGCCTCACAAGCTGGTCGGAAGGCTGAAGCTGTGGTGGATGAAGCGGCGCTATCGCCGTCTCAAGCAACGCTTCCGGGTAATCGACAAAGACGATCGCGACGGCGGGGGCTACCTGCACTGAATTACTGATCTTCGAACCAGATGTTCTTGATCGCGTCGTTGAATACGATCACCCGTTCGGTGTTTCCGCTGTCGGCCTTGGGAAACAAGGTGAAGGCCTTGTGACGCGGGTTGTAGTCTGGGGTGAAACCTTCAAGCTTGCGCCCGTCGATTAGCGACAGCTTGGTCCGGATGCCGTCTTTCTTGGGGTGGGCGGTACCGCGCGGCAGGAGAAGAAAGATCGCCTTCAGTGACAGGGCGACCAGATCCTCGGCCCCGGCGTCGCTGCCCGGGGCGGGTTCGAGACGGATGGTATCGGCATCGGTATCGACATGTCCGATCACGCCCCGCCGGGTGACGCCGTCTTTGAAGTGCACCGTTGCCTTGCGCGGTCCGGCAAGATCGTTCGTTTTGCCCGCGGCGCCCGAAGATCTCGCCGGTCGTGCAGCGTCGGCAAAGGGAACCGGCGCGGGGCCGGCCGGCGAGGCGTCGTCGAACAGGTCGTTCAAAAAGCTGCCTGAGTTAACCGCCTGGTCGCTGCTGAGAGTGACGCTGGCCCGGATCTTTTCATGCCGTGGCTTGGGCGGTGGGGCCGCAGGGACTACCTTGTCCGCACTGAAGCTGAAAGCCGGCAGCGGGTGGGTGGGACGTTTTCCGGTGGCCGCTGGAGACTTTCTTGGCGGTCGTGTCCCGGCCGGCTTCTCCTGAGGTGGCGGAGGCTTGGGCCGCGGCGCTTCTTTGGGAGCGCTTTGTTCACTGTCGGACAGTCCCCAGAACTGGTCGGCCTCCATATTGGAGTTCTGGCCGTCGGCCGGCTCGGCTGTATCCACGTCGAACGCCAGTTCCAGATCCTCGTCGTCCGAGAGGTCGGGAACTTCGTCGGAGGAGGCGAGTTCAAAAAGTTCGGGTGGATCGGGCTCAGACTCTGCGATCGCTTGCGGCGGGTCGGGGATCGGCACCTCGAACTCGGCGGGCGACGGCTGGGGCGGATCGGGAATGAGGACGCCGGATGAATCGTCGGACAGGTCGGGCGGCTCGGGGATGAGGATGTCGGGAGAATCGTCGGACATGTCGGGCGGGTCGGGGATGAGAACCTTTTCAGGCGCCTGTCCGGGCGGACGGCCATGCTCTTCCGCCTGGATGGCTGCGGCAAACAGATCGTAGTCCTTGGTCTCGTTGTCATAGGCATCACTGACACCCGGGCTGGTGGGCGCCTCGTCCGAGAAGCGGGCCCTTCTACCCTGCGGCGCCGCCTGTGGCATCGTTTGCCCGGCCGCCAGATCGATATCCACCTCGCCCTGATCGCGTTCATAGGCGACTTCGTTGCCATCGTCGTCCACGGCCCAGTTGTGCTCATCATCGACCAGGCCGGCAGCTTCTGCGTTCTCGACCGCCTGCTGGACGAGGTCGACATCGACCTTGTCGTCCTTGTCCGCGACCTCGAAAGTCGTCTTGGCGCCGCGGGAAGCTTCGCCCTGCTTGGGCAGGTCGTAGCTCTTGCGCAGGAGCACTTCTACTTCTTCGTCGACCTCTTCGTAGGCAACCGGCCTGTCGCTGTCGACATCGAGCAGAGCGGTGTCCCCATCGTCCACCGCGAACGACTTAGACGCCTGGTCGGGCACGGTGCTGTCCTCGTAGGAAGCATACTTGTCCAGACCGCCCGCCAGACCGTCTGAGATATCCAGGGCGAAAGGATTGCTCTTTTTCCCCTTGGCTTTCTTGATCAGCCGTTCTGATTCGTCCTGGGCGTAGACGGCCCGATGAAGATCAATTTTCCGGGCCGCCTGGTCTTCTTCCCCGGGGGCCTTGGCCAGGCCCAGTTCCCCCGCCTTCATGTCGTCAGAGGCTTCAATGGCGAAAGTGCTCAGACCTTCCTGCTTGAAAGTTCCGCGCCCTTTGCGGTAGTCGCGGGCCTCGAAGGCCTGCTTCTGCCGGCCGACGTTTTCCTTCTCGTAGACTCTATCGAGTTTCTGGCGCTTGGCCTTGCGCAGTAGTTCTTCAGATAGTTCCGTGGCGTAGTGGTCGTCAGACGTGGTCGTCTTGGGGCCGCGGTCGACGGTTTCTTCCACGCTGATGCGCTTGACCTCATCGGCATCTCCAAGGCGATCTTGCAGCCATGCGAGCCTGGCTTTGTCCTTGGGGTGCAGAAACCCTCCGGCCGCCTGCTTGGCGAGAAGAATCTTCAATTCCCGGTTGAGTTTCTTCCAATCGTCGGTTACCAAGTAGCGCTCCGTTCCTGCGTCCCGAACAATCCAGACCAGGATAGATCAACCGGCCCATGTATGCAATTTCAGATGAATCACAGGAATCTTTGAGTCGTTTGACATCCTGCCTGGACCGGGATGATGATGGCAGTGTCATGCCTGTGAAAAAGATACTCTTGATAAGAACCTGCGGCCTGGGAGACACCATCCTGATGTGGCCGGCCGTGAGTGCCGTGCGCAAGTCGGCCCCACAGGCGCGAATTGATATCATGGGTCATGGTGATCGCTGCGAGTTGCTTACCGGACAGGGGGGAGCAGATCAGGCGCTCGAAGTGGAGGGATCGGGGCTGCATCACCTGTTTCAAATGGGCAGCGATCCGCCGCCCGGGGTCCGGGAACGCTTCGGATCCTACGACCTGATAGTGGCCTTTGCCGCTCCCGGGGACTATGCCCTGGCCGAAAACCTCTCCGCCTGCGGGGCACGCGAGGTGCATGCATTTCTGCCGTTTCCAACAGGGGGAGAGAGAACACACGCCGCGGATCACTTGCTGAACTGCCTTGTCGAGGTGGGCCTGGCCGAGCGGGGCGCAACCGTTTTACTGCCGGTCTCGGAGCAGGAAAGAACGGCCGGACGCGAGCGCCTTCGGGAGATCGGTATCGCCGATGGGCGGCCGGTCATCCTGGCACCGGGAAGCGGATCGCAGGCCAAGAACTGGTCGCCTAAAAGGTTCGCCCGGCTGGCGGACGGGTTGTCGAAATTGGGTCTGCGGCCGGTGCTGATGGAAGGGCCGGCCGATCGCGATGCCGTGGCAAGAGTGAAAGATCGTCTGAAAGACCGGATCCCGGCGCTTGCCGGAGACTCCCCGCTCGGGTTGAAGGGGGTCCTGACCCGGGCCGCCCTCTTCGTAGGCAACGACTCCGGCCCGACCCACCTGGCCGCCGCCCTGGGAGTCCCGACCGTAGCCGTCTTCGGCCCGACCGATCCCGATGTCTTTGAGCCGCGCGGCGCGCGGGTGGCTATCGTCCGAAGCGCGGTGGATTGTTCTCCCTGCACCGAAGACGAGAGACACGCCTGCGACGATCACATATGTCTGGATGCCGTCAGGATCGAAGACGTCATGCGGGCCTGTCGCGAGATGCTGGCCTGAACGTAACTTCTTCAATAAGTCCGGGCAGGTGTGGAACTCGCCCGGCCCGAAAATTCACCTGAAATACTTGTGTTGAAACTTCATGGTTGCTTCGTATACCATCGGTCGCGTAGGTGTAAAACACGGGGTGGCAATGTTTCAACTCTATGATGAAAAACGACGCAAGCGATACCCCCTGACCGGGATCATCAAGGAGATCGGACGCACCAGCGAGTGCGACATCTACCTGCCCGACGACGAACGGGTTTCTCGCGTGCATGCCAGGCTCGACTGGGACGGGTCTTGCTGGGTGTTGGTGGACATGGGGAGCACCAACGGAAGCCTGGTCAACGGCGAGAAGGTTCTCGAGCGCAAGCTGGAGCCGGGAGACATGCTGGAGATCGGCGACACCGAACTGCGCTACCTGCCGCTGGCCGTTGGCGATGAGGTGGCCCGCAAGAAGACCACCAAGATCACCCAGACTCCGCGCGGTGCCAAGTCGAAGCGCGAGGCGGACGCCACGCGTCCCTTTGCCGAGGGCAAGACGCGTCGAAAAAAGAAGTGAGCGCAGGTTTTCTTATTCTTCCGCCTTTGTTGCTTTCACAAGATTATACTTTTCGATCTTTGCCAGCAGGTTGGAACGGCTGATGTCCAGTTCCCTTGCCAATAGCGATTTGTTGAAACGGGTGCGAACGAGACCCTCGCGGATCATTTCTCGCTCAAGGATCTCGGTGGCGTGCTTCAAATTGCGGGCCTCCTTGATTGCACGGGTCAGCGCCTGAGAACCATGACCGGTTGCCTGGCGGATGCGCAGCGAGATGCTGTCGCCGGTGAGCTTGCCTGCCGAGATCGAAACGTCCAAAAGCGAGCGAACCTCGTCCTCGAGCTCTTTGGCGTTGCCGGGCCACGAATAACGCTTGAGCACCGAAAGGGCCTCGGGCTGAAGCTCCGGCCGCGGCCTGTCGCGGGGGGCGAGCCGGCTGGTGAACATCTCCAACAGGCCGGCGATGTCCTCGCGACGCTCCGAGAGTGTCGGAACGCGCACCGCCAGGGGGGCCAGCAGGCGGGCCAGGTCGTCCCGTAAGCCGCCCGCGGAGCTCTCGAAGTCGGAACGCAGTCCCAGCAGGATACGGACATCGATCTCGGTAGACATCTCGGCCCCGACCGGCAGCAGGGTGCCCTCCTGAATAAGTCGCACCAACCTCAACTGGATCTCGGGCGCCTGCCATGATCCCGGGGCCAGGTAGATGCTTCCTGCGCGCGCCCGCTCAAGCGCGCCCAGCTTGCCCAACGAGCCCGCCCTGACCTGCCCGCACAGGCTTGCCTCGGCATCCAGGCCTCCCTCGAAGACAGAAAAGGGAGCCTTGCGCCTGGGACCGGCCAGATGCACTGCCCGGGCCAGCGCGCGTTTGCCCGTCCCGTCCGGGCCCCATAACAGGATCGGCGTGCCGGCCCTGGCCATATTCTCGAGCAGGGCCGTGGTGCGGGCCATGGCCTCTGAATGCGCGACGATTTCCTCGAAGGCAGCGCTTCTTCTCCCGCCCGCGTCCGGCTCCGGGCGGGACGACTGGCTGTCGAACTGGGCCATCTCCCGGGTTCCGTGGGCCAGCAGATCCTTCATGCGCTCGACTTCCTCGCGCCCGAGGACTGGAACCCGTTCACCCCGTAGCCCGGTCTTCACCGAAAGAATCTCCTGCACGGCGCCCCGCAGCCGCAAGATGCGAGTGCGGCTCAACTCGCGGCTGGTGAAGCCGCAGGCGAAAACGAACCCCCGGTAGCGTTCACCGACATGAAGGGGGCTGGCGGCCATGCCCAACCCCAGGTGACACACATGGCCGACGGGACCGGGTTCGGCACGAGCGCCGCGCAGTCGGGCGTTCAGCTCGCGAATGCTTTTCTGACACTGGCGCCGGCCGCGGGCCGACGACAACAGAGCGCGGCAAAAATCGTTGCCCGAGGCGGGTACGTTGCCCCAGCCCTCGTCGAGCAAGGTACCGGAGGAGTCGGCGAAGCCGATTTCCACAAGCCACCATTTTCGTATCAGCTCGCGGAGCATGCCGACGGCATGCAGGCCGAGATAGCGGCGCGGATCGTCCATCACCCAGGATGATAGGCAAGGCCGGCACGTGTTGCAAGGCCAACGAAGATTTTTGAGCACTGCGCAGGTCATTGATTTTGCGGCGGAGCCGCGCTGTGGCATACTGTTACAAACTTTCGGGAGGCAGTCGATGCAAGAGAGCTGGGTTTTTTCCGTGATCGTCCTGGCGGGCTTGGTCGTCCTGTCGGCTTTTTTTTCCGGCTCGGAGACGGCTTTGATCGGCAGCGGCAGGATCAAGTTGAACATGCTGGCCGAGAAGGGCAGCCGGGGGGCCAAGCGGGCGCTCAAGCTGCTTCGGGATCCGGGCGATCTGCTGGCCACCATCCTGGTCGGCAATAATCTGGTCAACGTCATGGCGGCGGCCGTGGCCACGGTTCTCTTGGGTCCCGTGTACGCGACCATCCTGGTGACCCTGCTGCTTCTGATCTTCGCCGAGATCACTCCCAAGACGCTGGCGGCCTACCAGCCCGAGAAGTACGCCGTGCGGGTGTCCGCTGCGGTCAAAGCCTTCGGTCTGGTGTTCAAGCCGGTGGCCTTCCTCACCTCGGGCATTGCGGATCTTCTGCTGTGGCCGGTTCTGGGTGGAAAGCAGACCAAGGAAATGCGCATGTCCAGGCAGGAACTTCTGACCGCCATCCGCCTGGGTGCCCGCGACGGCGAGTTGGAGCCGTCCGAAACCCGCATGACGCGCGAGATTCTGGCGCTCAAGGACAAGCCGGTGGGGCGCATCATGATTCCCATTGAAGATGTCGAAGGAATCAGCGAAGCGGCCGATTTCGAGCAGGTGATGCGCGAGTTCGTCGAGACCGAGAACACGCGTTATCCGATTTACCGCGGCGAGCTGCGCGAGATGATCGGCCTGCTGCTGGTCAAGGATCTTCTGGCGCACCTGGATGGGGCCCGGGAAAACTGGCGCAAGTATGTACGCCCGCTGATGCGCTGCCGGGCCGATCTTGAGGCCGACGAGTTGCTGCGCGACATGCAGATCCGGCACTCGCACATGGCGGCCGTCGAGGATGGGCGGGGCGAAATCATTGGCATCGTGACCATGGAGGACGTGCTCGAGGAGATCGTCGGCGAGATCCAGGATGAATACGATGATGACGAAGGACAATTGATACGCGAACACAACCCCGGTCGCTACATGGTGCATGGAAAGGTGGAGGTCGATGACCTGTGCAAGGTGATCAACGTCGACCTGGGGCAAGTCGATCAACATGCGACGCTTGCCCAGTGGTTTGGGCGGCGCTGCGGCGAAAGTTGCGGGACGGGGCGCCGGCTGACTGTCGGCGCTGCCCGCATCAAACAACGCGGCGGAGGGCTCTTCGAGATTCGCGTCATACAGGGGCAAGCAGGCGATCGACCGGATTGAGTGTGTGCCGGGCGGGAAGGGGAGATGATGACGAAATTGGATGGGCTTGGAAGCAGGTGGACGCTGCAGCAGAAGGCGTTGCTCGAGACGGCCCGCAGGATCGAGACTGAGCTTGGAAAGACCGTGTCGCCAAATAAGCTCGGGCCGGATGCGGTCTTGGCCCTCTTGCGCCGGAGGTTGCTTGAAGAACTTTCGGGCCGCGAAGTCGCGGGCGGCGGGCTGGACGAATTGTGGGATTTTTGTCTCCAGGCGGATTGTCCCCTGACGGCGAAGTCGGCGTCATTGCGGTACGTCGAGCTTGCCGATCTCCCGGCCGAGAGCGGCGACCTCGGCATGCTCTACCAGCAGCTTTGCGAAGTTGAGCTGGTACAGTCGGGCAAGGGGAAGCGGCGCAGGCTCGGGCTTTCCCGGGGCCGTGCTCGGCGCCGGCGCAGCGGGCTCTTCTTCACTCCCGACTGGATGGCCGGCCGCCTGGCGGAGATGGCTGTCGGCGTGCAGCGGCCCTCCGGCCGGGGCCTGAAGATTCTCGATCCGGCCTGCGGCAGCGGGCGGCTGCTGTCGGCCGTCGTGCGACTGCTTTCCTCCGGGCTGGATCCCCGCTCGCCGGAGAGTAGCGCGAGAATCCGCGAGATCATTACCGGTGGGATACGGGGTATAGACATCGATCCAATCGCTGTGCAGATTGCGCGCACCGAGCTGTGGCTGCTGGCCGACCCTGAACGGGGCCCCATGCCCGGGCTTTCCGAGTCAATCGTGGTCGGTGACGCCATCGGCGGGCCGTTGCGCGGAGGACGGCGGTCACACGACGCGCTGGATTGGGAGCGCGCGTTTCCACAAGCCGTGGGCGGGGGGCTCGGCTTCGATGCCGTCATTGCCAACCCGCCCTTCGAGGTTCTCAAGGGTTTCGCGCGCCGCCAGGGTCTGGCAGGCTACGTAGAGCGCATCAGGCGCAGCGGCTACGAACTGGCTTTGTACGGAACATTGAATACCTATCGACTGTTTCTCGAACGCTCGCTCGAGTTGCTGCGGCCGGGCGGCAGGTTGGCAATTGTACTGCCCTTCGGTTTCATGACCGACAAGACGGCGGCGCCGCTCAGGGCGCAGATGCTGCGCGCCGGCTGGATCCGCAGGCTGGAAAGCTATCCGGAGAGCGCTCGCACCTTCGAGGGCGTGGGTCAGTCGGTGGTGCTGCTCGGAGGAGTGAAGGAAGCGCAGGCCAACAACGAGATCGTGGTGCTCGAAGGCGGAGGCCGGGCGGCCGAGTGCCGCATCTCGTTCGATGATCTCGAGGCGCTGGACGGCGAGCAGCTTCCCGTCCCGATTCTGGCACCATCGGCGCTCGATCTGGCGGCCCGGCTCAGGCGGGTTAACCCGTCCACGCTCGGCGAGTTCGCGGAGGGCAGGGTGGGCGAGGTGGACCAGACTTTTTACCGGCGTTTCATGCTTAGCCGTCCGGGCAAGGGCCTGTTGGTTCGCGGCGCCCATCTTGACCCCTACCGGGCCAATCTCGGTGCCGACGATCCGACCGAGCGCTGGCTGGACATCGAGGGATTCTCCGCCGCCCGGGCGGCGGGGCGCTGGAAGCAGGATCTCGAATCGGAGCGCGTGGTGCAGACCGGGATAGTCAACATGGAGGCCAGGCGCCGCTTCGTGGCGGCGCTGGTCCCGGCCGGGGTTTTTCTGGGCAATTCGCTGAACTACTGGGTACCGCGAGCACGCGACGGTTGGGATCTGGAGTCGGCCAACGGCTACCTGTTGGGACTGCTCAATTCGACTCCCTGCGAGTGGCGCTTCAGGCTGACCAGCTCCAACAACAACGTCAATCTCTACGAGGTGCGTTTCCTGCCGCTGCCGGCGCTGGTGCCTGATTTTCCGGCGGATCGCCTGCAGGCCTTTCTGGATCGCTCGACCGATCTCGTTCAGGCGAGCCATGGGAGCGTCCTGGGAACGGTACGCCAGATAACCGCCGGCTGGGCGGTTCCCATGCGTGGCGATCGCGCGGCCGGCATGCTGATCGGGAGGGTGGCGTTGCTCAGGGCCGAAGAGGACGACCAGCGCCGGGTTGCCTGGCTGGATGCGGTGATCGACCACCTGGTCAACTGGCACCTGGGACTGGACGAGCCGGATCTCGAGGTGATGCTGGCCGATGTTCCGGCCAGGCGCCTGGAAAATACAGTGGAGACGAAATGAAAAGAAAAAATTTCCTGTTGTTGTTGAGCGCCGGCGGGTTGTTGTCGTTGTTGTCGTTGTTGTCAATGACCGCTTGTGGCGGCTCGGGCGGACAGTCCGACGTTTATGCCGGGAGTTGCCCGGCCGATGTGGACTGTTCTGTTCAGGGCGTGGCGCTGGTGTTCAAGACCGATCCGTCAAGGGCCGATTTCTTCGAACGGCCTTGGCCTGCGGACGTGCGCCTGACCGGCGAGGGCACCATCGACCTGGAGGGTTTTCCCAACCCGGGCCAGAGTTCACTGCTTTCAGAATGGCTGGAGATAGCCCAGCGCACCACCCGCGGTTTCGGCGAGAACGCGGCAGTATATTTCACATTCAACGGCCCGCTCGACGTCGATTCGCTGCCCGTCGACCCGGCCGCGACGATCGCGGCCGGATCGCCCGTGTTTCTGGTGGATCTTTCCGACTCTCCCGATCGAGGCCGGCGCATCCCGCTGGCTCTGCGCTACTTCGAAGACGAACGCCAGTTCACACCGGAAGATACCCTGGTGTTGAGGCCGGTCGAGGGGTTTCCCCTGCGTTCAGGCACGCGCTACGCGGCTGTTGTCACCCGCGGAGTTCGGGGCGGCAGCGGGCGGCCGCTGGGCGCCTCGAGCGACTTCGAACGAACAAAATACAAAACGCCGCCCGAGGACGCCAACCTGCGCGGCTGGTGGGATATCATGAACACGACCTATACAGAACTAGAGCAACTCGGCCTGCGACGCGCCGATATCGCGGCCATGACCGTCTACACCACCCAGCCCGTGGTCGAGGAGATGGATCGCATCCGCGATTTCATCGCGGCCCGGCCGGTGCCCGGGATCAGCGACTGGAAATATCTTGCCGAGCG